>JBFFRY010000025.1:0-39769 GCA_041572755.1 Acidimicrobiia bacterium | reverse complement strand
TCGGTGAACCCGCCCTACCATCGCTCCGTGCGCATCGGTCGGGCCCTGGCGTTGGGTGTGGCCGCCGGCTTCTTCGGCGGCCTGTTCGGGGTCGGCGGCGGGCTGATCATGGTTCCGGGGATGGTCCTTGCGATGGGCTTTGCCCAACATCGAGCTCACGCCACCTCGCTGGCGGTCATCATCGTGGCCGCTGCAGCGGCGACCACCCGATTGGCGCTCGACCATCGGGTCGATTGGGACACCGCCGGGTTCCTGGTCATCGGGGCCATCGCCGGTGCCTACGCCGGAGCCCGGCTCTTGGGCGTCCTCTCCGACGCATGGCTGGCCCGGGCCTTCCTGGTGCTCGTGCTGGCGGCGGCGGGGCGCCTCGCCCTCGAGGGCCCGACCGGTGGCGGCACCCTGGAAGCCTCATCGGCCGTGGATGTCGGTCCGATCGGCGTTGCCGGGCTGTTCGTGATCGGTCTCGTGGCCGGAAGTGCCGCCGCTCTCCTGGGCATAGGCGGCGGTGTCGTGTTCGTTCCGGCGCTGGTCACCCTCTTCGGGTTCGAGCAGCACCTCGCCCAGGGAACATCGCTGGCCGTCATCGTCCCGACTGCGGTGATGGCCACGGTCGTCCACGGCCGGGCCGGCCGGGTCGAATGGGGAACGGCGGGACTACTTGCCGCCGGGGGTCTTCTCGGCGGGCTGGGGGGCGCACAGGCGGCGCTGACCCTCGACGCTCCGGTGCTGCGCCGCATGTTCGCCGGTCTGCTGGTGATCGTGGCCTTCCGCATGATGCGGAGGGCCCGGGGTGCCGTCGCCGCCTAGGGCCCTCTCAATTCGATGGTCCCCGTGCGAAGGAACGCCGCCCGCCGAGCCGGGGTGGCAAGCCACCGAGTGGCCAGCACCGCGAGATAGGCCAGGCCGACCGCCTCCCCGGCCCAGATCCACGGATCGGTGAGCGTCCTCTCGAGGAGCGGCCCGAGCGACGACGCCGCCCGCTCCGGGAAGTCCCACCCGAAGAGCGGCCACCAGAACGCTTCCGGATCGCTCCACGCTCCGTCGAGTACGAGATGCAGGAGCGACCCGATGACGAGGCCCATCCATGCCTTGCGCACCCCTCCCCGCCGGGTGAGCACGAGCACCCCGATCAGGGCCAGAACGGGGAAGACGAGGGCGTGAGCGAAGAGCCGGTCTGACCCGAACGTCGAATGGAACAGCATCGACCCGATGGGCTTGTCGATCAGGTCGGGGAGCACCGAGCCCAGCATCACCCAGCGAAGGTCCATTGCCGGGTCGCGAAACACGTAGCGCACCACCAGGGTCGTCATCCCGAGGTGCCAGAGGATCATCGATCGAGAGCGGCGTTGGCCAGGCCGTCGGCGACCGTGTTCTCCTCTCGGGGGATGTGCTCTATGCGCACCGTAGGGATCCTTCCCAACAGTGCCACGGCACGCCGGTGCCACGGCTTCAGGCCGGTCGCCTTGACGCGGTACTCCCCGGTGATCTGGCGCACCAGGAGTTGGCTGTCGAGTCGAACGAAGAGCGCCTCCACACCCAACTCCACCGCCTTCTCCAATCCGGCGACCAGGGCCCGATACTCGGCGACGTTGTTGGTCGTCTCGCCGATCGCTTCCGAGAGCTCCGCAGCCACCTCGCCTGCCGGGCCGTACAGCACGGCGCCGAGCGCCGCCGGGCCCGGGTTGCCCCGCGACGCGCCATCGCAGTAGAGGGCGTAGCCGCCACTCATTGGGGGACGAGGATTCGGCGGCAGTGGAGGCACCGGGGCGGGTCGTTGCGCAAGACCTCGGTTTGCTCGGCGGCCGACAGGGCCAGGTGACAACCACCGCAGATGCCCTCGGCGAGTCGGCCCACCGCCACACCCTCCTTGGTGGGCCGCAACTGCTCGTAGAGCTCGAGAAGCTCGGTCGGGATCAGCGGCATGATGCCCCGCTTCTTCTCTTCCTGGCGGGCGACCTCGTCGTCGATCTCCCGCCACAGTTCCTTGATGGTGCCTTCGAGCCGATCCTTCTTCGCCTGCGCGGTCACCCGCTGTTCCTCGAGAGTTGCCGCTTCGCTCTGGACGGTCTCGCGTTCCTCCATCAAAGCCAGGGTTTGATCTTCGAGCCCACCGTTCTGGCGACCAAGCATCTCGACCTCCTGCCGGAGATGATCGGCCTCTCGGGCGCTCAGGCCTCCGGCGAAGAGGCGCTGCTCCTCGCGGTTGAGCTTGTCCTCACCGAGCTGCAACTCCCCCTCGGCCTTGTCGATCCCGAGGTCGAGGTCGCGGAGCCGTTCTTTGGCCTCGGCCAGCTCCCGTTCGACCTCGGTGAGCCGTTCGTGAGCGGCCCGGTAGTTCTCGAGCTCATCGAGATCCTGACGCCGATCGAGCAAGCGGTCGATCTCCAGGTCTACGACCTGGAGATCGAGGAGGTCCTCGAGGCTGGTGAACTCCTCCATCAGACGCCGCTCCATGGGTCGTCGACACCGAGATCGCGCACCGCCGGCACGATCTCGCCGACCGCAGCGTACAGCCTCTCGACGCCGGGCCGCTCCGTCGCCGCGTGGCCGGGATCGACCACCGCCATGCCCCGGTCGAGGGCCTCCCGGGCCCGGTGATGGCTCACGTCTCCGGTGACCACTGCATCGGCCCCGACCGCCGCCGCCTGGCTCAGGAACTCACCACCCGAGCCGGGCACCACGGCGAGGCGCGACACCGGACGGTCGAGGTCACCGGCCCGGCGCACGACCCCTCCCCGGATCTCGGCCGCCCGGCGGGCGAGATCGCCGAGGGGAATGGGAGGCACCGCACCGACCCGACCCACCAGGCCGGCGTCGCCGCGACGCTCGTACACGTCGTAGGCCGGCTCCTCATAGGGATGAGCCGCCACGAGGGCTGCGACGGCCGCATCGAGACGAGAGGCCGCGACCGACATCTCGAGGCGCATCTCCTGCGCTGTGTTGTGGGACCCGGCATCGCCGAGTGCCGGGGTGGCGGTCTCGTCGGCGAAGAAAGCGCCCTCGCCCTGCACCCTGTAGGAGCAGTGGCGGTAGTTGCCGATGACGCCTGCGCCTGCCGACCCCATGGCGCCGGCGACGTCGTCTGCCGCCGCGGGGGGCACGAAGGTCACGATCTTGTGGGATTCGGGGCCCCACAGCGGGCCGAATGGGCGAGGCCCGTCGAGGCCGAAAGCGGCCGCCAGGGCATCGGCGGCGCCGCCCCGAGCGACGTCGAAGGCGGTGTGCACCACTGCCACCGCGACCCCGAGCCGTATCAAGCGGAAGGCTCGTCCCGGGGCGTCGGTGCCGCTCACGAGCGTCGTCGCGGGCCGAAAGAGCAGCGGGTGATAGGCCACCACCAGATCCGGGGGATCGGCCTCCAGTGACCGGGCGACCGATTCGGTCACCTCGTGACACACTGCGGCGGTTCGCACCGGACCGGCCGGATCGCCCAGCTGCAGGCCGACCGGATCCCAGCCGGCCGCCTTCCCCGGCGGGAACCGCACCGCGAGCGCGTCGAGCACGGAACGAATCGTCGTCGCCACGGACCGATGGTACCGGGCCCGCACGACCCCGAGATATCCATCAAGAAGGGCCTCGGGACCGCCGAATCCACCAGGGAGCGGCTACCGCACCAGGCCGCACGATACTACAGAGAGTGTTGAAGTTGCCCTATTTTCGGGATAATCTGCCACTAATAGTGGTTAGAAGGCTCCCTCAGGGAGGCATGCCGTGACGAATGTCCGCCGACCCCTCATGGCGCTACTGGCGCTGTTCGCGGGAACGGTGATCCTCGACCGGATCGGCCTCGCCCACTCCGGCGCCGAGGCCATCGACTCCTACGCCTACCTGATCACGGCGGGCGTCGTGTTCGGGGCCTTTGCCTTGCGGTCGCTGCGCCGGGCGAAGGGGTGGGTCCCGGCCGTCCTCGCCGCCTTCGCCTGGGTCGCCGTCGGCGTCGCCTCGGGTCGGTCGATCGAGGCCATCGAGCCCTACGACGCCCTGACCGAGCTCGCCTTCGTCGTGCTGGCCGCCGTCCTCGCCCACAGCATCGCGACCGGCCTCGAGAGCATCGACGACACCTTGGCCTCGGTGGCCTTTGGAGAGTCCCCCGCCCTGGCCCTCGACGGCCCCAAGGCCGCCAATGAGATCCACGCCGAGATGGCGCGGAGCCGCCGCCACGATCGGGCGCTCTCCGTGACCGTCATCGTCCCCGATCCCGACTCCGTCGAGCTCGCCATCGAAAGGTCCGGTGAGGAGGTTGAGCGAGCACTGCGCACCCGCTACGTGAAGAGCCGCTTCGCCCGAGCCGTCGCCGACCAGCTCCGCCGCTCCGACCTCCTGTTCGAAGATCCCGAGACCGGCCGACTCGTCATCCTCAGTCCGGAGACCACAACCGAGGGTACGGCGCTGCTGGTCAATCGGATCCGGGAATCGACCCGTCGTCTCCGCCTCGGGTTCACGGCCGGGTCCGCAGCATTCCCCACCCATGCGCTCACCTTCGAGCAACTCGTAGCGCGAGCCGAGGACAGGCTCACCCCCATCGAGGGCCGCCCGACCCTACAGGCCGTACCGGATCTGAACGGGGAGAACGTCGCACCCGATCTGGAGGGGGAGCCGGCATGACCGCCCCGGCCATCCACCCCCTGCTGTGGTCCGGACACCAATGGGTCGACCGGATCAGGCCCCAACACGCGCTTCTCAAGGGCAACGCCTACCGGGCCGCCAAACGAGCGTTCGACCTGTTCCTGGTGTTGGCGGCCGCCCCGCTGTGGGTCCCGGTACTGGTGCTATGTGCCGCTGCCGTCAAACTCGACGATCCCCGCTCCCCCGTCTTCTTCGCCCAACACCGATCCGGGGTCGGGGGGCACCCATTCGCCATGCACAAATTCCGCACCATGGTTCCCGATGCCGAGGAGCGCAAGGAAGATCTCTGGCATCTCAACGAACTGGAGTGGCCCGACTTCAAGATCACCGTCGATCCCCGAGTGACCCGCCCCGGCCGCTTCCTCCGCAAGACGAGCCTCGACGAACTCCCCCAGCTCCTCGACGTCCTCAGGGGCACCATGAGCCTGGTCGGACCGCGACCCACCAGCGTGAGCCCCGACAACCACCTCCTGTGGCAGACCGAACGGCTCGACGTGAAGCCCGGCATCACCGGTCTGTGGCAGCTTCACGGCCGAGCCGCCACCCTATTCGACGATCGCAGCCGGCTCGACATCGCCTACATCCAGCGCCGCACCATGAGCCTCGACCTCCAGATCCTGATCCGAACCATCCCTGCCGTGCTGTCGAGGCGCGGTGCTGCCTAAGGAGCCGATGATGGACCTGTCGACCGCCCTTCGTTCCATCCAGAAGGCCTGGTATTTCGTGGCCCTCGGCGTCCTTGCCGCGGTCAGCGTGGCAGTGCTCATGAACAGCACGACCCTGCCCGTCTACGAAACCTCGGCGACGTACGTGGTGTCCCCCAGCCAGGATCCCACCATCGACACGGCGGAGAGCGTGCGCACCCTCGACGATCCCCGCAGCAGGGCGATCGTGAGCACATACGCCGAGATCCTCGTGAGCGAAGCGGTGCAGCAGGAGGCCGCCGAAGCCCTGGGGCTCGATCTCGCCGGCCTCGAGGAGTACGAGTTCCGCTCTGTGGTCCTCCCCGAGGCGAACGTGGTCGAGCTCAGCGTCACCGGGCCCAGCCCTCAAATCGTGGTGCTGCTCACCAACACTTCCGGCAACCTCGCCTCAACCCGATTCATCGACCTCTACCAACTCTTCGACATCGTGCCGCTCGACCCACCGGTGCTGCCCACGATGCCGGCGAATCCCACCCTCACTCAGACTGCGGTGATGGCCGGTGCGCTGGGCCTGCTCGGTGGACTGATCCTGGCGCTGCTGTGGGGCGCTCCCAAGGTCCGCAAGCAAGGCCGGATGCGCCGCCGGGTCGACAGCTACGGTGAACGCGCCGAACCCGGGACCGTCACGTCCATGGAGCTCCACCGGAATCGCGCCGCGGGGGCGGGATGAACGCCGGCGCCTCGCCGGAGGCGCCACCGGTCGGGGACCGCACGACCCTCCCCTGGGCCGCAGCGGCCGTCCTCGCCGGGGGCGCCGCCGGAGCGGCCGCCTTCCTGAGCCCCGATCCGCTCCTTCCACTGCTGGGCAGCGTTGCCGTCGCCGGCTGCGCCGTCGTCGTGCTGAACGGGAACGGGGCCCTCTACGCCATCACTGCGTTCTCGGTGCTCCGCGTCGCCGACATCGCCACGGACTTCCACGGAGCTCCTTCTCTGTTTCAGCCGCTGATCGCGATTGCGGTCGTCGGCATCGCGGTGCGGTGGGCCGCCACAGGTGCCCGGCCCGGGGGTGCCGCCCGGGCCACCGCATTGATGGCCATCTGGCTGCTGATCGGCGTCGCCTCACTGCTGTTTGCCTCCAACCCGGGGGCCGGCTTCAACGAGGGGCAGGTGCTCCTGAAGGACATGGTCGTCGCCCTGGTGGCCGGCCTTCTGGTTGCTGAGAAGTCGACGCTGCGCGGATTCGTATGGGTCATCGTGGGGTGCGGAGGCTTTCTCGGGTCCATCTCGGTGTTCCAGTACCTCACGGAGTCCTTCTCGACCAACTTCTTCGGGTTCGGCCAGTCGGCCGTGATGAACATCGTCGACCTGACCGACGATGTGCGGATCTCGGGACCGATAGGCGACGCCAACTTCTACGGCCAGCTCCTCGTGATGGTGGTGCCGCTCGCCGTCGAACGGATGGTGACGGAACGCCGCACCCTGTTGAAGGTGGTGGCGGGTGGAGTGGCCGCACTCACAACGGCCTCCGCCGTCTTCACTTTCTCGAGAGGGGCAGGCCTGGCCCTCGTGGTGGTGGGCATCATCCTGCTCATCGTCCACCCACCGAAGTTGTGGGTGGTCGCCGCCGTCGCGGCGATCGCCTTCGTGGCGGTCCCGTTGATGCCCGGTGGGTATGTGGAGCGCATGACGACCTTGGCACAGATCGGCACGGTCGAAGGGAGCACGGACGCCTCGATCCGGGGGCGAACCTCGGAGGTCATTGCCGGGATCCACATGTTCCTCGATGACCCTTTGACCGGCGTCGGCCTTGGGAACTACGAGGACCGTTACCTCGAATACGCCTCGGAACTAGGCCTGGAACGTCGCCGTGAGGCCCGGGAGCCGCACAGTCTCTACACCGAGATCGCCGCCGAGACCGGCATTCTCGGCGTCACGGCGTTCGCCGCGATCATCCTCGGGGCCTTCGGCGCTCTCGCCACGGCCGGCCGCCGGTTCCGTCGGTCCGGCCACGACGATGCCGCCGCCATGACCCGGGCGCTGGCCATCTCCCTCGTCGGCTACCTGGTCACCTCGCTCTTCCTCCACATGGCCTTCGCCCGCTTCTTCTGGCTGCTCATCGGCGTCTCCATGGCGACCCCGACGCTCGCCGCCCGCGTCGAGCAGGCCTCGGTGCAGGAGGCGAGGCGATGACCCCCCAGACCACCCCCGATCGGGTCGGACTCGGGCGTGAAGCGGCCCGCGCGGTGGCCTGGAACTACCTGTCATTCGCCTCCGGCAAGGTGCTCGTCCTCATCACGATGGCGGTTCTGGCCCGACTCCTCACGCCCGCCGAATTCGGCATCGTCGGCTTCGCCACCCTGGCACTCGGCTATCTGGGCGTCTTCAAAGACCTCGGACTGGGCAGCGCCATCATCCAGAGACGTGACGACCTCGCCGAGTCGACCCAGACCGTCTTCACCTTGAACCTGATCCTCGGCGCCGTGCTGACCGGCGCCACCATGCTGGCCGCGCCTCTCGTGGCGGCCTTCTTCGACGAGCCCCTCGTCGTGCCGATCCTGCGGGTCCTGGCGATGACCTTCGTCCTCGAAGCGCTGGGCTCGATCCACATCGTTCTGTTGAAGAGGAACCTCGACTTCCGTCGCAAGCTGATCCCCGACCTGGGTCGAGCCATCGTCAAGGGAATCGTGTCGATCGTCGCGGCCGCGCTCGGCTATGGGGTCTGGGCTCTGGTTTGGGGCCAGCTCGCCAGCGTGCTGGTGGCGGCGGTGCTCTCGTGGATGGTCGTCGACTGGCGTCCCCGCTGGGAGTTCCACCGGAGGCTGGTACGTCCCCTGCTGGGCTTCGGCGTCCCGATGGTCGTTCACGACATCCAGCACGCGGTCTGGCTGAGTCTCGACTACGTCGTCATCGGCAAGGTGCTCGGCGACACCGCCCTCGGCGTCTACACCCTGGCCTACCGCCTCCCCGAGTTGCTCATCCACTCGATCTGGAGGGTTCTCGCCGGGGCGATCTTCCCCTTCTTCGCCAGCATCCAGAGGTTCCCCGACCTGATCCGCAAGAGCTTCCTCGCCACCGTCAGGTATTCGCAGATCATCGTGGTGCCGCTCTGTCTCGGACTGCTCATCACTGCAGACCCGGCGGTGCGGGCGATATTCGGAACTCAGTGGGAAGCGGCGATCCCGGTACTGCGGATCATGGCGCTCTTCACGTTGGTCACCTCCATCGGCTACAACGTCGGGGACGTCTACAAGGCGATCGGGCGACCCGACATCCTCGCCAAGCTCGGCACGCTGGATCTGGTGGTCCTGGCTCCGGCGCTCATCCTGGCGGCGCCCCATGGGCTCATCGCCGTCGCCTGGGCCCGCACGGCGGTGGCGTTGCTCGACACCGCCATCCGACTGCTCGTGGCCAGGCACTTCGTGGCGATCTCGTTCCGGGACATCGGGCGAGAACTGCTCCCCTCCTTCCAGGCCGGGGCGGCGCTGACGGTGGCCGCGCTCGTCGCTCTGTGGGCCACGGGGCCGGCCGGCGCCCTCACTTCGCTGGTCGCCGCCTCCCTGGCAGGCGCCACCGCCTACGGGATCGCGCTGTATCGGGTGGACCGCGATGCGGTGGCTCGGATCGCCCGCTGGGCGGGGCTGGGCCGCCTGGTTCCCGATCGGGAGGAAGCGGTATGAGCCTCCGGGTGCTGTACCTCATCGATTCCCTGGGGCACGGGGGCGCCGAGCACCTCCTGGCCGGCTACCTCCCTCACCTCGCCCGGCTCGGCATCCAACCCGAGGTGGTCGCCCTGCAGGACAAGGGGGGGAACCCGGTCGCCGATCGGATCCGTGAGGCCGGGTTCTCGGTCGACGATCTCGGCATCGCTCGACTTCGCCAGCCGAGCGCGTATCACCGGGTGGCAAAGGCCGTGGACGCCGCCCGACCCCACGTGGTGCACACCCAACTCCAGTTCGCCAACATCCTGGGAACGGTGGCCGCACACCGGCGCAGGATCCCCAGCGTCAGCACCCTGCACACCCTCGACGCCCCGGAGGGCGGATTCCGAGAGTCGGGGCGGCACCGTCTGGCCGCCACCATCCTGCGGCGCTTCGCCGACCGGGTGATTGCGGTATCGGAAGATGCCCGCCGCCACGCCATTGCCCACCTCGGTCTCCCGCAAGACCTGGTGACGACCATCCACAATGGGATCGAGACCAGCCACTTCGCCCCCGACCCGGCTCTCCGTGAAAGCATCCGGACCGAGTTGGGCATCGATCGTGCCACACCCGTGGTGGGGACCGTGGCGGTGCTCCGCGAACCGAAGGGGATTCAGGACGCCCTCGAAGCACTCCCACGGGTGCTGGAACGGGTTCCCGCCGCCCACTACCTCATCGTTGGAGACGGCCCCCATCGGGAGGAACTCCAACGTCACGCCGGTCGCCTCGGCCTCGACGGCTTCGTCACGTTCACCGGTCATCGGAGTGACGTGGCACACCTGCTGGCCGCCGTCGACCTGTTCCTCCTCCCCAGCCACACCGAAGCACTCCCCACGGTGGTCGCCGAAGCCATGGCGGCCGGATTGCCGGTTGTGGCCACCACCGCCGGCGGGATCCCCGAGATGGTCGATTCCGATACCGGGATCCTGGTGTCCCCGGGTCATGTCACCGCCATTGCCGACGCCGTGGCGGACCTGCTCGCCGACCGGGACCGGCGCCGGTCCGCCGGGATCAGGGCTATGGCGATCGCCGCGGAGCGGTTCGACCGCGGGACCCAAGCCGGCCTGATCACCGCGGAATACCGGCGGCTGGTCGCAATGGAGGCAGCAGCGTGAGGATCTTCATGGTCGAGCCCGACGGTGCCGGGGGAATGATCCACTACGCCTACCAGCTCGGCACCGCCCTCTCGGAAGCCGGGGCCGAGGTGACCCTGATCACATCGACCGACTACGAGCTCTCCGACCTGCCGACGCCCTTCGCCGTCGAGCCGCTCATGCGCCTGTGGCCGACGATCGAACCGCGGCCCCCCGAACGAGGCCGAGCCGCACGGATCTTCTTTGCCTTCTACCGCCAGCTGCGACGTGGATGGCGGGCGGTCCGGCTGGCGATCGCCTGGGAGCGCGTCACCCGGTTCGCAATCCGGAGCCGTCCCGACGTCGTCCAGTTCGCCATCATGCGATTCCCCTTCCAGGTCTTCTGGCTGCGGAGGATGCAACGGGCCGGTCTGACCCTCACCCAGATCTGTCACGAGTTCGAAGCGCGGGAAGCCCGTTTCGGCGCCCTGAGCGCCCGGTATTCACGAGCCCCCTACCGGACCTTCTCGGCGATCTTCTTCCACAGCGAGACCGACCGCAATCGATTCATCGCCGTCCACGGTGAGCCCGACGCCGTCACCCACATCATCCCCCACGGGAACGAGACGATGTTCACCCGGCTGGTGGACGCCGGGGATCCCGATCTCCGCACCCGCTACCGGATCGATGCCGATCGACCGGTGGCGCTGTTCTTCGGCGGCCTGCGGCCCTCCAAAGGGGTCATCCACCTCGTCGACGCTTTTGCTTCCGTGCGTCGCGAAACCGAGGCCACGCTGCTCATCGTGGGTCACCCCTCGGCTCGCTTCCCGCTCGAGGCGCTCTACGGCCGGATCACCGAATTGGGTCTGGAGGGCGATGTCACGGTCGATCCGCACTACCTCCCGCTCGAAGACGTGGGAGCGCTCATGCGCACCGCGACCGTCGTGGCGCTCCCCTATCGAACGGCGACCGCCAGCGGCGCCCTCCAGGTGGCCTATGCCTTCTCCAGGCCGGTGGTGGTGACCGACGCCGGTGGGCTGCCGGCGGCCGTCGACGATGGCCGGACCGGGTTGGTCGTTCCGCGTGATGACCGCCAGGCGCTGGCGCGAGCGCTCGTGAAGCTGCTCACCGACTCGGACCTGGCCGCCACGATGGGGAACGCCGCCCGTCGCGCCGCCGACGACCGCTTCTCCTGGCGACCCATCGCCGACACCATCCTCGATGTGACCCGGAGGCTCCCATGATCGCCGTCGCCTTCTGGACGGCCGTGGCCCTCGTGATCTACACCTACCTGGGGTATCCGGGCATCATCTATGCCCTCTCCCGGTTGCGCCGCCCCGCCCAGCCCCCGGGCCCCTTCACCCCTCCCCTGACGATGGTGATCGCCGCCTGGAACGAGGAGTCCGTCATCGGCGAGAAGCTGGAACAGACGCTCGCACTCGGCTATCCCGCCGATCTGCTCCAGGTGATCATCGCCGCCGACGGATCAGACGACCGCACCGCAGAGATCGCCGCCGGCTACGCCGATCGCGGCGTCCTGGTGCTGCACCGACCGGAACGAGCCGGGAAGCTGGCCGCCATCGCCCGTGCCGTCGACCACGCCACCGGCGAGATCATCGTGTTCTCAGACGCCAACAACCGCTACGAACCGGGGGCGCTGAACGCCATGGCCGCGCCGTTCGCCGACCCCGAGGTCGGGATCGTGAGCGGACGGAAGGTCGTCGTCGAGGACGACGGTCTGGGGTTCTCCGAGGGCCTGTACTGGCGATACGAGTCGGCGATCAAAGAATGGGAGTCCCGCTTCGGGTCCTGCCTCGGGGTGAACGGGGAGATCATCGCCGTGCGACGGCACCTGTTCACGGCCCCCCCTTCAGATGTGATCAACGACGACTCTTGGATGGCACGCCTGGTGCTTCGCCTCGGCTATCGGATCGTCTACGCCAAGGACGCAGTCTCGGTGGAGCGGGTCTCGGCTCATCCCGCCGACGAGATCGAGCGCCGCACCAGGATGTTTGCCGGACAGTGGCAGACGTGGAGCCGGTTGGGCAGGGAGGTGCCGTGGCGGCGACCGGTCGTGGCTTGGCAGCTGTTCTCACACAAGCTGCTGCGCCCCCTCCTTCCCCTGTGGATGACCGTGGCGCTCATCGCCGGATTCCTGGCCCTCTTCTTCCCCGGTTCGGGGACCGGTTTCGGAGCTCTGCTCCGTCTCGCTGCGCCCTGGAACTGGGTCCTCTTCGCTGCTCAGATCGGCTTTCACGGGCTGGCGTTGGCCGGGGACCGTCTCACCGGCCCAATCGGCAAGGCCGCCTTCGTGCCCCGCTTCCTGCTCAATGCCAACTGGGCCTCGCTGCGGGGCCTGGCCCGCCACCTGTCCGGCACCCAGACACCACTGTGGGAGAAGGTGGCGAGGCGGGAAGGCCAACCGGGCGTTCCATCGGCCTGAGATTCACCAACGTTCGGCCAGGGCGTCCTCGAGCTCCCGAGCCAGGACTCCCCGGGCGAGACCCCGCATCGGACCGAGGCCGTCGAGGCGGGGCTCGAGATCGATCCACCGCCGGGCCACCGCCAGGCCTCGGTACAGGGCGGCCGCCTCACGGTCGGCAGGCCGGTAGCCGGCGAGAAGCGCCCGGGTCCACGAGGTCAGCGTTCCCCTTCCCGGGAACACACCGCCCGACACGAGGAAGCGGGGAAGCGTCCTGACGGCGACGGCCAGCTTGGTCAGATCCTCCACCGCGACCCCGGGAACCGGAGTCGGGTCGAGCAGAGCAATCCTGCCCCCCGGCGCCACCAGCACGTTGGCCGCATTGAGGTCGTGGTGGATCGTCGCCACACAGACCTCGGACCCCTCCAGATCCTCGGCGAGCCGCCGGATCGCATCGACCCCAACCAAGAGTCGCCGGGGGATCACCCTGAGCTGATCGAGACGGGCGACCAGGTCGTCGAGGCGTTCCCGGAGATCGGCCCCCGAGAACTGAGTCCGGTGCAGTCCACCCACTTCCTCGTGGTAGAGGCGCAGCAGCCGACCGGCCCTGGCGAAGATCGCCGCCAGACCCCTTCCGGCTCGCGGTCGCAGGAGGTCCTTCAACGGTCTGGAGGGAAGGTGCGCGGTGACGATGGCATTCAGATCGGACACGTAGCCGAGGGGCGCCACTGCGGTGAAGTCCGGGTCGGCGGCGTTGCGCACCGCTGCAGCGATCGCCACGAGGTGGTCGAACTCGGCCCGGGTGCTCTCCTGGGGGCCGGCGGCCAAGGCGGCTTCCAGGCTGGGGGCCTCCTCCCAGATCGGGATCTTGGCCACGAGCCGGTGCCGGTGGGAACCGTTCCCGACGATCATCGGAAACTGGTAGGACCAGGATCGCCGTTCCGGCTCCGACGGCGCACGGAGCAGGCGGTAGCCGTCGCCGAACCACTCGGCGACCATCACCCCGAGCCGGTCCCGAATGTGCTCGGCGGCGGACGGCGGCGTCGATTGCACCACGCTCATGGTTGACCTATCGGCAGGTCGGGGCGACAGATCGAGCAGTTCACCGCAGCAGACCCCCGATACGGGCCAAACCGTTGAGTTTGGCGGCAAACCGAGAGGGGTGATCCTTGGCCCCCACGTACACGCGCCGGATCTCCCACGGGGCCCGCCGGGCCTCGCCGGCTCGGGCCGGACCCGGCGAGAGCGTGAACGCCACCCGGAAACCGGCCTCCCGGACCGCATCGACAACGCTCGCGTCGTAGTCCTCGGGAAGCCCGTTGGGGTAGGCGAAAGCCTGGGGCACCCGACCCAACTCGGCGGCGATCCGGTCGCGGGATCCGACGATCTCGGCGGCGGCGGCGGCGGCATCGAGGCGCGTGAGGATCGGGTGATCCACGGTGTGAGCACCCACAGTGACGCCACCGGAGGCCATCTCCCGGGCCTCCGACCAGTCGAGGTACACGCCCTCGAAGGCATCTGCCGGCACTTCGATCTCGAGTTGGGAGGGAAGGGCTGCGATCGCCGACCTGAGCCGATCATCGGGAGACCTCTTGAGGGCTTCGATGAACTCATCGAGCACGGCTTCGCGGTCGGTCCGGTCGTGCCACGAGCGTCGTCCCAACACCGGTAGCAGGGCTTCGGAGCGCCGGGTGTGGCGGAAGCAGTATGCGGCCACGTCCCAGGGAAGGGCGACGCCGGTGTCCACCGGTCCCGTTGTGAGGAAGAGGACCATGGGGAAGCCGCGGCGTCGCAGTTCCGGCCAGGCATGCAGGTAGTTGTCCCGGTATCCGTCGTCGAATGTGATGAGCAGCGGCCTGGGCGGGAGCGTTGCCTCGCCGTCCAGCCATCCCGTCAAATCGTCGAGGTCGATGACGTCGAAATGCTCCCCCACGTAGTCCATCTGCGCGGCAAAGGCTTCCGGTGAAGCCGACACGTTGCGCCGATAGGTGGAGAACCCGGGGGCGGTACGATCGACCACGCGGTGGTAGGCGAGGACGGTCAGCCGGCCGGGCCCGTACCACCCGCCGGCGATCCGGAAGGCCCCGGTGCGACGACCGGCCTCGAGGATCCGGCGTCTCCAAGTCATTGCGAGCGATGCTATCGGTGGGGATCGGTGTCTCCTTGTCTTGTCGGGACGGGTACGGTGGCGGCACCCGAGTCGAGACTTCACACGGAGACTGTTCGATGCCCCCCAAATCGCTTCCTTTCACCGATGATGCCGACGCCAACCGGCTGCTCGCCACCGATCCTCTGGCATTGCTCATCGGCATGCTGCTCGACCAGCAGTTCCCCATGGAGCGGGCATTCCTCTCGCCCAAGCTCCTCGCCGATCGGCTCGGGGGCTCCCTCGACGCCGGTGCCATCGCCACCATGGATTCCGAGGAGCTCGTGGCGGTGTTTCGGGGGCCTCCGGCGCTGCACCGGTTCCCGGGTTCGATGGCACAACGAACCCAAGCGCTGTGCGGTCACCTCGACGAGCACTACGACGGCGAGGCCGGATCGGTGTGGCGAACCGCCGCAGACGGCCACGACCTCTACCGAAGGCTCAAGGCACTCCCCGGATTCGGCGAGGCCAAGGCGCGTATCTTCGTGGCCGTGGTGGGGAGGAGGCTCGGGGAAGGTCCTGAGGGTTGGGAAGAGACGGCCGCCGATTGGCCCTCGATCGCCGATGTCGAGGCGTTCGACCAGGTCTTCGTGCTGCGCGAACAGAAACGAGAGGCGAAACGCCGCGCCAAGGAGAAGGGTTAGCGAGACCTCATGGGCGTCATCGGCGACACGGTGCTCCGACTGGTCGCCGAGGCGGTCGCCCTCGGGGTCGTGTTCGCCCTCTCGGCGGGGGCGGCGTGCCTTCTCGCCCTCCCTGTGCCTCCGCTCCGGCGCCGCCCCGGCATCACCTTCGGCGCCGCCGCTGCGGGTGCCATGATCGCCGCCGCCGTCGCCGACCGGCTCGGTGCCCCTGCGTTCTGGGAGGTCACCGTGGGGCGCCGCTCCGTACCCCTCGTCTGGGCCATCGCCGGTGCGCTTGCGGGGATGGCCGCCGGGCTGTGGGTCGGGTCCCCTAGGAGGACCGCAGGGGCAGGATCAGCGGACAGTCGAGGAGTGGATGCTGCTCCACGGCAACCGGATACCCATAGATCTCCGTGAGGAGGTCTGCCCGCAGCACCTCCTCGGGCGACCCGCACGCCGCCATCTTCCCCGAGCTCAGCAGGGCGACTCGATCGGCATATCGGGCTGCGAGGTTGAGATCGTGGAGCACCGCGATCACTCCCACTCCGGCGTCTCTCAGATCGCTGAGCACCCCCATGACCATCTCCTGGTGACGGATATCGAGCGAGGCGGTCGGCTCATCCAGGAGGATCGCCGGCCCGTCTTGGGCCAGCACCCTGGCGATTGAGGCCCGGGTTTGTTCGCCTCCCGAGAGCGTCGGGTAGAGCCGGTCGGCCAGGTGGCTCACCTCCACCCGTTCCATCGCCTCGGCCACCGCTGCCAGATCCTGGGCGACGGTCGATTCCCGATGCGGGTAGCGGCCCATGCGGACCACGTCGTGGACCCGGAAGGCAAATTGCAGCACCGTCTGCTGAGGGAGCACGGACCGCAGCAGCGCCAGATCGCGAGGCCTGTACTCGGAGACGGAGCGACCTTTGATCAAGACGTCACCCGACGTCGGAGCGAGCTCCCCGGCCAGCAGGCCGATCAGGGTCGACTTCCCGGCACCGTTGGGACCGACGATGCCCAACAGTTCGCCGGCGGCGGCGTCCAGGTCGATCCCGTCGACCAGCACGGCCTCGTCGACCGCGTAGACGAGGTCACGGGTCGCCAAGACCGTCATCCCCATCCTCCGTGCTCCCGCCGCGTTCTTCCGAGCAGCCAGAGGAAGACGGGGCCTCCGACGATGGCGGTCAGCAGGCCGACCGGTATCTCGGTCGGGGCGGCCGCCGTTCGGGCAACCATGTCGACGAGAATGACGAGCGCCGCTCCGCCGATGGCGCTTCCCGGAATCACGATCCGGTTGTCCGGCCCGGCGGCGAGCCGGATCCCGTGAGGAACCAGCAGGCCGACGAATCCGATGACCCCGGCGGCGGCGACGCCGGCCCCCACCGCCAGCGTGGCCAGGCCCATGACGATGATCCTCAGCCGCTCCACGTCCACCCCGAGGTGAAGGGCCTCCCGGTCGCCCAGGAGCGCCACGTTCACGGCCCGGCCGTAGAGAGGGAGCACGACCACCGCGATCCCGACGAACGGGAGCGTGAACCACACCAGCTTCCAGGTGGCGAAGGTGAGGCTTCCCAGTGCCCAGAAGACCTCTGACTTGAGCCGGGGATCATCGGCCACCAGGCTGGCGAAGGCGGCACCGGCGGTTCCCACCGCAGCGACCGCGATACCGGCCAGCACCATGGTCACCACTTCGGTGCGGCCCCGATGGCGGGCCAACCCGTAGACGGCGGCTCCGGCCGCCAGCCCGCCGAGGAACCCCCCCAGCTGGCCGGCCAGGGTCCCGATCAGCCACCCGAACGTGAGGATCCCCAGCGCCGAGCCGAGGGCGGCGCCGCTGGAGACCCCGATCAACTGCGGATCCGCGAGCGGGTTGCGGAAGATCCCCTGGTAGGCGGCCCCGGCGATGCCGAGGGCTGCCCCGACCAGCGCACCGAGTACCACCCGGGGGAGGCGGATGGACCACAGGACCGCATCCTGTCGCGAGGAGAATTCGAGTCCCGAGTCGATGCCGAGGTGATCGAGCAGGATCCCCAGAGCCGCCGCCGGGGAGATGCGAACCTGGCCCACTGCCAGCGATGCGAGCACGGCTCCGATGAGACCGGCCCCGAGGACGGCCAGGACGATGCCACGTCGACCCATCCGGCCGGATCGAGTCTGCGCCGCAGGTTCGGTGCTCGTCACGATCCCGCTGCGAGATCCGGGTGGAGAGCCAGGACGACCTCCATCAGCACCTGACCCGCTCGGGACGACAGGCCGAGGATGTAGAGGTCCTCGTAGACCAGGATCCGGCGGTCCTGCCCGGCCGGGGTTTCGGAGATCCCGGGGATGGCGAGGAACCCGTCCATGCCCCCGACCCCCTCGAAGCCCCGGCTGGCGGTGATGATCACGTCGGGCTCGCCGGCCACCAACGCCTCCGGTGTCATCGGCACCCAGCCCTCGATGCCGATCTCGCTCGCCACGTTGACGGCCCCCGCCGCCGCCATCAGCCCGCCGCCGACGGTGTCGTCCCCGAAGATGAGGATGGTGTCGTCGCTGGCGATGTAGACGAAGGCGACCCTCGGGTTGGTCTCGGCCCGGGCGGCGAGCGCGGTCGCCTCATCGATCTCGGCTTGCACCCTGGATGCCAATTCCTCGCCGGCGTCGGACACACCGAGCACCTGGGCCGTGAGGCGGATCTTCTCCACCGGCGCCTCGACTGTGGTCAGGGCCGGAAGGATCACCACCGGGATCGCAGCCGCCCTGACCTGCTCGATGACGGTCTTGGGAATGGCGTCCTCATCACCGATCACCACGGTCGGCTCCTGAGCGATGATCGGCTCTGCCAGCAGGCGGAACTCCACCCCGATCTTGGGGATGGATCTCACCTCCTCGGGCGGATACACCGAGGAGAGATCGACGCCGACGAGGTTTTCGCCCAGGCCGAGAGCGAACACGATCTCGGTGAACTCGCCGCTCAGCGTCACGATGCGGGAGGCATCGGTCACCGTTGAGGTGACGCCGTCGGGGCCGGTATAGGTGACGGGGAGACCGGGGGTCGGGATCGCCGCAGTGCCGCCGGTAATTTCCTCGCCGCCTCCGCCGCCGCAGGCGGCCGTGACGATCGCCGTGAGGGCGATCGCGGCGATCGATCGCATCATCACAACCCTTCCAGGTGGGTCGGTCGCCTCAGGTGCAGGCCCGTCGGCCGCTCCACGACACGAGGACCCTACCGGTGGTAGCGGCCCGACAGTGTGTCGAGAAGGAAGGGAATTGCGAACTGGCCCGGCGACGTTGCATGCAGCACATGGCTCAAGAGCACACTCCGGGTCTTGCTTCGCTTCTGAACGACCCCGCGGCCAGCGTGGCGATCGTGGGAGCCACCGAGAACCCCACCAAGTACGGATCGAAGATCTACCTGAACCTCAGGAACAAGGGCATCCGAGTGTTTGCCGTCAACCCGGGTCGCAACACCGTTCATGGCGACCCGGCCTATCCGTCGCTCGCCGACCTCCCCGAAGACCCGACGATCATCAACATCGTGGTTCCCCCCAAGACCACCCTTACGGTGCTCGACCAGGCCGAGGCGCTGGGTTTGCGCAACGTGTGGGTCCAGCCGGGAGCCGAGGACGAAGAGGTACTCGAGCGCCTCGAGGCGGGGCCATTCGACTACCTCGCCAGAGCCTGCATCATGGTGCGCAGTTCGGCCCGCGTGTAGCGTTCCAGCGAAACGGAGGTCTGGTGAAGGACGGCGACGCCTTCGACGTCGCGGTGATCGGCAGCGGCTTCGGTGGCAGCGTTGCCGCCCTGCGCCTCAGCGAGAAGGGGTACCGGGTGGCGGTCCTGGAGGCGGGACGCCGCTTCCGGCCCCGTGACTACGCCCGCAGTTCTTGGAATCTGCGCCGCTTCTTGTGGTTCCCCGCCCTCGGCTTGCGGGGCATCCAACGCATCGATCTCCTCCCCGACGTCATGGTGCTGTCGGGGGCGGGAGTGGGGGGCGGCTCACTCGTCTACGCCAACACGCTGATCGAACCCAACGACGAGTTCTTCGACGACCCGCAGTGGCGGGACATCGCCGACTGGAAGTCGGAACTGGCGCCGTATTACGACCAGGCCCGGAGGATGCTGGGTGCCCGCCAGGCCCCTGCCGACACGCCGGCCGACGATGTGATGCGGATGCTGGCCCGCCACTTCGACGTCGAACACACCTTCACTCCTACCGACGTGGGCGTCCACTTCGGGAACCCGGGGCGCGAGGATGCCGACCCGTTCTTCGGGGGAGCCGGTCCCCGCCGGACCGGGTGCATCGAGTGCGGCGGGTGCATGGTGGGATGCCGCTACAACGCCAAGAACACCCTGGATCGCAACTACCTGTACCTCGCCGAGGCCCTGGGCGCCGAGATCCACCCGAGCCGGGAAGTCACCGACGTCGTCCCCGAGGGTGACGGCTACCTGGTGAAGACCCGCAAGCCGGGGAGCTGGGTGCTGCACCGTCGGCGAACCATCCGGGCGAGCCAGGTGATCTTCGCCGCAGGTGCCCTGGGCACCACCCGACTCCTGCTCCGCCTCCGCGACGAAGGACTGCTCCCCAGGCTCTCCGACCGGGTGGGCCGGACCGTGCGCACCAACTCGGAGGCGATTCTCGGCGCCGTGGCCGGGGACTTCGACATCGACTACTCCCGCGGCGTCGCCATCACCTCGGCCATCCAGCCCGACGCCTCGACGCGGATCGAGCCGGTTCGCTACCCGGCAGGGAGCAATTCGATGGGTCTGCTCGGCACCGTGTTGGTCCCCGTCTCGGAACGGGTCCCCCAGCCGCTTCGGTTCCTGTGGCAGATACTCACCCACCCGATCACCTTCCTCCGATCGCTCTCGGTGCGTCGGTGGTCGGAGCGATCGCTGATTCTGCTGGTCATGCAGAGCCTCAGCAGCAGCCTTCGGCTGTCGCGTCGCCGGGGGCGCTTCGGCACCCGTCTCACGTCGGAGACCGAAGACGGCACGCCGATCCCCCGATGGCTCCCGGTGGCCCACGAGGCCGCTCGTGCGGCCGCCGATCTCATGGGCGGGGTCCCCGCCGCCAGCGTCAACGAGGCCATCGCCGGGATCCCGGTGACCGCCCACCCCCTCGGCGGAGCCTGCGTGGGCGAGTCACCCGAGAACGGCGTGATCGATCCCTACCACCGGGTGTTCGGCCACCCCGGGCTCCACGTGACCGACGGCGCCGCGGTGAGCGCCAACCTGGGCTCCAACCCCTCGCTCACAATCACCGCGCTCGCCGAACGAGCGATGGCGATGTGGCCGAACAAGGGCGAGGCCGATCCCCGGCCCGAGCCGGGTCGGCCGTATCGGCCGGTCGTCGCAGTGCCTCCCAATCGGCCCGCGGTTCCCGAGCATGCCCCGGCCGCCCTCCGCTACTGAGACCCGGGCGAATTGGACGAAGGTCCCTGGCCGACCCGCGTAGGGTACGGGCAGGATGCACAGAACCCGACCAGCCGAACGAAGGGGGCGGGACATGCGACGCGTCATCACTCTCCTTGCGGTCTTTGCGCTTGTGGCGGCCGCCTGCGGAGACGACGGCGGCACCCCTCTGGTGCCGCCCACCGACACTCAGGCAACCACGACGACCGCTGCGCCGACCACCACGGCCGCGCCGACCACCACGGGCGGAGAGACCACAACGACCGAAGACACGGTTCCGCCATCGACCGAACCGGAGTCCAACGCCATCTCCAGCATCGCCGAAGCCGAGGCCGCGGTGGTTCAGATCGTCTCGGAGGGGACCTTCGTCGACCCGTTCGAGGGCACACTGGCGAATGTCGCCGGGTCCGGGTCCGGCTTCATCATCGATGAATCGGGTCTGGCCGTCACCGCCAACCACGTGGTGTCTGGGGCGGGCCTGATCAAGGTCTACTTCTCCGACGACGACGAGCCCCGCAACGCCCGCCTGCTGGGGGTGTCGGAGTGCTCCGACCTGGCCGTGATCGACATCGACGGCGACGGCTATCCCTTCTTCGACTGGTTTGAGGGCGACGTCGCAGCAGGCCTCGACATCATCGCCGCCGGCTACCCCCTCGGCGACCCCGAGTACACCCTCCTGGACGGGATCATCTCCAAATCCGATGCCGACGGTGAGGTCCCGTGGGCATCGGTCGATGCGGTCGTCGAGCACAGCGCCGACACCCTGCCCGGCAACTCCGGTGGCCCGTTGCTCACCGACGACGGCCGGGTCGCGGCGATCCACTACGCCTACCTGCCCTCCACCGGCCAGGAGTACGCCATCAGCGCCGAGTTCGCGGCCCCGATCGTGGATCGGTTGGCCGAGAACGTCGACGTCGATGGGATCGGGATCAACGGCGAGGCCCTCTTCGATTCGTTCCTGACCGGTATCTGGGTCTACTCGGTGGCATCGGGTTCTCCTGCAGACGACGCTCGCATCCGGCCCGGCGACCTGATCATCAGCATGGAGGGGATCGATCTGGGGCTCGACGGCACGATGGCGGACTACTGCGACATCCTGCGCAGCCACGGTCCGACGGATGTGCTGAGCGTGGTGGTGTACCGCGCAGAGACGGATCAGGTCCTCGAGGGGCAGGTCAACGGCCGCGAGTTGGAGGTGGTCGAGGATCTCGCCATCAACCCCGACGAGGGCGAGCTCACGATCCAGCCCCCGACGTTCGGCACCTACTCGCTCGTCACCGGATTCACCCCCGACCCGAGCTCCTACGAGGTGATTTCGGGCGGAAGCGTGAACGTGAACTATCTGGGTGGTGGTTGTGTCGGCTGGGCGGCGGCCGCCCCCGACGTCCGCATCAACTGGAGCGGATCGGGGTTCCTGCGCTTCTACTTCATCTCCGATGACGGGGGCGACACCGCGCTGGTCGTCAACGATCCCAACCTCAACTGGTCCTGCAACGACGACTCGTTCGGAACGTTCGACCCCACGGTCGACTACACGGCGAGCGTCGACGGCGCCTACGACATCTGGGTGGCGTCCTTCTCGGAAGGCGACTTCGTGAGCGGCACCCTGTTCGTCACCGAGCTCGACATCAACAGCCCTTGAGGCGGCCGGGCGACCGAGAAGCGGGCGGGTCGAGCGGCCGGCCCGCTTCTCTTCGATGGTGGCCCGATGATCCGGAGGACTTGGCCGAGCTCCAACGCCATCTCGCGTCGGCGTCTGCGGACCCATGGGACGGGGAGCCCCGGCTGGTCGGCGGGTGCTTCGTGTGTTTCGGCCGGGGCGGAAGTGGTTCGGGTTCGGCGGGCGATCGTGGTTGGGCGGCGGCCGTGACGATGGCGGTCGGGGCCACCGTCGCCGAGGTGGCGATCACGGGAGAGGCGGGAGCCCCTTACGACCCGGGCCTGCTCGCCCGCCGCGAAGGCGGCCTTCTGTACGCGGTGGTGGCACGACTGGAGGTCAAGCCCGACGTCTTGCTGGTCAACGCCACCGGGCGCGATCATCCGCGCCGGGCGGGATTGGCCCTCCACCTGGGGGCGGCCGCCTCGCTCCCCACCATCGGGGTGACTCATCGCCCCCTGCTCGCCACCGGACCCTGGCCGCCGGATCACCCGGGCGCCACCGCTCCCCTGAGGATCGACGGCGCCACCGTCGGCGCATGGGTGAGAACGAAGCCCGGAGCCAGACCGGTCGCCGCCCACTCCGCATGGCGGACCGATCCGGCGACGGCCGCCGAGATCGTGGCCCGAACGGCGGACGTGGGCCGCACGCCGGAGCCGATCCGGCGGGCCCGCCGGCTGGCCCGGACTCGCCGAGCAGCCGGCTCCTAGTCCTCGGGTGACACCAGACGAATGCCCCGGAACAGGCCACTCCGGCTCGCCTGCACCAGGCCGCCGATCCCGGATGCGACCGACCACAGGAGACCCAGCCCCAGGACGGGACCGGTGATCACCTCGCCGGCGAACGGATTGAAGGCGAACCAGCTCAGCACGAACAGTGCCCCGGCCACACAAGCTCCGGAGGCGAGCCCCGCGACGAGGGCCTCCGTCGGAGCGGACGCTTCGGCCTTCTCGGCGCTCTTGTGGCCGCCGACGAAGAAGGCGGCGGCGACGAAGGCGACGGCGCCCCACATCCATCCCGGCCGGCCCCCGGCCACGACCCGATCGTCTCCGAGGAAGAACCGCATGGTCATCAGCACGAAGATCAGTGCCACGTCGATGCCCGCCCAGAGCACGGTGCCCACCATCACCGCCAACACCAGACCGAGCCACACGCGGAACTCGGGACCTTCCGAGTAGACGTCGATGAGCTCACCCACGATGAAGTAGGCGAGTACCGCCGGCAGCATGACGACGATGGTTCGCCGGGCACCCGCCCACGCCGCCGTCAACCACCGGGGAGGCTCGGAGCGGACGAGCCCGTAGAACACCGGTGGCGACAAGCCGCGCCGGCGAGCCGGCACCCAGGCGGCGGCCACGAAGGCCACCAGCAAGCCGAGGACGATCCCCGCAGCGAGATTCCAGTCGGCGTTGCCTATGGCATCACCGGCGAAACCCATCGGGAACAGCCAGTCGAGATAGTCCGTCGGCTCGAGCACGGCGAGCAGCACCCCGACCGGCACCATGTAGGCAACCGCCGTCTTGAGGGCGAGGGCCGCCCAACGCCAACGTGGAGCATCGTCCTCGAAGACGGTTTCGGGGCGAGCGATCCGGCCGGCGAGAAAGAAACCGACTCCCAGCCACAGCAGGCCGCTGGCCCACAACCCGACCTCACCGAACGGGCCGTGGAAACCGAGGAAGACGTGAATCGGGACCCGGTCGAGCTGGTCGTCCCACGTCACATCGAATCCGGCCACGGTGTGGGCCAGGATCAGCACGAGCAGAACCGCATATTGGAGGACCACCCCGACGGCCAGCGCCGCGCCGGCGAACCGCAGGGCGCCGGGCCAGTCCCGGCCGAGCCAGGCCGGGATCGTGATCACCCACGGCTCGGCGGCCGGCTCGGGTGGAGGTGCCTCTTCGGGCGACGCGGCCCCAGCCTCGTCTGCGGCCTTCGGCTTGGCTTTCTTCGGCGTCTTCCGGGCAGCCTTCGGCTCAGCGGCTTCGAGCCGGTGACCGCAGTTGGTGCAGAAGCGATCGGTATCGTCGACCGCCGTTCCACACTCGGGGCACGTCGCCACGAATCCTCCTCCGTCGTCACCCCGACGCTACTCGGCCGATTCGGAGCGCAGTCGTGGAGCACCGCTCCGCAGCCTCCGGCTGATGCCGAACAGCGCCCGAATCGTGAAAGCGGCGTCGCGACGGGAGACCATGGCAGAGAGGGGGACGAGCACGATGTGGCGCAAACCGGCCTGAGCGAGCGCCCGCACCTTGGTCACGACCTGATCGGGCGTGCCCCACACCGCCTCCTCGGCGAGCAGATCCACCGGCACGCTTCTCATCGCCTCCTCCAGTTCGGCGCGACTCAGCCGGGGCGGCACGAGATCGATCATTCCTCGGAATCCCTCCCCGAGGGGATGCGTCAAGCCGTGTCGCTGCCACACCTCGTCGGACACGAGCAGGCTCGAATACCGCACCGGCCTCGACCCGAGCAGTTCCCGAGCCGCCGCTTCGCTGCGACCGACCACGATGAAGGCCTGCAGGGCCGGGACGATCGATGAGGGATCCCGGCCGGCCGCGTCGGCGGCTCGGCGAACGACCGCCAGCTTCTCGGCGTAGACCGAAGGACTCATGGGAAACGTGGGGTACCAGCCGTCCCCGTACCGTCCCGTCAACCGGAGCATCCGATCGCCGTGTGCAGCAACCCAGATACTCGGGATCCGATTGGGCGGCGGGCTGAGATCGAGCACTGCGTCGCGAAGCTGGAAGTGGTCGCCCTGGAAGCTGACCGCACCCCGGCTCTCGAGACACAACCTGATGACCTGGATCGCCTCCTCGAAGACGTCGACCGGCCGCCGGAAGTCGAGCCCGTAGGGTTCGATGTTCTCCCGCTCCCCGGCACCGAGTCCGAGGATGGGGGCCCGCCGGGTCAGATGCGCCAGCGTCATGGCCGCCTGAGCGATGAGGACGGGGTGACGCCGGATCGGCTCGGTGACGCCGACGGCGAGACGAGCGGAGCCGACTCGCCTCGCCATGTAGCCGAGCAGCGTCTGGTAATCGAAGAACGCATGCGGCGTCGTACCCGGACCGGCCACCCAGGTGAAATCTCGATCCCAGATGGAGGTGGGGAAGAGCCCCAGGAAGTGGTCGACGGCCCAGAGCGAGTCGGCTCGGAGCAGACGGCCCAGCCAGGCCAGGCCGCGCACTCGGCCGATCGGCGGTTGGGTGCCGAGACCGACGCCGATCTCGAGGCGGGGAGTGGCCACGACCGGATGCTAGAGCCGCGGGCGGCGGGGCCGGGTCCATAGACTCACAACGATGAACTGCCCGTCATGCGGCACGATGGTGGCTGCGGACGCCGCGTACTGCAGCGCCTGCGGCGTCGCCCTCTCCGAGACGTGTCCCTCTTGTGGCAAGGCAGCCGAGCTGCGTTCCGAGGCGTGTCCCCATTGCGGAGCGCTTCCCGAGATTCGCGATCACCTCCATGAGCGCAAGCTGGCAACCATCCTCTTCGCCGACATCACCGGGGCAACCGGCCTCGCCGAGTCTCTCGACATGGAACGCCTCCAGGAGGTGATGGCGGCTTTTCAGGAGGCCATGAGGGACGAGGTGGAGAAGATGGGCGGCATCGTCGACTCCTTCGTCGGTGACGCCATCATGGCCGTCTTCGGGGTGCCCGCCTCCCACGACGACGACCCCGACCGGGCATTGACCGCCGCTCGGCGCATGTTCGATCGTCTCTCCCGGCTGAACGAGACGATCTTCGCCGACGCCGGTGTCGAAGTCGCGATGCGCATCGGCGTGAACACCGGAGACGTCTTGGTCGACACCTCGGCCCCTCCCGATCTGGGGCGAATCACCGGGGACGCCGTCAACGTCGCCGCCCGACTCCAGGAGCACGCCGCGCCGGGCGCCGTCGTAGTGGCCGGGAGGACGGCGACGACGGCCACCGGCTTCCGGTTCCGCGACCTCGGGTCGATGGAGCTGCGGGGTCGGACCGGGCCGGTGTCGGCGTTCGAACTCGGACCCCCCATCGAAGGAGTCGGGCGCTCCTCGCTCTTTGCAGCCCCAATCGTCGGCCGTGACCACGAACTCGCCTTGCTCAACACCCTCTATGAGCGCGTCGTCCGCGAATCGGTTCCCCACCTCGTCACCGTGTACGGGCCGCCGGGCGTCGGTAAGAGCCGGCTCGTTGCCGACTTCACCGCAACGCTTGAGGCCGCCCTGAGTCCACCGGCCATCCTGCGAGGTCGCAGCCGGCCGTACGGCGAGGTCATCGCCTACGGCGCCCTCGCCGAGATCATCAAGGGCGAAGCCGGGATCCTGGATGCCGACTCCCTGCGACTGGCTCTCACCAAGGTCGAGAAGCTGGTGCAGTCCCTGCAGAAGGACCTGTCGCCCGACGATTCGCGGCGAATCGTCGAGGGTCTCGCCCATACCGCCGGCGTCGGGGGCCGCGACTCGGCGCTGCCGGAGATGTCCCCCCGTCAGATCCGGGTCGAGATCCGCAACGCCTGGCGATGGTTCTTCTCCATGTCCACACCCGATCGTCCGTTCGTGGTGGTCATCGAGGACATCCACTGGGCCGACCCGGCGTTGCTGGATCTGCTCGAGGACGTCGCCGATCGGATCGAAGGCCCGGTGCTCTTCGTATGCCCGGCCCGGCCTCGCCTGACCGACGTCCGGCCCAATTGGGGGGGAGGCCGCCGCTCGTTCTCGAGCATCCTCCTCGACCCGCTGACACCCGAGGAGTCCCGGGAGCTCCTCGGCTTCCTCACCGCGTCCGACGGCCTGCCGGGTGGCATGCGGCAACGCGTGCTCGACCGCGCCGAGGGGAACCCGTTCTTTCTCGAGGAGATCATCCGCAGCCTCGTTGATGCCGGGTCGGTGACGCGGACCGAGGACGGGCTGCGTGCCCTCGCCGAGGTCACCGACGTCCAGATTCCCGACACCGTTCACGCCGTGATCGCCGCTCGTCTCGACCTCCTCGAGGCCGACCACAAGCGAGCACTGCAGTGCGCGGCGGTGATCGGTCGCAGCTTCTGGGTCGATCTGCTCGCCCCTGTGCTGGGATGGAGCGCCGAGAGGACCGAGGAGATCCTCGACGACCTGGAGCAACGTGACCTCGTGGTCGCACGACTCGGAGGGGGACCGGCGGGAAGGTTGGAGTACCGATTCCGGCACGTGCTGATCCGAGACGTGACTTACGAAACCCTGTCGCGGCGCGACCGCACCTCGATCCACCGTTGGGTAGCCGACTGGTTTGCCCGAACGGCTTCGGACGGTCGCGAGGAGCTGCTGGGCCTGCAAGCCCACCACTTGACGCGTGCCTACGACGGCATCATCGACGGAGGGGACCCGCAGGACACGGAGGCCATCCGGCGCGAAGCATTCACTTCGCTTCTCGGAGCGTCGACCCAGGCAAGACGCCGGGTGGCTCTCGGCGAGGCCAAGCACTTCGCCAGGGAGGCGCGCCGTGTCTCGGTGACACGGATCGAGGAGTCGAGCGCCGTCGAGGCCTTGGGAGAGGCATTCTTCTACGGGTACGAGGGGGATGCCGCATGGCAGCACCTGCGCGAAGCCGTCGACTTGAGGCTCGCCTCGGAGGACCCCGAACCCAGCGACATAGCCCGCCTGTGCGCCCGCGCCCTCGAGATGCCGGTCCGCTGGCCGGGGGCCATGCTCTCTCCCCCGCCGGAGGACACGGTTGCGGACTACCTCAGAATTGGCACCGCCAACGTCACCGACCCGGGGAGTCTCGACGCGGTGCGGCTGCTGACGGTGAAGGCGTTCTGGCAGCACGCCTTCACCCCGGCAACCGACGACTCTGAGCCGCCCCTGGTCGGACCGGAGGAAGCGCTTCGCTCTGCCAAGGAGGCGGTTGCCGCCGCCCGCCGCCTCGGCAACCCCGAACTGGAGTCGGCGGCCCTCGATGGGGTCAGCGCCTGCTACCTCCCCGAAGGTGGCTACCGGGAGTCCCTGGCGGCCTCGAAGCGCCGGCTGGAGCTCATCCCTCACCTCCACGATCTCTGGGAGATCGGCGACACCTTTGCGATGAACAGCTGGTCGCGATACCACCTCGGGCACTACCGAGAGGCGTTCCGGCATGCCGACGAGGGCTTCCGGCGTACCATCGGCGAGGCCCCCAGTCTGGCCCTGCACTGTCTGCGATACCGTTCCCAGGCGCGCTTCAGGATGGGCGAGTGGCAGGAGGCCATCGAGGACTTCCGGTTGGCACGACGGCTGCTCGCCGATCAAAGCCACGTCCCACCCCACTACGTGTCGCCGGTATACGCCACCGCTGCCCTCGTTCACGAGCTGCGCAGGGAGCACACCGAAGCGGACGAGATCCTCGAGATCCTGGCGCGAGGTTTCGAAGCAACGGCGCCGGCCGATCGCGATGCCCTCCCGTTGAGCCGGTGGGCCGAGTTCGTGGGACCCCTGCTGGGACGCCGCCGTCGACCCGAACAGGCCCGGGAACTCATCGAGGCCACGACATGGCGCCGCCGAGGCCGCCTCGGCCTTCTGATCGAAGCCGCCATCGAGGTCGCGTGCCTGACGGAAGACTGGGACTGGGCGGCGCAGCAAGTCGAGGAGGGACGCGCCCTGGCCGAGGAGCGCCGCCTCGACTCACTGCACGCCGCTACTGAGGCGGGCGCCGGCAGAGTCGCCCTGGCCGAGGGGGACATAGAGACCGCGATCGGTGCTCTGCAGCGAGCCGTGGCGTCGTTTGCGGCCCTCAATGCGGAGTGGGACCGGGCCCGGACGGAGGTCCCCCTCGCCCAGGCCCTCGTCGCCGACGACCGGGCATCCGACGCGGCCGCAATCATCGCTCACGCCCTCGAGACCCTGGAGCGACTCGGCGATCGAAGGGAGGTCTCCGTGGCTCGCGAGGTCCGAGACGGGCTGTGAGACGCCGCGGCGCCGCCGTGATCCACGGCCGGGGAGGTGACGACACTCTGGAGGCTGGGGCCGGCAGGGACCTCGCAAACGGTGGGCCCGGAACGGATCGCTGCGTCGCCGAGGCACGGCGTTCCTGCTCGGAAGGCTCGCTGCGGGCCGGGCTCAGATTTCGCCCTGCTCCAGGGGGCGGGTCGGGATGTCCCTGTCCTTCCAGCTGACGGTGCGGCCGGTGCTCGTCAGCACCATCGACCACGCCAGCGTCGCCCCCCAGAAGGCCACGGTCACCGGATGGAGCGGAATGCTCCACAGAGGATCCCGGCCGAGCAGCGACGTCAACGCCCGGGCCGCCAGCAGCAGCGCCACCTGCCACACGGCCACCGTCGGCACGTCACCCGACAGCAGCCCGAACCCCACTCGGAGGAACGGGATGAGCAGGAGAGGCGACACCACCCCGACCACCACCATGCCGAACCAAGGGTTGTAGCCCACGCCGCCGTAGGCGTTCTTGGAGAACCCTCGCCAGATGTTGCCGACCCCGTCGTACCAGCGGGTGGCCACTAGATCGGTGCCGTTGACGATCCGCACTCGACGCCCGGTGGCCTTGATACGGCGGCTCAGCTGCACATCGTCGACGATGTGGTCGGGTTCGGCGGCGTGGCCCCCGGCGGCGGCGTAGGCCGCCCGGGTCATCAGCATGAACGGCCCGAATGCCAGCGCCAGTCCGGGTGTCCTGGTGTTGTGTATGAGCGACACCGGGAACAACGCCAGGAGGGCGTGGGTGACCATCGGCAGTAGCACGTCGGCGCTGAGCGAGTCGGCGTCGCTGCGCGGAAGCATCGACACCAGACCGGCTCGTTCCTCCTGGAGCACACCCGCCGCCGCCGAGACGGCGCCGGGCTCGACGACGGTGTCGGCATCGATGAAGCACAGCAGCTGGCCGGCGGCGACCTGGGAGAGCTGATGACAGGCCCAGTTCTTGCCCGACCAACCCTCGGGAAGCGGCATGCCGGCGACCAGTTTGACGCCGTCATCGGCGAAGTTGCGCACGATGTCGGCGGTGGCATCCAGAGATCCGTCGTCGAGCACGATGATCTCCAGGCTGGGGTAGTCCTGAGCCACCAGGTTCTCGAGACACCGGCCAATGCGCCGCTCCTCGTTGCGGGCCGGGACGAGCACCGACACGAGCGGCGCATCGTCGGGCCAGAGACGAGGGAGGGGTCGGAACATCGCCCTCTGGTTCCACAGGATGAGACCCAGCTGCGCCAGCAGGATCCAGGTGAGCACCCGGTCGAAGAGGAAGTCCCAGCTCATCGCCTGGTTCCTCCCTTCTCCCTATCCCACCCCGTCTCGGCTTCGATCCGACGCATACGCGGTTCGTCGATGACGCGTTTCGCGGCCACCACGACAAAGCCGAGCAGCGCGGTGCCGGCAACCTCGAGGTCGCTCCCCAGCAACGGTGCCCCCACCAGCGTCACGACCGTGACCGTGACCACGGTGGGAAGGAACCGGTGGGTGAGCAGCCAAACGACCCCGCAGGCGGCACTTCCGATCAGTGCCGCCACGGGGAACAGGGCCGCCGCGAATCCGCCGGCCGCTGCCATTCCCTTGCCGCCCACGAAACGCAGCCACACCGGGAACCCGTGACCGACGACGAGGAACACGGCGGCGATCGCCAACTGCCAGGTGGGATCCCGAAAGAGCAGTGCCGCGCCCGCCCCCTTTGCGAAGTCCAGCGCAAACACGACGATTCCCCACCCGGTCCCGACCTCGTGGAAGACATTGCGGGCCCCGACGTTGCCCTCACCCTCCGATCTGACGTCGATCCCCCGAACCAGACGCCCCACGAGGTATGCCGACGGCAACGAGCCCACCAGATAGGCGATGAGCGCGGTACCCGCAGCGGTGGCGAGCGTATCCACGGGTATGTCCCCCAGGGGTCGAGTCTCCACCTCAACTCTAGGGCCTGCACCCCCCCGCCGCCGCATCGAGCCGCCCGACGGCGGGCCGGTCCGGTCAGGCGTATTCGGCGGCCTCTTCCCAGTTCTCCCGGGCTTCATTGGCGGCGGCGACAGCAACCACGAGTGCCGCCGATGGATCGGCCCACCACCAACCCACTGCGGCGTTGAGCGCCAACCCGGTCGTCGTCGCAGTGGCGAGGATCCCGTCGAGGAACGTCATCGTCGCCTCAGACCTCAGCGGAGCCGAGTCGACTCGCGACGCCACCCGCCGCTTGGCGCTCGCCAGCGCAAACATGACGACCGCGGTCACTGCGAGGTAGGCGATACCCCAGGGTGACTCATCCGGTCGACGGACGGTGACGAGATCGCGGGTGGCCACCACCGCCAGCACCAAGGCGAGGCATCCAAACGCGCCGGCCACGAGGCGGAGCGCTCGCGCGGTTCGCTCCGGGTGATCGACGGGATGCTTCGGGGAGAGGTGCCAGACGACGACGGAGGAGGCGAAGACCTCGATGATCGAGTCGGTGCCGAACCCAACCAGGGCCAGGGAGGCTGCAGCGAGCCCGAGGGCGATGGTGAGTACCGCCTCACCGAGGTTCCACCCGATGGTGGCGTACTCGAGGCGGAGAGCCAGGCGGAGCCAACGAGTGGGGGCGGACTGGTCGTCCATTGCGGGGGGAGGCTACCGGACTGGGGTGGGCGTCGAGCCGCGGCCGGAAGTCTGGGAGGGAGACGATGCGGCCGGTGCCGGTCGCCCAACGACCCGCACACGGCTCATCTTCGCAAAGAAGAGCGGATGTGAGGCGCCCGAGGCGAAGGGTCGGGGGATCTCAGCCGATCGGCTGGCGATCCCGATGCTCCACCTTGCCGTCGGCGTGCAGCGCGAAGCGCCCCTCAGCGCGATCGTGAACCGGGTCGATCCGCGACCAGGACCAGCCACCGAATCCGGTCCGGCGGTAGTCGTCGTAGGCGGTCCTGAGCTCTTCCGGGGTGTTCATCACGAAGGGGCCCATCTGGAACACCGGCGCCCCGATGGGGCGGCCCTGCAGCATCAGGAACTCGGCCGGCTCGTCGCCGTTGACCACGATGGCCTCGATATCGGGGCGGAGCCGGGCGGCCTGGTTGCGAGAGATCTCGACCGATCCGATCTCAACGCGGGACCCGGTGACACAGTGAAGCGTCCGGTTGACTCCGGCGGGAGCGGCGGGCACCTCCCAGGTGGCGCCGGGGTCCATCTGCACCACCCAGATACCCAGGTGCGAGTCGGCCCGCGAGGCCCACGAGTCGGGCGGCGGAGCCGGGGCGGTTGCCCCGTCGACGGTTCCCGCGATCACGTCGAGCGTCACCCCGGGGGCCGGGTTGATGGTGGGGATCTCCTCGCCCCACAGCATCGCGAAGTGGGCCGGGACCATCTTCGACTCGGGGGGAAGATTGAGCCAGATCTGGAACAGCTGAAGGGGATTCGGCCCCGAAGGGTTGAGGAGGGGGAACATCTCGGCGTGCATGATCCCGCTGCCGGTGGTGAGCCACTGCGCGTCGCCTTCGCCGTAGCGGGCGGTGGCCCCCAGCGAATCGGAGTGATCGACGTAGCCGCGCCGGACGACGGTGACCGTTTCGAAGCCGCGGTGGGGATGCTGAGGGAACCCGGGCACCACTCCCCCGTGATACATGCTCCACCCGTCTTGGTAGGAGAAGTCGGAGCCGAGGTTGCGACCTTCGAGGGAGGCGACCGGGCCGAGCGCCTCATTGCCGGCCGGGTAGTGGTCGACGTGATGCACCGTGAAGATGAACGGGTCGACCCCCGTCCACGGGAAGCCCAAATCGACGACTTCGGAGACCGGTTCCATGCTCGTTCGTTCCTTCGCAGGGGCGGGGATCGTAGGTAGAAACCGCGTCCAAGGGGTCTTTGTTCCCGGAACCGTTCCCGTTGCTAGCCCGCCGTGAGCCCCCCGTCGATCGGCAAGGCGGCGCCGGTCACGAACGCGGCGTCGTCCGAGGCCAGGTAGAGAACCGCCTGAGCGATCTCGTGGGGGGAGGCAATCCGGCCGAGTGGATGCTTGTCTTCGAAGAGATGGCGCACCGCTGCTTCGCCCCCCATCTCCTCCATCTCTCCCTGGAGCATGGGGGTGTCGACCGAACCGGCGCACACACAGTTGACCCTGATCCCGTTCGAGGCGTGGTCGAGCGCCATGGCCTTGGTGAGCAGGACCACCGCTCCCTTGGAGGCACTGTACGCCGCGGTGCCCCGGCCGCCGACCAGCCCGAAGTATGAAGCGTTGTTGATGATCACGCCGCCGCCCTGTTCGATCATCACCTCGAGGGCCGCCTTGGACATGAGGAACGTGCCCCGGGTGTTGATCTCGAAGGTTGCATCCCACTCCTCGACGGAGGTCGCAGGCACGGTCTTCTCCCGAAAGATGACGCCGGCGTTGTTGAACAGCACGTCGAGGCTCCCGTAGTGCTCCACGGTGGCGGTGACCGCCGCTTCACAGTCGGCGGGGCTCGTCACGTCGCAGCGGACGGCCGCCGCGGTGCCCCCGGCTCCGGTGATCTCCCCGACGACGTCCGCCGAGCGATCCTCGTTGCGGGCGGCGATCATCACCGACCCGCCTTCCGAAGCGAAGGCGGCGGCAGCGGCGCGGCCGATCCCCGAGTTGCCTCCCGTCACCAGCACGGCCTTGCCGACGAATCTGCTCATCGCGCCGTGTATCCGGCGTCGACGGTGACGATCGATCCGGTCAGGTAACTCGCCTCATCCGAAGCCAGGAACGCCACGACCGCGGCGACCTCATCGGGATCCCCGAGGCGCCCCATCGGCACCGTCTCGTCGGCGATGCGCTGCAGCTCATCTTCGGTCGGTGGGGCGGGGCGCTCCGAGGCCAGCATCGGGGTGCGGATCTCGCCGGGCGCCACCGCGTTGACCCGGATGCCGTCCCGGGCGTGCTCGAGCGCCAAGGACTTGGTGAGCTGGTGGACGGCCCCCTTGGTGGCGGCGTAGGCGGCGTGGCCGGCGCTTCCCACGTCGCCCCATATGGACCCGAAGTTGACGATCGCGCCTCTCCCCTGGGTGCGCATCACCCGCAGCGCCGCCCGGCACATGGCGAACACGCCGTCGACGTTGACGGCGAAGATGCGCCGCCACTGCGCGTCGGTGGTCTCGTGGCCGGGTGCCCGCACGATGACGCCGGCGGCGTTCACCAGCACGTCCAAGGAGCCGTGGCGATCGACGGCCGTGGCCACCGCGTGGTCGCAGAAGGAGCTGTCCCCGACGTCTCCCGTCAGCGCCTCACCCCCGACTTCTCCGGCGATTTCGATCGCCCCGGCCTCGTTCTGGTCGACGATCACGACCGCGGCACCGCCGGCGGCCAGCCGGCGAGCACTGGCCGCCCCCATCCCGGAGGCGGCTCCGGTCACGATGGCAACCTTGCCGGTGAACCCCACGGGTGGGAACCTACCGGGTCACGACGGATCGCGCTCCCGCCATCGATGTGGGTGCCGGAGCGGGTCCTCGACACCACCCGAGGCTGGCACCCGGGCACCCGGGCGACCACAATCGCCATGTGACGAGCCAGAACCAGGGCCGCCTGGGCACCTTCGGCGGGGTGTTCACCCCGTCGATTCTCACGATCCTCGGGATCATCCTCTTCCTGCGGCTCGGCTACGTCGTGGGGAACGCCGGGCTCGTCAAGGCGCTCCTGATCATCGGCGGCGCCACCGCAGTGTCGGTGCTCACTTCGATTTCGGTCGCTGCGATCGCCACCAACATCGAGGTCCGCGGCGGCGGCGACTACTACCTCATCTCCCGCACCCTCGGCATGGAGTTCGGGGGAGCCATCGGGATCGTGCTGTTCCTGGCCCAATCGGTTTCGGTCGGCTTCTACGCCATCGGCTTCGGCGAGGCCGTGGCCTCGGTGGCGGGCTGGGAGGCTCAGTGGGCCAGTCAGGTGATCGCAGCGGTGGCCATCGCCGGGCTGTTCGTGTTGGCGTGGGCGGGCGCCGACGTGGCCACCCGGTTCCAGTACGTGGTGATGGTCGCCTTGGTGGCGGCTCTCATCTCCTTCTACCTGGGCGCGCTGGAGGGAGCCGCCGGGGAGCGGGTGAGCGAAGGGCTCTCCTCGCCCGACGGAGCCCTCGGCTTCTGGGTGGTGTTCGCCATCTTCTTCCCGGCGGTCACCGGCTTCACCCAGGGAGTCAGCATGTCGGGAGACCTCAGGGAACCGGGCAAGAGCCTCCCGAGAGGCACGTTCGTCGCTGTGGGCCTGTCCACCCTCGTCTACATCTCGGTGGCGGTGCTGCTGGCCGCCAACGCCACCCGCACCGAGATGATCGACGACACCGGCATCATGAACACCGTCGCCAAGGTACCGGCGCTCATCGACGCCGGGGTCATCGCCGCCACACTCTCGTCGGCCATGGCTTCGCTCCTCGGAGGTCCCCGGATCCTGCAGTCGCTGGCCTCCGACCGGATCTTCCCGGCGCTGGGGTTCTTCGCCAAGGGTCACGGAGCCGCCGGGAACCCGCGCCGCGCCGTTCTCCTGACGCTCGCCATCGGGATGGGCACGATCGCCCTCGGCGACCTGGATGCCATCGCTCCCGTCGTCTCGATGTTCTTCCTGATCTCGTACGGGCTCCTCAACTACGCCACCTACTTCGAGGCGCAGGCGTCGAGCCCTTCGTTCCGGCCCCGATTCCGCTTCTTCAACCGTCGCTCCAGCCTCATCGGGGCCCTGCTGTGCCTGGGGGCCATGCTGGCCATCAACCCGCTGGCCGGTGCCGCCGCCGTCCTGGTGCTGGGAGGCATCTACCAATACCTGGCCCGGCGAGCCCGGCCGGAGCGCTGGGCCGATGCCAGCCACTCCCACCATTTCCAACGGGCCAAGGAGTCGCTCCAGGCGATGACGGCCGAAGTGGAGACGGCCCGCAACTGGCGACCCCAGTTGCTGGTGTTCTCGGCGGACCCGCTCCGTCGGGAGCGCCTCCTGCGATTCGCCACCTGGATGGAGGGACGCAGCGGGCTGACCGCGGCGATGCTGATCCTGGAGGGTGGCGGGGCCATGGACCGCAAGGCCCGCGAGGAGGAAGAGGCGACCCTGCGGGCCCAGATCGCCGCCCTGGGTCTCAACATCCACGCCAGGGTCGTCCTCGCCCCCAACGGAATGGAAGCCCTGGCCACGGTCGTGCAGTCGTTCGGTGTGGGCCCGCTGGAGGCCAACACGGCGCTGTTCGGGCTCCCCGAGCAGCCCGACCGGCAACGCCGCGCCGCCTACGTGACCGCCCTCCAGGAGGTGGCTCGATACGGGCAGAACGTGGTGGTCATGTCCACCGACGAGGCCCGCTGGAACCGCATGGTCGAGACACCCCAGCGGCAGCGGCGCATCGACGTGTGGTGGAACGACGGCAAGGCGAGCACGCTCGCCGCCCTCACCGCCTACCTGTTCACGAGGACCCCCGAGTGGTCGCGGGCCGAGATCCGCATCGTGGTCCCCGTCGCGCCCGACGCAGATGCCGAGTCGGTGAGAGCCGACCTCACCGAGTCCTTCGACGTCTTCCGCATCCCGGCGTCGATCCACACGGTGGCGCAAGCCACTCCGGCCGCCATGGTGAAGGCTTCCGCCGACGCCGCTCTGGTCCTGCTTCCGATGCGGCTGAGGGAAGGCAACGTCTTCGACCAGTTCGGGAACGAGTTCGACCGGGTCGTGGCCCATCTCCCGATGACCGCGGGGTTCCTGGCGGGGGCTCCCGTCGACCTCGCCGCCGGACCCGAGTCGGGCCCCCCGGGGCGGCTCGCCATCGCCGAGCGGGAGGCGGCCGAGGCCCGCGAGCGGCTGGCCGCGCTTCACAAGCAGCTCGACAAGGTCGCCGGGGAGATCGCCGAACTCCGGGTCCGGGCCGAGGAGAGCCCGCAACGCCACGAGCGGCGCAAGCTGGCCGACGCCGAGAAGCGATTGGAAGCCACCCGGCGCCGCATCATCAAGGCCACGGCCAGGGAGGAGGCGGCCAACGCCGCGGTGGCCCGTTTGCTGGGGGGCAACGGCGGCGGGGCCTAGCCCCTGACCCGCTCCCCCGACGGGTCGAAGAGGGGGGCGAGCGAGGCCACCGCCGGGTAGCGCTGGCCGGCGATGTCGACGGCCCACTCGCCGGCGTCGAGGTATCCCCGGGTGACCGGTTCTTGCGCCTCGATCATCGCCAGACCCACCGCCCCCCCGAGGGTGAAGCCGTAGGAGGCGGCCCGCACGTCGCCGACGGGGACCCCATCGCGGTGGACCACCTCGCCGTGATACATGAGCGGCTCGGGGTCTCCCACCAGGATCTGCACCAGCCGCCGCGACGGCGGCCCGGCGGCCCGGGCGGCTTCGGCAGCTTCCCGGCCCAGGAACGAGTCCTTGGACAGGTCGACGACATGACCGAGGCCGACCTCCCACACCCCGTCGGTGTTGTCCATGTCGTGGCCGAAATCGCGGTAGGCCTTCTCCATCCGCAGGCTGGACAGCGCCTTGAGGCCGGCGTGGGCCAGGCCGAGTTCCTCACCGGCCGCCACCAACAGGTCGTGGACCCCGATGGCCTGATCGGTGGGGACGAAGAGCTCGTAACCCAACTCGCCCACGTAGGTGATGCGGGCACACAGCACCGTGGCGAAGCCGATGGGGATCTCCCGGGCGGTGCGGAAAGGGAACGATGCGTCGGTGAGATCGGCCCCGGTCACCGCCTGCAGCAGCTCCCGGGACCGGGGACCCTGCACGTTGATCTGGGCGTGGCCGCCGGTGGCGTCGGTGACGAAGGCGTGGAGGCCGCCGAGGTGGCGCTGCAGGCGGGTCTCGACGTGGCGGTGGGCGGTGTCGGTGGCCACCACCCAGAAGCGGCCCTCGTCGAGCTTGGTGACGGTGAGATCGGCCTCCATCCGGCCGTCCTCGTTGAGCCACGGGGTGTAGGTGATGCGGCCGGCGTCGCCGTCGACGCGATTGGCCGAGAGGTGCTCCAGCAGGCGGCCGGCGTCACGACCTTCCACCCGGAATTTGGGCATGAACGACATGTCCATCAGCACCACGCCCTGCCGGGCTGCGTGGTGCTCCGCCTCCCAGTAGGGGAACCAGTTGTGGCGGCCCCACGAGAGCCGTTCGACGGCCGGCTCGACCCCGGTCGGGGCGTACCAGTCGGGGGCCTCCCAGCCGCTCACGTCGCGGAAGTAGGCTCCTCGATCCTTGAGGCGCCCATGGAGCGGCGACAGCTTGGCGTTGCGGGCGGTCGTCATGGTCCGGGTCGGGTAGTGCGCCTGGTAGACGAGCCCGAGGGACTCGACGGTTCGGGTGCGGCGGTACTCCGGCGTCGCCTGGTAGGGGTGGAGGCGGTCGATGTTGAGGCCGGTCACGTCGACATCGGGGCGACCCGTCGCGATCCAGTGGGCCACCACCCGGCCGATGCCCCCGGCGGTGAGCAAGCCGATCGAGTTGAGGCCGGCCGCCACGAAGTAGTTGCGCAGCTCGGGGGCCTCCCCCACCACCGGCTGCAGGTCGGGGGTGAAGCTCTCCGGTCCGCAGAAGAACTTGCGGATCCCGGTCTCGGCGGCGACCGGCACCCGGCTCATCGCCTTTTCCACGTAGGGACCCATGCGGTCCCAGTCGGGGGGTATCTCACCGAAGCTGAAGTCCTCGGGCACGCCTTCGACACGCCACGGGGCGCACACCGGCTCGAAGAGACCGATCAGCAACGCCCCGACCTCCTCGCGGTAGTACCCGTAGGAGGCCGGGTCTTCGATGATCGGCCAGTCGGGCGAGATGCCGGGGATCTGCTCGGTGATCAGGTAGTAGTGCTCGGCCGCCTGAAGTGGGATCGTCACCCCGGCCTGCTCCCCCAGCTGGCGGGCCCACATCCCGGTGCAGTTGACGACGTACTCGGCCTGGATGTCGCCGATCGCGGTTCGCACGCCCGTCACCGCGTCGCCCTCCTGCAACACCCCGGTGACCGGGACGCCTTCCACCACCTTCACCCCCAGGTTCCGAGCCCCTTTGGCCAGCGACATCGTCACATCGACCGGGTTGGCCCGGCCGTCGCCGGCCACGTAGAAGCCGGCCAGGATGTCGTCGGTGCGGGCCAGGGGGAACAGTTCGGCCACTTCGGCGGCCGAGATCTCCTCCACATCCACGCCGCAATAGCGGTTGAAGGCCGCCACCCTCCGGTATTCCTCGAGCCGGTCCTCGTCGGCGGCTATCTCCACGAAGCCGACCGGGGAGAACCCGGTCGCCAGTCCGGTCTCCTGTTCGAGTCGGGCGTAGAGATCGCGGGTGTAGCGCCGCATCTCGGTGGAGGTCTCTGAGAGCGACCCGAAGGTCACCACCAGCCCGGCGGCATGCCAGGTGGTCCCCGAGGTCAACCGGTCCCGCTCCAACAGGACGACATCGGTCCATCCCGCATGGGCCAGGTGGTAGGCGACGCTGGTGCCGATCACGCCCCCACCGATCACGACCACCCGGGCCCGGTCGGGGAGTTCCGGCGTTGGCTTAGTCATCAGCATGTCGATTCTTCCAGACAACCATCGGATCGACCCAAGTCGAGTCGGCTCGCGGCGGCCGCGGCCGTCGGCGTTGGTTCCCTGAGCCGCTTCCGCTCGAGCCGGCCTCGCCGTGGCGCCGCCGAAGAATTCGACCGGAACCTGTCCTCCCTT
>JBFFRY010000024.1:0-42827 GCA_041572755.1 Acidimicrobiia bacterium | reverse complement strand
CCATGTCGGCAGCCGTGGCCAACGGCGCAACCATCACGAATCGATAGGGCAGCAACTCGACGACTGCCGGCAGTCCCGCGACTGCTATGTCGGCCAGAGTCTCGGGCCCGGGACCGCCATGGAGCCAGAGCACGAGCGGCCAGGACTCCTCAGACGCGTAATCCTCCGGCACATAGAGGAGATACTCGCGGTCGACAACGGAGCCGTCCTCAGCGGTCCAGGAGTACGTGAGGGCGTTGGTACCGGACGGCACATCAGATGCCGCGCCCTCGGTGCTGTCGTCATCGCCACCACCACACGCTGCGGCCACCAGGCCGAGAACACATACAACGCTTCTCCACCGCATTACGCCCTCCCGGATCAGTGGGCAGGTCCTGTCGAAGTGATACGCCCCGCTCGCGGGAGCGCTGCAGTGATCCGGTTGGAGCGAGCGACGTCATCTGCAACATCACCGGCAATGAGCAGTCATTCCGGCGGTGGCTGCCGGATGTAGGGTTTTGATGTGGAGATTCGAGTTCTCGGACCGATTGATGCAGATCACAAAGGGCGGAAGCTGAATCTCGGTGGACCCAAGCAACGGCTCGTATTGGCCACTCTGCTCGCTCGTGTCAATGAGGTCGTATCGACGGGTCGGATCATCGAGGAAGTGTGGCTCGATGCCCCTCCTAGGACGGCTCACCGGACTGTCCAGGCCTACGTCTCGTCACTCCGGAGGATTCTCGAACCGACGAGACCTGGAACGCTTTCGGCGCGGCCCCCCGGGTACGTCATCGAGTTGGATTCCGGGGTATTCGATGTAGTTCGATTCGAGGAGCTCGTCAGCAAGGGCCGCGGCTTGCTCACAGGCGATCCGGAGAGTGCGTCCCGCGTGTTGCGGGAGGCCGAGGGGTTGTGGAGGGGTGAGGCGTACGCTGATCTGGCTGGAGCCCCATCGCTCATTCCGGAGATCACTCGCCTCAACGAGTTGCGCGTACTCGGCGTTGAGGGACGTGTCGACGCCGATCTGGCTCTCGGGAAGCACGCAGAACTGGTGCTCGAATTGGAGGCGCTGGTGGACGCCCACCCATTGCGGGAACGCCTGCGCGCTCAGTTGATGACCGCCCTGTACCAGGGTGGCCGGCAAGCCGAAGCCCTTCGGGTCTACGAGCGAACTCGACGCGTGCTCGGAGAGGAACTCGGTATCGAGCCATCACCCGAGCTGCGGCACCTCGAAGAGATGATGCTGATGCACGACACCAGCCTCCCGTCGTGGACTCACCAAAGGGCGCCCGTTGTGCCCGTCGTTCGATATGCCACCACTCGGGACGGCGTGAGCATCGCCCACTACGCGATCGGGTCGGGCGACATCGACCTCGTATACGTGCCGGGGTGGGTCTCCAACATCGAAATCATGTGGGAACACGAACTCCCGTCGCGATTCCTCCGCGGATTGGCTTCCTTCTCACGCCTGATCTGCTTCGACAAGAGGGGCACAGGTCTTTCCGATCGCGTGGCCGTGAGCCAACTTCCAGATCTCGCCACCAGAGCAGAAGATGTTGATGCCGTCCTCGATGCAGTCGGCAGTGAACGGGCGGTCCTCTTTGGGGTGTCAGAGGGTGGTGCGATGGCAGCGCATTCCGCAGCCACCCACCCGGATCGGACACTCGCTCTGATCCTCTACGGTTCCTACGCCGCAAGGAAGCCATCCCCTGAGTACCCGTGGGCGCCTTCGGCTCGAGCACGCAGCCGTTGGCTCAGCTTCATCGAGAGGGAGTGGGGAGGAGACGTAGACCTGCGGACCATGGCACCAAGCGTGCAGGACGATGCATCGTTTCGTGAGTACTGGTCCAGGTATCTTCGCTCCGGTGCCAGCCCAGCCGCAGCTCGCACACTCGGCGAGATGAACACGGAAATCGACATTCGAGATCTCGTTGGCGAGATCCAGGTGCCCACATTGATCATGCACCGAACCGGAGACCTTGACGCGCCGGTCGAGGGCAGCCGGTGGCTTGCTCGCCACATCCCGAAGGCCCAACTCGTGGAGTTCGACGGGGCCGACCACCTTCCGCAGGTGTCCTCCGGCGAGATTCTCGATGCGATCCAGTCGTTCCTCGGTGGACTGTCCTCTCCCAAGGCGTCGACTTCCTGAACTGCCCACCGGGTGGGCCATTGCTGCGACGAGACGTCTGCAGTAGAGAGCCAGGGCACGGCACCCCGGGCGACCGCACCGTCCAAGACTTTTCGAGGTCGTTTGATCTTCCCAGAGAATGGCATGGTCAAGCGACGGCTGCCCTGGGGCGGGCCTCATCTCACCAGATCGGTGTCAGGGCGAACGGAATCGAAGCGAAGTCCTTACAGGGGTGCCGAGGCGTCCCTGACGCGCGCTTCCCCCGGGCCGCGGTGATCTCACCCGATTGCTGCGGGGCCGAATCGAATCACGGTGAAGTCCCGACGGGGATCCCGAGTGTCCCCTCAGGGCGCAGCGGGGGGCCCAGCGGTGAGGGCCGGGATCTGCTCTTCCCACGCCGGGCAGATGTCCTGGAAGGCGCACCAATCGCAGAGACGACCCACCCGGGCCGGGAAGCGGTCCTCGTCGATGGCCCGCTCGATTGCCGTCCACAAGGCCCGGAGTTGCCGGTCGACGGCATCCAGTTGGGCATCGTTGATGGGTATCTCGTAGACCGTCGGGCCGTTGAGGTAGATCAGCTTGACGGAATCGGGGGTGCGGCCGGTCCGCCGGCGGATGAGGAGGGCGTAGATCTTGAGGGCGAAGAAGGCGGGGAGGGCGTAGCGCTCCGGGGGCGCCTTGCCGGTCTTGTAGTCGGTGATGACGAGGCGGCCGTCGTCGGTCTCCTCCATGCGGTCGAGGATGCCGCGGATGGTGATGCCCTCCATCTCCTCCAGCATGTCGAGTTCGCGATCGATGGGCTCGATCGTCTGGGGATCCTCCACGGCGAAGTAGTTGGCCAGCAACTCGAGACTCTCGACACCCCAGGCACGCTCCTCCTCGACCTCGGCGAACAACCCGTCGTAGTCGGTGGTGCGCAGCTCGGCCCAGGCCAGTCGAAACAGGTCGAAGAGTGCCTCGGGGGTGCGGTCCTCCGCCGGCTTGTCGAAGAGCCATTCGAGCGCCTGGTGGGCCGTGGTGCCTCGAGCCTGATAGACCGTGGCCGGTTCGGGGAGGCGGTCGATCGCCCGAAACTTGAAGAGCTGCGGGCACGTCTTGAAGTCTCCGGCCCGGCTTGGAGACAGGGTCTCGAGTGGCATGGGGCGACCTTACCCGACCGGAGTGACACGAGTGTAGTTCCCGCCGTGCACGGGTCTCTCGGGGTGGGTTCGGGGTCTGAGCGGCGCTCGCGAATAGTTCGCGTGAGACGCGAAAACAAAGAAGCGTTTCTGCTTGACGCCGGTTCTCGAACGGTCGTATGGTTCCCCTACTTCCTCCTCGGGACCGAAAGGAAACGGGGAGGCGGCCTCGGAGGAGGCTCCCGCAAGGGAGACGTCCGAGAGGGCTTTCGGGCTCACTCGGTTGCCTCCGAGGCCACGGCCCGAAAGCCGGGTTTCGGCTCGGTGGCCGGGTTCCCTCCGGGGAGCGCTTCGCAAGGGGCGCACCACGAAGGGTTGAGACCCCGAGGGGGTCGAGGCTTCGGCTGAGACTTCCTCGGGGTTCTCGCGTCCGGTTCGATTTGGCGCGATGCTCACCCGGGATAGCCTGGGACCAGACCGGACACGGAGGTGACCATGACGATGAGCGCCGATCTTCTCTCGGCCTTCCAAAATCAGATCGCACTCGAGTTCTCCGCGGCCTATTCGTACCTTGCCATCGCCTCGTACTTCGAGGCCGAGAATCTTCCCGGCTTCGCCCGGTGGATGGAGGCTCAATACCGCGAGGAGGTCGAGCACGCCGAGAAGTTCCGTCGCTATCTCCTCGACCGGGGCGTACCGGTCGAGTTGCGAACCATCGCGGTCCCCTCCTCGGAGTTCGAGTCGCCGCTGGCCGCCGTGGGACACGCCCAGGCCGGTGAGGAGAAGGTGACCCGCGCCGTCCACGCGTTGTATCGCTCGGCCGTCGCCGAAGACGACTACGCCAGCCTCCCCCTGTTGCAGTCGTTCATCGAGGAGCAGACGGAAGAGGAAGCGTCGGTGGGGGCGCTCCTCCAGGCCGTGACCATGGCCGCCGACGATCCGGCCGCTCTCCTCATGCTCGATCGGGAAGTCGGTTCACGGGGCGCCTGAGGTCGCGAAACAAAGCGTTCGGTCGCGAAAACGAGTTGGCGTTTCTCGGGGCGCACCCGGCGTCCAGCCTCTAACGTGACGGGACCGTCGAGTCGGGAGACCGATCCGACGGAGGCGACGGCCACCTCCGCAAGGAGGAACGGGCGAGACGGACCTTCGGGTTCGGGGCGGCCGGGGTCGGAACCGACCCGCCGAGAGTTCGCTCGAGGCAGGGATCGGAGTGGTCGCAAGGCCGCTTCGGTTCCCGCCGGGGGACCGGCCCGCAAGGGAACGGACCCGACGGGAAGGGAACCCCGAGAGGGTGGAGGCTTCGGCCGAGGCTCCCTCGGGGTTTCCCGCGTTCCGGGGCCCTAGGATGCACCCCATGGGTTACCCGGAACGCCTCCTCACCACCGGCGAAAAGATCGTTCGCGAGTTTCGACCCCATTGGAGACTGCTGGTCATTCCGTTCGGATGGACGCTGCTCCTGGGCGCCGCCGTGGTACTCACCTGGGTCTACCCGCCCGATCAGGAGATCTTCGATTGGGCCGTCACCGGAGCGGCGGCGGTGGCCATCTTCGTGCTGGGACTGTTTCCCTTCATCTCATGGTGGTTCACCTGGTACATCCTCACCACCGAGCGGCTCATCACCCGGCGCGGAGTCCTCGCCCGAAAGGGCCTGGAGATGCCCCTCGAGAACATCAACGACGTCTCGTTCAGTCAGACGATCCTCGAGCGGGTTCTGCGGTCGGGGGACCTGCTCATCGAGTCTGCCGGCGAGATGGGCCAGAGCCGCTTCGGCGACATCCCCGGCCCCGAGGAGTTCCAGAGTCTCCTCTACCGAGTGCGGGAGGACCGGTCGAAGTTGCTGAGCGGCGGGGGCGGCAGCGAATCCGACTCGGTGAGCAAGCTGGAGCGGCTCGCCCAGCTCTACAAGGACGGCCTGCTCGATCGCGACGAGTACGAGGCCAAGAAGCAGTCGCTCCTCGACGACGACTGACCGGCCGGTTCAGCGCACCCGGCCGTCCTGCACGACCACACGGGGCTCGGCCAGCGTCTCCAGATCGAGCGTGGGGTCGCCTTCCACGACCAGGAGATCGGCCACCATCCCAACGCCGATTACACCTATCCCGTCGAGCCGCAACGCTGTCGCAGTGGCCCCGGTGGCCGCCGCCAGCGCCCCCTCGGTACCGAGACCGAGCCGGGCCAGGATCTTCATCTCGGTGAGCAGCAGGCCCGGCGGGTTGAAGGGGGTTCCCGCATCGGTACCCGCCAGGACGGTGGCCCCGGCTTCGATCGCCGCCCGGATGCCAGATTCCTGCAGGGCCGACACCTCGGCCACCCGCTCCCGCAGATCCTCGGGAAGGGCATCGAGGTGCCCGAGGATCACCTCTGTGGCCGTCAGGGTGGGAACGATCGCCACCCCCGCATCGGCGGCGCGCCGAGCCTGATCCGGGGTGATCCCCGTGGCATGCTCGATGGTGTCGACGCCGCCGTCGAGGACCAGGTCGATTCCCTCGGGACCGTGGGTATGCGCCCCCACCAGCAGGCCCCTGGCGTGGGCCTCCTCCGTTGCGGCCGCCACTTCCTCGGCCGTCATGACGACCTGGAAGCCGTGGGCACCGCTCCCGAGGACCCCGCCGGTGGGGAACAGCTTGATGATGTCGGCGCCGCGCTCTGCTTCCGTGACCACCGCCGCCCGGACCCCGTCGGGTCCATCGGCTTCGACGCCGATCATCCAGCCGTGTCCGCCGGTGCGGGTGATTCCCCGTCCCGCCGCCAACACCCTTGCTCCCACGAGATCCCCGCGGCGTTGAGCCGCGGCGACCTCGATGGCGACCCCGTCGCGTGATCCCTGGTCGCGCGCGGTTGTGATGCCCACCCCGAGCAACCTGCGGGCGGCACCCATGGCCCGGTCCCGGACCTGATCGATCGGCTCCGCGCCTACGCCGTCGACGCCCTCGATGGTCCCGTCGAGACACAGGTGGACGTGGGCGTCGATCAGGCCCGGGAGAACGGCTCCGCCTGCAGCGGGGATCTCCTCGGCGTTGCCGAGATCGGCATCTCGATCCGGTCCCACCCACACGATGCGGTTCTCTTCCCAGATGACCGTCGAGTCGGGCTGTGGGGCGCTACCGGCGCCGTCGATCAGCAGAGCGCCGGTGACGGCGAATCGGGTCACTGTGGTCCTCTCATCGGTGCCGGGGACTGTAGGCGGAGCGAGGCCGGCCTCCTAACCTGCTCGGGCATGGAGACACCGGCCATCGCCGCAGTGACCGCCGCCGGTCTCGCCCACCGAGTCGTCGCCTACGGCCCGGTGAGCAACATCGACGAGGCGGCGGAGAAGCGGGGGATCGGGGTCGACCGGATCATCAAGACCCTGGTGGTGCGGCGGGGAGACGACGACTACCTCTTCGTGCTGGTGCCGGGAGATCGGGTGATCGACTGGCCCCGGCTGCGGTCCCATCTCGGGGTGGCCCGCCTGTCGCTCGCCGAGGCCGACGCGGCCCTGGCGGTGACCGGCTACCCCCGGGGAGCCATCACCCCGTTCGGATCACGGCGTCGGCTTCCGGTCGTGGCCGACGAGGGCATCGAGGCAATCGGCGAGGTGTCGGTGGGCGGCGGAGCTCACGGCATCGCCATCCACCTCGACGGGGCCGTCCTCGTCGAGAACCTGGAGGCCGAGACGGCGAGGGTGACCCGTCCCCGCTAGCGTCCTGGCGATGCACGGCCTCCACGAGTTCTGGACGTATGTTGCGGTGGCGCTCGCCGGGCTGGCGGGATTGCTCGGGCTGGGGCTGGCGGTGGCTCGCCGGTCGGTCGGGGCCGCATCCCGGTGGGTCTTCGGAGCCGGGGCGGGGGCGATGCTGCTCCAGGTGGCCTTCGGTCTCATCCTGCTGCAGCAGGGCGAGGAGCCCGGCGACGACTTCCATGTCTTCTACGGGGTCGTGATCGTGGTCACGTTCGTGTTCGCCTACATCTTCCGCGCCCAGATCACCCGACGGCCCGCGCTGACCTGGGGGTTGCTGCTCCTCTTCGTGATGGGCCTCGGCCTCAGGGCGTGGGCCAACGCAGGCGGCTGAATGCCGGGGCTCCTACCATGACGGCTCCCGAGGAGGGCCAGTGATCCTGAACGAGAAGCGCCTGCTGGTGACCGGTGTCCTCACCGATGACTCGATCGCATGGCACAGCGCTCGGGTCGCCCAGGAACAGGGCGCCGAGGTCGTGCTCACCGGATTCGGGCGGGCCCGCAGCCTCACTGAGCGTTCGGCGCGGCGCCTGCCGCAGCCGCCGGACGTGCTCGAACTCGACATCACCAGCGACGCCGACATGCGCGAACTGGTGGCCGAACTCGACCGGCGTTGGGGGGGCATCGACGGTGCCGTGCACGCCATCGCCTACGCCCCCGAGGATGCACTCGGAGGGCGCTTCCTCGAGACGCCCGCCGACAGCGCAGCCACCGCCTTCCTGACGTCGGCGTTCTCCTACAAGACGCTGGCGGTCGGTCTCCTGCCGCTCTTCCGGAAAGCCGGCGGCGGAGCGTTGGTGACGCTGGACTTTGACAACACTCAAGCCTGGCCCGCCTACGACTGGATGGGGGTCGCCAAGTCGGCTCTCGAGTCGGTGACCAGGTACCTCGCTCGAGATCTCGGAGCCGACGGGATCCGGGTGAATGCCGTATCGGCCGGACCGCTGGGCACCGTTGCCGCCAAATCGATTCCCGGCTTCGCTCGATTCCAGGAGGTGTGGTCGGAGCGGGCCCCCCTCCGCTGGGACGTCGGTGATCCCGACGCAGTGGCCCGGATGGTGGCGGTGCTCCTCTCGGACTGGTGCCCGATGACGACGGGAGAGGTGGTCCACGTCGACGGTGGATTCCACGCCGTCGCCGCCGGGCCGGGTGATCAGCCGACGGCGGCGGCCGACGAGATCGGCGGATCCTGAAGGGCGGGCTTGGACAGCGGCAGCCGGATCTTGAAGGTGGCTCCGCCGCCCGGGGTCGGCTCGTAGCGGATCGTCCCTCCCATGGCTTCCACCAGGCCGCGGGCGATGGCGAGGCCGAGTCCGACGCCCCCTTTGGCGTCCACGGATCTTCGGTCGAGCTGGCTGAAGGCGTCGAAAGCCCTATCCCGCAACTCGAAGGAGAGCCCCGGGCCGTGGTCGGCGACCATCATGGACAGCTCCCCGGCCTCGGGTCGGACCACGATCTCGATCGGGGATCCCTCGCCGTACTTCACGGAGTTGCCGAGCAGATTGATGAGCACTCGCCTCAAGTGGGCCGGGTCCAGCACCATCGGGGGGAGCGTTGGGGCGATGCGCACCGTGACCAGTTGCTCCGATCCCGGCACATCCCCGACGGCGCTCCTGATGAGCTCCCTCAGCTCCACGATCTCCGGCCGCACCGGAATCGCCCGACGGTCCACGCGTGAGATCGCCAGGAGGTCCTCGATCAGCGTGTTGAGACGATCGGCCTGCTTCGCTCCGGATTCCAGCAGCGAACCGACTGTGGGGTTCGGGTGGGCGAACTCAGGCCGGAGGGCGGTCTTCAGCCCGCCGATGATCGAGGTGAGCGGCGTCCGGAGCTCGTGGCTGACCACCGAGACGAAATTCGATTTGAGCTCGGCCAGTTCTGCCATCCGCTCCGAGGTCTCCCGGGCCTCCTGATAGCGGGAGACGTGATCCACGACGAGGGCGGCCGGGGCGGCCAGGGCCTCGAGGATTTCGGCATCGTCATCCTCAAAGTCGCCCGTGGTGCGGTTGGCGACGAGCACGATCCCCACTTCGCGGCCCTCGATCTGGAGTCTGCTCGCCATCAGGTTGTGGAGGCGGAAGTCGGTGATGAGATCACCCCAGGCGCCGGTCGAGCTCTCCAGGACGTTCACGACTGCCTGGATGCCCTCGGCGAACACTCGTTGGGCGACCCCGTGCTCGTTCAAGGGCAGAACCGAGGGTTGGTCGGCGGTGCGGCCCCCGGAGGCCGACCAGACCGGGAGCAGCAACTCCAGGGCCTGCTCCTCGGCGCGATAGAGGAACACCATGCCGACTCTCGCTGCCACCGGCTCGGCAACCTTGCCCAGGAGGTCGGGGACCACCTTGGCCAGAGTGCTCCCGCCCGCGATGCTGCGGAGGACCGAGTAGGCACGATCGAGTTCGGCCTCTCGTCGGATGAGAACGCCCTCATCGCGGCGCAACTGGCGTACCTGCAGAGACTCTCGACGGACCCGTCTCTCCAGTTCTGCGGCGACGAGCGCCGCCAGCGTGCTCAGGCTCATGATGCCGACGATGCCGGCGACGTGGCCCGGCCCAAACGAGATCCCGGACCGAAGCGTCGTCGCCACGTACCCCCCCAGCGAGCCACCGATGATGGCGACGGCCGCCGGTCGGGGCAGCATCACGGCGGCGAACACGACCAGACCGAGATAGATGCCGAGCGGCGGTTCACCCATGTCGAGATCGGGCGCCCAGATGAGGACCCCGACAACGGCCGCCGACCAGACCGCCACGACCGCGTCGCCGAGCGAAGAGCGGAACAGGCGCGACCAAGGAAGCACGCTCAAGGCCAAGGTGCCGACCCCGCCGATCGCCAGTGGGAGGTGTGCGGCTTGGAACCGCTGCTGGTCGGGGACGCGGTCGACGGCGATCAAGATGAGGCCCACCCACATCGAGGCGATAGCGATTCGCACCGCCCACACCTTGAAATCAGGGGCGAAGGGCCGCGCCCGGCCTCGCTGGGCTCGCGAAGTCACTTGGTAGTCTCCGGTGGTGGCTCGTGTTGCTGTCTTCTTCGGCGGTCGGTCTGCCGAACATGAGGTTTCGTGCGTCTCCGCCGTTGCCGTCATGGCGGCGCTCATGGAGAAGGGCCACGACGTCGTGCCCATCGGGATCGATCGAGAGGGGGGGTGGCACGCTGCCGATCCGACCATCGATCCGCTCAGAGCCGAGGGGCCGAACGTGGTCTTCGAGGTCCCGGAGGGGGTCGTTCGGGGTCCCGGAGGCCCGATTCCCTTCGACGTGGCCTTTCCCGTCCTCCACGGTCCCTACGGAGAGGACGGAACGGTCCAGGGCATGTTCGAGATGGCGGGTAAGCCCTACGTCGGTTCCGGGGTCCTCGGATCGGCCGTCGCCATGGACAAGGACGTCGCCAAGAGGCTCTTCAGAGAGGCCGGCATTCCGATCGCCCCCTTCTTCGTCGTTCGGCGTTCCCAGTTCGAGGAGGATCCCGCCGGCACCATCGACGAGCTCGTCGACGAGATCGGGATCCCCGTCTTCGCCAAACCAGCCGCCTTGGGATCCTCGGTCGGGATCGGTCGAGCCGCCGACCCCGAGGGCATCAAGGACGCCCTCCAGGAAGTGTTCCGGCACGGCCCGAAAGCCGTCGTCGAACCCGAGGTCACCGGCAGGGAGATCGAAGTCGCTGTGCTCCAAGGTCCCCGGGCCTCGGTTCCCGGTGAGATCGTCGTGCGCGGTGGTTGGTACACCTATCAGGCCAAGTACCAGGACGACGCCACCGAGCTGATCGTCCCCGCAGTGCTCGACCCGGATGCCGAGGAGGCGGTGCGCCGGCTGGCCTGCCGAGCCTTCGAGGTCGTCGAGGGGGCCGGGCTCGCCCGCGTCGACTTCTTCTACGAGGAAGGCGGGCGCGGCTTCATCCTGAACGAGGTCAACACGATGCCGGGCTTCACGCCGAAGTCGATGTTCCCGATGATGTGGGCCGCCTCGGGAATGCCGTATCCGGACCTCTGCGATGAACTGGTGAATCTGGCGTTGGAGCGCTGACTCCGCGACGACGGGGCCGGCCGATCCCGGCGGGGTGGCGACGTCTCAGAGCTTGACGACGGGGCAGGTGAGGGTGCGGGTGATGCCCTCCACGGACTGGATCCGCGCCACGACGAGCTTGCCGAGCGAGTCGACGTCGTCTGCTTCCGCGTGGACGATCGCGTCATAGGGACCTGTGACCGCTTCGGCGGCGCGTACGCCGGGGATCTTCTCCACTTCACCGGCGACCTGGGCCGCTTTGCCGACCTCGGTCTGGATGAGCACGTAGGCTTCGACCACCTTCACTCCTTCGCGGATGGAACGAGGCGGACTCTACCCGACGGCGTCGGCCCTGGGGCCGGTCCGGGTCCGCTACGACCCGTCGGATCCGATGCGGACCCTGCCGGCGAAGGCTCGATCCCCATCGCGTTCGACCTCGAAGACGATCCGCTGTCCCTGGCGGAGGGTGCGGAAGATGCTGCCGGCCAGTGAACCGGGCCGCAGCAGGACCTCGGTCCCGTCGTCTTCGCGGACGATCACGCCGTATCCGGTCTCGGGGTCGTACATCTTGACGACACCCTGCACGGTCAGACCTTCTCGACCTTGCCCGCCTTGAGACACGAGGTGCACACGCGGACGCGGCGCGAGTTGCTCCCGTCCCTGACCCGGACGCGCTGGATGTTGGGCAGCCAACGGCGATTGGTGCGCCGGTGCGAATGGCTGACCTGCTTGCCGACCCACGGACCTTTGCCGCAGATGTCACAGCGGTACGACACGGTGGGAGGAACCTCCTGACGGGCGGCGGGAAGGATAGCACCGGAGGCCGGATGCGCCAGATCAGCCGCCGTATACTCCCCAGGCTGTGGCGCCACCACTGCCGACCCTTCGCCCCCAAGACCTGAAGAAGGTCCTGCAGCGCTACCTGACCAGGCTGCGCGAGTATCGGGACGCCCTCAATCGCCTGAATGTGTATCCGGTTCCCGACGGTGACACCGGCACGAACATGACCCTGACGGTGGAATCGGTCGTCGCCGAAGTCGAAGGCGCCGAGAGCATGGCCGATCTGGCGAAGGCCATCGCCCACGGCTCGCTGATGGGGGCCCAGGGCAACAGCGGCATCATCCTCAGCCAGATCCTCCGCGGCCTCGCCGATGTGTTCCGCGCCGTCGATCTGGTGGATCGCGCCCAGCTGGTGGAGGCTCTCGACAAGGCATCGGCCGCCGCCTACGAGGCGGTGGGGCGTCCCGTGGAGGGCACGATCCTCACCGTGTTGCGGGAGGCGGCCGCCGCGGCCCAGGAGACCGAGACCCCGCAAGGCGAGAGCCTCGCCGATCTCCTCCGCCGGGTCTATCGACGGGCGGAGAAGGCCCTGGAGGACACGCCGCAGCTGCTGCCGGTGCTCAAGGAGGCCGGGGTGGTCGATGCGGGCGGTGCCGGGCTGCTGCTGCTCCTGGCCGCCTTCGTGGAGGAAGTGACCGGCGAGGAGATCGCGCTCCCGGACGAGATCTTCAGGGCCGCCGCGGGCCAGGTCATCGTCGGCGGCGGGGACGACGCGGTCGGCGACCTCCGCTACGAGGTGATGTACCTACTGGAGGGACCCGATGGTTCCGGCGATCGCCTTCGCGAGGCCTGGTCCTCTGTGGGTGACTCGATCGTCGTGGTCGGAGGGGCGGGTACCTGGAACTGCCATGTGCACACCGACGACATCGGTGGGGCGATCGAGGCGGGGATCGCGGTCGGCACGCCGCGGCGCATCAAGGTGACGGATCTCCTCGAGCAGGCGGCCGAGATCGGGTTCCACGAACCCGAAGACCGTTTCGAACCGCTCCCCGAGTTCGCCAAGGCCGCAATCGGGCTGGTGGCGGTGGCCAGCGGTCCCGGCCTGATCGAGCTGTTCCGGAACTATGGCGCTCAGGGCATGGTGGTCGGGGGCCAGACGATGAATCCCTCCGTAGGGGATCTTCTCGGCGTGGTCGAGACAGTGCCTTCCCGGACGGTCGTGGTCCTCCCCAACAACAAGAACGTGGTTCCCGCCGCCGAGGAGCTGGATGCCCTCACCACCAAGGCCATCCACGTGGTGCCTACCCGCTCGATCCCGCAGGGCATCGCCGCACTCCTCGCCTATGCCATCGACGGCGATCCCGCCGGGGTTGCCGATGCCATGGCTCGGGCCGCCGAGGAGGTGCGGACCGGCGAGCTGACTCGCGCCGTGCGTGACGCCCGCACCGCGGCGGGAGCGATCGCCAAGGGCGATTGGCTCGGCCTCATCGACGGTCGGGTCGAAGTGATCGCAGGAACCGGTCGATTCACCAGGTTCGTCGATCGGCTTCTACGTCTCGTCGGGAGGCCGGAACCCGACCGGAGACGGGCCGCGCTGCAGAGGGCGCTCGTTCGGCTCCTCGACGGCGTCGTCGAGGAACAAGCGGAGGTGGTGACCGTCATCACCGGCGAAGGCGCCGATCCCGAAGTGACCGCCGTCGGGCGAACCTGGCTGGAGGAGCACAGGCCGGGTGTCGGTGTCGAGGTGATCGATGGGGGCCAGCCGCTCTACCCCTACGTCATCGGGTCCGAGTGAGCGGCCGCGACCTCGCCTACCTCGCCTCGATTCCGATTGAACGCGTGAAGGGTGTCGGCGATCGGCTCGGCCGGAAGCTGCGCGAGGCCGGCGTGGAGAGCGTCGCCGACCTCCTCTTCCACTTCCCTCGGCGGTATGTCGACCGGTCGCTGGTGGTGGATCTGGCCGAGGCTCCAATCGATCGCGAGGTGACGGTCATCGGATCGGTGCAGGGGTCGTCGATCCGCCGGCCCCGGCGCGGTCTCACGATCGTGGAGATCCAAGTCGCCCAGGAGACGACCCCCTACGAGGTCCGGGAGGAAGCCGGGACCTGGACCGCCGTGCCCAGGCATGGGGAGGAACTCCCGCTCATGTCGTTCCCCTCCCGCCGCCTGGCAGAAGAATGGGTCGCCACCGCGTCGGGGCCCCATGTCGTGTGGGCCACCTTCTTCAACCAACCCTTCCGGGAGCGGCAACTCACGGAAGGAACGGAGGTGGCCCTCTCCGGGAAGCTGGAGCGGTATCGCGGCCGCCTTCAGATGAAGTCGCCGGTCGTCGACGTGCTCGGCCGCAGCGGACACCGGAAGACGGGTCGGATCGTTCCCGCCTACCCCACGGTGGCGGGTGTGGCTTCGTGGAGGCTGGAGCAGATGATCGCCAACGCCCTGCGGCGCTCGCGCCCGATCGCGGATCCGCTGCCCGGCGGCGTCGTGGCGGATCAGGGGCTCGTCGATCGCGATGCGGCGCTCGCCGGAATCCACTTCCCGGAGGAGATGGACGACACGAACGAGGCTCGCCGGCGTTTGGTGTTCGATGAGCTGTTTCGGCTGGAGATCGCCCTCGCCCTCAAGAAGCATGCCCAGATCCGGGAGGCCCAGGGAATCGCTCATGCGGTGGACGCCGGCCTCGTCGAGTCCTTCGTCGAAGCGCTGCCTTTCGAGCCGACCGGAGCCCAGCATCGGGCCATCGCCGAAATCCGCACCGACATGGGTTCCCCGCATCCGATGCACAGGCTCCTCCAGGGTGAGGTCGGATCGGGCAAGACCGTCGTGGCGATGGCGGCGCTGCTGACCGGGGTCCAGGGTGGCTACCAGGGGGCAGTGATGGCGCCCACGGAAGTGCTCGCCGAGCAGCACTTTCTCGGCCTGGCCCCGCTGGCGGCTCTCGTCGGGGTGCGCATGGCGCTCCTCACTTCCAGTTCCGCCGATCGGGAAGAGACGATCACCGCGGTTCGCTCAGGCACCGTCGATGTGGTGGTCGGCACCCATGCCCTCATCCAGGAGGGGGTGGTCTTCGATCGTTTGGGGGTGGCCGTCGTCGACGAGCAACACCGCTTTGGGGTGCACCAGAGAGTGGAGCTTCGGGACAAGGCGACCGGCCCGACTCCGGATCTCCTCATCATGACCGCAACCCCGATCCCGAGAACCCTCTCGATGACCCTCTACGGGGATCTCGATGTCTCCGTTCTCGACGAGATGCCCACAGGCCGGGTGCCGGTCCGCACGATCGCCGCCGCAACGATCGACGAGAGTTACGACCTGATTCGGGGTGAGGTCGCCGCCGGCCGGCAGGCTTTCGTGGTCTGCCCGCTCGTGGAGGAGAGCGACAAGCTGCAGGTTGCGTCGGCGACCGAGGAGTACGAGCGACTCGGTGCCGTGTTCGGCGACCTCGACGTGGCGTTGCTGCACGGCCAGATGAAATCGGCCGACAAGGAAGCCGTCATGGCGAGGGTCCGGGCCGGGGACATCGATGTGCTGGTGGCCACCACCGTGATCGAAGTGGGGATCGACATCCCCAATGCCACGGTCATGGTGATCGAGGACGCCGATCGTTTCGGTCTCAGTCAGCTCCATCAACTGCGGGGTCGCGTGGGGCGGGGGGAGCACCCCGGTACCTGCGTGCTCGTCGCCGAGCCGACCACCCCCGAGGGGGAGCAGCGCATCGCGGCGATGCTGGCCACCACCGACGGTTTCCGGCTCGCCGAGGAAGACCTGCGGATTCGGGGCCAGGGGACGGTCTTCGGCGCCCGGCAGGCGGGTGCTGCCGACCTCAGGCTCGCCGACATCCTGCGCGACACCGATCTGCTCATCGATGCCCGACGGATCGCCTTCGAGATGGTGGCTTCCGATCCTCGCCTGGAAGGCCGGCCGGCCATCCTCGAAGAGGTCCGGGCGCTGCTGGGTGACGCCGCCGAGTGGCTGTTCATCTCATGAGGATCATCGCCGGATCTGCCAAGGGAAGACGCTTGGCGACACCGCCGGGCCTGGCGACCAGGCCGATGACCGGCCGGGTGAGAGAGGCGCTGTTCTCGACCTTGGGGTCTGCAGTGTCGGGGGCCCGCGTCCTCGATCTGTACGCCGGTACCGGGAGTCTCGGTTTGGAGTGCCTCAGCCGGGGAGCCGCCCGGGTGGTCTTCGTCGAGCGGGCCCATCAGGCGCTGAAGGCGCTGCGCGCCAACGTCGATGCTGTCGATCTTGGTGGTGAGATCGTGGCGGCCGATGTCGTCGACTATCTCGAAGGGGCCGACGACACCTTCGACCTGGTGTTCGTTGACCCTCCGTATGCGGTGTCGCTAGCGTCCCTGGAGCAGGTTCTCGGTCTCGTCGCAGCCTTGGCGAACGAGGGCGGTGTGATCGTGCTCCATCGGCGAGCCGATGCCGAACCGGTGGTCCCACCGGACCGGTGCACCGTCGTCGACCGCCGGCGCTACGGGGATTCCGGGATCACCCGAATGGTGAAGGAGGAAGTCGGTTGATCACCGCCCTCGTGCCCGGATCGTTCGACCCGCCGACCAACGGCCATGTCGATGTGATCTCCCGCTGTGCCGGCATCTTCGACCGGGTGGTCGTCGCCGTCGTGAGCAATCCCTCGAAGGAGTCGCTGTTCACCTCGGCGGAGCGCGTTGCCATGCTGGAGGAATGCTGCGCCGAATGGCCCAACACGGAGACCGCCGCCTTCGACGGGCTCCTCGTCGACTTCGCCTCCGAGGTCGGCGCCGATGTGATCGTCAAGGGCCTGAGAGCGATGACCGACTTCGACTACGAGCTGCAACTCGCCCAGATGAACCGGCACCTCTCGGGGATCGTCACGATGTTCGTCGCCACCAAGCCGGAGCTCGGCTATCTGTCCTCGTCGCTGGTCAAGGAAGTGGTGCGGCTCGGGGGATCCGTCGATGAACTGGTGCCGACACCGGTGGCGGCGGCGCTCAAGGAGCGTTGGGAATGAGTGAGGAGCCCGAGGAACCCCAAGAAGAGCTTCCGGTACCCCCGCGTCTCGGAGCACTGCTCGAACTCGTCGACGAGTTGATCCTCGCCGTGGAGGGGGCCAGAACGGTGCCGCTCTCCAGCAACGTGATGCTCGACCGGTCCGAGCTGCTCGACATGCTGTACCGCCTGCGGGACGATCTGCCCGACGATCTGCGGGCCGCTCGATGGATGGTTCGCGAGCGGGATGCATTCGTGAGCCGGACCAACGAGAAGGCGCGCGAGATGCTGGAGAGTGCCCGGATCCGTTCCGAGGAGCTGGTGGACGAGTCCTACATCGTCAGGGAGGCGGTCGACGAGGCCAATGCCCTGATCCGAAGAGCCGAAGGTGACGCCACCCGGATCCGTTTGGAAGCCGAGGACTACAGCGAAAAGGCACTCGAGGAGACCGAAGCGGTCCTCGCCGACCTTCTGGCGCAGGTCCGCAGTTCGCGAGCCGAGCTGCACCAGGCCCGGACCCGAACCCCCGACGAGGATGCCTAGCCGCGCGGTGGCCGGACCTCGATACAATCCGCTTGTGCCCGCCGCCCAGTCTCCCTTTCGATTCGGCGTGTCCGATCTGCTCCACCATCCCGGTCGGAGACGTCTGGAGCGTCTCGAGGCCCCTGTTTCGTGGGGTGTCGAACTGAGTTCCGTCGATCCCGGTGTTCCGCTCACCGGTGAGCTGGCGCTCGATGGCGTCGGCGCCAGCGTCTACGTGACCGGCCGCTTCGGCGGCACCGTCGTGCACACCTGCCACCGTTGCACCACGCAGTGGTCGGAAGACATCACCATCGAGATCGGGGAGCTGATAGGAAAGGATGACGACACCGACTACCGGCTCGACGGCGAGGTCGCCGACACCGAGCCGGTGTTGCGCGATGCGCTGATGCTGGCCTTGCCGCTGTCTCCGATCTGTCGACCCGACTGTCTGGGACTTTGCGCTTCCTGTGGAGCCGACTTGAATACGGGCGCCTGCCCGGGGCACGACGAGGATCCCGAGTCCCCGTTCGCAGCGCTTCGCGACATACTCGAGCCGTAGGAAGGCGCCCATGGCGGTCCCGAAGAAGAAGATGTCCCGCTCCCGGACCCGGCGGCGGAAAGCCCAGTGGAAGGTCGATCGACCGCGCACCTCGCGGTGCCCACAGTGCAATGCCGCCAAGCTCCCGCATCGGGTATGCCCCGAATGCGGCACCTACCGGGGCCGGGAGGTGCTCACCGAGAGCTGAAGCCGTGACCGCCCGCGTGGTCCTGGACGCCATGGGCGGCGATCACGCGCCGCGACAGACCGTGCTCGGGGCAGTCGACGCAGCCGATCGCGGAATCGACGTCGTGCTGGCGGGTGACGAGACCCGTCTCCGGGCGATCCTTGCCGAGGTCGGCGCCGATCTCCCGGTGGTCCACGCTCCCGAGCACATCGAGATGGACGAGGACCCGGCGGCGGCGATCCGCGGAAAGAAGGGGGCTTCGGTCACCGTCGCCGCCCGATTGGTGGCGTCCGGTGAGGCGGCGGGCATGGTCTCCGCCGGTTCCACGGGGGCCGCGCTGGCGGCGGCCGCCATCTTGATCGGCCGCATCCAGGGGGTCTCCCGACCGGCGATCGCCACCATCCTCCCCCTCACCGAGCCGGTGGTGGTGCTCGATGCCGGAGCCAACATCGACGTCAAGGCGCAGCATCTCGCCGAGTTCGGAGTGATGGGATCGATGCTGGCCCGGGTCCACCTCGGGATCGAGGAACCCCGGGTCGGTCTGCTCAACATCGGCGAGGAGCCCGGCAAGGGACGCCACCTGGAGCGCAGCGCCCACGCACTCCTCGCCGATCTCCCGATTCACTTCATCGGCAACGTCGAGGGCCGCGAACTCGGCGGCGGATCCGTCGACGTCATCGTCACCGACGGTTTCACCGGCAACGTCATGTTGAAGAGTGCCGAGGGCACGGCACGGGCGATTGCCGGCATGGTGCTCGAGGCCCTGGCCTCCAACGAAGACCCGGGCTTCCAGGAGGCGGCCGGCATGGTGCTGCCGAGTCTGCTGGCGCTCCGGGAGCGAGTCGATCCCGACACCCACGGCGGGGCCCACCTCCTCGGTGTGCGGGGGACCGTCGTCATCGCCCACGGTTCATCCTCTCGACTCGCCGTCGCCAACGCCCTGGCGATGGCCGCCGAAGGGGCGGCGCGAGACCTCCCCGGGTTGATCGAGAGGGGCTTGGGTGGCTGAGGATATCGACGCCATTCAGACGCGGCTCGGATACCGCTTCGGGAACGAGGAGCTTCTGCACCGTGCCCTCGTCCATCGCTCCTTCGCCTCGGAGTACGAGGGTGAGGTCACCAATGAGCGTCTCGAGTTCCTCGGCGATGCGGTTCTGAGTCTCACGGTGGCGGAGGAGCTCTATCGCGTCTGGGATCTCAGCGAAGGCGAGATGGCCAAGGTGCGGGCCGCGGTGGTCAACGAAGCCTCCCTCGCCGCGGTGGCCCGGGGCGTGGGCCTCGGCGATGCACTCCTGCTGGGAAAAGGAGAGGAAGGGTCCGGGGGGAGGGCAAAGGCTTCGATCCTCGCCGATGCCATGGAGGCGGTGCTGGGGGCCGTGTTCCTCGACGGCGGGCTCGAGGCCGCCCGGCGCCTGGTGCGGGAACGCTGGGGTGAGCTCCTGGCCGCCCGAGCCGACGCGCCCGGCCGGCTCGACTACAAGACCCGCCTCCAGGAGGTGCTGGCCCGCCGCGGCGAGGTGCCCGACTATGAGGTCGCGGGGGAAGGCCCCGACCATGCGATGAGGTTCACCGCAAAGGTGCTGATCGGTGATGAAGTCATCAGCTTCGGCTTCGGCTCATCGAAGAAGCGAGCGGAACAAGACGCGGCCCAGCGCGCCTTGGAGCAGCTGCGCAACCGTGCCTGAGCTTCCCGAGGTGGAGGCGACCCGGCGGCACCTGGCTCCGGTCGTCGTCGGTTCCTCGATCGATTCGGTCGAGGTGCGCAGGGAGCGGATGGTGAGGAGGCAGGAGCGACCGGCGGACTTCGCGGCGCGAATGACGGGGCAACGGGTCACTTCGCTGGACCGGCACGGCAAGTTCCTGCTCGCCTCGCTGCACGGAGATCTGACGTGGGTGACGCACCTCGGCATGTCGGGTCGGATGTCGCTGGCGTTCCCGGGTGCGTCGGAGCCGCCCCACACCAACGTGATCGTCCGCCTCCAAGGGGGACCCGAGGTGAGGATGATCGATCCCCGGACCTTCGGGTTCATGGCGGTGTTCACCTTCGAGGAGTTGGCATCCTCATCGGTCGGGAGGCTCGGACCCGATGCCCTCGACGATCTCCCTGAGACGCCCATCTTGGCGGAGCGGCTTGCGGGACGCTCCGTGCCGATCAAGGCCCTGCTTCTCGATCAAGGCGTCGTGGCCGGCATCGGCAACATCTACGCCGACGAGATCCTCTTCCGGGCGCGGGTGGCGCCGAGCCGAGCGGCCGGATCGCTGAATCTGGGAGAGATCGAGGCCGTTCACGACGCGGTCGTGCCGATCCTCGCCGCCGGGGTGCGGCACGGAGGCACGAGCCTGGACGACCTGGCCTATCTGCTCCCCGACGATCGGGCCGGCGCCTACCTCGGCCGGCTGGCGGTCTACGGGCGGGTGGGAGAGGCGTGCCGCGTGTGTGGTGGGGAGATCCAGCGAGCAGTGGTTCGGCAGCGCTCCACGCACTGGTGCCCATCGTGCCAGCGCTGAGATTCCGGTGCCTGGCGATCGCGGTCTTGACGACCGCCTGCGCCGGCACCGCCACGACCACGACCGATGCCCTCCGGGTGGCGGCCGAGGAATTCTCGGTCTCGGCGGACCGGGCGCTGACCGGCACTCGGTTCGAGGACCTGGGCGACGACTGGTTGACGGAGTTGCTCGTGGGGGCCTGTGACGACCTGGCCGCCGGTCTCGCACTCGAACCGGGGATTGCCGACGCGGTTGCCGACGTTCCCGACGGCCCCTCGGCCGACGACGAGATCCTCGCCGTGGTGATCGGCGAGGGAGTCGGACAGGTCTGTCCCGACGCGGCCCGGATCGGATCCGAGGCTGCGGTGGACGGGTTCGTGGACGCTGCGCTCCGGGCGGCCGCAGGGCTCGGCCTCGAGGTCGACACCGAGAGGGTTCTGCAGGCGGGTGCGACGGTCTGTCTGATTCTGGCGGACGGGGGCGGAGCCGAGGATGCGGTGCTCGCCGAACTCGGGGCGCTCTTCGGCGTTGCCGACATCAGCCTGGGCGACCTGTCGGCGAGCGGCGTGGTGACGGAGCCCGAGGGCCTCTTCGCCGGAGCGGTGCTGGGATCGGCGGTGAGCTTCTTCTGTCCCCAACACCGCGATACGGTCGATGCGTACCTGCGCTCGTTGGGGGAATAGATGATTGCGAGAAGGACCGTGGTCGAAGGCATCGTGCAGGGCGTCGGCTTCCGCTGGGCAACACGCGACGAGGCGGCCCGGCTCGGTGTCGCCGGATGGGTGCGCAATCGGTCCGACGGTTCGGTGGAAACCCACATCGAGGGATCACCCAGTGTGGTCGAGGCCATGCTCGATTGGCTGAGCCGGGGACCGATGGGATCGGTGGTGACCGCGGTGTCGGTGGAGGCCGTGGAGCCGGAGGGTCTCGAGGGTTTCCGCATCGCCCGGTGAATCCCAGCCGTGTGATTCATGGGTGATAGCCTGGGCGAACCGGTGCATCTCAAGACGCTTTCGCTCGTCGGCTTCAAGTCGTTCGCCGACCGGACCCGGCTCGTATTCGAGCCGGGGGTGACCGTGGTGGTCGGACCGAACGGGACCGGGAAGTCGAACATCGTCGACGCCATCGCATGGGTCATGGGCACCCAGGCGGCGAGCGCGCTCCGCAGTGATCGGATGGAAGATGTCATCTTCGCCGGCACCGCACTGCGTCAAGCGACCGGCCGGGCCGAAGTCGCGCTCACCTTCGACAACGAGAGCCGGCGGCTCCCCCTCGATCTGCCGGAGATCACCGTCACCCGACGACTCCACCGCGACGGCACCTCCGACTACGAGATCAACGGCACGCCCTGCCGGTTGCTCGACATCCAGGAGCTGCTCTCCGATGGGGGGATCGGGCGGCACCAGCACACCATCGTCGGGCAGGGAAGGGTGGAGGGAGTGCTCAACGCCGGTCCCGAGGAGCATCGAGCGGTCATCGAGGAGGCGGCCGGGGTCATCAAGCACCGTCAGCGACGGGACCGGGCCCTGCGCAGACTGGAAGCCACCGACGTCGATGTCCAGCGCCTCGAGGATCTCCTCGCCGAACAGCAGCGGAGAATGCGTCCCCTCCGCCGCCAGGCCCGGGCCGCCGAACGGTACGATGAGGCCAAGGCCGAGTGGCGGGCCCTGCGCCTGTGGCTCGGAGGCGAGCGGCTTCGCGAGATCCGTGACCGGCTCGAGCGACTGGGCAGCGAACAGGCGGCGGCCGAAGAGATCGCCGAAGACGCCGCCACCCGTCTGGAGTCGATCGACGCCACGCTCGGTGAGCTCACCGGAGCCGCCGGCGACATGGGCAAGGCCCTGGATCGCGACACCGCCGCCGCCGCCCGGTTGGAGACCACGCTCGAGCGTCTGCAACGCATCGCCATGGTGGCGCGCGAACGGGGCGGCAACCTCCGTCGACGGGTGGAAGGCCTGGAGCGGCGTCGCCATGACCTCGAGATCGAGGCGGCCGAGATCGCCCAGGATCTGGAGCGTTCGGGCGAGGAGGCGAGGGGCCTCCGATCCCGACTCGAGCGGCACGACGTGTCGCTTCGAGCCCTCGAGGACGAGGAGCGGTCGCTGGCCGATGAGCACAGCCTTCCCACCGAGGGGGTCACCGCCCGACTGCGCGGGGAGCTCGCCGCGCTCGAGGCGGCTCACCGTCGCGATGACCGCGAGGTTGCCGAGACCCGCCGCCGCCTCGCGGTGGTCGAGGAGCGGCTCGCCGGGGACGTAGACGAGGCCGAGGATCTCAACGAACGGATCAGGATCGCTGACTCCGGCGTCGACGATGTGCGGCGCCGGTACGACGCGGCGGCCGCCCACCGCGAGGAGGTGCAAGGCACCTTGGCGGCGGCAGAGGAGCGAGCGGTGGCCGCCCGGACGTCGCTTGCTGCGGCCGATGCCCGTCTCGACGTGGTGCTGGGTGCCCGGGGCGAGCCCGATCGCCTTGCCGACCTCGAGGGTGCCATCGGTCCGATCCTTCAAATCGTCTCGGTGCCCAACGAGCTGGTTGCCGCGGTTCACGCCGCGCTGGGGCCGTGGAGTGGCGCCGCGGTCCTGGCCGGGTTGGAGACGCTGGAGAGTGCGGCGAGCATCATCGGGAGCGGCGCCGTCGTTGCCGCCGACGCACCGGCGCCGGAAGTCGTCGGCTCCGCGCTGATCGATCATCTCGACCCCGGCCCCCACCGTCGGCTCGTCGAGGCGCTGCTGGGCGACGTGGCGCTGGCGGCGACCTGGCAGGAGGGGCTGGTGCTGGTGCGGAGCGGGGCGGCCCCGCGCGCCGTGACCCCGGCGGGTGACCTGATCACACCGTTCGGGATCCGGCTGGCAGGGGAACCGGAGACTCCCGAAGCGGCACAGGCCCTCGCCGACGGGGCCCGCGCCGAGGCGGCCCGAGCGACCAGCCGGTTGACCGTGGCCCGTCGCGCTTTCGAAGACGCCCGTGAGGCCGAGCGAGCCTCCCTCGAGGATCTCGAGGCCATCGAAACCCGGATCTCGGGCGCAGCCGAGGCTCTGCGGCTCGTGGAGCGGTCCCGGTCCGAGTCGGAGGCGGAGCGAGCGCGGCTCGGTACCCGCCTCTCCGCCCTGGAGGAGATCGCCGTCGGCCGGTCGGAGAGGGTCGGAGACTTGCGGCGGCGGCTCGACGCCTTCGAAGGAGAAGAGGCCGACCGGCAGGCGGCTTGGGATGCGGCCACGGCCCGGCGGTCGGAGATCGTCGCCCGCCTCGACGATGTTCGCAGAGGCCGGGAAGCAGCGGCGGCCGCCCTGGCGGCGGTCGAGGAGCGCCTCCGCTTGCTCGAGCAACGCGGGTCGGAGGTTCACCTCACCCGACAGAACCTGTCGGTCGAGCAGGTGGACCCCGGTCCCGTCGAACGGCTCGGGATCATCGAGGCGCGAGCCCGGTCGGCTCACGCCCTGGTACAGGGACACCTCGGCATCCTCAGGCAGCGGCAACGGGAACTCCGCTCCTCGGCCGGTGCCGCCGGAGCCCGCCTCGAGTCGGCGCACGCCGAGCGGGATCGGCTCTCGTCGGCCATCACGGAGGCGCGAGAGCGGATCGCAGGCAACGCGGTCGAGATCGCTGAATTGCGGGTTCGCAATGAGGCCGAGGAGGAAGGCTTGCGTCGGGACGTCGATGCAGAGGCCGAAGAGGCCTTGGCGGCGCTCCCGAGTGACCTCCCTGATGGGGTCGATGGGTGGGAGCATGCCGCTTCCCTCGAGGCTCGGATCAAGCGTCTCGGTCCGGTCAATCCGCTGGCCGCTGCGGAATACAGGGAGCTGGCGGAGCGAGCGGAATTCCTCGAGGAGCAGCTCGCCGATCTGGCGAGTTCCCGCAGCGAACTCGGCAAAGTGATCACCGCACTCGACGACGAGATCGGGAGGCTGTTCGGGGAGGCCTTCGCGGAGATCTCCACACGCTTCGAAGAGAACTTCTCGCTGCTCTTCCCGGGCGGCTCGGGACGGCTGTCGCTCACCGATCCCGACGACGTGCTGGCGACCGGCGTGCAGATCCATGCCCAGCCCATGGGCAAGAAGATCGGCAAGCTCAGCCTGCTGTCGGGAGGGGAGCGTTCCCTGGCTGCCTTGGCGTTCCTGTTTGCGGTCTTCCGGGCCCGGCCGAGCCCCTTCTACCTGCTCGATGAGGTCGAGGCGGCGCTCGACGACGCCAACCTGCACCGGTTCATCCGGCTCATTTCGACCCTGCGAGACTCGTCGCAGCTCGTCGTGGTCACCCACCAGCAGCAGACGATGGAGGCGGCGGATCTGCTGTACGGCGTGACGATGGAGCCCGGGGAGTCCTCGCGGGTCTTGGCCAAGCGACTGACTCCGGCGGGCCTGGAGTCGGCGTGATCATCGCCGCAGTGGCGGCGGCTGCAGTAGTTGCCGTGGTGATCGGCATCTGGTTGTTCCGGCGGCGTCGCAGCAGCTCGACGGGACACGTCACCCGTGCCGGCGGCGATCTCGGCGCCGGTCTCGCCCCAACACGACGAGCCATGCGCGATCGATTGGGCGTCCTGCTCGGCCGGGAACTCGATCCCGCCGGTCTCGGGGATCTCGAACGGGTGCTCCTGGCGGCCGACATCGGTCCGGGAGTCACCGCGGGGATCATCGGAGCCCTCCACGACCAGCGGCCCGCCGGCCCGGACGAGGCAGCTGCTGCGTTGCGCCGCCTCCTGGTCGAGTCTTTTCGAGACGTCCCGAGGGATCTCCACCTCGCCGGCGATCCGGCCGTCATCGTCATGGTGGGCGTCAACGGATCCGGGAAAACGACGACGGCGGCCAAGCTGGGTGCCCGACTCGCCGGCGGTGGCTCGGGCGTCCTGCTTGGAGCAGCCGACACCTTCCGGGCCGCGGCCGCCGAGCAGCTGCGCTCCTGGGGCGAGCGCCTCGACGTCGATACCGTGTCGGGACAGCCGGGCGCCGATCCGGCCTCGGTGGCCTTCGACGCCTACCGGGCCGCGGCCGCTCGGGGCAAGGACGTCTTGATCGTCGACACTGCGGGAAGGCTCCATGCCAAGCAGAACCTCATGGACGAGCTCGCCAAGATCGTGCGGGTGTTGGGTCGCGAAGGCGGTGAGGTCGGTGAGGTCCTGCTGGTGTTGGATGGGACGGGTGGCCAGAACGGCATCGCCCAAGCCCGGGCCTTCACTGAGGCGGTCGGTGTGACCGGTCTGGTCGTGACCAAGCTCGACGGTACGGCTCGCGGCGGCATCGCGATCGCCGTGGAGCGCGAGCTGGGTGTTCCTGTGAAGTACGTTGGGGTCGGCGAGGGTCCCGACGACCTCTTGCCGTTCGAGGTCGATGCCTTCGTCGAGGCACTCCTGGGGGTCTGATGAGCGATGAACTGATTGCGGAAGCCAGGCGAGCTGCGCTCAAGGCCTATGTCCCCTTCTCGGGGTTCCGGGTGGGCGCCGTCGTGATCGACGATGAGGGCAACCGGTATCACGGTGCCAATGTGGAGAACTCCGCGTACGGCGCCACGATCTGTGCTGAAGCCACGGCGATCGCCCACGCGGTGGCCTCCGGGGCCCGCAAGCTCGCCACGGTCGTGGTGGCCTGCATCGATGCCGAGGAGGCCGGGTACCCGTGCGGCAACTGCCGCCAGTTGATGAGGGAATTCGATGTCGAACGAGTGATCGTGGACGGCCCCGACGGTGCGGCCGAGCACACGCTCGAAGAGATCCTGCCGCACGGGTTTCGCTTGCGATGAGGGTCAAGGGACCGGCTCGGGCATCCGATAGCCGGACCATGACTCTGGCGCGAGCCCAGGATTGGAAGGTGACGACGGCCTACCGACTGTTGCTGCGGGCGGCATGGCTGGCAGTCATCGGGGCCGTCCTTCTCGTGGTGGTGGCGGCGATCCTGGGTGTCCACCGCGCCTGGTGGGCAGCGGCCGGCCTGGCCGCGCTGGCACTCGCCATCGGAGCGTTCCTCCCCGAACCGGTGCCGCGACACTTCATCACCGGCGGGCGCAATCACATCGACACCCGGCGCCTCAGCTAGAGAGGATCACCCCCGGGCCTGGAGCGCCTCCAGCAATTGGGGCAGGACCTTGTGCACGTCACCGACGATGCCGAGATCAGAGATGCCGAAGATCGGCGCCTCCTCGTCCTTGTTGACCGAGATGATCGTGCCGGCGTCCTTCATGCCGACGGCGTGCTGCATGGCCCCGCTGATACCGAGGGCCACGTAGACGCTCGGCTTGACGGTCTTCCCGGTCTGGCCCACCTGCAGGGAGTAGGGCACCCACCCGGCGTCGACGACCGCCCGGGTGGCGCCGACCGCAGCACCGAGGATCCCGGCGAGCTCTTCGATGGCGCCGAAGGCCTCCTCCGTGCCCATCCCGCGTCCTCCGGACACGACGATGTTGGCCTCCTCCAGCTTCGGCCCGGTCGCCGGTTCCTCATGGCGTTCGACGATGGTGGCCGGCCCCGGATCGGGCATCGCCACCGACACCACATCGGGCGTTGCCTGGCCTCCCGGCTCGGCGGCAAAGGACTTCGGCCGTACGACGGCGATCCACGGTCCCTCACCCTCGAACGCGGTCTCGATGATGGTGGTGCCGCCCAGGATCTCGTTCATCACCCGGACGCCACCCCCCTCGACGACGATGTCGACGGCACCGGCGAGCACGGGGCGATCGAGCCGTGCGCTGAGGCGACCGGCGACGTCACGATCGGTGTAGCCCTGGCCGAAGAGCAGCAGGTCGGGTCCGTGCTCGGCGACCAGAGCGGCGAGGGCGGCCGTGACGCCGGCCGCCGGCAGCGCGTCGCCGGGATCGATGTGGAACACCTTGCTCGCGCCGTGAGCACCCAGGGCAGCAACGATGTCGTCTGAGGCCTGCCCGGCGTATACCGCAGCCAGATCGCCGTCGAACGAGCGGGCCTTGGTGAGGGCCTCGAGTGCGGTCGACTTGGCGCCGGCCTCGTCGGTGAAGACCCAGGTCTGCATGTCAGATCACCTTCGTTTCTTCGAGGAGCTTGACGATCTCGAGGTAGGCCTCGCCCTCATCCGTGACCAAGCGGCCGGCCTGTCGGGCCGGCGCCGGGCGCACCTCCCGGATGACCTGCCGGGAGCCTCCGACACCGACCGCTTCCGGTGAGACACCCAAGTCGCCCAGCGACGGCTGGTCGACCTGCTTCTGCTTGGCGGCCATGATCCCCTTGAAAGTCGGGTAGCGGGGCTCGACCGCACCCGACGTCACCGACACGACGGCCGGGAGCGGGCACTCGACCACGTCGTACCCGTCGGCGGTCTGCCTCTCGATGCGGAGGGATCCGTCGCCGATGTCGACCTTGCGGGCGAAGGTGAGGGCGGGCATGCCGAGGAGCTCGGCGAGCTGCTGGGGCACCACCCCGGTGTAGCCGTCGGTCGACTCGGTTCCCGTGATGACCAGATCCGGGGCCTCCGGCCCGATGGCGGCGGCCAGGACCTTGGCGGTGGGCAGCGCTCCCGACCCGCGCAAGGCGTCGTCGTCGACGACGACGGCACGGTCGGCACCCATGGCGAGGGCCTGACGGATGCCCTGGAGGCCGCCGGTCGGCCCCATCGAGACGAGCACGATCTCCGCTTCTCCGGCCTCGGCGATCTGCAGCGCCAACTCGACGCCGTAGCGATCGGTGTCGTCGAGGACCTGTTCCTCCGGCCGGACGACGAAGTGGGTCTCGGGATCGAGCTCGTACGGTGTGTTCGGATCGGGTATCTGCTTCACGCAGACGACGATCTTCATGGCCCTCCTCTCTCGTGCCGCCGATGCTAGGCCATCGCCGTTGGGGCTCGACCGGGGGTGTGATCAGCGGCCGGCGGCCAGATCTTCGAGGAGCCGGTCGACGAGCGTTGTGAACCGATTCCGTGCTGCGGCGGCCGTCTCCTGGACCTCGTCGTGGCTCAGAGGCGTGTCCGATATGCCGGCAGCCAGGTTGGTGACGAGCGAGATACCGAGCACCGCGGCCCCCATGTGATGGGCGGCGATGGCCTCCGGCACCGTCGACATCCCGACCAGGTCGGCGCCGAGACGTTTGGCCATCTGCACTTCCGCCGGTGTCTCGTAGCTGGGACCGAGGAACCAGGCGTAGACACCCTCGGTGAGTTCGACACCGGCGGCCTCCGCCGAACTGTGAGCGATCTCCCGGAGACCGGGCGGGTACACCGTGCTCATGTCCGGGAACCGGGGGCCGAGGCGGTCGTCGTTGTCACCCACCAGCGGGTTGCGCCCGGTGAGGTTGAGATGATCGGTGATGAGCACAAGATCGCCCGGTGCCAGTCCATCGCCGACGCCACCGGCGGCGTTGGTGAGCGCCACGGTCTCGCAACCGGACAGCACGGCACAGCGGACGCCGAACACGATGTCCTCCATCGCCCAACCCTCGTAGGTGTGGACCCGCCCGGCCAGGACCAGAACCCCCTTGCCGGCGATCTCGGCGGAGATCAGGCTCCCGCTGTGTCCCTCGACGGCGGGGACCGGGAACCCCGGGATCGAGCTGTAGGGGATCTCCGTGGCCTCGGGGAGTTGCGCCGCGTACCCACTGAGACCGGATCCGAGCACGACTGCGATTTGGTGCCGCTCCCGGCCGGTTCCCTCGGCGATCGCTGCCGCCGCTGCCCGGAGCTCGTCGTACGTCATCGGACGTCGCCGTAGACGAGCGGGGTGCCGAGGTGCTCGGAGATCTCGAAAGCACCCTCGATCATCGGGAGCGAATCGCCGAGCTTGCCTTCATCGTTCCAGAAGATGCGGGCGAGGGCCTGTCCGGCCGTCACCTCGTCGCCGGTCTTCACTTCGATTGCGAGACCGACGGCCGGGTCGATGTCGTCTTCCTTGCGTTCCCGGCCAGCCCCGAGGCGCAGAGCGGCCGTGCCGATGTCGAAGGCGTCGATGCGGGCCACGTAGCCATCCCTGGGGGCACGGACCACGTGCTCGTTGTGGGCCTGGGGGAGCAGTGAAGGGTCGTGGAGCACCGCCGGGTCGCCCCCTTGGGCCGCGACCACCTGCTCCAGCTTCTCGAAGGCTGCCCCGGAGCTGACGGCTCTCTCGAGTCGCTGTCGGGCGTCACCTCGCTGTGGCTCGACCCCGGCCAGCATCAGCATCTCTTCAGCAAGTCGGTACACGACCTCCACGAGATCCCGGGGGCCGCCGCCGTGGAGCACCTCGATCGACTCGGCGATCTCGTTGGCGTTGCCCACCATTCGCCCGAGGGGCTGGTTCATGTCGGTCAGGACCGCGACGACCGGCGTCCCGCGCGCCTTTCCGATGCCCACCATCGTCTCGGCGAGCAGGCGGGCCCGATCGAGATCCTTCATGAAGGCACCGCGGCCGACCTTGACGTCGAGCACCAGGGCGCCGAGCCCCACCGCCAGCTTCTTCGACATGATCGAGGAGGCGATGAGCGGGATCGAGGGGACGGAGCCGGTCGCGTCGCGGAGCGCGTAGATGGCACCGTCGGCGGGCGCCAGCGAGCCCGACTGTCCGGCAAGGACCAGACCGGTTCGTTCCACGATGGATACGAACTCGTCCGGTGAGAGGCTGGTGCGGAACCCGGGGATCGATTCCAGCTTGTCGACCGTTCCCCCGGTATGCCCGAGGCCCCGCCCGCTCATCATCGGCACGGCCGCGCCGCAGGCGGCCACCATCGGCGCCAAAGGGATGCTCACCTTGTCTCCCACCCCGCCGGTGGAGTGCTTGTCGACCTTGGGGGCATCGATGTGGGACAGGTCGAGGACCTCGCCGGAGTGGAGCATGGCGTCGGTCCAGACGTCGAGTTCAGATCCGTCCAACCCCTCCTTGAACACAGCCATCAGCATGGCGGCCATCTGGTAGTCGGGGAGGTTGCCCTTGGCGTACTCGGCGATGATCCAACGGATCTCCTCGCCTCGCAGGACCCCACCATCGCGTTTGCGCTCGATGAGCTGCCGGAAGCTGAACGCCATGCCGATCCTCCTCGCTACCGCTGAAGCGCCACTGTGTCGGAACGAGTGAACACTACGCCCTCGGCTTCGAGTCGCCGCCGGTGCTCCTCCTCACCGTCGGGCACCAGCCGTCCAGCCGCCGACACCACTCGCCACCAGGGAAGACCGGTGGAGTGGCGCAAGAGGCTTCCCACCGCCCGGGCCGCCCCCGGGAACCCCGCCTCGGCCGCCACCTCGCCGTAGGTGGTGACCTCGCCCGGCTCCAAGGCGGCGATGACCTCACGCACCCGGCTCTCGAATGCCTCGTTCGGCATCACAGGGTCCCGAAGAGCCGGTCGCCCATGTCGCCGAGTCCCGGCACGATGTAGAAGCGGTCGTTGAGCGACTCGTCGAGGGAGGCCACGACGATCCGCGTGTCGGGGTGCTCCCGGTACATCCGCTCGGCCCCGGCCGGAGCGGCCACCACACACAGGCAGGTGATGTCCTGGGCTCCGTTCTCCTTGGCCTTCCCGACCGCCCATGACAGTGATCCCCCGGTGGCCAGCATGGGCTCGAGGATCAAGACGTGGGCCCCCGAGAGGTCGGCGCTCTTGAAGTAGTACTCCATGGGGGTGGCGGTCTCCTCGTCGCGTTGCACGCCGGCAAACCCCACCTTGACGTGGGGGATCAGATCGATCACGGCGTCGAGGAGCCCGAGCCCGGCTCTGAGCACGGCGATGGCCACGACCTCGGGCATCTTGCTTCCCTTCGCCTCGGCGAGCGGCGTCGTCACCGAGTGCTCCTGGAGGGGTATCTCCCGGGTGGCCTCCATCAGGAGCGTGTAGGTGAGTCGCCGGGCGGCGGCCCGGAAGGTCTCGGGGACCGTACGGGCGTCGCGCAGAACCGTGAGGTAGTGCCGGGCCAGCGGGTGGTCGATGACGGTGAGGTTCATGCCGCCTCCTCTCGCCCTGAGAGGCTACCCGGCCGAGACGAGCCTCCCCGGCGGGCTACGCTCCAGGGCCATGTTCGAGTCCCTCACCGGCAACCTGCGCAGCATCTTCGATCGGCTGCGCGCCAAGGGACGCCTTGCCTCCGACGACGTCGATTCGGCTCTCGGGGAGGTTCGTCTCGCCCTGCTCGAAGCCGACGTCAACGTCGATGTGGTGGCGAGCCTGCTCAAACGGATCAGAGACCGGGCCGTCGGTGCCGAGGTGGCGCGGAGCCTCACTCCCGGTCAGCAGGTCGTCAAGATCGTTCACGAAGAGTTGATCGCAACGCTGGGGGGCTCGGACACGCCGTTGGTGACACCCTCCGGTCGTCCCCAGGTGGTCGTGCTGGTCGGGCTGCAGGGGTCGGGGAAGACGACAACCGCAGCCAAGCTGGCACTCCACATCAAGCGCCTGGGTCGACGCCCCCTGCTCGTTGCGGCCGACCTGAGACGTCCCGCCGCCATCGATCAGCTGGAGACGTTGGGTCGAGAGGCCGGTGTGGAGGTGCTCGTGGATCGGGCGACGACGGCCCCTCGCCTCGTGAAGGCGGCGCGGAAGCGGGCGCGCGGCGGCGGGTTCGATGCGATCGTTGTCGACACCGCCGGGCGTCTCCAGGTCGATGCGGCCATGATGGAGGAGTTGGAGGCCGTGTGCGGTGCCGTCGAGGCTGATGACGTGCTCCTCGTCGTCGACGCAATGACGGGTCAGGACGCGGTCAACGTCGCAGCCGGGTTCTCGGAGCGCATTCCGATCACCGGCCTGGTTCTCTCCAAGCTCGACGGGGATGCGCGCGGCGGCGCCGCCATCTCCGCCCGTGAGGTCACCGGCAAGGCGATCAAACTGGCCGGCGTCGGGGAGTCCCTCGCCGACCTCGAGCCCTTCCATCCGGAGAGGATGGCTTCCCGCATTCTGGGCATGGGCGATGTCATGACGCTCATCGAGAAGGCGGAGCGGGCATGGGACGAGCAGTCGGCGGCGGCTGCCGCCGAGAAGATGATGACCGCGTCGTTCACCCTGGAGGACTTCCTCGAACAGTTCCAACAGATACGGCGGATGGGGTCAGTGGGCCAATTGCTTGGTATGCTCCCCGGCGCTGCACCGGGGCTTCGGGGCGCCGAGGTCTCGGACGCAGAGTTGTCGCGCGTCGAGGCGATCATTCGTTCGATGACGCCGGCCGAGCGCCGTGACCCCAAGGCGATCGACGGAGGCCGCAAGCGCCGCATTGCGTCGGGCTCGGGCACGAGCCCCCAGGATGTGAATCGGCTGTTGCGGCAGTTCGCCGAGACGCAGAAGATGATGAAGGCAGTTGCGGGTGGGACGCTTCCCATCCCGGGGCTCCCGGGGCTACCGGGGCCGGGCCGCAGAAGGAGAAGGAAGAGGTGAGACCATGGCGGTGAAGATCCGCCTGACGCGGAAGGGCAAGAAGAAGCAGCCCACGTACCGGGTCGTGGTGGCCGACTCGCGTGCGCCGCGCGACGGCCGGTACATCGAGCAGATCGGTCGATACGACCCTCGACCCGATCCCTCGGTGGTCGAGATCGACGACGAGCGGGCCCGGTATTGGCTGGGTCAGGGAGCGCAACCCTCAGACGCGGTTCGCCGCCTGCTGGAGATCACCGGGGTGCTCGAGGCAACCCGGGTCAGGACCAGCCGGGTTCACGTCGTCGGCGAGGAGGCGCAGGTGGCCGCCGATGTGGAGGAGGCCGCGCCGGGCGTTGCCGAAGAACCCGAGTTCGAACTCGAGGGTGATGCGGCCGCTCCTGAGGCGTCCGACGCAACGGCGGCCGATGAGGCCGGGTCGGCGGAGCAGGCCGAGGAGACTGAGCAGGCCGAGGAGGCCGAGGAGCCTGAGCAGGCCAAAGCCGCGGAGGAGGCGGAGGAGGCTGAGCAGGCCGAGGCTACCGGGGGCGCCGAGGAGGCCGGGGCCACCGAAGAGGCTGCGCAAACCGAAGAGGCCGGGAACGAGACAAAGGGGGATGAGGCGTGAAGGGTGACATCGTGAAGAACGTTGTCGAGTACGTCTCCCAGGAGATCGCCGAAGATCGCGATTCGGTGCGGGTGACGATCGTCGAAGAGGGTCCCGATGAGGTGACCGCCGAGGTGCGTACCGCCAAGAGCGACATGGGGCGGGTCATCGGGCGCCGCGGGCGAGTGGCCCGCGCCATCCGGGCGGTCGCCCAGGCCGCAGCCGAAGAAGAGGGCCTGAACGCCGGCGTTGAGTTCGTCGACTGACCGGATCGGCATCGGCCGCATCGGACGGCCTCACGGGCTCCGGGGCGAAGTCACCGTCGTTCCCGAGAGCGACGCCGCCGAACGGTTCCTCCCCGGCTCCACGCTGACCACCGACACCGGCCGTGACCTGGTCGTCTCGGCCTCCCGCCCCTATCGCGATCGCGGCCTGGTCGTCGCCTTCGAGGGCGTCGCCGACCGCACCGCCGCCGAAGCCCTGCGCGGCATGATCCTGACGATCGCCGCCGGAGAGCGTCGAGCACTCGACGAAGATGAGTTCTGGATCGACGACCTGGTGGGTCTCCGTGTGCTCGATCCGAGCGGACGGCCGGTGGGAACCGTCGTCGACGTCGTCCTCGGGCCTCAGGATCGGCTGGTCGTCGACGTCGAGACGGGCGAGGTCGAGGTCCCATTCGTCCACGACTTGGTCGGGGACCCCGGCGACGGCACGATCACCATCGACCTTCCCGTCGGGCTCGAGATCCGGGAGCGCCGGAAGCCTTAGCCCACCGCGACGGCGGCACCGAGACGCTCGATCAGGTCGACCACCCGGTTGGAGTAGCCCCACTCGTTGTCGTACCAGGACAAGACCTTGACCATGTTTCCGCCGACGACCTGTGTCGACGGGGCATCGAAGATGCTCGAGTGTGGATTCCCGATGATGTCGGTCGACACCAGGGGATCCTCGGAATACTGCACGATGCCGGCCAGAGGTCCCTCGGCGGCGGCCTTGACGGCGGCGTTGACCTCATCCGCGGTGACGTCCCGGTCGAGCTCGACCACCAGATCGACCGTTGACCCGTCGGGAACCGGGACCCGCATCGCCATCCCATCGAGCTTCCCGTCGAGGGCGGGAAGCACCTTGCCGACCGCCTTGGCGGCTCCGGTGGTGGTGGGGATGATGTTCTCGGTGGCGGCCCGGCTGCGCCGGAAGTCCTTGTGGGGCACGTCGGCGAGTCGCTGATCATTGGTGTAGGCGTGGACCGTCGTCATGACCCCGCGTCGCACACCGAACGAGTCGTTGAGGATCTTGGCGATCGGCGCCAGGCAATTCGTCGTGCAGGACGCATTGGAAACCAGTCGGTCGCCGGCGTCCAGGTCGGCATCGTTGACCCCCAGCACGATCGTCGCATCGAGTTCGTCCTTGGACGGCACGGTGAGGATCACCCGGTCGGCCCCGGCTGCCAAGTGCTGGCTCACCTGCTCCCTAGTGCGAAACACCCCGGTCGACTCGATCACCACGTCGACCTCCAACTCGTCCCACGGGAGAGCCCCGGGGTCGGCGATCGTGAGGAGTCTGGCCCGTTGGCCTCCGGCGACCAGGAAGCCATCTTCGAGCGTGACCGGTCCGGGGAACTCTCCCATCACCGTGTCGTGCTTGAGGAGGTAGACGGCCATCTCGTCGTGTGCCAGGTCGTTGACGGCCGCGATCTCGATGCCGCTCTCGGGGCGCTGAGCGATGACCCGGAAGACGGACCGGCCGATCCGTCCGAACCCGTTGATGGCGACTCTCATGCGCCCTCCTTCCGGTCGAAGGCGGCCAGGTGCTCCATCACCTCGACCGCCCGGGCGGCGTAGCCCCAGCCGTTGTCGAACCAGATGATGGCCTTCAGCATCGTCCCTTCCATGACCAGCGTGGCGAGGCCGTCGAAGATCGCCGAGTGAGTGTTGCCGATCACGTCGCTCGACACGATCGGTTCATCCGTGTACTCGATGATGGTGTTCCCCGCGGCGGCCTTGGCGATGGTGGCGTTCACCTCGTCGCGTGTGACGGCCTTGCCGAGGATCGCCACGAGGTCCACGTTGGAGCCGTCGGCGACCGGCACGTTGAGAGCCATGCCCGAGAGCCTCCCCGCCATCCGAGGGAGCACCCCTTCGATGATCTCGGGTGAGTTCGTCGGGGAGGGAATGATGTTCTCGGCTGCGGCTCGGCTGAGCCGAAGATCGTCGCCGGGGACGTCGGCGAGGCGGTGCTCGTTGGTGAAGGCGTGCACGGTGGTGAACATGGCGTGCTCCACGCCGAAGTGCTCATCGAGGACCCGGAGAACCGGCGCCACCGCATTCGAGGTGTTGGAACCGAGCGCGATCATGACGTCGGAGGCGTCGAGCACGTCGTCGTTGGCTCCCATGATGAGGGTGTCCATCTCGCCGGGGTTGGCAGGCGTCGAGGCCAACACCACCCGCTTGGCCCCCGCCTCGAGATGGCGCCGGCACTCCTCGGCGGTCCGGTGCTTGCGGGTCGCCTGGACCACGATGTCGACGTCGAGTGCGCCCCAGTCGACGTCGCCGGGGTCGCGGTCCTGACGCATGGGGATGGTCCGCCCTTCGACGTGCAGGTTCCCGTCCTCGAACGACACCGGCTTCGGGAACCGCCCAAAGATCGTGTCGTAGCGGAGGAGGTACACGAGGGCCTCGGGGTCGGCGATGTCCACGATCGCCGCGACCTCGATGCTCGGATGATCCTCCAACTGTCGGAAGACGTTGCGCCCGATACGCCCGAATCCCATGAGGCCCACACGGGTCTTGCGGTCCATGGGTGCTTCCTCTCGATCGACCGGCCCCTCAGGCTACCCGGCCCGCAGGGGCTTCCCGTCGCCCCGTGATACGGTGTCCGGCCATGGCATTCCCGGCCCCCGATCCGGACCTCGCCGCCTCCCTCATCAGGGGACACGGCGACGTGGCCGGGTTGATGGACGAGGCGGGGCGTCTGAGGGATGAGGGCAAGGGCCGGACCGTCACCTACTCCCGAAAGGTCTTCGTGCCCCTCACCACGATGTGCCGGGATCGGTGCACGTACTGCACGTTCGCCAAGCCACCGGGAGCGGGCGGCGCCTTCCTCGAACCGGATGAGGTGGCGGCGATCGTCACGGCGGGTGCGGCGACCGGATGCACCGAGGCTCTCTTCACTCTCGGCGACCGTCCCGAAGACCGCTGGATCGAGGCGCGCCGGTTCCTCGATCGTCACGGCTGCGCCACGACCCTCGAGTACGTGGCGGAGTGCTGTGAGCGCGTCGCCGCCGAATCTCCGCTGTTCCCCCACGCCAATCCGGGACTCATGGACGGATCGACGATCGAGCGGCTGCGTCGCAGCAACGTGTCGATGGGCTTGATGCTGGAGAACTCGTCGCCCCGGCTGATGGAACCGGGCATGCCTCACCACGGCTGTCCCGACAAGGACCCCGCCCTCAGGATCGCCACGATCCGGGAAGCGGGCCGCCTGCGCGTCCCTTTCACGACCGGCGTCCTCATTGGGATCGGCGAGAAGGTCGAGGAGCTCGTCGCCAGCGTGTTCGAGATCGCCCGTCTCCATGCCGACTCGGGAGCGATTCAGGAGGTGATCGTCCAGAACTTCAAGGCGAAGGCCGACACCCGAATGCGCGGCTCCGCCGAGCCGACGGTCGCCTTCACCGCTCGAGTGGCGGCTGCCGTTCGCTGGATCTTGGGACCGACGATGAACCTGCAGGTCCCGCCGAACCTCACCGAGCGCTTCGAGGTCTACCTGGATGCCGGCGTCAACGATTGGGGGGGCGTCTCGCCGGTGACCATCGATTGGGTCAACCCGGAGGCACCGTGGCCCCACCTCGAAGAGCTGGAGCACCGCACCGCCGCCGCCGGATTTCGGCTTCGGCCTCGCCTGCCGGTGTATCCCGAGTTCATCGACGAAGAGTGGATCGACCCCGGGCTTCTTCCCAAGGTTCGGCGGGCCGTGGACGAGCAAGGCTTCGTCGCGTCCGAGGTGGTCGCTGCGTGATCACCTTCTGCCGGGTCCGACCGGCGCACTCGGTGACGGAGCCTTGGGCGGCGGCTCGTCGTTCTCAGGGCACGACCGTGGTGGAGGTCTCCTCGGCGGGGGCGTCGGCGGGCGCCCTGGCCGGCGGTTTGCTGCCGCTCGGCCGGAAGACGGGGATCGACGCAGCCGGTTGGGTCGTGGCTCCTCGCGACGCCCACAACCTCGTCGACCGCAACGCGGGATGGCGGGTCACCGTCACGCACGAGGGTTCCATCGAGGCCGTGCTCGGCGCCTTGGTGGCCACCGGCGCCGCCTTCCTCAGGACCCGACGAAGCACCGTCGCCGAGGCGGCACGGCTGGCCGCACTCCCCGGGGTGGAAGCAACCGTGTCGGTGTTCGTCGACGACGTGCCTCAGGCGGTGGCGGCGGTCGATGCCGGTGCCGGGGATCTGTTGCTCCGTGACTGGGATACCGAACGGCTCGGCCAGTTGCGTGGAGCATTGGCCGGTCACCTTGTGGAACGAACGGCATTCCCAGTCGGGGTCTCGGTCGATGAGGCCCGAGCGGAGCTGGGGCCCGAAGTGCTGGCGGTCTACCTGGACCTGGTCGACGGATCCGGTGCCGCCCGGCCCCGCACGATGTGGGCTCCCGGCAAAGACGAACCGCCCCCCGTTGCGGCCGGGAGGCTCTCGGGGGAGTGGGCCGATGCGGCGTGGTTCGGACACGACGGTGTGGCTTCGCTCGACGAGGCCGGTCCCACGCTGCGTCCCATCCTGGAGCGGTCGTTGGACGGCCGACCCCCGACCCGCAACGAGGTGGAGGTGTTGCTCCGATCCCGGGGCAGAGACGTGGAGATCGTTGCGGGGGTGGCCGACGAGTTGCGTCGAAGGACGGTCGGCGAGTCGGTCTCGTATGTAGTCAATCGGAACATCAACTACACCAATCAGTGCTACTTCCGCTGCGGGTTCTGTGCGTTCTCCAAGGGTCCCCGATCGCTCAACCTGCGAGGCGATCCCTACCTTCTCGAGATCCACGAGGTGGCTTTCCGGGCCAAGGAGGCGTGGGAGCGCGGCGCCACAGAGGTCTGTCTCCAGGGCGGGATCCATCCGCAGTTCACCGGGGCCTTCTACGAGGAGGTGGTGGCGGCCACCAAGGAGGCGGCTCCCGGGATCCACGTCCACGGCTTCACTCCGCTCGAGGTGTGGCAAGGCGCCGAGACCCTGGGGATCTCCATCGAGCAGTTCCTCGTGAGGCTTCGCGATGCCGGCCTGGGCACGTTGCCGGGGACCGCCGCGGAGATCCTCGACGACCGAGTCCGGGCCCACCTCTGTCCCGACAAGATCAAGACCGCCCAGTGGGCGTACGTGATGGAGACCGCCCATCGAGTCGGCCTGCGGTCGACTGCCACGATCATGTTCGGGCACATCGACGACCCGGGGTCCTGGGCGAACCATCTCGAGGTGATTCGGTCCATCCAGAGGCGCACCGGCGGGTTCACCGAGTTCGTCCCCCTGCCGTTCGTCCACATGGCCGCCCCGATCTACCTGCAGGGTCGGGCACGTCCCGGCCCCACGTGGGACGAGACCGTGCTCATCCACGCGGTGGCTCGTCTCGCCTTCGACGGCTTGATCCCCAACATTCAGGGGTCCTGGGTGAAGCTCGGTCTGGGGGGCGCGGCGCGGCTGCTGCGTGCCGGATGCAACGACCTTGGCGGCACGCTGATGGACGAGAACATCTCGCGGGCTGCCGGCGCCGACCATGGTCAGGTCGTGGAGCCGGCCGATCTCGAGCGCACCGCCCGCTCGGTGGGGAGGCTCCCGGTGCGGAGGAACACCCTCTACGAGGTGCTCGAGACGATCGAGTGACTCAACCGGGCGGCGAGATGGCCTCCACGTTCTCCAAATCCGAGACCCGGTGACGCATCGAGACCTGCGTGGCGCCATCCGGGAACCCCGGCCCGATGAGGAGTGCCAGGTCGCCGGCGTCGCCGCTCAGCGCGATGTCGAGCTCCACGAGCCAGTCGGTGCCCTCGGAGATCCACACGTTGAAGACGTCCACGACGACGCCGTCTGCCGAGCCGCCGAGTGCCGTTCCGAGATCGGCGGTGGTGCCTCGGTATCCCAGCGCAGTGACGCCGCCGATCTCGTGACGAGCCGGCGCGCCGTTGGTCACGCCGGCGAGGCCGGCTTCGAACGGATCGATGGGCCAAACGGGACAGAAGGTGAGGAGGGTGCGGTCGAGCATTGCCGCGCTCGACGATTCGGCATAGTCCCCCTGCTCGGTGGGGCGACTCCAGACCCGGCCGTCGACCACGATGAGCTGGCGATCGGCGGTGGCATCGGGGCGATCGAGGCGGACCCGACAGGAGACGTCGTCGCCGTGAACGAGACCCTCGGCGGTCGTCGACCACTGTGTTCCCTCGATGGTGACGACCTGTCGATGATCGAATCGGTATCCGCTCGGCCCCTCCCTGCTCGAGGTCTCGGGCGCCCGATGGAGGAGCTCGTCGAGGATGCGCTGCGCCAGGTCCTCGGCGAGGTATTGGGTGGGAACGCGCCCGTCGATCGGGTCGGCGGCGACGTGGGAGGCGAATGCGACGATCCGGCCCATGGCGAAGATCACCAGGGTCTCGTGGAGCCGCCGCTCTTCCACCTCGATCTCGAGCACCAGGCCGATCGCGGCGTCCCCGACGCCTTCGACCGGATACTCGTCTGCGGTGATCAGTTCGATGTCTGCCCGGTGGCTGCCCCCGAGTTGCTTGCTGATGTCCCCGGCGGTGTCGTTGAGCCATTCCCGGGCCCCGGCGGCGTCGGCGAAGAGGTCGATCCAGACGTGTACGTCGTGATCCGGGCCGGCATAGTGCGCGGCGACCCCGGTCACGCGGCCGCTGCGCTCGATGTCGTCGACCTCGTCATCGCGGTCGAGTACTGCGGTGGTGATCAGATCTTCGTTGCTGCGTGGCGCGACGATCGGCTCCTGACTCGACGCCGCAACTCCGTTGGTACCGGGGGGAAGCATGGCGATGAGGTCCTCATCGGTGATCGGGCGGGCCGTGACGTCGGGCAGCGCAGGCCGTGTCTCCTCGGCGACCGGCGCGGGGCCGGGGATCGAGGTGGTGGTCGATGACGGCGCTATTCCTCCGGCCGCCGAGGTGCAGGCGGACACGAGCATCGATGCGAGCGCCAGCCCGGCGCGTGACTTGATCACAGGTAAGGATTCGCCGTTATCCCCGGTGGACTTGAGCGATTACCCCTGGCGATGGATCGAGGAGGCCGGAACCCAACCCTCGGTGCCCTCTTCGACCACGATGTGTGCCCAGCTTCCCACCTGACGCTTCGCCAGGTACCACGTGCCGGGGGCGAGCGCCCCGATGACGCGGGTGTGGTCGGTGAGATCCACCACATCGACCGGACCCATGACGTAGCACCACGCCGGACCTTCGGCCTCGGGGCCCGCCCGGGCCGCCGCGACCGCCCCGTCGGTCTGCCGGGCGGCGGCGGCCTCCGCTTCGAGGCCGGTGTTGTCCGACGTGGGGACCGGTTCCGAAGCGGCGGGCGCCGCCCCCGTCACAGCCTCCGCCCCCGGCCCCGGACCCGGCTCGGGCGCCGGGGCGCGGCGGGCCTCCTCAGCCCTGCGGATCTCCTCGGCTCGCTTGGCCTCCTCCGCCCGTCTCAGGGCCTCTTCCTCGGTGCGTCGACGGATCTCCTCCTCGGCCCGTCGGATGGCCTGCTCCTCGGCGCGGCGAATGGCCTCTTCTTCGGCACCGCGTCGAGCCGTGTGAAGTCGGGAGGTCTCGGCGCGCAGCTTCCGGCGGACACGGCGCCTCTCAGACACCTCGGTGCGTTGCCGCGTCATCCATGCCGAGGCCTCTCGGGGCCGCAGCATCAACGCGATGAGCGCGCCGATCAGCGCCGCCACCGCAATGGAGGCCCCGATCGAGATGTAGGACAGCTGGAGCCTCCCGAATTGCTGGCCTATGAGAGCGCCACCCAGGCCGGTGGCGATACCGCTCAGACCCGCCGCGGTGGGAGACCAGCGTCGCCGAGTGGCGATCGAGGTGAGTTGGCCGGCCAGCCCACCGAGCGCCAGACCCCCGGCGGTGATGCCGGTCAACGTGGTGAACGGATAGCGCCCGGTCACCCGGACCCAGGCGCTGGCGGTGCAGTTGTCGGTGATCCCCCGAATGCGGAACAGCCCGACCGCGTAGGGGCTCATCTCGGCGAGATCGAGATCCACGCTGAAGTCGGCCTGCACCGGACCGAAGTCCGTCGAGGCCGAGTCCACGGTGATCGACGCCAGGACCACCTCGATCGAAGCGGAGGTGGTGCCGGTGTCGTCGGTGCCCTGGAAGACGAGCACGTCGTCGGACTGCATGAGGAGGGGTGAAGCCAGGTCGTCGATGTCTTCGACGGCGACCCCGTTGAAGGAAGCCGTGCAGGGGCCCTCCACGTCGGCCGCAGCCCCCGGGGTTGCGCCGATCCACAAGAGCCCCACGGCGGCGACCGCAAGACGGACTCTGCGGCCAATCATGGGCCGACGATACCAACTGGGTGTCGATGCCCGTGACCGGTCGCACGGCACGGAGGCACCCGGGGCGATCCCGCACCACTCCTGGCTAGGGTTCGCGCATGCGCCCGTACGACTCCCCGGAGGAGGCGGCGTTCCGCTCCGAGGCGCGCACCTGGTTGTCCGAGCATGCTCGACCGCACGACGGTCCGCCCGTGATCCCCTCCGCCATCGTTGCCGAGTGGACTCCCCAGGAGGAGGAAGCCCGCCTCAACGAGGCTCGAACTTGGCAGGCAACCAAGTTCGATGCGGGTTGGGCCGGCATCTCCTGGCCCCCCGAGTTCGGGGGCCGGGGAGGATCGCTCATCCAGGAGCAGATCTTTGCCCAGGAGGAGGCCGCCTTCGATGTGCCCCGCGATGCCCTGGTCGTCGGGACCGGGTGGTGTGGGCCGGCGATGATGGTGCACGGCAACACCGACCAGAAGGCCCGCTTTCTCAAGCCGCTGCTTCGGGGGGACGAGGTGTGGTGCCAGCTCTTCTCCGAACCGGGGGCCGGGTCGGATCTCGCCGCCCTGCGGACACGCGCCGAGCGCGACGGCGAACAGTGGGTGCTCACCGGCCAGAAGACCTGGACGACGTTCGCCCACCAATCCCATTGGGGCCTGTGTGTGGCCCGCCACGACGCCACGGTCCCCAAGCACCGGGGGATGACGGCTTTCGTGGTGGACATGGGCGCCGCCGGGGTCGAGTGCCGCCCGGTGATGCAGATGACCGAGTCGGCCAACTTCAACGAGGTGTTCCTCGACGGTGTTCGGGTCCCCGATTCCCACCGCGTCGGTGAGGTCGGCGACGGCTGGCGACTGGTGATCACCACGTTCATGTTCGAGCGGATGAGCGCCTCCCTGGTTTCCGGGAGCGCCGTGCACGCCTTGCTCGGTCTGCTGGAGGGCCGGGGGGCCACATCGTTGATCAAGGATCGTTTCGCCTCCCTCTACGCCAGGTCGCAGGCGCTGCGCTACACCAGCCT
>JBFFRY010000023.1:0-42889 GCA_041572755.1 Acidimicrobiia bacterium | reverse complement strand
GGGGCCCCACGTTGCGGAGGAGGTCGGGGCTGGGGCCCCGGCCGGGTGGTTGAGCACAGCCGCCGTGGGGTTGGGGCCCCACGTTGCGGAGGAGGTCGGGGCTGGGGCCCCGGCCGGGGGAACTAGCAATGGCCAAGCCGTTCTCCCTGGAGATCGTCTCCCCGGAGGCGGTCGTGTGGTCGGGTCGGGCCGAGATGCTCGTGACCCGCACCACCGAGGGCGAGATCGGGATCCTCGCCGATCACGAACCGACCATGGCGGCCCTGGCCACCGGGTCCTCGGTGATCCACGCCGAGGGTGGGGAGCAGATCACCCTGGCCATCCACGGCGGCTTCCTGCAGGTCTTCCGCAACGAGGTGACGCTGCTCACCGACCGCGCCGAGATCGCCGAGGGTGATCGCGAGGCCGCCGTGGAGTTGGCCCAGGCACTCGCCGCCGAGGACGAGGACGAAGCCTGACCCGGATCGGTACCCTCCCAGGGTGATCGCCGTCGGGCCCGCCGAAGACACCGACCTCGGTGAGGTGCGCCGGCTGCTGGCTTCGGCCGGGCTCCCCGGCGACGATCTCGCCGAGCACCGGCCCACCGCGCTGTTCTCGGCACGCCAAGCGGACCGGGTCGTCGGTGGGGCGGCTCTCGAGGTTCACGGGGAATGGGGTCTGCTCCGTTCGGTGGTGGTGGATGCCTCGGTACGGGGCTCGGGGGTGGGGCGACGGCTGGTCGCGGCGGCCCTCGGGGAAGCCGACCGGCTCGGCCTGCAAGGCGTCTACCTGCTCACCGAGGGGGCCGAGGGGTTCTTCGGCGACCACGGATTCGAGATCATCGGGCGCTCGGCGGTCCCGGCGGAGATCCGAGCGTCCAGCGAGTTCGCGGTGTTGTGCCCGGTGACCGCGGTGGCGATGCGCCGCTAGAGCCGGGCGGCAAACTCCTCGACCTGTTGCGGCAGGCCGCGGCTGATGGCGGCCGAGATCACTCCCCAGAAGAGCGCGGCCAGCATGCCGGTCGCTTCGGCCTCGAGAGTGACGGTGACGGCCGCCGGGCCCCGGCCCTCGACGGCGACCGTGATCGTGCCCCGCATCTCGGCGGTCTCCAGAGCCATGCTCATGGTGTCGGGAGGATCGGCGTCGGACGTCACGGCCGTTCCCTCCCAGCGCCGTCCGGCGGCGTCGGCCCTCCAGCGATAGGAGCGCAGCGAACCGTCGGCGGCGTGTTCGGCGTCCCACACCTCATCGATCGGGCCGATCCCGGCCCAGGTCTCGGCCCGCTGCAGTGCCCCCCAGACGTCATCCGGTTCGATGTCGACCGTCACGGTGTGGGCGAAGGTCCCCGAAGCCATCCCGGGAGCGTAGCCACCCGGCCCGGCCGCTACCCTTGCTGCCTCATGCCCGGTCTGCTGGCGTTCCACGCCCACCCCGACGACGAGTCGCTCGCCATGGGCGGCACCCTCGCCCGCTATGCGGATGCGGGCGAGCAGGTGGTGGTGGTGACGGCCACCCGGGGCGAAGTCGGCGAGATCCACAATCACGACGACCCCGAGCCCCTCCGCCCCCGGCTCGGCGAGATTCGAACCGCCGAGCTCCACGAGGCGTGCCGGATACTCGGGGTGCGCCACGTCGAGGTCCTCGGCTACCGGGACTCGGGGATGATGGGCACCGAGGACAACCGGCACCCCGACGCCTTCTGGAGGGCCGACTTCATGGAAGCGGTGGGCAAACTGGTGCGCCACATCCGGAGTCACCGCCCCGAGGTGATGACCGCCTACGACCCCTACGGTGGCTACGGCCACCCCGACCACATCCAGGTGCACCGGGTGGGCACCGCAGCATTCTTCGGGGCCGCCGACATCGGTCGCTTCCCTCCCGGGGAGGGTGAGGAGCCGTGGCAGCCGGCCAAGCTCTACTGGTCGACCTGGCCCCGGGCCCGGACCCGGGAGGTACGGCGCCTGATGGCCGAGACCGGGCAGATCCCCGCCGAGGAGGCCGAGCGGGAACCGGAACACGGCACCCGCGACGAGGACATCACCACCCGGCTCGACGTGCGGCCCTGGTTCGACCGGAAGTGGGAGGCGGTCCTCGCCCACCACACCCAGATCGCCGAGGACTCGTGGTTCCGGACGCTGCCCGATGACCTGCGCAGGGAGGGCTTCGGCAGGGAGACGTTCGTGCGGGTGTTCTCCCGGGTCGAAGATCCCGCCGACACCCCCGATCTGTTCTCCGGGCTGCGGTGAGCCGCGCCGCCGACCGGTGGCGAGACCAGCTGGAGGCCTGGGCGATCCCGCAGCGGCTGCTCGATGCGGTGCCCGACTCGCCGTATTCGTGGACCCCGGAGTTGTGGAGTCGAGGCTCGACCGCCGAGGACCCGGACGACCCGACGATGCGGATCCTCGGGCGGTTCCTGGGGGACTCGGGATCGCTGCTCGACGTGGGAGCGGGAACGGGTCGGATCTCGTTGCCGTTCGCCGAGCGCGGGCACCGGGTCACGGCCGTCGAAAGGAACTCCGGAATGGCCGAGGCGCTCCGGGCCGCCGCGGCGGAGATGAACGTCGACGTCGCCCTCACAGCACGCGCCTGGCCCGAGGCGGCGGAGGCCGTCGGCGTTCACGACGTTGTGGTGAGCGCCCACGTGGTCTACGACGTGGCCGAGATCGGGCCGTTTCTCGAAGCTCTGCACGGGGCGGCCGGCCGGGCGGTGGTGCTGGAGGCGACTCCCCGCCATCCGTGGTCGCGGCTCACCCCGTTCTACGAGCGACTGCACGGATTGCGGCGACCCCATGGTCCTACCATCGAGGATCTCGTCGGCGTCATCCGGGAGACGGTCGGTGTCGCCGCGGCCCTGGAGCGCTGGACCGGCCGGCGGACGACGCGCTTTCTCGATCGGGACGAACTCCTCGAGTTCTTCCGGCGGCGTCTCGTGCTCCCCACCGAGCGCTTCGGTGAGCTGGAGGACTTGCTCGCCCCGTTCATCACCGGGGATGGCGGTCGGTTCGTCCTCGATCTCGGCGAACCGGAGATCGTCACGGCGTGGTGGGCGGCGTAACGGCGGCCGCCCTTTCCGACGGTCGCATCCTCTACCCTGTGGACCCATGGACCTCTACCCGCGCATCCACATTCTCGACGGCAAGGCGGTACGCCTCCCCAAGGGCGACATCAGGGAAGCGATCTCTCTCGACGCCTCCCCGGTGTCGCGAGCCCGCTCCTGGATCTCCAAGGGCGCCCAGCGGCTCCACGTGGTCGATCTGGACGCCGCCGCCTACCTCGACTACCGCAACCGGGAGTTGATTCGCGAGATCATCGAGGACGTCGACGTTCCCGTGCAGGTCGCCGGGGGAATCCGCTCGACGCCCGAGGTGGAGCGAATGCTCGACGACCTCGGGGCCTGGCGGATCGTGATGGGCACCGCCGCCATCGAGGACCAGGTGCTCATCTGGGATCTGTGCCGCAAACATCCCGGCAAGATCATGGTGGCGATCGACGTGAACCCCAACGAGGAGGTCGCCACTCGGGGCTGGCAGGTGAACAGCGGGAGGTACCTCGAGGAGGTTCTCATCGAACTGTCGTCGGCCGGGGCGGCCGGGTTCGTGGTCTCGGAGGCCCGTCGCGACGTCCTCATCGAGCACTCCAATCTGGGCATCCTCCGCCACGCCATGGAGATCGCCACCGAGCCGATCATCGCCGGCGGCGGCGCTCGAGACGTCGCCGACCTGGAGTCGCTGATCGCCCTCGAGGTCGAAGGCCGTCGTCTGGCGGGGGTCATCGTCGGCCGGGAGGTCACCGAAGGCCGGTTCACCATCGAGCAGGCCGTGGAGATGATGGAAGGGATCTAGCCCGCTTCCGCCTCACCCTTCCGCTGAGCCCGATCCTCACCGGCATGGTGAGCGATCTGGGTCACGAAGGCGATGATGATCCCCACCCCGATGAGCACGTAGAAGATGGCGAACAGCCGGCCCCCGAAAGTCTGCGGCGAGAAGTCCCCGTACCCGATGGTGGTGAGAGTGATCACCGCGAAGTAGACGCTCTGGAAGAACGTCCAGTCCTCGACCCTCTGGAAGTACCAGGCTCCGAGGAGCACCAGCGTCAGCGTCATGTAGAGCAGGCCCCGGAACACCGGATCCCGGAACCCCCTTCGTACCGCTCGTCCGAGCCTGCGGAAGACCATGAGGAAAGCGAACACCGTGACCCCCTTTTGGTCGTCCGTTCAGGCTAGGCGGCGGGGCCGGTCCGCCCGAGGGTCTACGAGACCGTCCAGCTCCCGGTCGACGTGAGCAGCTTGTAGAGGTCGCCGGGCCCACGGGATTCCTGGGCGTCGATGATCTGCTGCTGCAGGCCGACCTCGTAGACGGGTCGCTCCACGCTGCGGAACACCCCCACGGGAGTCGGTCCGAGGGGACCGTGCGACAGGCGACTCAGAGCGAAAGCCGCTGCAGGGCTCTCCGCCTCGGCGTCGTGGACGTGGATGGCATTCATGCCGGTCTCGGCCACGTCGACGACGTGGGCCTGGCCTTCGTAGACGATGACCCCCTTCGAGTCGTCGCGGCCGAAGGTCACCGGCTTGCCGTGCTCCAGGTTGATGCGGTTCTCCTCGCGCTCGTCCTTGCCGGTCAGCGCCACGAACGCCTTGTCGTTGAAGACGTTGCAGTTCTGGTAGATCTCGATCAGAGCCGAACCCTTGTGGGCGTGGGCGGCCTGCAGCATCTCCACGGTGTGGTCGCGGTCCATGTCGATGGTCCGTGCCACGAAGCTCGCTTCGGCGCCCAGCGCCAGGCTCACCGGATTGAACGGATAGTCGATCGAACCGAACGGCGAAGACTTGGTGCGTTTCCCGACCTCGCTGGTCGGCGAGTATTGACCTTTGGTGAGACCATAGATCTGGTTGTTGAACAGCAGGATCTTGATGTCGATGTTGCGCCGCAGGGCGTGGATCAGGTGGTTCCCCCCGATCGACAGGCCATCTCCGTCGCCGGTGACCACCCAGACGGCCAGTTCGGGGCGGGCCACCGCCATTCCGCTGGCGATCGCCGGTGCCCGGCCGTGGATCGAGTGCATGCCGTAGGTGTTCATGTAGTAGGGGAAGCGGCTCGCACAGCCGATTCCCGAGACGAACACCACGTTCGCCTTGTCGATGTCGAGACCGGCCATGAAGTTCTGGACTGAGGCGAGGATCGTGTAGTCGCCGCAGCCGGGACACCAGCGGACCTCCTGGTCGCTCTGGTAGTCCTGCCGGGTGTGCTTGGTGGTCGTCACAGCATCTCCAGGATCTTGGCTTCGATCTCGGCCGCCTTGAACGGCTGGCCCTGCACCTTGCTGAGGCACTCCGAGTCGACGAGGAACTCGCTGCGGATCACCCGCCACAGCTGACCCCGGTTCAACTCGGGGATCAGGATCTTTTCGAACGAGCGCAGCACCTCCTCGGTGTTGGCCGGCATCGGGTTGAGGTAGCGGAGTTGGGCCCGTGCCACCTTCTTGCCGGCCGCCCGCACCTTGCGCACCGCGGCATGGATCGCCGCGGCGGTCGAGCCCCAGCCCAGCACCAGGAGGTCGGCTCCTTCGTCGGCATCCACCTCGAGGTCGGGGATGTCGCCGGCGATCCCGGCGATCTTCTGTTCCCGCAGACCCACCATCAACTCGTGGTTGGGACCCGAGTAGTTGACGTTGCCCGTCTTGTCCTGCTTCTCCAGGCCGCCGACCCGGTGCTCCAGGCCCGGGGTGCCCGGCACCGCCCATGGGCGCGACAGGGTCTCCGGGTCGCGGAGGTAGGGGAGGAACTCGTCACCGTTGGGTTTGGTGGTGAAGGGCACGCTGGCGTCGGGGAGCGCGTCGACGTCGGGGACCCGCCACGGCTCGGCGCCGTTGCCGATGTAGCCGTCGGACAGCAAGAGGACGGGCGTCATGTACTTCACGGCGATGCGGGCCGCTTCGATCGCCACCTCGAAGGCATCCGTAGGCGCCGACACCGCCAGCACCGGCATCGGGGCTTCCCCGTGCCGCCCGTAGAGGGCCATCAGCAGATCGGCCTGCTCGGTCTTGGTCGGAAGCCCGGTGGACGGCCCGCCCCTCTGCACGTCGACGATGATGAGCGGCAGTTCGGTGATCACCCCGAGGCTGATCGTCTCGCTCTTGAGCGCTACGCCGGGCCCGCTGGTGCCCGTCACCCCCAGGTGTCCCACGAACGAAGACCCCAGCGCGGCTCCGACGGCGGCGATCTCGTCCTCGGCCTGGAAGGTGCGAACGCCGAAGTTGCGATGGCGCGACAGCTCGTGGAGGATGTCCGATGCCGGCGTGATCGGGTAGGAGGCGTAGAACAAGGGCAGCTTCGCCGCCTGGGCGGCAGCGATGAGACCCCAGGCCAGTGCCTGGTTGCCGGTGACGTTGGTGTAGGTGCCCGGCGGCAGCTCGGCCGGTTTGACCTCGTAGGTGTGCCGGAACGCCTCGGTCGTCTCACCCAGGTGGTAGCCCGCCTGGAAGGCGCTGAGGTTGGCGCTCTTGACCGCCTCGTCCTTGCCGAACTTCTTCTCGATCCACCCGATCGTCGGCTCGACCGGCCGGTTGAACATCCACGCCAGCAGGCCGAGTGCGAAGAAGTTCTTGGAGCGAAGCACGCCCCTGCCCTTCAACCCGCTCTCCTTGACGGCCTCCTTGGTCAGCTCCTCCATGGGAACCGCCAGCACCTGAAACCCGTCGAGGGAACCATCGTCGAGGGGGCTCCGCTCGTAGCCGGCCTTGGCCAGATTGCGCTCGATGAACGCATCGGTGTTGACCACGATCGTGCCGGCCGGAGCGAGATCGGACAGGTTCGCCTTCAGGGCGGCCGGGTTCATCGCCACCAGGACGTCGGGGTAATCGCCGGGGGTGAGGATGTCGCGGTCGGCGATGTGGACCTGGAACGAGGAGACGCCGCTCAGCGTTCCGGCCGGGGCCCTGATCTCGGCGGGGTAGTTGGGAAGGGTGGACAGGTCGTTGCCGAAGATCGCCGAGGCGTCGGTGAAGCGGGCTCCGGCCAGCTGCATCCCGTCGCCGGAGTCGCCGGCGAATCGGATGCGAACCGACGCGATGCTCTCTACCTCGTGCTCGTCTTGGGGGGGAGCTTGTTGAGACATGAGTCCTGGAGGGTCGGATTTCAACGGGCCATTGTATGCGCCCGGCGGGGACACGCCACCTCACCGAGGTGATCCTTGCGGCGGGGGACGGCGGACGGCGAGACCGGCTTCCTCGAGTGCGACCCCCGTGCCGAGGAGAAGAGGCTCCGCCCACCGGGGACCGATCAGCTGGAGGGATGGGGGCGGGGCTCCATCGGCATCGAGCGGCACCACGATCGCCGGGTTGCCGGCGTGGTTGACGAGGGCGCTGAACCACGAGAAGGCCTGCCGATACCCGACGTCCCCCGACTCCGTGACAACCCGGTCGTCGCCGATCCGCTTGGGTCCGGCGGCCACTGCCGGGGTGGCGATGAGGTCCCACCGGGTCATGAGGCGTTCCACGGCGTGGCGGATCGCGGCCCGCCACTCCAGGGCCCTCGTGTAGGTGGTGAGGTCCGACCCGAGCGCCGCCTCGAGCCGGCTCCGGATCGCCCGGCCATAGCGATCGGGGCTCTCGGCGAACCATTCTCTGTGCACGACGGCGATTTCGCCTTGAGCGGCTTCGTTGATCATCCCCGGAGGACGGAGCAGCGGCTCGGACACCTCACCGAGCTCGGCTCCCAGCGCCGCCAGCCGCTCGACGGCCGCGGAGAACCCCGCCCGGGTTCCGGCGTCGAGCGGGCCGTCGAGCCACTCGGTGGGCACGGCGATGCGCAGGGTCGCCGGATCCACCGTCTGCGCCGCCACCACCGGCTGCGGGGCCGTCCACGGGTCGCCCGGGTCGTCGCCGGCCATCACCCGGTAGGCGAGATCGAGATCAGCGGCGGTCGTCGCCAGCGGGCCCACCGTGTCGAGAGAGGGGGCCAGCGGGAAGACCCCCCGCAGGGGGATCCGACCGTGGGTCACCTTGAGACCCATGACACCGCACAGTGCCGCGGGGACCCGCACCGAGCCGCCGGTGTCGGTCCCGATGCCGATCGGTGCCAGTCGAGCCGCCACCGCCGCGGCGGAACCGCCGGAGGATCCACCGGGCGAAGTCTCGGGGTCCCACGGATTGCGAACCGGCCCGAACCAGTCGTTCTCGCTGGAGAAGCCAAAGGCGAACTCGTGGAGCCCGGTGCGCCCCACGATCACCGCATCGGCTGCTTCGAGCCGTTCGACAATCGGGGCCGAGTGCTCGGGTGTGCGGCGGTAGAAGGACGACCCGCAGGTCGTCACCCGGCCGGCGTGATCGATGAGGTCCTTGAGAGCGATGGGAACACCGGCGAGGGGGCCCAGCGTCTCACCGGCTCGGCGACGCCGGTCGATGTCGGCGGCCCGATCCCCGGCCGCTTCCGTCTCCACGAGCGTGAATGCGTTGAGGGATGCAGCGTCGGAGATGGCGGCCAGGTGCTCTTCGATCACGGAGACCGCGGTGACCTCCCCGGCCGCGACCGATGCCGCCGTTTCGGTGGCGGATCGGCCCAGGTGGCTCACGACCAGCTGATCGTGCGGTCCGAGGGAAGCAGCGAGACCCAGGGACGGCCGGGCGGGACCACGATCTGGTTGCCCTCGGAGTCGAAGAGCGCAAACGGCTCCTCGATCGCATCCCGGCTCCAGGTGCCGGCCAGGATCCGGCCCTGGTAGAAGATGTAGGCGCTCCCCGAACCGACCGTCGTCGTCGCCGGCAACGACTGTCCCCTGACACCCGCCGGCGGGGAGGCCGTGTACGGGTCGCCCATCAGCACGACCAGCACGTCGAAGGAGAGCTGATCCCCGTTGCCGTCACGGTCGATCCAGTTGTGGGCGCTCGTGCCGACGAAACGCAGATACCCGCCGTCGGCGTACTGCCAGTTGATCAGATTGCCGGTCGCCCAGCTGAGGGAGATCAGCTCGGCGGGCTCCTCGGGCAGGGTGTCCCAGGGCCCCACTTCGTACAGCGGTCCCAGGAACTCGTCGCCGTACCCGCGCCCGTCCGCGGTGTCGCGCAGGCCCTCGGTGTCCCCGTAGAGATTGTGGGGAGCGGCCCGGTGCGACACCCGATAGGTGCCGGCAACCTCGCCGATGAGGTTGATGCCCCGACCCACGATGTATTCGACCACCCACGGCTGGGCGCCCGAGATGGTGAAGGTGGCCCCCATCGCCTTGATCATCGACGGATCGGTGGGGCGGCCGGAGCGGATCGGCCCCAGATAGTCGGTGTCGCTGGAGTGGAACAGCGCGATGAATCGGGTGAACCCGCCTTCGACCAGGATCTCGATCACCGCGTCGGCCAGTTCGAGGCCCGACTGGGGCCGGGCATTGGGGTGGTTGTCGATCTTGACCGCCATCACGCGCCGCTCGTTGAGGGTCTCATCGGCGACGGGGAGCCCGTTCAGGGGTTCCACCGGGCCGTCGTAGGCGGTGGTGGTGGTTGTTTCCTCGGTGGTGGTCGTGGTCGATCCGCTGGTCGTCGTCGCTCCTCGAGTGGTCGTCGTCGAGGCCTCATCGTCTGCGGTCGTGGCCGTCTCGGCGACGGTGCTTCCGTCCGACCCGCCGCAGGCGGCGGCGGTCACGGCGAAGACGAGCAGGGTGACGGTGAGTCGGCGCATAGCGGCCACACGTTAGCCGTCGGTCGGGGGTGCGGGTCCCAACAGGGGCCGAAGGCGCAGCGTGGCACGGGTGCTCCGGGCCACCGCGTCCGGCGACCAGGCGATCGGGAGCCCATCTCCTTTGGCCCACAACGGCAACTGATCGGCGTAGTGGCGGGAGAAAGGATTGCCCGATTGGCCACCGGGCAGCACAAAGCGGGCCATCTCCCACTGCCCGACGTCGATCACCGCCCGCAGCGAGGCCACGGCGAAATCCGGGTTCGCCCCGGGATCGCGGGGATCGACCGGGGCCGGGTTGATGGTGTTGGCGTCGCCACCGTGGGGGATCGGGCCGAGATTGAACACCCGGCCCAGCGGCCGGCGAAGCCCCAGCGGGTGGGTGAGGGTCAGGGTTCGGACCGTTCCCCAGGCCCAGCCGTCGGGATCGGATCCGTGAGCCTCCTCGATGGCGGCGAGGGAGTCGGCCAGGGCGGTGCGAATGCGCGCCGGCCAGCCGTCGGGGAACCAGCCTTCGGGTTGCTCTCGCATCAGCCGGACCAGGTGCGAGGTGCGTCTCACGACGAACCCGCTGAACGGAATGAGTGGAACCGCTCCCTCTCCCAGCGCCCACCCGGCGCTTCGCGGGGCCTTGGCCCCCGCTACGGCGGTGATCAACTCGGCGAGCAGGAACTCGAAGAGGGTGGCCGCCGCCGAATCCGGATCCAGCCTGCCGTCCCAGGACTCGAGCAGCGCGGCACCGGGGGCGCCGGCGACGGCGGCGAGCACGATGGGCCGCAGCTCGCGCCACGGAATCGAGAATCGGTCCATCTGCATCGCCAGGGCGGTGTTGACGGTCCAATCGTCACGCTCCTCCAGCAACTCACGGATGCGCGCCACCCGGTAACCGTCGAGGAAATCGACGCCGAGACCCTCCGCATCGGGGGAGGGGAGGTTGTTGGCCGTCGCCACGAAGCCGATTGGGGGGTCGACGACGTGGGGAAGCCGATCGAAGGGCAGCGGAGCGTCCTCCCAACCCGTCTCCGGGTCGGCGGCGGGGAGCGGCACGGCACCGGTGCCGCGCTTGCGGATGGGGACATCGCCGATCAACTGCCAGCCGATCGACCCGCCGGCGTCGGCGTAGGCGACGTTGAGCGGCAGTGCCGGGAAGCTCTCGAACGTCGCCCGCAGGTCGGCGAAGGAAACGATCCGTACCAAATCGAACAGAGCGCCGAGAGGTCGCGGCTGCAGCCAGGTGGCCGCCATCGACACGGCGGGCGCATCGGCGAACACCTCCCCGACGATCGGGCCCCGGTCCGCAATCAGGACATCCAGATCGACCGGGTCGCCCCCCCGCACCGAGATCACCTCGTGCAGCGCGCGGCACGGCTCGAAGCGATCGGCTCGGCGCACACTCCGGCCGTCGGGACCGATCTCCTCGATGAACAGGTCGGTGTTGTCGGTGAGGCCGGCGGTGATACCCCACGCCGCGTGCCCGTTGTGACCGACGGGGATGGCCGGCCCGCCGGGAAAGGAGGCGCCTGCGACGCTCCAGTCGGGAGTCGTGACGTGGATCAGATACCAGTGGGGAGGGAGGAGCGGGGCGAGGTGGGGGTCGTTGGCCAGCATCGGCCTTCCCGTGGCGGTCTTGGTGCCGGCCAGCGCCCAGTTGTTCGATCCTCCCCCCAGGCCCAGGAACTGCGCCAGGGCGGCGAGATCGGCACCGAGCCCCGACAGCCGCGGTCCGGCGACGACTCCGGCGCTGGTGGGCTGCCACTCGGGGTAGGTGGGGTCGAGCGCCGCCACGGCGTCCGGCCCGTCGGCTCGGAGGATGGCGAGGCGGGCCAGCTCGACGTCCCAATTGGAGGCGAGCGCAAAGGACTGGAACGCCAGGAAACCCATGGCATCGGCCGCCTCGTAGGGAGTGGGGCGAGACCGGAGGAGGACGAAGGGGTGAGGCCGCCGATCGAGCCCGAATGCCGAGCCCTCGGTGACCCCACGGGCGTAGGCCTCGGCGAGGGCGCGGTGTCTCGGTTCGAGGGCTTCCAGGGCGGCCTCACCGTGGCGGCGGAACCCGATCTGGCGGGCGAGCCGGTCGATGGGGAGACCTTCGGCACCGATCAATTCGGCGAGGGTGCCCCGGATCACCCGGAGGCGGGTCTCGAGTTGAAAGGCTCGATCCTGTCCGTGGCAGAAGCCGACGGCGTACCAGGCGTCGGGGTCGTTCGAGGCATCGATGTGGGGCACCCCGAAGCGGTCGCGTCGGATTGCCACCGATTCCGAGATGCCCGGCACCGTCACCGTTCCCGTGGTGATCGGGAGCCGCTTGCCCAAGGCTCGGAGCATCCATCGGATCATCGGCGGATGGTAGGTGGGAGGAGCCCTATCGTGGGAACCGAGGAGGTGTGATGCGCAACGTGGTGACGGCGATCTTGGGAGGCGGCCAGGGGGCCAGGCTCTGGCCGCTGACTCGCGACCGGGCCAAGCCGGCGGTGCCGGTCGCCGGGAAGTTCCGTCTGATCGACATTCCCATCAGCAACAGCCTGCATGCCGGGATCGACCAGATCTTCGTGCTCACTCAATTCAACAGCGCCTCCCTGCACCGCCACATCGCCCAGACGTACCGGTTCGATGCTTTCACCGAGGGCTTCGTGAACATCCTGGCGGCCGAACAGACGTTGGGGAACCGCGATTGGTATCAGGGCACCGCCGATGCGGTGCGCCAGACGCTGAGCCGGCTCACCGCCGGCGACCCGTCCGAGATCGTGATCTTGTCGGGAGACCAGTTGTACCTCATGGACATCGCCCGGTTCGTCGCCGAGCACCGAGACAGCCAGGCCGACCTCACCATCGCCGTGTCGCCGGTCGACGCCATCGAGGCCCGGGGACTCGGCATTCTCCGACTCGACCGCAGCCGGCGGCTCGTCGACTTCGTGGAGAAGCCCACAGATCCCGAGGTCATCGAGCAGTTCACCCTCGATGCCGAGATGGTGGCCAACACCGGGGTCGCCGCCCATCCCGGGTCACTGCTCGCCAGCACCGGCATCTACGTGTTTCGTACCGAGGCCCTCGTCCGCCTCCTCAGGGACTATGAGGGGGACGACTTCGGTCGGGATCTCATTCCCCAGGCGGTGCGCGACTTCGAGGTGTTCGGCTACGTGCACCCCGGGTACTGGCGGGACATCGGCACCATCGGCTCCTTCCACCAGGCGAACCTCGAACTGACCCATCAGCTGCCGGCCTTCAATCTCTACGACCCCGACTTCCCGGTCTTCACCCATCCCCGCTTCCTGCCGGGTTCCAAGGTCACCGAGTGCAAGATCTACGAGTCGATCCTGTCGGACGGCAGCATCCTCCACGGTTCGGAGATCACCAGTTCGATCATCGGCGTACGGGCCGTGGTGCGGCGCGACACGGTGATTCAGCGCTCCGTGATACTGGGCGCGACGCACTACGAGACGAACTCGCCGGACGGCGTGCCGGGGCTCGGGATCGGGGAGGGATGCCGCATTCGCAATGCCATCGTCGACTTCAACGCTCGGATAGGCGATCGCTGCAGCCTGCTCAACACCGAGGGCCTCGAGCACGCCGACGGTGAGGGTTGGCACATTCGCGACGGCGTCATCGTCGTTCCCGGGAGTGCGGTCCTTCCGTCGGGGACCGTGGTGTGAGAGTCGGGTTCGTCACGGCCGAGAGGGCACCCCTGGCCCACGTCGGCGGCCTCGGTGACGTCTCCCGCTGGCTGCCGGAGACACTCGCCGCCGGGGGAGACGAGGTGACGGTGTTCCTGCCCCACTACGACTGGATCGAGGGGGCGCGGATCCTCGGGGAATCGGAGGTGGCCCCGTTCGGGTCGGTCACCCTCGCCGTTGCGGGAGAGCCGGGGGACGGCGCACCGACGGTGTGCCTGATCGGGCACGAGGCCTTTGAGGGGGATCGGGTCTACCGGGCGGGACCGGATGAGCATCTGCGCTATGCGATGTTCACCGCCGCGGTCCCCGCCGCTTGCCGGAGTCTCGGATGGGTCCCCGAGGTGTTCCACGCCAACGACTGGCATACGGCACTGCTCCCGGTCCAGGCCGCCGCGGCCGGTGCCCCGTGGGATCGAGTACCCGTGGTGCTGACCATCCACAACCTGGCCTTCCAGGGGGTGTTCCCGGCCGCCGATCTGGCGGTGATGGGGCTCGACGCCGCTGTTGCAGACGGCGACGAGTTCAATGCCCTGGCGACCGGGATCCGCACCGCGGCAGTCGTCACCACCGTCAGCCCCACCTATGCGGCGGAGATCACGACACCCGAGCGGGGCGAAGGCCTCCACCGCCTGCTCGCCTCCCGGGCCGACGACCTGGTGGGGATCCTCAATGGGATCGGGCCGGACTGGGATCCGAGCCGGGACGAACACTTGCCGCACCGCTACGACACTCCCGAAGGCAAGGCACCCAATCGAGCCGCATTGGCGAACCGGTTCTCCTTCGAATCCGGGGATGCCCCGGTGTTGGGTGTCGTGTCCCGACTGACTGCGCAGAAGGGCTTCGGGCTGCTCCCCCCGGTGCTCACCCCACTGCTCGAGCGGGGTGCCGTTCGGTTGGCCGTGGTGGGGACCGGGGATCCGGCCGTCGAGGTGGCGTTCTCCGATCTGGTCGCGAGATTCCCCGGCCGGGTCGGCTTCGAGCCCGGCTTCGACACGCCGCTCGGCCACCTGATCGAGGCGGGTTCCGATCTCTTCCTGATGCCTTCCCGGTTCGAGCCGTGCGGGCTCAACCAGATGTACAGCATGCGCTACGGGACCCCACCGGTGGTTCACCGCACCGGTGGGCTGGCCGACACCGTCGAGCAATGGGACCCGGAACGGCGCACCGGCACCGGGTTCCTCTTCGACGAATTCACCCCCGCAGCGTTGGCGGCGGCGCTGGACGACGCCCTGGCCACCTACCGGGACCGGGACGGCTGGCGAACGCTGATGTCCAATGGGATGGCGAGGGATTTCTCGTGGGAGGCTCGGGCCGTCGAATACCGCAGTGTCTATGCCCGGGCGCTGTCGAGGCGCCGCGGAGGCCAGGGCCGATAGCGAGCCACGATCCGGGCTCGAACGCGGTCGACTTCGAAGGGTCCCAGGGAGCGGCTGTCGACGCTGCCGGCGCCCGGGTTGTCGCCGAGCAGCCACAGGGTGTTCGGTGGCAGTGTCTCGGGCGTGCCCGGGATCGGTTCCCCGCCCACGGCCGCCACGCGCTTGACGATCTCGATGCCCGCCGAGGGGAGGGCCACGACGACCACATGGCCGCGTTCGATCCTGCGGGGGCGACGGATCCCGACCACCCAGTCCCCGGGGTGGAGCACCGGGATCATGCTCGCCTCGCTGATCTCGTAGCGGACCACTCGCCCGAGGAGCAGGGCGGCGGTGATCGCTCCGGCGGCTCCCAGGTGTCGTCGGGCCCTGCGCATCCTCCCTCCCGGCAGGGAACCAGCCGAGTGTAGGGTGAGGGGGTTGAACCCTCAGGAGGATCGATGAACCCGTTGAAGCCGAGGAAGGTGGCTCACGCTCACTGCGACCTCATGTGCGGCGTGTACGACCCGGCCCAGGCTCGAATCGAGGCGGAGTCGGTGAAGGCGATCGCCGAGAAGTACGAGGCTTCCGACGACGACGTCTTCCGGCAGCGCTGCGTGAGCCTCAAGGAGCAGCGCGCCGAAATGGTCAAGCATCACCTGTGGGTGCTGTGGACCGACTACTTCAAGCCGCCTCACCTCGAACAATTCCCGAACCTGCACGACCTGTTCTGGCGTGCGACCAAGAAGGCCGGTGATGCCAAGAAATCGATGGATCCTGCAGTCGGTCAAGAGCTGCTGGAACTGATCGACGAGATCGCCGACATCTTCTGGAAGACGAAGCAGGGCTAGCCGCGAAGGCTGCGCTGGTCGGCGCGGTGCCCTGAGAGTAGGGCTAGCCGTACGGGCGGAGTTCGGGCTATCGAAGGGGGCGCTTCTCTGGAAGCGCCCCCTTCGCGTTGCCTGGGAGCCTCAGGCCCCCGGCTTGACCACCATGAGGTAGACCACGACGAGAGCGGCGATCGAGTCGAGATGGGCCACCCGGAGGATGCGGTGGCCTCCGGCCCGCAGCCCCTCCCAGTCCCCGTCCTCGCCGAGCGCGATCATGCGCTTCGACTGAGGGGCGAAGAACAGGGGTCCCATCAGGAACAGCACCCCGGTGATGACGAGCGAGAGCCACACCCAGGTGTCGCCGAACGAGATGTAGGAACGGTCGGCGACCGCCCAGATCCCAAAGCCGAGCACCAGCGCCGAACTGGCGGCGAAGATCCGCCCGATGAACTCGGCGTCGTGGGCGAGGCCCAAGAGGGCTTCGTTGCCCCGTTGCATGGCCCGATGGGCGATGACTTCGAAGCCGATGGCGCCCCCGACCCAGACGATGCTGGCGACGATGTGAACAAAGACAATGAATTCCTCGAACTCCACTATCCCTCCCGGAACGTCGCTGGGACCCTACCGGGTCGAAGGGGAGCTTGTCGGCCGTCAGCCGCAGATCGTCGCGGCGTCGACCTCGAGGTAGTCGGCCAGGGTGTTGCGGGTCTTGGGGCCCACCTTCCCGTCGGACTTGATGCCCTGGTCGGTCTGGAACTCGGTCACCGCCGCCGAGGTGAGGTCCCCGTAGGCGCCGTCCGGAGCGCCGGGGTCATAGCCGGCGAGGTCGAGGAGATGCTGGATCTGCGTCACGTCCTCGCCGGTGGCCCCAGGTCGGAGCACTCGGGCCTCGGGATGGAGGGCGGCGGCGTACTGGATGACCTCCAGCACCGCGGCGATCTCGGCCCGGGTGCCGCTGCCCACGATGCCGTCGTCGGTCAGGCCGTGATCCCGCTGAAACTCCCGCACGGCCTTGCGTGTCGATTTGCCGAACTTGGCGTCGATGCTCCCCACCGGATAGCCCAGTTCGGCCAGGAACGTCTGGAGCTGACGGACCGCTCTGCCCTTGCTTCCCTTGCGGAGCGGCTTGGTGCGGTTGAGGAGCTTGGTGGCATCCCCGGGACCCATCGTGTCGCATTCCGGGAGGGGCACCGCCGGAGGGGGAGGAGCGATGGTGATCGGCTCCCCACTCTCGGCGGCTCGCAGCGCCTCATAGGCGTTCACGTAGGTTCCCTCGGGGTCGACCAACTCGAAGTGGAGGTGGGGGTTGGTCCCTTCGGCATTGCCGCTGTCCCCTACCCACCCGATGAGCTGGCCGGCCTCGACCCGGGATCCGGGGAGGAGCCCGTCGACGATGCCCCAGCCCTGCCCGTCATCGGTCCCCGGGGTGTCGTTGTTCAGGTGGATGTACTTGCTGGCCCAGCCGTCGTCGTGATCGATCTGCAGGGTGCAGCATCTGCTGGGCCGGAGATCGTTGGGGTTGCTCGACCAGTTGACGTAGCGGATGGTGCCCGACGCCGCGGCCACCACCGGGACCATCTTGTCCGCCATGATGTCCTGGGCGTGGTGGATCCCGTCGGCCCGACCCGCCCAGAACGAATCGAAGAAGTAGTTGTCGCCCTGCACCGGGAACACCAGGGGGTAGTCGACCATCTGGCCGAACGTGTGCTGGGATCCGCTGATCTCGGGGTGGGCCGCGGCCTGGGGGGTCATCCCGGCCACCACGAGCAGGGCGATCGCAAGGGTTTTTGAGCGGGTCATTTGGTTCCCAAAGGGTCTTCTGACAGTAGCGGCGTTTTGGGGCTGTGGGTTTAGCGCATTTCTCGGCGGGCCGGGAAGAAGCTGAGAGCCGCCAGCACCGCAAATCCCACCGCTGCGGCGGCGAGGCTGGATGCGAAACCCCGCTCGGCAAAGCGGTCGATGAGCCATTCTGCGGCCGCCCAGGCGGCCACACCGGCCCCGGCGGCGACCGGGAGGGTGCGGAGCGACGCGGCCCCGACGATGCGAGCCTCACCCCAGCCGGTGCGGTGATACCAGATCACCGCCAGCACGGCCGTGTACAGCAGGATGGCCAGGCTGCTGGCCAGAGCCAGCCCGTCGACACCCATCGCCTCGTGCAGTCCCCAGTACAGGCCCACCGCCACCGCAGTCGCCAGCGTGCCGACGGCGACGGGAGCCCACATCTCCTCGCGGGCGTAGAACCCTCGGGCCAGGATCTGCTGCACCCCCCACAGCGGGACCCCGATCGCAAAGAACACGACGGTGCCGGCGGTGACCGTGGTGTCGAACGCGTCCCAGGATCCCCGCTCGTAGAGGAGGCGCACGATCGGGACCGATAGCGCCATGAGGGCCGCCGAGGCGGCCAGGCTCAGCACGACCACGTAGGTGAGGGCGCGGGTCACCGCCCGTGCCATCTCGCGGTGCTTGCCTTCGGCCACCAGGCGGGCCAGGAACGGATAGGTGGCGACCCCGGCGGCCTGGGCGATCACCCCCACCGGCACGAGCATGGTCTGGCGGCCGAAGGTGAGCCACGACACCCCGCCGTCGCTGACGAGCGAACCGAAGGTCCGGCCGAGCTGTTCGTCGAGGACCACGAGGGATTGGCCGAGCATGAGCGGGATCGCCAGGGCGAAGTAGCGCCGCACCGCCGGGTGGCGGCGGATCGAGCCGTGCGGGAAGCGGAGTCCGGCCCGGTAGGCCCCCCATCCCTGGAGCACGAAGATCCCCAGGATGGCCCCGACCAGCGCCCCCCAGGCGAAGCCGTCGGCCGAAGGATTGTCGCGTCCCAGACCGCCGGCCAGCCCGCCGAGGATGATGGCGGCGTTGTAGACCAGCGGGCCGAGGGTTGGGATCACGAAGCGCTCCCTGGCGAACTGGACGGCCGTGAGGAGTTGGCCGAGGACGAAGAACACCTGGGCGGGGAGCACGATGCGGGTGAGCCGGGCGGCGTTGGCGACCTGTTCGTCGGTGAATCCGGGCTCGATGGCGCGCAGGATCGGCTCGACCAGCGGCATGGCGATGATCACCAGTGCGGTGACACCGATCGCCAGGGGTCGGACGATCGCCCAGAAGGCCCGCCAGGCGTCCTCGTCGTCGCCGACGGCAAACCGCCGGGTCAGGATGGGGATCAGCGTGATGGCCATGTAGGCGCCGGCCAGCAGGTAGTTGAGGAAGTCGGGGATGAGGAAGGCGACGAAGTACTCGTCGCCGGTTGCCCCGGCACCGAGGAGCCAGGCGAAGATGATCTGGCGGACCAGGCCGAGGATCCGCGACAGCAGCACGCCGACGGCGACGATCAGCGCGGCGATCCCCATCCGCCGGTAGAGGCTTCGACCGGTGCCCGAACTCACAGCGGCAACTTACCCGCAAAAGGCGACGGCCCCCGGGAACGGGGCCGTCACCAGGAGTCGGCTCGGCGTCTACTCGTCTTCGAGCGGCGGGATTCGCAGGACCTGACCGGGGTAGATCAGATCGGGGTTCTTCAGCATCGGACTGTTCGCCTCGAAGATCACCGGGTACTTCGAGCCGTCCCCGTAGTGCTCGTCGGCGATCTGCCAGAGGGTGTCGCCACTCTCGACCGTGTAGAAGAGCGACTTGGCGGCTTCCTGCGCCTGGGCGGCCTTAGCGGCCTTCTTGCGGCGCTTGTCGAACTGCTTGCGCATCTTCTTGGCCCGCTTCACGGCGTGTTCGCGCTGCTTCTCGGCTGCCGCCCTCTCCTCCGCGGTGGTGCCGACGACCAGTTCGTCCTCGACCTCGCCGATGCCTTCGGTGTTGCCGACCGCGAGGATCGCCTTCTCCCTGGTGTCATCGTCGGCGGCCGTTCCGCCGATCGTTGCCTTGCCGGCGGAGTAGCTGATGACCAGATCATCGATGTCGAGCTCGAGGCCTTTGACCCTCTCGACGAGGGCGGCGGCAACGTCGCGTTCGCTCTCGAGCACCGCTTCACCCAGCTTGTCGCCGAGCCCTTCGATGAATTTGAATGCCACGCTTCCTCCACGGTGTGCCGGCGGGGGAAGCGTAGTCGGGCCGGAAGGCCCGTCCGGGGGCCGTCACACGACGTCGCGGCGGCGCAGCAGGAAGCCGGCGGCGCCGATGGTGATCCCGCCGATCACCAAGACCTTCGCCAGCGCCCCCCAGACACCGGGTTCAAGCGCCGCCAACGGTTCGCGGAGGAACACTGCGGAATCGGGCACCAGAGCAGTGTATGCGGTGAGGCCGATCCGGAACAGCGACACGTTGGCGAGCGAATCGGCGGCGAACGTGACGCCGCTCTCCCAGATGAAGACGTAGGCGAGGCCTGCGAGCACGGCTCGGCCCGTCAGGTAGCCGAGCAGGGTGAATACGGCGACGTAGCCGAGGGTCGAGATGGCGGTGCCCACCAGGATCGCCCCGAGGGGCTCCCACCGTTGCGACGTCACTCCCAGGGCCACCGCCGCCAGGGTTGCCCCGGATGCCACCACGATCCACGAGGCCAGCCACGCGGCGCTGACCTTCGCCGCCGCCACCGTCTCCCGCCTGATGGGACGCAACACGAGGAACGAGAGGGTCTGGTCCCGCCGCTCGTCTCCGAGCGACGCCGTGCCGAGGATCAGCGCGACGATCGGGAGCACGATGATGAACACCATCGCCACCGGCGCATCGTGGAAGTTGCGGAAGGCCCCGGCCCGGGACGTGTTGCTCGTGACGGCGGCGGTCACGACGGCGGGAACCAGGGCCAGGAGCCCGAGGGCGATCAAACGCTTGCCGCCCACGAGCTGCCGCACGCTGTTGCGGACGATGGTGAGGAAGACCTTCATCGCCGCCTCATGAGGTACCGGAACACGCTCTCGAGGCTCTCGTCTTCCGGCTCGAAGTGGGTGATGCGGGCGCCGAGCTCCCGAGCGACCACCGGCAAAGCCCGGCCCAGCTCCCCGAGATCGCCGGTCTCCACGTGCAGGGCGTCGTCGTCGACGGCGATGCTGGCAACGGCCGCCCGGTCCAGGAGGGCCGCGGCCAGCGGCCGGGGCCTATCGGCGTCGATTCGCACCCGGTAGGGAATGTCGATCATGGCGCGACGGATCGCGGCCACGTCACCGGCGGCGGCCAGCTTGCCGTCCACCATGGCGAGCACCCGGTCGGCCATCCTCTCCACCTCGGCGAGCACGTGGGAGGAGACGATCAGCGTCCGCTCCTCCTCGGCGAGCCGCCGGAACGCGGTGATGAGACGGGCCCGCTGCACCGGATCGGTGCCGTTGAGCGGCTCGTCGAGCACCAGGATCTTGGGGTCGGAGACCAGGGCCGCGGCAACCTTGGCCCGCTGCCGCATCCCCTTGCTGTATCCGGCGATGGGGCGCCCGGCATCCGCCTGCAACTCGACCGTGGCCAGGGCGGTCTCGGCGCGGTCGACGGGGACCCCGGCGAGCGAGGCGGCGTACTCGACGAACTGCCGGCCGGTGAGGTAGCCGTACACGGCGTCCTCTTCCGGCACGAGGGCCAAGTGGCGGTAGACCCGGGGATTGCGCTGGGGATCATCGCCGAGGACCCGCACCGACCCGTCCGACGGGGTCATGAGCCCGCACACCAGCCGCAGCAGAGTCGTCTTCCCGGCTCCGTTGGGGCCGAGCAGGCCGGTGATCCCCGGCCCGAACGCGCAGCTGACGTCGGAGACCGCCACCTTGTGGCCGAACCACTTCGAGGCGCCGGTCACTTCGACCGTGGCGTCGGCGACCCAGGCAGGGGAGGCGGTCATGCCGACCTCCGGTAGCGGGCCACGACCACGGCCACGGCCGATGCGGTGATCACCGCGATGACCACCAGCGAGGTCCAGGCGTCGAATCCGGCGTCCTCGGGGATCCACGCCCGGGTGCTGGAACCCATGATCCAGTCCTTGACGTATCCGGGGTGATGCTGGAGGGCTGCGAGACCGAGGGGATCGAATCCGGCGTCGACGAGCGAGCGCGACGTGGGCCCGGAGATCGTCATGATCCCGAGGTACACCCCGGCCGCCACGGCGATTCGGTTGCTGAAGGCGGCCACGACGAACGCCGGCGCCGAAAACGCCACCATGTAGACGGCCGACGCGAGCGCGGTCTGCCACAGGATCTCGATGTTGTCGGCGACGTGGTCGCCGAAGCCCCCGGGGTTGACCCACGCCCGGCCGAAGAACAGCACCACATGGGGCAGATACAGGAAGCCGAACACGACCGCGGCGAGGGCGGCGGCGCGCCCCGCCAGGTAATCGAGGGTGGTCAGCGGCCGCGAGGCGTAGACGGCGAGTGTTCCGCCCGATCGGTCCGGGACCAGCAGCTCGGCGGCGGCCAGTGCGCAGAATACGAGAGCGATCGCGCCGGTGAGATCGAAGTACTCCGGGTGCCCGAAGAGCGTGGCGGATGCGTCGAACTCACCGGCGATGACGCCGATGGCCACGAAGAAGAGTGCCGGGAGCACCGCGATCGCCACCAAGAGGAACGGCATCACCTTGCGCCGCAGCCTTCGTCTCAACCCGAACACCCGCCGCAGCCCGTCGTACACCAGGGCTCGGAGGGCGCCTCGCCTCCCCAGACGGAGACCCTCGTGGCGTTGATACCCGAGATCGAAGACGGCGCCCTCAGCCATCCTCGACCTCGTTCCCGCCCAGGAAGATGTCCTCGAGCGTCGTTCGGCGGGCTCCGAGACGCCGCACCCCCTCACCGAGGTCGGCGAGCACGTCGCGGACGACCTCGAAGGGGTCCCCGGCGGGGTGGCTGATCGAGAGTTGCGTACCCTCGACGGTCACGTCGGCACCGGCCGTCCGCAGCGCGGCGGCGACACGGCCGGGATCATCGAGCACCTCGAGTTCGACTTCCTCGGCGACGGACAGGTCTGTCAGTGGTCCCGAACGAAGCACCCTGCCGCCGTCGAGCATCACCACCCACTCGCAGGTGCGTTCGATGTCGGTGAGCACGTGGGAGGAGACGATGGCGTTGATACCGAATTCGTCGAGCCTGGTCACCAGTTCGAGCATCTCCACCCGGCCCTCCGGATCGAGACCGGCGGTGGGCTCGTCCAAGAGAACCAGATCGGGATCGTGGACGATCGCCTGAGCGAACTTGGCCCTCTGTTCCATGCCGGTGCTGAACTCGCCCATGTAGCGGAAGCGCTCCTCATGGAGCCCGACGAGCGTCAGCACGTCGCTGGCGCGCTGACGTGCGGCGCGGATCGGCAGGCCACCGAGTTGAGCTGCGTACACCATGAAGTCGGCCGCCGTCTGGTCGGGCGGGAGGCAGGGGCCCTCCGGCATGTATCCGATGTGGGACCTCACGTCGAGGACCTCGGCCGGCACGCGGCGGCCCATCACGTTGATCGTGCCTTGGGCCGCCTGCAGCGATCCCAGCAGGAGTCGCAGGAGGGTGGTCTTGCCGGCGCCGTTGGCGCCGACCAGCCCGATGAGGCCGGGCGGTACCTCGAGATCCACGCCGTGGAGGGCGACGATGTCGCCGTAGGCGAAAGCGAGACCGTTCGTGGCTACCACCGAGTCCATGGCGAAACGCTAGTCCTCTCCTCCCTCGGGCCGGACGACGGTGGGTGCCGGAGGGGCCCTCACGGCTTCGGTGCGCCCCGTTGTGATGACGCCGATCAAGATCAGGACACCACCGAGGCCGATCGCCGCCGTGATCTGCTCGTCGAGGAAAGCGGCCCCGGCGATCAGGGAGACGAGCGGCACCACATAGCCGATCAGCATCGCCACCGTCGACGTCACCCGCTGCAGCATCCAGTAGAAGAGCACGAACGGCAGGAAGGTCGAACCCAGCGCCATGAACACGATCAATCCCCATCCAACCGCGGTGGCCTCTGTGGGGGCGCCCTCGATCACCCCCATGAGGATCACCATGACCCCGGCGCCCACCGCGAACTGGGGTCCGGCAAGATCGAGGACGTGAAGGCCGGGGGCATGTCTGCGGGCGGTCACCGCGCCGAAGGAGGCACTGGCGACGGCGGCCAGCGAGAGCCCGATGGCGAGCAGCGGCGCCCCCTCATCGCCGAGGCCCGTCTCGCCCGAGACCAGCAAGACCACCATCCCCGTCGAGGCGATCCCCAGCCCGAGCAGCTTGCCGCGGTGCAGAGGCTCGTCGTCGAGCAACAGGTGGGCCCATACCGCCGTGGCGATCGGCATGTTGGCGACGAGCAGGCCGACGAAACCGGCCGAGGCGTGCTGCACGGCCAGGGTCATGAGGATGAAGGGGGCCCACATGTTGGTGCTGCCCAGGAGCAGACCCAGCTTCCACAACCGCCGCTCGCGAGGCAGCCCCCGCCCCCGCACCAACGAATAGGAGAACACGGCGGCCGCCGCGATCAAGGCCCGCATGGCGGTGATCGTGAAAGGCCCGAGACCCTCGTCGAATGCGGCCCGGGTGGCCACACCGCCGAGGCCCCAGCCGATCGAGGCCACCCCGATGGCGGCCCAGACCCGGGTGGAGACCGTCAGGTTCCGAACAGTCGCCTCATCCAGCGGTCGAATCGGCTCGGGGGAGCCCGATCCGTTCGGGCTTCGTCGGCGAGACGGTCCCGCTCCTGGCGCATCTCGCCGAGGCGTTCCCTGAGGAAGACGGCCTCGGTCTCCGCCTTGGCGGCTCGTTCGCGTGCCTCGGCCAGCATCTGGCCGGCTTCATGGAGGTTCCCCAGCTGATCCATGAGCTTGTCCCAGGCGTCGCGGGGCACCAGCATCGTGGTTCCGTCGGCACTGGGTCCGGATCGACCGGCCCTCGTGGTCTTGCGCCGGGTGTACCGAGATCGGCCGCTGTGGCGTTCCGAGAGGCGGGCCGCCACCGACCCGGGGGTCACCATCCAGCGGCCCTCGGTCGTGATCGCATCCACCTTGCCATCACGGCTCCACGATCGGAGCGTGGAGACCGACACGCCGAACTGGTGGCTCGCCTCCCGCAGCGGTATCCGCCCCCCGGGGAGATCGACCGGCGGTTCGGGTTGTGGTTGGGGGCGGGGAACGGGGCGCGCCGCGCCGCCCTTCTCCCATATGAACGCCGCCTCGTCACTCACGGCACTCCCACTCCTCGACCATCTCAGCCTAGGAGAACGGTCGCTTCGTGGAATAATCACCGCAGTGAACACGCGCCCCTCCGAACAGGACGTGCGCGCGCTGGTGCAGCGCGTCGTCGAAGGCCTCGCCGGATCGCTGGATTCGGCGAGTGCGACATCTTCCGACGCGGGCCCTTCCCCGGCGTCTTCGGGCGATCGAGCCATCGCTCTCGGGGCCGATCACGGCGGGTTCCCGCTGAAGGAGCGGCTTGCGTTTCGGTTGCGGGAGTCCGGATGGGAGGTGGTCGACGTCGGCACCGATTCAACCGAGGCGGTCGACTACCCCGACTTCGCCGCAGCCGTCGCCGAGCGGGTGGCCTCCGGTGAGTGCCGGTGGGGAATCATCGTGGACGGAGCGGGGATCGGGTCGGCGATGGTCGCCAACAAGGTTCCCGGGATCCGCGCCGCCCTCTGCTACGACGTGTCGTCGGCTCGCAACAGCCGTGAGCACAACCACGCCAATGTGCTCACCCTCGGTGCCGGTCTTGTCGGCGATACCCTGGCGTGGCACATCGTCGAGACCTGGCTGGCGACCGAGTGGGGATCCGGCCGTCACGCCCGCCGGGTCGCCAAGATCACAGAAGTCGAACGCCGTCGGGAGCGGGTGGATGGATAAGGAAGCGATCGTCGAGGCCGTCACCCGAGAGGTGATGGCGGCACTGTCCGGGGAGGCCTGGGACGAGTACCTCGACTGTGTCGGTGACTGCGCCGCCCACAGCGCAGACAAGGTTCGGTCGGTGGTCGCGGCGGGGGCCACCAGGATCTCCTACAACGGCAGCGGCGCCGACGTCCCCACCGATCTGGCCGGGTTCATCGACCACACCCTCCTCAAGCCCGAGGCCTCGGCCAAGGAGGTCGACCTTCTCTGCGAAGAGGCGATCCGCTTCCACTTTGCGTCGGTGTGTGTGAACCCCGCTTGGGTCAAGCGGGTCGCCGACAACCTCAAGGGCAGCGACGTGCTCACCTGTTCGGTGGTGGGGTTCCCGCTCGGCGCCACTCCCCCCGAGATCAAGGCGATGGAGGCGAGGCGGGCGATTCGCGACGGCGCTCGCGAGATCGACATGGTGCTCAACATCGGTGCCTTGAAGTCGGGCGAGTTCGCCACCGTGGAGCGCGACATCGCCGGCGTGGCCGATGCCTGCCGTGAGGCCGGAGCTGTGTGCAAGGTCATCATCGAGGCGGTGCTGCTCACCGACGAGGAGAAGGTCGTCGCCAGCCGTCTCGCCAAGAAGGCGAAAGCGGACTACGTCAAGACCTCGACCGGATTCGGCCCGGGCGGCGCCACCGTGTACGACGTGGCGCTCATGAGGGAGGCGGTGGGCCCGGAGATGGGGGTCAAGGCCTCGGGCGGGATTCGCACCGCCGAGGACGTGCGACAGATGATTGCCGCCGGGGCGACGCGGATCGGGGCCTCGGCCGGCGTGCAGATCGTGGGCGAATCGGGAGGGACCGGGTGACGAGCAACATCGATCTCAGGGGCTACTCGTTCCTCGACAGCCTCCAGCCGCAGTACGCGGCCTTTCTCGGGACCGTCGCCCAGGGGTTCCTCCCGCTGGCCAACGATGCCTCTCTGTATGTGGAGATCTCACCGGGCATCGAGATCAACCGCCTCACGGATGTGGCGCTCAAGGCCACCACGGTGAAGCCGGGCATGCAGGTCGTTGAGCGCTACTTTGGGCTCCTCGAGGTCCATTCACCGTCACAAGCCGAGACGCGGGCCGCCGGTGCCGCGATCCTGGAGGCGATCGGCCATCGTGAAGAGGATCGGCTCAAGCCGCGCATCGCCAGCAGCCAGATCATCCGGCGCCTCGACGATCACCAGGCGCAGTTGATCAATCGGATGCGGCACGGCCAGATGATCATCCCGGGCCAAACGCTGTACGTTCTCGAAATGGAGCCGGCTTCCTACGCCCCTATCGCAGCCAACGAGGCGGAGAAGGCGGCCGACATCAATGTGCTCGAGGTGCGATCCTTCGGCTCTCTGGGCCGGGTGTACCTCGGAGGAGAGGAGCGCGACATCGACGTAGGCTGGCGCGCCGCCGTCGCCGCGCTCGAGGGTATCGAGGGTCGGGAGCACAAGTCGTAGGGTTCCGACGAGGAAGGAGATCGAATGGCTGAAGCACTCGGGATGATCGAATGCCGCGGGTTTGCGGCGATGGTGGAGGCCTCGGACGCCATGGTGAAGGCCGCCAAGGTCGAGCTGGTGAGCTATGAGAAGACCGGCGGCGGCTACGTGACGGCCATCGTGCGCGGCGACGTTGCGGCGGTGAAAGCGGCCGTTGATGCCGGCACGCGCGGTGCCGAGAAGGTCGGCGAGGTCATCTCCACGCACGTGATCGCCCGTCCCCACGTCAACATCGATGTGGTGCTTCCGCTGGGTCGCGCCGAAGAGGCGACTGCGGAGATGCCGGGCTCGGCGTCATCCTGAGGGTGGCCTGAGTGCTGCTCGGCAGGGTCGCCGGAACCCTCGTCGCCACCCGTAAGGAAGAGACCCTCGAGGGTCTCAAGTTCCTCGTGCTCAAGCAGCTCGACGTCGACGACGCCGAGACCGGCGGGTACGTCATCGCCGCCGACGTGGTGGGAGCCGGGGTGGGCGAGGTGGTCCTCTACGCCACGGGGAGCGCCGCCCGGCAGACGCAACAGACCCATGAACGACCCTGCGACGCGGTGATCATGGCCATCGTGGACACCTGGGAGGTCGGGGGCGAGGAGAAGTACCGGAAGTGAGCGGGACACCCTTCCGCGACGAGGAGATTCAGGAGATCATCGGGCGGGTCCGCCGCCGTCTCGGCGGGACCGCCGAGGCCGCTCCCGAACGGCCGCGCCTCCCGGTGGACGTCCCGGAGGCCGAGTTGGGGGAGGGCTTGTTCGCCACGATCGATGAAGCGGTCGAGGCCGCTCGACGGGCCTTCGAGGAGTACCAGGCGCTGGGTCCCGACGGGCGGAGCGCCATCGTCTCGTCGATCAGGCGCTCCATGCTGGAGCACGCCCGCTCACTGGGAGAGATGGCCTGGGAGGAGACCGGCATCGGTCGGGCGGAGGACAAGCTCCGCAAGAACATCCTCGTTGCCACCCGCACCCCGGGCCCGGAAGATCTGGAGCCGATCATCGAGACCGGCGAGGACGGCATGATGCTCACCGAGATGGCCCCGCTCGGCCTGGTGGCGTCCATCTCGCCCACCACCAACCCGACGGCGACGATCATCAACAACACGATCGCCATCCTCTCCGGTGGCAATGCCGTCGTGTTCAACGTCCACCCCAACGCGAAGCGGGTGTCCGCGGAGAACATCCGGCTCCTCAACCGGGCCGTGATGGCGGCCGGTGGGCCCCCCGACCTGGTCACCGCCATCCCCGAGCCGACGGTCGAGACTGCCCAGGCCCTCATGCACCATCCCGAGGTCGCCGTGATCCTGGTGACGGGGGGGCCGGGTGTGGTTCGGGAGGCCCTCAAGACCGACAAGCGGGCCGTGGCCGCCGGGCCGGGCAACCCGCCGGTGGTCGTCGACGAAACCGCCAACGTGGACGCTGCAGCCCGTGACATCGTGGCCGGCGCGTCGTTTGACAACAACGTGATCTGCATCGACGAGAAGGAAGTCATTGCGGTGCGGTCGGTTGCCGACGAGCTGCTCAGAGCCATGGGGCGCCACGGCGCTCATCTCCTCAAGGAGCACGAGTTGCGCAAGGTGGAGCGCGTGATCTTCTCGTCGATGGGGCCCCCGTCGAAGCCGGGGATCGTGAACCCGGCCTGGATCGGTAAGGACGCCGCCGCCATCGCCGCCGCCGCCGGGGTCGAGGTCGACGGTGATCCTCGCCTGCTCGTGGCCGAGGTGCCCGCCGAGCACAACCTGGTGTGGACGGAGCAGATGATGCCGGTGATGCCGGTTGTGAGGGTGGGCGACGTCGATGCAGCCATCGATCTCGCCATTCGGGCCGAGCACGGATTCCGCCACACCGCATCGATCCACTCGACCAACGTGTCGACGATCACCCGCATGGCCCGCTCCATCAACGTGAGCATCTTCATCGCCAACGGTCCCAACTACGCCGGCCTCGGAGAAGGGGGTGAGGGCTTCACCTCCTTCTCGATCGCCAGCCCCACCGGAGACGGGATGACGAGGCCGCTGACTTTCACTCGGGAACGCCGTATCGCCGTGGTCGGGGCACTGCGGATCATATGACCGCCCGCCCGGCCATCGCCCTGCTCGAGTTCTCATCGGTCGCCGCCGGCATCGTGGCCGGCGACGCGATGGTCAAGCGGGCCCCCATCGCCACCCTCCACCTCGGCACTGTGCAGCCCGGCAACTATCTCGTCCTCGTCTCCGGTGAGGTGGCCGACGTCGAGGAAGCCGTGGCTGCCGGCACCGAAGCGAGCGGCGACGTGATGATCGACATCGTGGTGCTCCCCGACGTCCATCCGACGGTCGTGACCGCGGTGCAGGGGGAGCGGCTCGCCGGTCCGGTCGAGGCCCTGGGCATCATCGAGACCGACTCTGTGGCCGCCACGATCGAAGCGGCCGACGGGGGCGTGAAGGGCGCCACGGTCGACATCCTGGAGCTCCACCTCGCCGACGGCCTCGGCGGCAAGGGCTACGTGTTGTTCGGCGGCTCGGTCGCCGACGTGGAAGCTGCCGTCGAGTTGGGTTCGGGTCGGGTGGACGATGCCCGGTTGGTTCGAGTCGAGGTCATCTCGCGGCTCCATCCCGAGGTCCGCGGCAACCTCGAAAGCCACCCCCGATTCGGGCCTCGGGTGGGTCGGGAGGGCGATGCAGCTCGCTGAGGTCGTCGGAACGGTCGTGGCCAGCGTGAAGTACGAGGGCCTGGAGGGGGTCAAGTTCTTGGTGGTGCAACCGCTCGATCGGGAGCGAAAACCGGTGGGACGCCCGGTCGTCGCCGCCGATGCGGTGGCGATGGCCGGACCGGGGGAGACCGTGTACGTGGTGGAGTCACGCGAAGCCGCCCTCGCTTGTCCCGTGCCGTTCGTGCCGGTCGACCACGCCATCGTCGGCATCGTCGACCATGTGGAGCGAGCCCCATGAAGCTCGGCAGGGTGTCGGGGACGGTGGTGTCGACGATCAACCACCCCCTCTACGACCAGCGGCGCCTCCTGATGTGCGACCTCCTCGATGCCGACGGCAACGACACCGGCGACTATTTGATCGCCGTCGACTCGGTCTACGCCGGATACGGGGAGACGGTGCTCATCATCGACGAGGGCAACTCGGCACGGCAGGTGGTCGGCGACCCGCATGGGCCGATCCGGGCGATCATCGTCGGGGTGGTCGATGAGCTCGTCACCGACGGGGTGGTTCACGACCTCACCACTTGAGTCCGAGTCCGTCCGGACGATCCGATCATCCGGTAAGGTGCCCTCTTCCGACGACCCGGAGGAACCATGAAGAGAATGATTGGGTTTCTGCTCGTGTTGGCGATGGTCGCCGCCGCGTGCGGCGATGACGACGACGCCGGCAGCGCCGACAGCTGCGAGGGGGTGGCCGATGCCGCCATCGATCTCCTCCAAGAGGTGATCGACGAACTCGGCGAGATGTCGCCCGAGGATTTGGCGGCCATGGACTCCGAGGAGACCCCGGAGGCCTTCGCCGATCTCGAGACGGAAGGTGAGGCGCTCGAAACGCGGGCCACCGAACTCGGCTGCGCCGACGAGGAGATGGGTCAGCTCGTCGCCGACCGCATCGGCAACCTCGATGTGGCCGCCGACAACATCATCGGCCAGTTCATCCTCGAGGCCGTTCGGTCCGGTGAAGGCGACTTCAGCGACCTGTTCGGCGGGTAGAACACCACCTCTGTGACAAGCCAGACGAGCCGGGCCGATGGCCCGGCTCGTCTGCTTGGGTATCCTCCGACTGCGGTGCACAGAACGCTTCTCCTCCTGATGCTGGCCGTCCTCGCGGCGTCCTGTGATCGAGGGGCATCCCCGACCGCCGAGTCGCTTCCGGTGGAGACGGTGGCTCCCACCGTCGCACCCGATCCCGGCGTGTGTGAGGAGCTGGCCGACGAGGCGGTTGAACTGGTGGCCGACATCGTCGAACAACTCGATGAGACCGACTACGCCGAATTGTCCGACGGTGAAGCGTGGGGGGACGAGCTCATCGCCCTGCAGGAACGGGGATCGGCGCTCGACGCCGAAGCGTCGGCGGCGGGCTGCTCTGCCGGCGCGATCCAGGCGGCGGTCCGGGCGTCGCTCGGCGAGGGGGGAGGTGACACTCCCTTGGCGGAACTGCTGGTGTCCCTGCTGGCTCCCCCCGGCTGATCGGGGAGTCTCAGGCCGAGAGGCGTGACGCGGCGTCGCGATCGAGGAGCCACACCGCATCCCGGGAACGCTCCGACACGGCTGCGGCGGGGCAGTCGGTGTCGCCTTCCAGGATCTCGGCCACGATCTCTGCCTTGTGGGCCCCGGAGACGAGGAACACGATCCTGCGCGCTCGGGCGAGGAGCCCGGTGGTGGCGGTCAGTCGCCAGGCGTCCTGAGACTCGACGAAGTTGGCCACGAAGTCGCGATCCTCACTGGCGAGTGCCTCGGATCCGGGGAACAGCGATGCGGTGTGCCCGTCGGTGCCGACACCGAGGATCACCAGGCCGGGACGGAGACCCGACGGGCCGCGTTCCAGCAGCCCATCGAGCTCTTCTTCGTATGCGGCGGCGGCCGCCACCGGATCCTCGAACCAGGGAACCTCGTGGAGGGTGCCCGGTATGTGATCGAAGAGACTGCGCCGCATCATGCCGGCGTTGGAGTCGGGATGGTCGACCGGTACGTAGCGCTCGTCGGTCAGCCAACCGTGAACCTGCTCCCAGGGGAGGTGTACCTCGGCGAGGCGCGCATAGGTGGCGCGCGGCGTCGAGCCGCCGGCCAGGCCGATGGTGACGGCGGGGCCCTGAAGCCGAAGCCAGGACTCGATGTCGGCTGCGGCGGCCTCGGCGAGGCGATCTGCGTCATCGAACACGCGGGTGCGCACGGCGCGGGAGCCTAGCCTTTCGGTGTGACCCGGTGTATTCGAATCGAATGGCGGGCCGGCGAGAAGGTGGGGGGACGCTTGGCTCTTGCCTCACCCGTCTCGGGTACGCCGATCCTGCTGGCGCACGGGGCGGGAGCCGGTCAGTTCCACCCCTTCATGGTGGGCCTCCGCCGGCGGCTCGCTGCCGGGGCCCACACCGTGCTCACCTTCGACTACCCCTATGTGGAGGCTGGGCGCAAGGCGCCCGACCGAGCTCCCAAGCTCCTGCAGTGCCATGCAGCGGCCGCCGACCGATTGGTCGCTGCGGCCGGGGATCCGATCGTGTTGGCCGGCAAGTCGATGGGAGGCAGGGTCGGTTCGCACCTCGCCGCTCGGGGGTATCCGTGTCGCGCCCTGGTGTTCTATGGATATCCGCTGGTGAGCCCATCGTCGGGAACCGTGCGCAGTGTGGACCACCTGCTCGAGATCGCCTCACCGATGCTGTTCATCACCGGATCGAGGGACCGGCTGGCACCACTCGAACTCCTGCGCCCCGTAGTGAAGGGCCTGCGGCGGGCGAGCCTCGTCGTCGTCGACGACGGTGACCACTCGTTTGCGGTGCCGAAGCGGTCGGGCCGCGATCAGGACGAGGTGCTCGACCAGATCGCCGTCGAAACGGTGACGTGGCTGGAGGGCCTCTAACCCTCGACCTGAAGGGAGGTTGCCAGCGAGCGGGCGAGTGCCCGGTCCCGGTCGTAGCTGAGCACGGCCACCGCTTCCGGGAGGGGAAGCCATCGCGCCTCATCGACCTCTTCGTTCTCGGTGAAGGTTCCCCCGCGCCGGGTCATCGCCCAGTAGCGGACCACCTTGTGGGCGCCGTCGAGATCGACGTAGTCGACAGAGCCCAACTCATCGCCGAGGGCGGCATCGTATCCGGTCTCCTCGAAGACCTCGCGCAGCGCGGCCTCGGCCTCCGTTTCACCCGGCACCAGTTTGCCCTTGGGGAACGACCAGTCGTCGTACTTGGGGCGATGCACGATGAGCAGTTCGACCTCCCCGTTCTCCCCGTCGCGGTGAAGGAGGCCCCCGGCTGCGAGGACCACGTCGACGGCCTCCACGGCCGAGGCGGCGTCCGGATCGGCGCCCTTGGATCGCTCGACGGCCACCTCCTCGAGGCGGAGCTGGGTGTTGAGCCCGTGGAGCGGAACCGACTTGACCCATGATCCATCCGGTTGCAGGTCCCAGGCCAGGAGATCGTCGGCGAGGCTCACCTGGAGCACCTCCTCCAGGCGTTCCTGGAGGTTGGGGTCGGCTACCGGGACGACGGCCTCCACTCTGCCGTTGAGGTTCCGCTGCATGAGGTCGGCCGAACCAATGAGGTACTCGACGGCATCGCCCTCGCCGAACCGGAAGATCCGCGAGTGCTCCAGATACTTTCCGACCAGCGAACGCACCCGGATGTTGTCGGACATCCCGGGAACCCCCGGGCGGAGACAGCAGATGCCTCGCACCACGAGGTCGATCTGGACACCCGCCCGCGACGCCTCGTAGAGCTCATCGATGATCTGGGGGTCGACGAGATGGTTGCACTTGATGACGATCCGGCCCTCCGTGCCCCGGTTCGCCTGCTTGCGGATGCGGCGCACCATCTTGCGGCGCAGGCTGGTGGGGGCCACGAGCAGGCGCCGGTACTTCTTCTGGCGGCTGAAACCGGTGAGGACGTTGAAGAGCTCGCTGAGGTCGGCGCCGATGTCGTCGTCGGCGGTGAGGATGCCCAGGTCCTCGTAGAGAACCGCCGTCTTCGGGTTGTAGTTGCCGGTGCCGACGTGGCTGTAGCGCCGCAGGCCGCCCGATTCCCGTCTCACCACGAGTGCGATCTTGCTGTGGGTCTTGAGACCGGCGACGCCGTAGACCACGTGAACCCCGGCCTCTTCCAGCATCCTGGCCCAGTTGATGTTGGCCTCCTCGTCGAAGCGGGCCTTCAGTTCGATGAGCACGACGACCTGCTTGCCGGCCCGCGCCGCCGCCATCAGAGAGCGCACGATCGATCGCTCGCCGCCGAGCGCCGGATCCTCGGGGTCGGAGGTTCGATAGAGCGTCTGCTTGATGGCCACGACGTCGGGGTCGTGGGCGGCTTGCGCGATGAACGCCTGGACCGAACTGACGAACGAGTCGTAGGGGAGGTGGATGAGGATGTCGCGTTCACGAAGGCGCTCGAAGAAATCGACCTTGTCGTTCTTGGCGGACAGCGCCTTCTGGGTGACCGGCGTGAAGATCTCGTGCTTGAGCTCGGGTCGGTCGAGATCGTGGATGCCCCAGAGACCGTTGAGTGCAAGGGGACCTTCCGACACGTACACGGCCGAGGAGTCCAGATTCATCTCGGCCAGGAGGAAGTCGAGGACCTCGGAAGGCATCGTGCCGTCGACTTCGAGTCGGATCACCCGGCTGAAGCGGTGGCGGGTCACCAGCAGCGACTCCATCGCCTCCAGGAGATCGCCCGCCTCCTCCTCCTCGACCGCCTGATCGGCGCTCCGGGTGACCCGGAAGGGGTGGTGGTTCTCGATCTCCATCCCGGGGAAGAGCCGGTCGATGTGGGCCGCGATCACCTGCTCGACCGGGACGAACCGGGTGCCGTCGCTGAGCACGATGAAGCGGGGCAGCAGGGGAGGAACCTTGACCCTGGCGAACTGGTTGGCGCCGGTCTTGGGATTGCGGACCAGCACCGCCAGGTTGAGCGAGAGATTCGAGATGAACGGGAACGGATGAGAGGGATCGACCGCCAGCGGAGTCAGCATCGGGTAGATCTCGGACTCGAACATCTCCACCAACTCGGCTCGGTCGGCGGCTGCGAGCTCCGACCAGTCGGCCAGGCGGATGTCGTGCTCGGCGAGGGCCGGAAGGATCTCCTTGATGAACAGCCGTTCCTTGCGGTCGATGAGGACGTGACAGCGCTCGGCGATGGCCCGGAGCTGCTCGGTCGCCGTCATGCCGTCGGACGAAGTGCGCAGCAATCCCGCCGCCTCGTGCTCGCGCAGGCCCGCCGCCCGCACCTGGAAGAACTCATCGAGATTGGAGGAGACGATGGCGACGAACTTCACCCGCTCCAGCAGCGGCGTGTTCGGATTCTCGGCGAGCGCCAGGACCCGCTCCTGGAAATCCAGGAGCGACAACTCTCGATTGAAGAAGCGCGACTCCATTGCACCTCGGGGGATCGTGGTCATGTTATCGACCGGTCCCGGGCCACTCTCAGGGGATTCCTCCGGAGAGTCACTCGAGGCCGAACTCGTCCTCCAGGGCGCGAATCTTGTCGAGGCGCCGGCGGTGCCGTTCCTCGCCTGTGAAGCGAGCCGCCAGGAAGGCGTCGACGACCTCCTCGGCCAGGAGCGGTCCGATGACGCGACCACCCACCGCGATCACATTGGCGTCGTCGTGTTCCACCGACTGATGGGCGCTGTAGGTGTCGTGTGCCAGCGCGCAGCGAACCCCTTTGATCTTGTTGGCGGCGATCGAGGCGCCGGCACCTGAGCCGCAGACGATGATCCCACGATCGGCCTTCCCGGAGATCACGGTTCGCGCCACCGCCGCGGCGAAGTCGGGATAGTCGACGGACTCGGCGGAGTGGGTACCCACGTCGATCACTGCGTGACCGGCGGCGGCGAGCCGCGCCGCCAGGTGCTCCTTGAGCTCGAAGCCGGCGTGATCGGCTCCCACAGCGACCTTCACGGGCAGCAGGGTAGTGGACGCCGCCACCCCGGCGGTGCGGAGAGTGGCGGAAGACCCACTGCCCGTAGAATGCGGTCATGGAGGAGTTCGTGGTCACCGGCGGCACACCGCTGACGGGCAGCGTGCCGATCGTCGGAGCCAAGAACGCGGTCCTCAAGCACCTCGTGGCGGTGCTGCTCGCCCCGGGGGTGCACCGGCTCCACAACGCCCCCGACATCATCGATGTCCGCTTGATGTGCCGGGTGCTGCATCACGTGGGAGCTCGGTGCCGCCGCGACGATGACCTGATCGAGATCGAGGTGCCCGGCGAGCTGACGCCCGAGGCCCCCATCGATCTGGTGCGGCGGATGCGGGCGTCGATCCTCGTGCTCGGGTCGCTGTTGGCTCGCTGTGGCGAGGCCCGGGTGGCGCTCCCGGGGGGCGACGACTTCGGTTCCCGGCCGATCGACATGCACGTGGATGGCTTGCGGCGAATGGGCGCCGAGTTCGAGCTGCGTCACGGCGTCCTCTACGGCTCGGTACCGGATGGGCTGAGGGGTGCCGAGGTGTACCTGGAGTTCCCGAGTGTCGGGGCCACGGAGAACCTGTTGCTGGCCGGCGTCACGGCGCACGGGAAGACCACCATCGGCAACGCGGCACGGGAACCCGAGATCCAGGACCTGGCCGCGATGCTCTGCTCGATGGGTGCCGTGATCCACGGCGCCGGATCATCGACCATTGAGGTTGAGGGGGTTCCCGAGCTTCGGCCTGCTTCGCACCGAGTGGTCCCGGATCGGCTCGAAGCCGGCACCTACCTCGTTGCGGCGGCTGCCACCGGGGGCACCGTCACGGTGACCGATTGCGTTCCGGAGCATCTTCGCATGGAGCTTCGCAAGCTCGAGGAGGCCGGGTGCGGGTACGAGACCGGCAAGGACTGGATCACCGTCTCGGGTCCCGAACGGCCGATGCCGGTCGACTTCTCGACGTTGCCGTATCCCGGATTCCACACCGACATGCACCCGCAGATGGTGGCTCTCCTCGCCGTCGCCTCCGGGACATCGGTCATCACTGAGAACATCTACGACGCGCGGTTCCGTTACGTCGGTGAACTCAACCGCATGGGGGCCGACGTGGCCCTCGAGGGTCAGCACGTGATCATCCGCGGTGTCCCTCGGCTCAGCGGGTGTCCGGTCGACGCCTGTGACATCCGTGCCGGTGCGGCGATGGTGGTGGCCGGATTGGCGGCCGAGGGATACACGACGGTGACCGAAGCGCATCACATCGATCGGGGCTATCAGGACTTCCTGCCCAAACTCCGATCGTTGGGGGCCGACATCACACGGGAGGTCACCGAGGAGCCGTGAGCCCCGAGCACCTCCGGGCCCTGGCCGTCGCCACCGCCTGGATCGCACCGTTCCGCTTCGTCCTCGGCGGCAGCGCCATGCTCGAGGCGCACGGGATTCCCGTTGCGGTGGGTGACCTCGACCTCGTGGTCGACTCGGAGGCGTCGGCGCTCGATGCCGCCCCCTGGCAGTCGGCCGGCCCGGTCGTCCGTCGGAAGCCGTTCTGCAGCGAATGGATCCTGCGGTTCGACGTGGAGGGTGTCGGGGTCGACTTCATCGGTGGGCTGGCCATCGAGGTCGGGGACCGGATCGTGCAGTTCCCGGTCCGATCGATCGGCACCCTTCGCGTCGATGGTCGAGATGTACCGCTCGCCGACCCCGCCGATTGGTATCACCTCTATCGGTTCTATCGGCCGGACCGGGCCGAGGCCATCGCTTCGGTGTGGGATCGGGATCTCCTGGACGAGGCGGCGGCGCGACTCGGCATGCCGCACCAGATCGGGTAGGTTGGTCGCCCCGATGGGGAATTCCCTCCCGAGATTGGCGTTACACCAGAGATGAGCGATTCAGAAGCGACCGCGACCACCACCGAGACCGAGGACGTCGGCTCCGAGGTCGATCTCAACGTGCTCAACGCCACGCTCGAATACATCCGACCGGCGCTGCAAGCCGACGGCGGCGACCTCATCTTGCTCGGTGTGAACGAGGGGCGAGTGACGATTCAGCTGGTGGGCGCCTGCGGTGGATGTCCGCTGTCGACCATGACGCTCACCGCCGGCATCGAGCGGATCCTGCGCGATCGGGTGCCCGGCGTGACGGAGATCATCGCGGTCTGACCGACACCACCACCACGTCGCCGACGTTGGTGCCGGTGGGCCCGGTCTTCAAGAGATCTCCGGTTGCCGCGAGATAGCGGTTGGAGTCGTTCCCGGCGAGGGCGGCGCCGGCATCCATTCCCCGCCGCTGTCCCCGAGCCACCGTGGCCCCGTCGCCGATCCCTCCGGCCGCGTCGGTGGGCCCGTCGATGCCGTCGGTTCCCAACGAGGCGACCAGCAGGCCCGCTTCGCCATCGAGTGCGATGCCGGCGGCGAGCGCCAACTCCTGATTCCTGCCCCCGACTCCGATCCCCGAGACCCGCACGGTCGTCTCGCCTGCCGCGATGAGCATCGAGGGCCCTGCCTCCCGGGCCAGGGACGCCATCTCCCTGCCCACCTCGGCCGCTTCCCCCGACAGCAAAGTGGTGAGAACGCTCGCCGGCACTCCCTCGGCTGCTGCGGCCCTTCGAGCGCCTTCGGCGGCTTGGAGTCCGCTCGCCACCACCTGCACCGGACCCCACGGGCCGGTCTTCGGGGGTGGGCCCTCCGAACGGAGGTGAGCGACGACCGCCGGGGGGAGCGCCTCGAGGAGGCCGCGGGCCGAGAGGATCTCGAGCGCTTCTTCGGGTGTGGTGGGATCGGGCACGGTGGGGCCTCCGGCGACGTCGGAGACGTCGCCCCCGGCCACATCCGAGACGATGAGCGTCACCACGATCGCCGGCGAGGCGGCCTCGGCGAGCCGCCCGCCCTTGAGGGCGGAGAGGTGTCGCCGCACGGCGTTGATCGCGGTGATCGGTGCTCCGCTGCGCAGCAGCACGTCGGTGGTGGCGGCCAGGTCGGCCAGTGTCAGGCCTGCGGCGGGTACTTCGGCACAGGCCGAGCCGCCGCCGGAGACGAGCGCGAGGACGAGGTCGTCGCTCGTTGCCGAGGCGGCGACCTCCAGAAGGCGGTGTCCCCCGGCGAGGCTTCCCGGACCGGGCGTGGGGTGCTCACCGGCAACGACCTCGATCCCGGGCGGTGCCGCACCGGGGTCGGGCGTGACCACCGTTCCCCGAACGTCGCCGAAGGCGGCGGCGGCGCCGGCCGCCATGCCTCGCGCCGCCTTGCCGATGCCGAGGAGGATCGGGGGCCTCTCCCCCCTCTGGAACCCCTCGAGCGCGGACCGGGTCGCCTCCACCGGCTCGACGGCGTCGAGGGCGGCGCCGAGCACGTCCAGCACGAGTGAGCGATGGGTGGGATCGGTGGCGAGGACGGCAGGGTCGAACCGCACGCTCAGAATCTACCGAGGGGCTGGGTATCCTGCGCGGGTGGCTCTCCCCAACGACCCGGATCTGCTCGTCGCCGCCGCGCTCGACGGAGACCGGCGTGCCTTGGCCCGGCTCATCACGATCGTGGAGGAGGAGCGGCCGGCCGCCGGCCGGGTCCTCGCATCGACCCACCCTCGATCGGGAGACGCCTACAGGATCGGGGTGACGGGTGCCCCCGGCGCCGGGAAGTCAACGCTGACCGACCGCCTCATCGCCGCGCTCCGCACCGGGGGTGACCAGGTCGCCGTCCTCGCCGTCGATCCGACCAGCCCCTTCAGCGGGGGAGCGGTGCTCGGCGATCGTGTCCGGATGCAGGATCACGTCTCCGACCCCGGCGTCTTCATCCGCTCGATGGCCAGCAGGGGGCACCTCGGGGGTCTCTCCACGGCCGCTCCGAAGGCGTTGGCGGTGCTGGCCGCCGCCGGCTTCCCCTGGCTGCTCATCGAGACGGTCGGCGTCGGCCAGGACGAGGTCGAGATCGCCGACACCGCCGACACGACGGTCGTCGTCGTGACGCCCGGGTGGGGTGACGGCATCCAGGCCGCCAAGGCGGGCATACTCGAGATCGGGGATGTGTTCGCGGTGAACAAGGGTGATCGTCCCGGTGTCGAAGACACCGTGGCCGACCTCCGCTCGATGCTGGCGATGGGGCCGGATCGCCCGTGGGAACCGCCGGTGGTGGTCACCATCGCCGCCACCGGTGAGGGGAGCGAAGCGCTCGTCGCGTCCATCGGCGCCCATCGCGATCACCTCGAGAGCGAGGGCCGCCTCGGAGAGGTCCGATCGCGGCGACGCCGCCACGAACTGGAAACGGCGCTGGCCGCCATCTTCCGGTTGCGCGCCGCCGACACCGCCGGAGATCCCGACAAGCAGGACGTGGTGGCGGCGGTGGAGTCGGGGCGCCTCGACCCGTGGTCGGCCGCCGAGCGGTTGTCGAACGGTCGGTAGCCTGGCGGCAGCCAGCCGAGGAGGTTCCGTGACCCAGGTCGATGTGACGTTCGAGGGTGCCGTGGCCGTTGTGACTCTCAACCGGCCCCCCATGAACGCGTTCTCGGCGGAGTTGACGGCCGACCTGGATGCCGCCGTCGGCCGCTGTGAGGACCCCGCCGTGCGGGCGGTGATCGTGACCGGCAAGCCGAACTTCGCCGCCGGCGCCGACATCACCGAGTTCAAGGAGGCCATGGCGCGCAGTGGTGAGGATGCTCTGGCCAATCGGCTCTCCGAGGTCGTGCGGCGGCTCGAGTTGCTGCCCAAGCCGGTGGTCGCCGCGGTGCGCGGGTATGCCCTCGGCGGGGGCTTGGAACTGGCGATGGGCTGTGATGTGCGGTTCCTCGCCGAGGATGCCACGGTGGGCCAGCCCGAGATCAACCTGGGGATCATTCCCGGGGCGGGGGGCACCCAGCGCCTCACCCGCCTCATCGGTCCGGGCAAAGCCCGCGACCTGGTCTACACCGGCCGTTTCGTGTCGGCCGCCGAGGCGCTCGACATCGGTTTGGCCGATCGGGTGGTTCCCGGCGACGAATTGGACGCCGCCGCACTGGAGTACGCCACGGCGCTCGCCGCCGGTCCCACCCGGGCCATCGGCGAGGCGAAGCGGGCGATCAACGAGGGCCTGGAGATGCCCATGGACGCCGCCCTCTCCCTCGAGGCAGAGGCCTTTCGCAGCGCCTTCGCCACCCGGGATGCCGACGAGGGCGTGACTGCGTTCCTGGAGAAGAGGAAGCCCCGGTTCAAGGGCGAGTGATCCGCTCCCGAAGCCGGCGGAGATTCCGGCGCCACACCCAGCGGAAGATGGGCCGGGCCGCCCATGCTCCGACCCGGCCCCCGAAGTACCAGGGGAAGCGGATCTCCTCGTGCCAGCGGACGCGAGTTGCTCCGTCACCGATCCCTTCGAGTGAGAAGGCGCCCCGGCCGGCGAACAGCCCGGTGTGAACGACCTCCATGTGACGCGGCGGATCCCACCCGGTGAACTCCATCACGTCGTGGGTGCGGAGTGGGCCGAACCGGGTGTCGACCCTCATCCTGGTCCCGATCCCCTCGCGGCGGTCCCCGAGGAACTCGATGGCGTGGGCGTCGGCCATCCATTCGGCGTGATCCTCGAGGCGCGCCAACTCGGCCCAGACGGCCTCCGGCGGTGCCGGGATCTCGGTGGACACGGTGACGCCGCTCGCCATGGCCGTCACCGTACAGCGGTTGTCGCCGGTACCGCGAGTACGATTCCCGCGCCTGATGATCACGAAGCGGGGCCGGCGCTGGCTGCGCCACGGCGTGGCGACCACGATCCTCCTGGTCGTGTCGGTGGTCGCCGCCGCCACCTGGTTCCACTCGGAATCCATCGAGAGCACCCTGCTGGCCGTCGAGCCCTGGGCGCCCGACCTGGAGCTCGAAGTCGTCGCCATCGGTGAGGGGACCGTGACGCTGTCGGGGACCGAGGCCGTTGCCCGCGATGGAGTGTGGGGCCTGGAGTGGGCCGGTGGGTATGGGGTACTCGGCGAAGTGGTCGACGCCGACGGCGGGACGGTGACCCGACTGGTGTCATCCCGGGAGGGCGAGCCGTCGCTCGGGGATGCTGCGGCGCTCGATCCCTTTGCATTCCCCGCCGATCCCGGCGACGTGGGCGTCGACTTCCGTGAGGTCGTCTTCGACGGACCATTGGGCCGGTATCCGGCCTGGGCGACCTCGGGTCTCGACGACACGTGGGTGGTCTTCGTCCACGACAAGGGCACCGGTCGGCGGGAGGCCCTGCGGTTGCTTCCTGCAGTGGCCCAAATGGGCTTTCCGGCCCTGGTGATCTCCTACCGGAACGACCCGGAGGCGCCCGAGGGAAGACGCCGGTACCACCTCGGCGACAGCGAGTGGGAGGACGTCGAAGCAGCGGTGCTCCATGTGCTCGGATCCGGTGCCCGGGATGTCGTGCTGGTGGGATACGGCATGGGAGCGACGGCGGCGTCGTTGTTCGTTCACCGTTCGGCATGGGCCGGTCGCGTGCAGGGGATGGTCTTCGATGCCCCGTTGCTCGATCCGGGCAGGACCGTCGATGCCGAGGCGGAGCGGGGGAACATCCCGGGGATCCTCACCGGTCTCGCCAAAGCCTTCGCCGGCATGCGATTCGGTGTCGAATGGGATGTGCTGGACCAGGTCGGAAGGGCCGACCAGTTCGACGTGCCGATCCTCATCCTGCACGGGGAGTCGGACGAGACGGTTCCGGTGGCGGGCAGCCGGGCCTTCGCGGATGCGGTGCCGGGGCTGGTGACGCTCGAGGTGTTCGAGGACGCCGGCCACTTCGAGGCGTGGAACGTCGACCCCGCCCGCTATGAGGAGGCAGTCCGGGCGTTCCTCGCCGCCACGGCTCTGGGCGGTTCCGACCTCGACCTGGTCGTGCCGGAGGGTTCGGACGATCTCTGAGGAACTCCCGTCCGATCGAAGGGCCGGTACCCTCGATGCGCCGATGCTGTATCTCGACCATGCCGCCACCTCTCCGCTGCGGCCGGAGGCCCGCGAGGCGATGCTGCCGTGGCTGACCGACGGCTTCGGCAACCCATCGGGCATCCACCGGGTCTCACAGCAAGCCAAACGCGCCGTCGACGAAGCGCGGGAATCGGCCGCCGCGCTGCTCGACGTCGCCGATCCCCTCGAGGTCGTCTTCACCGGCGGGGGAACCGAGTCGGACAATCTCGGGCTGGTCGGGCCGGCCCTGGCGGGCGGATCCCGCAGGGGGGTCGTGACCACCGCGGTCGAGCATGAAGCCGTACTGGAGACCGCCCGCTTCCTGGAAGGGCTCGGCTGCCCGGTCGGCATCGTGGCCGTCGACGATGCGGGAAGGGTCGATCCCCTCGCCGTGGCGGCGGCGCTCGATGCGGAGACGGCGGTCGTCTCGGTCATGGCGGCGAACAACGAGACGGGGGTTTGCCAGCCGGTCGCCGAGGTGGCGGCGCTCGCCTCCGAGCGAGGGGTGCTCGTGCACAGCGATGCGGTGCAGGCCTTCGTTTCCGAGCCGGTGACGGTGGCAAGCCTGGGTGCCGACCTGGTCACTCTCGCCGCCCACAAGTTCGGGGGTCCCCAGGGGGTCGGCATCCTCCGGGTGCCGCGCGGGATTCCGTTCGAAGCGGTGCTTCACGGAGGAGGCCACGAGCTGGGGCTCCGCTCCGGGACCCACAACGTTGCGGGGATCGTGGGCATGGCGGCCGCC
>JBFFRY010000022.1:0-43495 GCA_041572755.1 Acidimicrobiia bacterium | reverse complement strand
TCGCAGCTTGACGTGGCTCGGGCTTCTGCTCGCGTTTGCACTCGTCGTAGCCGCCTGTGGTGACGACGATGCTGCCGACACGACGGCGGCCCCGGGAACCACGGAGGCTCCGACGACAACTGAGGCTGCCACGACGACCGCGGCCCCGGAGTCGACCACGACCACTGAAGCTGCTCCCGAGGGCAAGCCGTACGGCGGTGAGGTCATCGTCGCCGACGCGCAGGAGCCCCCGACCCTGAACCCCAAGGTTCCGGGTGGGACCAACTTCATCGTGGCGGTGATCGGCCAGGGTCATCTGGTCGGCGTGCAGAACCTCAACGGCAACACGCTCGAGTTCGACCCCGATGTCGTGGAGGAGTTGCCCACCACTGAGAACGGTGGTGTGGTGATCAACGATGACGGCACGATGACCGTGTCGTACACGATCAAGGATGAGGCGGTGTGGGCGGACGGGACCCCGATCTCGGGTGACGACTTCCTGTTCACCTGGGAGCTCCACATGGACCCGGACCTTCCGACGTCCAAGTCGGCCCCGCCTTACGACAAGATCCTCGGCGACAGCATTGAAGTTGGCGACAAGACCTTCGTCTTCACGATGGATTCGCCCACGGTCCAGTACGAGCTGCTGTTCGACTCGATCGTGCCGGCCCATCAGGTGCGGGGCACCGATTTCGTGAACGACTGGAACGACACTGCGTGGGTTGCCGGTGGTCCGTTCATGGTGGATACCTGGCAGAAGGGCGAGTTCCTCAAGCTGGTCCGCAACGACAACTACTGGGGCACCGATCCGGAGACCGGGCAGCAGCTGCCCTATCTGGATTCGGTCGTGTTCCGGTTCATTCCGGAGACCACTTCGCTCCTCAATGCCTTTGCGGCTCGCGAGGTGCACGTGATCAACCCGGATCCGGCTCCGAACGTGATCGAGCGGCTCCAGGGACTGGTCTCGGAGGGAGCTCAGGTGGAGGCTCTTGCGGGCACCATCTGGGAGCACCTGCTCTTCTCGTTCCATGCCGAGGCTCGCCTCGAGCGGAACCCTGATTCCTCAACGGATCAGCTCAAGTTCCGCCAGGCGGTGGCCCACCTGCTCGACAAGGACCTCATCGTCGATGAGATTCTGCTGGGTCAGGTCGAGCCGCTGACCTCGTATGTGGACGTGTTCATCCCGCGTCTCTCTACGAACGCCTGGGATGAGAAGTATCCCTACAACCCGGAGGGCGCCGCAGCGCTCATCGATGAGCTGTGTGCCGATCTGGGCCGCGACTGCGATGCCAACCCGATCACCGCGGTGTTCACCACCACCTCGAACAACGAGGCCCGGGTGACGCTGTCGGAGCTGTTCGTGGACATGTTCGCCGCAGCGGGCATCGACTACACCGCCGACCTCGAGGACTCCTCGTTGTTCTTCGGTGAGTCGGCCCCCAACGGCGTCATGGACGTGGCGGAGTGGGCCTGGCTGTCCTCGCCCGGCATCGCCGGCTTGGTCAGCATCCACGACGTGTGGGATCCGGAGAACCCGGGACCCGGTGGTGACAACTGGTACTACTGGGGCACCGAGTTCGCCGCCTACCAGAACGACGCGACGGCCCGTTTCGCCGCCTTGCGCGACGAGATGAACGCCACGGTCGATCCGGCTGAGCTCGAAGCACTGATTGCCGAGGCGCAGGACATCCTGTCCGACGAGGTCGTCTTCGTGCCGCTGTATGCCCGCCTCTCGGTGGGTGCGGCCTGGGGCGACACAGTGGGTGGCTTCAAGCACAACCCCACGAGCGCAGGCATGACCTGGAACATGGGCGAGTGGTACCGAGTGGATCTCGGCTGATCACTTCCCAAACGACGACTGGTGGAGGGGCCTTCGGGCCCCTCCACTGCATCCCGGATGCGTGGGTGCGTGGTCGACCGGGAACCCGAATGGGCACCCGGGGCGGCGGGGGGGTCGAGGGCTATACTCACCCGCCTGAGCGAGGAGGTGCTGCTTGTTCAACTACGTGGTGAGGCGTCTCACCTACGGTCTCGTGGTGCTCCTCGCCCTCAGCATCATCGTCTTCACCCTCCTGCAGCTCTCCGGGGGCGGCCCCCTCGACCGGCTCCGGCTCAACCCTCGCATCACCGAACAGGAGCTGGCCAACATCGCCGAGTTCTACGGCCTGGATCAGCCGGTGGTCAATCAGTACTTCACCTGGCTCAAGAACTTCGTGACCGGCGACTGGGGCCGCTCGTTCTCGGGCACCGAGCAGGTCCGTGACCTCATCTTCAGCCGGGTCGGGGGCACGCTGCGGTTGATGACCACCGCCCTGGCCCTGGCGGTGTTCATCGGGGTTCCCTTAGGGATCTTCCAGGCCCTCAAGCAGTACTCGTTCTTCGACCAGGTCGGCACCACCATGTCGTTCGTGACCTTCTCGACCCCGATCTTCATCATCGGGGTGGCGCTGCAGGTGTTCGCGGCGATCTACTTAGAAAAGTGGACCGGAGTCAAGTTCTTCTACACCGCGGGGATGAACAGCTCGTCCTACGGTGACTTCTCGTTCCTGGCGAAGATCGGGGACTCCGTTCAGCACCTCATCCTGCCGGCGGTGTCGATCGCCGCCATCCAGATCGCCCAGTACTCGCGGTTCCAACGGGCGTCGATGCTGGAGGTGCTCCACAGCGACTACCTCCGCACCGCCCGGGCCAAGGGGCTGCCCCGCCGCACGGTGATCGTCAAGCACGCATTGCGCAATGCGCTGATTCCGGTGGTGACCCTCATCTCGATCGACATCGCCGCCTTGATCGGCGGGGCGGTGATCACCGAGTCGATCTTCGGCTGGCCGGGGATCGGCCGGCTCTACATCAACGCCATCGGCGAGCTGGACTACCCGGTGGTGATGGCGGTGGTGATGGCGTTGGGCATCGGCGTCGTGGTCATGAACCTGCTCGCCGACATCACCTACGGGGTGCTGGATCCCCGGGTTCGGTATGACTGAGCCGGGCGGCGGGCTCACCCGCGAGCAGAAGACCGCGCTGGATCTCGAGGCGACGGGCATCTCGGCCGAGCCGATCACCCAGTGGAAGCTGTTCTGGACCCGGTTCACCCACCACCGGCTGGCGATGGTCTCGGCGGTGGTGTTGGGGATCATCATCCTGGCGGCCTTCCTGGCCCCCCTGATCCCCGGCCTCAAGGACCCGATCCACCAGTTCTCCGACGAGAGCGGCCGGGCACTCAACAACCTGCCTCCTCGTGGCGAGTTCGTCTTCGGCACCGATCAGCTGGGTCGCGACCTGTTCGCCCGGGTGATCTACGGGGGGCGCACCAGCCTCATCGTGGCCGGGGTGACCGGCCTGCTGGTGGCATCGATCGGCACCGTCGTCGGTGCCACCGCGGGCTATTTCGGCGGGGTCATCGACCAGGCGTTGATGCGGTTCACCGACCTGGTGCTGAGCCTCCCGCTGCTTCCGGTGGCGATCGTGGCGGCCCGCATCTTCGGGGGCACGCTGTTGCAGATGGCGCTGCTCCTGGGGCTGCTGCTGTGGGGGGCATTGGCGAGGATCGTGCGTGCCGAGTTCTTATCGCTGCGGGAGAAGGAGTTCGTCGAGGCGGCCCGGGCGGCCGGGGCGGGGGACCGGCGCATCATTTTCCGCCACATCCTTCCCAATGCGGTGAGCCCGATCATCGTGCAGTCGACCCTCATCATCGGGACGGCGATCATCCTCGAGGCGGCCCTCTCCTTCCTCGGCTTCGGGGTTCGGCCGCCCACACCTGCCTGGGGCCGCATGGCGGCCGAGGGAGGGCGCTTGGCGGCGCAGGGTTTCTGGTGGGCGGTGGTCTTCCCCTCCATAGCGCTCATCATGACGGTCCTGTCGGTGAACTTCCTGGGCGACGGATTGCGTGACGCCCTCGATCCGAAGCAACGCGTGGAGAGGCAGTAATGGCCGAAGACGTCCTGTTGGAGGTCAAGGATCTCCGCACGTACTTCACGACCGATGAGGGCATCGTGCGCGCCGTCGACGGCATCAACTTCACCATGTCGAAGGGGGAGCGTTTCGGGGTGGTGGGGGAGTCCGGCTGCGGCAAATCGGTGACCGCCCTGTCGGTGATGGGTCTCATCGAGAAACCGGCGGGGGAGGTCGTCACCGGGGAGATCATCTTCGAGGGAACCGACCTGCTGAAGTTGACCGAAGAAGACATGCAGCACATCCGGGGTGGGCAGATCGCCATGATCTTCCAGGACCCGATGACCGCCCTCAACCCGGTGTACACGATCGGGAATCAGCTGGTCGAGACGATCACCCTGCACCAGAGGGTCAACAAGGCGGATGCCACTGCGATCGCCATCCAGGCCCTCGACGACGTGCATATCCCCAACCCGAAGGTGCGCATGGGGGACTACCCGCACCAGTTGTCGGGCGGGATGCGCCAACGAGTCATGATCGCCATGGGCTTGTCCTGCAACCCCGATCTGCTCATCGCCGACGAGCCGACCACGGCCCTGGACGTGACCACCCAAGCCCAGATCATGGATCTGCTCATGGAGTTGGCCGAGGAGCGGGGCACCGCGGTGATGTTGATCACCCACGATCTGGGGGTGGTCGCCGGGTTCTGCGACCGCATTCAGGTGATGTATGGGGGGCGGATGATGGAGCGGGGGAGCTCGGACGAGATCTTCTTCGACACCTACCACCCGTACACAGCCGGGCTACTGGGTTCGATGACCCGCCTCGACACGGTGCGGGACGAACGGCTGTACTCGATCCAGGGGGCGCCCCCCTCGCTGATCAATCCGCCCCAGGGATGTCGCTTCCGGCCGCGGTGTGACTTCGCCCAGGAGGTGTGTCGCACCGACAATCCGGTTCCCCGGGAACTGGAGAGCGGCCATCTGGTGGCCTGCCACTTCGCCCCCGACCTGGATCTGAGCGGGATCAAGGTGGAGGAAGGGGCACACTGATGACGGACGAGCACACTCTCGACACCGTGGCTGCCGGCAACGGCGAGTTGTCGGCCGATGTGCTGCTCCGCGTCAAGAACCTGATCAAGCATTTCCCGATCAACAAGGGCATCTTCATCCGCCGCGAAGTCGCTGCGGTCCAGGCGGTGTCGGACATCTCCTTCGATGTGAGGAAGGGCGAGACACTCGGTCTGGTGGGCGAGTCTGGGTGTGGCAAGTCGACGACGGCGCGTTGCGTCCTGCGGCTCCTCGAGCCCACCTCGGGGGAAGTGATCTACCGGGCCGAAGGTTTGGGGGCCGGAAGTGAGGTCGAGTACATCGATATCGCCACAGCCGACAAGCAGCGGCTGCGTCGGCTCCGTCGCGACATGCAGATCGTCTTCCAGGACCCCTACGCCTCCCTGAATCCCCGCATGACCGTGGCCTCGATCGTTGCCGAACCGCTGGTGGTGCACGGCATCGGCGAGAAGGAAGACCGCATGAACCGGGTGAAGGAGCTCCTCGAGGTGGTGGGCCTCAACCCGGAGCACACGAACCGCTACCCCCACGAGTTCTCGGGGGGCCAGCGGCAGCGGATCGGCGTGGCCCGGGCCCTGGCTCTCAACCCGTCGTTCATGGTGTTGGACGAGCCGGTCTCGGCTCTCGACGTGTCGATCCAGGCCCAGGTCCTCAACCTGCTGGACGATCTGCAGAGCGAGTTCGGGCTCACCTACCTGTTCATCGCCCACGACCTGTCGGTGGTGCGCCACGTTTGCGATCGAATCGCCGTGATGTATCTCGGCAAGATCGCCGAGATGGCCGATCGGGACGAGCTGTACGAGAAGCCGATGCACCCCTACACCCACGCCCTGCTCTCGGCGGTGCCGATCCCCGACCCCGAAGTGGAGCGCCACCGGAGGCGGATCCTCCTGGAGGGGGACATTCCCTCACCTATCAATCCTCCGTCGGGGTGCCGGTTCCATACCCGCTGCCCCATCGCCCAGGCTCCCGGAATCTGCTCAGACGAGACGCCGGGGTTGCGCGAGATGGAGCCGGGCCACTGGGTGGCCTGCCACTTCCCCGAGGTCAAGAAGGTCCTGTAGGCGGGGTCGGGACGATTGGGGGGCAGGGGTATACTCCACGTTCCACGTCGGAGTGGCGGAATTGGGAGACGCGCTAGGTTGAGGGCCTAGTGCCCTATTACGGGCGTGGGGGTTCGAGTCCCCCCTCCGACACCACACAGACCTCATGTGTCCCTCAGTGTCCTGGAAGTGTTTCCAATGCCCGGAAGGCCGTGTCGTCTTGGGCTCTCGTGACCAGTGGTGTGTTCGCCCGGAACCGCGCGTCTCATGGCACCGAGACGCCGTTGATGAACCCCTGTGCACCGTGGTGTTCCAGGGTCCGGGCGCCCCGTCGGCACCTCGAATGCCCATCTCCCGGGTCCCGTCCACGGGATGCTGATAGACGCGACGGACCAAAGCCAGGTTGGGCCGGCCAGGCCCCTTTCGTCATGGGCTGGGAATCTCCTTCGGCGTGTCAAGGGGAGCGTGCACCGAGTGACCAACTCGAATAATCCCGATAGATTGCCTGTATGGGTGTTGCCATGGGGAAGGGGTTGAGATGAAACAGCTCAGCGTGATTCTTGTGATCGCGGCCGTGCTCGTACCTGTCGGGGCAGGGGCCGCAGAGCGGGCGACTACGAATGACTGTGGGTGGGGCACGTATGGCGGTGGCGAGAACGAGTTTCTCATTCCGGACCACGGAACCCTCCTGGATGAGGCGGGTCGGGCACTCTTTGAGGGGACAGACGGCAACGATCTCGTCTGGGTCGACGAAGACGCCGAGGTGAGCACGGTCGTCAATCTGGGCAAGGGTGACGACCGGTTCTGCGGCGGACCGGAGAAGGACGTGGTAACCGGGGGTGCCGGCAACGATGAGATCTGGGGTCTCGCCGGTGGCGACAAGATCTTCGGCGACGATGGCAACGACCAGATCCACGGAGGCACCGGCGACGACAAACTCCGTGGGAACGCCGGCGACGACAACATCTTCGGGGACGACGGCGATGACAAGATCTGGGGCAAGCGCGGAGCTGATCACATCTACGGTGGGCTTGGCGCCGACTTCCTCAAAGGCGGACCCGACGATGACGACATGGTTGGTGGCGATGACTGCTCAAGCCTCGATCCGGCCGATCTCGCTGACGGGGATGACAAACTCATCGGCGGTCAGGGAGATGACTGGCTGTGCGGCGGACCGGGGGAGGACCAGATCCTTGGTGGGTCGGGCGACGACGAGATCAACTCCTCATCACCTGAGGAGCCTGACAACGATCAGAGTGGCGTCGACCTGGTGAAGGGCGGCGGCGGAACCGACACCTGCACCGACACGATCATTCCCGACACGGTCTCCTCCTGCGAAGTCTTCGTCTAGGTCGGGGTCGGATAAGCAGCCGCGACTGTTCGTTGATGACAAGAGCCGGGCCCGTGGCCTGGAGCCCTATCGCGGGCGTGGGGGTTCGGGTCTCCCCGATCATGCGAACCCCCCGGCAACAGAAGGTATCGGAACAGCGACTAGGCGCTCGAGCCGTCCAGCCTTTCAAGAATCCGTGTGGTGTCTTCCTTGATGGCCATGATGGTGTCGAACATGACTCGAGGCGGGAAGTCCTCGGGCATCTGTTCCATCCGCTGTTGCATCTTCTCCCAGAAGGACCCGGAGGAGCCCTGGGCTCTCGACGCAGCCTTCAGAGCCAGCACAGCCAGACCAATGAGGAGGAGACCCTTGGGGAAGCCGCTGCCACTCTTGTTGCAGCGGTCACAGCAATCGCTCATCTGCCTTCCTTTCTCGTCGACCAGGTCAGTGCATCCGATGGTCGCACCGGAAGACCCAGTGACAGATGGGGATCAGATCGTGGAGTAGGCATGCGGCCAGGAAGAACACGACGACAGCCCCCAAGACCGCGATCACGGCCTTGGGGTGCCTCTCGATGGTTGTAGCGAGCAGAGTCAAAGGGATGCCTCCTTGGAGATATCAGGCGGTTGGGTAGGTCTTGCCGTGTCGCTGAGTTGCCCGATCGGTCGATCAGGCGTCGCGAGCAAAGGCACTCGCCATGATCACAGCCGCTATGGCAACCAGCGGCAATGCGTACCAAACCGGGCTGGCCAACTCACCCAATCCCACCGCGATGCCCACTGTTCCCCAGAACAGGGTCCATCCCCACTTCGAGCGGTACTCCGTCATCATCAACCGCGCCACGGCCTCGAGGAGCACTATGACCCCGGCTCCGGCAAAGAAGACCCCCCAGGCCTCCCACCAATCGAAGTCATCTCGGAAGCTGGTGTTGTCGGCCACTATGACCAGCGCACCCCAGAGGAAGATGAGCGCCCATCCGATCGCGTCGAGGCGATCGGTCTTCCACCAGTCCTCCCAGGCTTCTTCCCACCGTTCCGTCTTCTTGACGGGCTTCTCGGCTTCGCGAGACTCGTACATCTCCACGTCCTCCCTTGCCGATACTTGACCCCAGAGTTGTCAGGTACCCCTTACAACTCCAGGGTCAAATGACCCAATCGTGGAAACGGCCCGAACATCAGCATCGAAGCGTCCTGCCGAGAAGGACGGCGCGCCAAAGAGGAAAACGAGGATCTGCCCAACACCTGATACGGAGCCCGACCATTCCCTGTGCCTCCAAGAAAGATCCGACTGGTCAAGTGAAGGGCCCCTTCACCGCGCAGACTCCGACCCCGGCCACTTCTTCAATCGCCACACCGGGTCCGGCTCATCAACCGAAGGCCCTCCGACACCAAACACCGCCCGGTCGGAGTGTTTCCAATCAACGAAGCGCCGCGCAGGCGCCCCGATCCTGAGCATCTGCCGGCCTGTTCTCGCCGGCAGATGATGCCGCCTCGTGGTGGGTGGGCCACTGTGCCAGGTGTCTCGCCGCCTTCCTTCCACCTCGGGCGGGGGAGGGACCTCCAGGACGGGGGCCTGGTGTGCGCGCCCGGACCTGGGACGCTCTCGGACCAGTTTCCGACACCGCCGTTGTTGGGTGGCCGAGTCGCTGACCTGTAGCGTGAGGTCGAAGCAGCAGGGCCCGGCATCGCGGGTGTGACGAGGGAGAGGTGTGGTGAGGGTATCGGGTCGAAGGCTGGTGGCCTTTGTCACGGTGGGCGTCATGGCGACGGGGGCATGCGGGACGGCCGCCACAACCAGCACGACGGCCGACCCCGTTGCTGCATCGACAACTGAGCCGGAACATGCCCGGCTGCCGGCGTTGCCGTTCGGCGGGGAGTTGCAGGGCGTCCTGGATCTGGTGCTCGAAGCCGACGATGCGCGGGGCGCTTCGCTGGCGGTGTTGGTGCCGGGTTATGAGCCTTGGGTCGGCGTTGCGGGAGAATCGGAGCCCGGGGTGCCTGTCACCGTGGGTATGGCGTTCGGTGCCGGGAGTATCTCCAAGAGCTTCATTGCGGCGCTGGTGCTGCAACTCGCCGAGGAGAGTCGGCTCTCGCTCGACGATCAGCTGAACGTGTGGCTGCCCGCATATACCAATGTCGACGGTGCAGCCACGATCCGCCAGCTTCTCAATCACACGAGCGGCCTCTTTCAGCCAAATCATCACCCAGACTTCTGGTCGGCGGTCTTTGCCGATGGGACGCGGGTATGGACCGACGATGAGATCATCTCGTCATTCTTGGCGGAGCCCTACTCAGCCAAGGGCACCGAGTGGCACTACTCCAACGCCGGCTACATGCTGCTTGGACAGATCATCGAGAGGGCCACCGGCTCGAGTGTCTCCGCTCAGCTGAGGGAGCGTTTCTTCGAGCCGCTCCAACTCACCACGGCGTTCCTTCTCACCGAGGAGACCCCTCGAGGAGAGGTCGCCGAAGGATGGTTCGATGTCGACTTCGACGCCGGCTCCGATCTGGAGCGCTTCTCAGAGTTCCCGTGGACAGCGACCATGCCGGAAGCGGGTGGAGTGTTCGCCAGCGTCGAGGATCTGGCCTCCTGGTTCCGGGCCCTCTTCCACGACCAGACGGTTCTCAGCCCGGAATCCCTGGATCAGATGCTCGAGTGGGTTCCGTTGGAGATAGAACCCGAAAGGGCCCAGATCGTGGCCGACTACGGCCTGGGAGCGATCAGATTCAACCCGGAACTCTTCGATGGCACCCTGGTGATAGGCCACAGCGGAGGCGCCTTGTTCTACGGTGCAGCGGCCCTGTACCTGCCGGACTACGACGTGACGATCGGTGCGGCGCAGAACACCGACAGCGAAAGCTTCGGCCCAATACTCGCCCAAGCGGTGGCCATCGTCACCAGCCGCCTACCACCAGCACCCTGACGGCAATCGCGACCGCCACGATGCGCCACTGAGCCTCCGCTGTGGATCCTCTGTTGGCCCCCCCTCGCCACTCACGCAGGGGTGAGCTTCGAACTCGAACCGACAGCCCGGGCCGACGAAACCGGGAAGCACTCGCGGCCGACAGCCGTCGGAGACGACACACCCGCCGAGCGCAAACTCTCGTTCTCGAGGAGGGCGATTGGACGGTGCAAGCACCCTGGACGCGCTTGCCGGGTCAGGGTGAGATGTGGGCGCAGATGGCGAACGGCTGGAGATAGGAAGTTCCCGCCGTGGCATTCCAACCACTGACCCGCCATGCCGTGTTCGAGAACGGGAAAGAGTTCGACAATGTCAGATCAGGTGAGTTCAAGCCGCCAGCCGTGCAACTCGAAGTCGCGTGCCAGGCGCCACCGCCGGCCAAGAGGGTCTTCCCTGCGGGACAGATCGCCTGCAGTGTGGCGCCGTTCGCCGTTGCCACGGCCTGGCAGACGCCTTCCACGCGCTCCCATCCGCTGACACCCGGTGCCCCCACACCCGCCGGTCCTTGCGGCCCCGGTGGTCCCTGCGGTCCGGTGGGTCCCCTGCGGCCCCTTACGTTCCAGGTGAATGCGGTCTCTCCCTCGCCACACTCACCGCCCTGCGGGGTCCTTCCAAACCGCATCCGATCGATCTCACCCGTCTGATCGTCAACACAGCCGGAGATCTTGCCCTTCGTGCCCGCACCTGCCACCACCCACGTGGTCATCGACGTGACAGCCACCAACGCCACGACTATCAGGAGAACAACATAACGCCGCATACGGCCTCCCCAAGCACACCCCTCCTGCGACACCACCCAACCTACCGGTGTCGTCGCGGCCCCTTCAACAGCCAAGACGCCTGATGACCAGGCGTTTCCTTGGTGGGCCTGATAGGACGGCCTTCACACCTCGAAGTCCCTGGTCAGAGAGCCGCGTAGGTACCCGATCGCTCTCGCAAACGGTTCCGCTTGCCGCCAGCGCTCCGTGCCTCCAGAAATGAGGGTCGTGATGCCACGAACCGAGCGAGCAGGAGCCCTACGATGCGGACGTGCCCCCTTCTCTCCAGGTCGCCGAGTCATAATCCTCGGAGCTGGAGCAACCGTGGGCGCCGTTCGGGGGTGAGTTTGGATGGCCTCATGGGGTTGGAGGGTCTTGTCATAAGGCGGTGGCGGCGTCGGTGTCAGAGGTGTCACCGTCACCGCACGCGGAGAAGAGCAGAGACTGCGATCGGCAGGTAAGAACCGAAGAAGGCGTGCTCCTCCACCGTCGACTGGGCGAGGAGTACCTCCAACCCTGACAATCGCTCACCCGATCGGAGCAAGGGAGAGCCGTTCGACATTCCTCCTCCGTTGTTAGCGTGGCAGGGAGTACCCAGGCTCCGGCGTCCCGGCTGTAGGCTGACCGGGGACCGGCATCCCCCCAAGGCATCGCCACCGCCGGGAAACTGACGCCGCCGGGAAGGAGCGGTGATCCAAGCACAGCTGAACGTGCGTGGACGCAAGAGGTGGGTACGGTCAATACCGGGAGGTGACAATTGATTCAACCGAACCTTCGCCCACTCGAGCGCGCCATCCTCCGGCGCCGAGAAGAAGGACTCGACAACGAGGAAATCGCCCGCCGTTTCGGCCGAAGCCCCGCTCACGTCGAGCGAATCATCGACTACACCCGTTTGCCGCGGCCGCAGGGGGACCGTTCTGTCGACGACCTCCGACCACTGGAACGAAGGGTTTTGCGGCTCATCGGCAGAGGCGTTGACTATGAAGAGCTGGCCAGCGCCTTCAAGCGCACCCCCTCTCATATGCGCCGGGTGGCGGGCTTGGCCTACCTCCGCAAGGCACGGACGTTGTTGTCCGAGGACCGTCCGCGTTCCTAGGGGGCGCGCCCGGGGTCAGCGGGGTCGCGCCGGTTCAGCGACTCACCAATCCGGCGAAGCAGCTCCGAGTGATTCCCCGGCAACAGGGGCGGACGGCACGGCTATCGGTCCCCTTCGTCGAGGTGCTCGACGGAGTCCTTCGCCTTCTCGGCTCCGGTGTCGATCTTCGGCCCAATACTCGCCCAAGCGGTGGCCATCATCACCAGCCGCCTGCCACCAGCACCGTGACGGCAATCGCGACCGCCACGATGCGCCACTGAGCCTCCGCTGTGGATCCTCTGTTGGCCCCCCTCGCCACTCACGCAGGGGTGAGCTTCGAACTCGAGCCGACAGCCCGGGCCGACGAAACCGGGAAGCACTCGCGGCCGACAGCCGTCGGAGTCACCACCGCTCACCCAGCGTCGATCAGCAGGGTCACGAGGTGGGCTGCACCGAACCCGGCGGCTCCCCAGATCAACCACCGCGAGAACGAATTGGCGAAGGAGTATTCGCCCCTGGCGCTGAGTCGTTCATGAAGGCCGGCGTGCACGATGAGGAACGTGTCGACGGCTGCCTCCACCCAGCGGATCGCTGTTGAGGGTGCTGCGGCGACGAGTGCCAGGAGAGCGACGAACAGGGGCAGGTGCAGCAGGACGAACCACGGCAAGGCGCCTTCATCGGGAAGGCGCCTCAGCACGAACAGCAGCCGCCACTCCTTCTTGTCGATGGCGTCCATCTCGTGAAGGAGCAGCCCCGATACCGCGGTGAAGAAGAGGAAATCACTCACCCCATTGGGGATGCTACCGAGCCCCGCCACCGCACTCGAGCGTGGCCCCGGGGCGGCGGCCTCATCGGAGGGCACCGACCCCTCGAGACGTCCGACCTCTCTGTCGAGCACTTCGGCTCAGACATCAGGGACTCGATTCGGGCTAATCCCTCAATCGCCATAACGGGTCCGAGTCAAGAACCGAAGGCCCCCGACACCGGCGACCCAATGAGAAGGGTCAGTCACATCGACTTGACTGCCGTCAACAACCGTGGGTTGTCGATCTCTTCGGCCAGGTTGATTGCTGCCCGGTTCATATCCTCCATGCCGAACGCGGTGCGGTGCATCAAGGCCTTGACGAGAAACTCGCGCATTCCGGTTCGGGCGACCAGGTCATAGAACTTCGTGATCCACGTCGAGGTGCTTTGGTGCGAATGGGCTAGGCCGAGCGTGCACTGCGCATCGAGAATGTAGGCCTTCGCCCAGACATAGGTGTCGGAGCGCCGCTCACACCGGTCCGCTGCGTCGTCAAGCGTGGCGAAGGCTCGAGATGTGTCACCGCGTGCCGCAGCCAACAGACCCAGGCCTCTCCCTGACACGCCTTCCCAGCATGGGTCCCCGATCTGACTTGCGCGAGCGAAAGCCTGTTCGAGGTGTCTTTCCGCCAATTCGTGGTCTCCGCGGTCCAACGCGATCTCCCCCAGGAAGGTCTGTGGCCACGGAACGAATGCGAACCAATCATGGAGTTCAATCGCCCTCTCCAGCAAGCCGGTCGCTGATTCGAGGTCTCCGCGAAGGAAGTGCATGCGCCCTGCGAGTGAGGTCGCATAAGCCTCGAGGGGGTTGTTGCCTGCGGCCTGGGAGTGTCCGATGGCACGGTCAAACAGCTCCTCAGCCTCGCCATACTCCGCTCGGTCACTCCGCATGCAGCCGAGATAGCTGAAGGCCCTGGCCAGGTTTACTTCATCACCCGGAGCCAGGCCCTCAAGGCTCAGCCATTGCTCTGCGCGGTCATATCGGGCGGCAAGCATGTCCACGTAGCCAAGTTCGATTCTTGCCGTCGCGTACAACTCGTCTTCGTTGGCCAATTGGGCCATCTCCGCGGCCTCGTGAAGGATCATTGCCCCTTCCTCGTCGTCTCCTCGAATGGAGCGGAAGACAGCATTGGCGAGCGCCAGTCGGGCGTTGATACTCCGTCGGGAATCGCCGAGGGAGTCGGCCAGGGCAACAGCGGAGCGGAGCGACCCCACTCCCGCATCCGCAGCTCCCGCCGACGTCGCGGCGACACCGGCCTCCATGATTGCGTCGAATGTGGCAAGGTCACCGCCTGGAGGGGGCAGTACCGGGTCCGACTGCATCACGGCGCGAATCGCCGGGCCCGGAACCACACCGAGCTCGCGGACAAATAGCTCCCTACATGCCTCGAACTGGCGTTCCGCAGCGACCGCATCACCCAGGGTCAGATACGCCCTGATTAGCAGGGCCTGATGGCTTTCCCGATATGGGTTCAATCCGACCAGTGAGACGGCCAATCGGAGCGCCTCGTCGGGTTCTCCCCGGGCCAGCAATCCCAGGACCGCTTCGTGGAGGACGTCTTCCGTGGACGAGGCGACGTAGCGACGCTCGGCAAGAAGCCACGACTCAAACTCTGGGCTGCCGACACTCTCGAGACCTGCCAGCAGGTCGTCGCCGAGCCTCGGCAGCCCGATCGCTTCCTTCCAATTCCCGGTTCTGATGAGCTGGACATCGACCGTGACGTCCGGTGGAAGCACCAGCTCAATGGGGTCCCCCCCGAGCTTGCTCGTTGGCCCGAGTACTCTCCGCAGTTCGGTAAGGGTCCACCGCAAGGCCCGCAATGGATCGTCCGCTTCGGTGAACAGCAGCGAACTGAGATGACTTCGGGACGGGGGACGCTCCGACAGCACCAGATAGCCAAGGACGGCCCACGTCTTCCGGCTCCGGGGTCGATACGGCTCCGACCCGACATGGTGGACGCTCGGCTGCCCGACGAGATTGATTTCCATGCTGAATCCGACCCTCTCAAGAAATCCTGATCCATCAAACGCCGAGTCAAACGCTCAGGTGTTCTGCTGATCCTTACACACAGAGGCCGCGAGGCCTCTCCACAGGAGGGAAGGACACAGATGAGGAGAACGATCACCACTCTCGCTCTGGCAGCCGCGATGCTGCTGCTCTCGGTGCCGGCGGCAGTCGCGACCCACGGTGAGAACTCCCAAGACACGGCCGGGGCTGGGACCCTGGAGTGTCGACCGGGAGCTGACAACGACATCGTCCATCCGTGGTTGCTGACCGATATGGACGGGTTTGTCGATGAGATTGCCGATCTGAGGGGCATCACCGATCCGGACGCTCTTGAGGACCTTCGGAACGGCGTCCAAGCCACGTGGGACTTCTGCGACAAGAACCGCGACGGGTATCTGTGTGTCATGCGATACACCTTCATGAATGGGGGCCTCTCGTGGAACCTGCTCGACAACCGTCCGTTCGGGGGCTGAGGCGCGCCTCAGGGCCAGGGCACTGAAGCGGGTTGGCCAAGGGCCAGAGCGGAGAGGCCCCGGGGTCCGGTCTGGGGCCTCTCCCGCGTCCTGTGATCGGATCCGCCCATTGACGCCAAGGTGCCCTTCATCGCGAAGACTCCGACCCAGGCCAATCCTTCAATCTCAAGAAGGGGTCCGACTGATCAATCCAAGGCCCTCCGACACCAGTCGTTCGCCAGAGTGCTTACCGTCAACGCATAACTGGGTCGTCCCTGTCATGATGGCTTGATGTTCCTCGAGCGCGACACGGAACTGTCGCGGCTGAAGCAACTCCTAGACGATCTCGACTCGTCCGGCGGTCGCCTGGTCTTGGTGCGAGGAGAGGCTGGGATCGGTAAGAGTTCCCTGGTCAGAGCGCTCGCAGCCGCAGTTGCAGAACAGGCTCATGTGCTCACGGGTACGTGTGACGATCTGCTGATCCCGCAGGCCCTGGGCCCTTTCTGGGACATGGCTCGTGTTGAAGAGTCAATCAAGGAGCCTCTGATGGAGGGCGACCGACCGGCCCTGCTGGAGGTCGTCCTGCATCTCCTTTCAAGATCTCTACGTCCGACCATCATCATCATCGAGGATGTGCACTGGGCGGACGAAGCAACCCTCGACATCATCAAGTATCTCGGTCGTCGGATCTCGACGTTGAACGGTCTACTCCTGCTCACGTACCGTGACGGAGAGGTCGACTATGACCACCCCCTACGCGGAGTCATGGGTGATCTGCCGGTCGGATGCGTGGTGCGAATCCATTTGGGCGGGCTCTCGCTCGCGGCGGTGACCTCAATGCTCTCGGAATCCGGTCTCAATGCGGGGGAGGTCATGGCCGCGACCAACGGCAATCCTCTCCTGATCACCGAGATGGCGGACGGAGAGGATGCGGGAGTCATGTCATCTCTCGAAGACTCGGTCATGGCCCGGGCCCGAAAGCTGTCGAAGGGAGCCCTCGAGGTGCTGAAGGCGCTGTCGGTCATCCCCGAGCCGATTCAGAGATCAGATGCCGTGGCACTGACCACAGCCGACGGGAGTCACCTCGATGAGTGCGAGCGTCGCGGATTGGTGGATACCGAAGACGGGTTGGTCGCCTTCCGTCACGACCTGATACGTCGAGTGATCGAGTCAACTCTCAGTGAAAGCGAGCGTCTCGCCAAGCATCGCCTTGTTCTCGATACTCTTCCCGAGGAGACCCACCCGTGTCTCCTGGTTCATTGCGCTGTTCAGGCCAAGGATATTGACCGGCTCATCGACCTCGCCCCGCGGTCGGCGCGCTATGCGGCAGCCGTTGGGAGCCACGTCCAGGCGGTCGAAGACTTCCGGGAACTGAGGCCACATCTCGACCGGTTGGAGCCTGAAGCTCGAGGCCTGATATTGGGCGAGTGGGCTCGCGAGGAACTTCTCGTCGACAATGTCGATGGTGCCATCGCTTTGGCCGAAGCTGCTGTCGACCACTACCGGCGCATCGGCGATAGGAGTGGGGAGTCAGGGGCCCTGGCTCAGGCTGCTCATTACTACGAGAACGCCGGACAGAGAGGAGAGGCCGAGGAGCGCGCCCGCCGGGCCGTGGATGTCCTGGGTGCGAGACCGCACGGAGCCGATCTCGCCAGAGCGCTTGAGGCCAACGCCTACCTGCAGACCATGGCCGGCAATGTCTTCGCCGTCCCCGAACTCGTCGAACGAACGTTGGAGGCCGGCGGACCTGATATCGATGAGCGGATACTCATCCGTTCACTGAATCACCGCGGAATCGTCGCGAACATCGCCAATTACCCCGAGGGGCGTGCCAGTCTCGATGAAGCCTGGAGAAGAGCGGAGACGGCAGGCCAGTGGTATGAGGAAAGCCGCGCCCTTTTCAACCACGCATGGGCGGCCGCCGAGTTCCGAGATCTACCCACCGCACACGAGTACATCGAACGGTCCATTGCCTCTGCCGTCCGGCATGAACTTCCAACGTTGGAGGCCTATGCCGTAGCCATGCATGCCCGAGTCCTCGAACTCGAGGGTGACTGGACCAGAGCGCAAGACCTGGCAACAGACGTGATTGACCGGATGGCCCTCAGTCGGATGGTCGCCCTTCCGATCCTGGGGGCGATCGCCGCGAGACGAGGTCGTGACACTGCTCTGTCGACTTTGATGGAAGCATGGGAAATGGCAGTCGTCGCTGATGAGAACCAACGCTTGGCCCCGGCTGCAGCAGCCCTTGCCGAGTATGCCTGGATCTCCGGGCATGCCGACATCCCAGTCGAAGCACTCAAGGGAGTTATGCGAGCGGAACTCGCCAAGGGCTTTCGATACTCACCCGGTTCTATCGCCTTCTGGTTGTGGAAGTTGGATGAGGTTTCCCAGGCCCCAAAGGGAATCGCCGAGCCGTATCGCCTCGTGATGGAGGGACACTCTGGCGAAGCTGCAGAGATCTGGAAGAGAAAGGGTGTCCCATACGAAAGGGCTTTGGCGCTCGCGCACGGAGGTCACGCCGCTCAACTCGAAGCGCTCGAGGTTTTTGAGACACTCGGCGCCACCGTGGTTGCGGCGAAGCTCAGAAGAGCAATGAGAGACAAGGGATTCACCGTGCCCCGTGGGAGGGGCCGATCGACCAGGGATCACGCAGCCGGCCTGACCGCCCGTCAGTCAGAAGTCCTCCAACTCCTTGGTGAAGGCCTCTCCAACTCCGAGATCGCCGATCGGCTCTTCGTCTCATATCGCACCGTGGAGAACCATGTCGCTGCGATCCTGATAAAGCTTGATGCGAAGAACCGGGACGCCGCAGTCGACGCGGCCCGCGAATCGGGCATCCTCACCACCTGACCGATCTCAAAGCTGAGTGTTCGGCGCATCAGACATGAGTGGCGGACACTCATGACGGGACATGCAGGTCCAGATACCTTCACCCCAGTCGACCAGCAAGCCAGCGAGGTGGCAAGGCACCGGTAAACGGGGAGTCACATCCCCAAACCCACGGCAAGGAAGAGATGAGGGGACAGAGATCATGCAGTACCACCCGATTGTCCTATCGGAACTGGCCAAAGAGCGTCATCAGCTACTTCTCAGTGAAGCGGTCCAACACCGACGAGCCGCTGAAGCATCCCGGACACGACGGGCCTCTAGGGCAGCAGGCCCGACCATCCTGCAGCGAGGTCGGCAGGCGCTGGGGCGCTCGATTGTGGCCCTGGGCACCCGGATCGCGGGGGTTCCAACGGTTGCCCCGACTTTGACCCAATAACCCATCTGACCGAGAGGCGATTCGTAGGGGGCGGGTCTTCGGACCCGCCCCCTACCCATGCCACGACCCGTTCCAGCCAAGAGACGCTCATAACCCGTTCTCTCGGCGAGGCCCCGAAGGAAGGACCGCCGACGGGACCCCCGAAACCTCCATGGCTTGCCCGAGTGAAGGCCGAACAAGTATCCGCGACCGCATCAGGGAGATGCAACGATACTCGGCGGCGGCCACTCCCTGATCCGCCACGAGGGGTCTGGTCTATCTACAGAAGGCCCTCCGACACTGCAAGAACCCGACCCTCCGGTGAGGCCTACCTCCTGGAGGGTTACGTTCATGTTGGCGGCTCCCGCCACCTTGAGAGGTGATCGGAGAAGATCGGGTTCCAGCGGGAGAGCCCACCCGCTAGTCCCGCGGTCGGCTCTTGAACTCCTCGAACGAGGCCCGGGCGGCGGCTTCGGCGGTCCTCATCTCATCCCGTCGACCACTCATGTAGATGCGGCCCATCGAACCGGCGCCCTCGACATCCAGAACTCTCAGCGTGGCTGCCTTTTCGGCCTCGTTGGCGGCCATCAGCGCATTGGCGGCCGGCAGCACCTCGATGATCAGGAGGGTTTCCCCCGGCACGAGGACGTCACCGCGTGCCATCCGGTTCACCGGCTGGGCCTGGTGGCCATCAATGTCCTCGATCAACTGACTGGCGAGGATCTGCGGAGGCCACCGGTCGGCCTCGGTCATGCCGAGCTCCCCAAGGATCGCCTTGCCGGCCTTCTGGACCTCGGCCGCACGGTCGTGGTGAATCTCCAGCAGTCCGTTATACCGCTCCGTGTACTGGATGCCCGGCTCCACAGACGAGTTCTTGAGGGCGATGTCGGTGAGCACGTTGATGGCGATGCCCGGAGTGACTTCCACGAACAGCGAGACCTGATGTGCCCGGGGGTAGAAACCCATCACAACCGACTGGAGAAACGACGCCAACCCGGGTTGGAGGTCGTCGATGAACACCCATGCTCGGAGGTCGATCTCGGCGGTCGATCGTGTGTCGGCCAACGCATCTCCTTGACGGGATGTGCCTGCGCAGGCTAGGGCATCGGCGCGGCGCTCCGGAAGCAAGAGCAGGCCGAAGTGCTTCGCTGGGTCGAACGGGCCGTTCTAGATGGTCTCTGCTGCCGAGAGGAAGTCTTGTTCCACTCTTCGCATTATTCGCTGCGACCAACTGCGGGAGATACCGGCGAGAAACGAGGCGAGCATGATCGTCACGGTCCGGCGGGGTCCTCGCCACCCGGGGTGCCCGATCCGACGGGCACACCACCGGTAATGGCGGTCTGTGTGGAGGAGCATGAGGACGGCGGAGGCGCGCGCCAGGCTGAATCGTTCGGTGGCCAATTGCTCCGCCAGTCGCCTGTAGGCGGGAGCGTGCGGGAGTGCCTGGGCCATGAGGCGCCCGCGTGCATTCCTGACGGGCGCGATCGCGTCGGTGCTCCCGAGGTAGGGGAGTAGTGAGGGGTGGTAGCCGATGCCGCGCGCCAAGTCGCGCTCAACGTCCCGGGTGATGTTGGCGAGTTGGATGAGCTCGCTGGCGGCGAGAGCGTCGCGATGCTGCTCAGCGGTGAGTTCCGTCTTCCTCACCAGCAGCAGCGTGAACAGGACGGGTTCGCCGATGACGTAATGGCAGTAGCGGCTGAGCTGTTCGGCGTCGACCAGCACTCCCCCCTGTTCCGCAAACCGTCGCGCCGACCAGACCATGCCGTCGGCCATCGCCTGCACCAGTTCAGTGACAGCTTGCCGGTCGGCGTCCGGGAGCGCGGCGAACACTCGGTCTACCAATTGGCAGCGTTCGAGGAGGAGCAGGTGCACCCGGTCCCGATCGTTCCTGGCTGTCGGACTCGGCACCGGAGGCGGTGGCTCCAGCGTCGTGATGCGGGCTGCGAACATCTCGAGGGCGGCCTCGCGATCGGTGGTGCCGCCGAGATCCTCGTAGGTGTCGAGCATCCGGCAGTACAGGTAGGCCACAGCTGCGGTCCGGGCTTGGGGTGCGGGGAGCATCAGGATGCTCGAAGCGAACGTGCGGGCGGCGTGAGGGAGGATGGCCCACACGAAACCCATTGGGTCCTCGATTGCCGCAAGGTGGTCGAGGTCAGGCCGATCGCGATCGGCGCGGGCACCGCGTACCAGCAACCAGGGACGACGAAGAGCGAACGGGAGGTTCATTGAGTGACGGCGACGATAGCGAGCAAGATGCCGAACAACGAGCAGGGTGGCAGGGCATGTCGGCGCGCGGTGGGTCCCACCGGGAGGTGAACGGCCTGGCCGCTTCTGGGATGGGGATCAGCAAGCGGCTTCCTGGGGGCAGGTACGAGATCTCTGCGTGGCCGGGGGAGCGCTCGTGCCGCCCGACCCCACGATCTGGTTGCCGCTCTTCCATGAGGAGACCCCAAAGCCGTTGGAGGCGGCCTCATCCAGCGGGTGGGAAGATCCTCGTCGTTCCCAAGACCCCTCTGGCAAGGCGCTCCCCGGTGCGCACCAGGCTCCCGACCCAACGCGCGCTTGCCAGGCCTGGCGGCGACAGCGCATACTCGCGGGGTGGGTGAGGAAATGGTGGCTCAGCGCCCAACCGGAACGGTGACGTTCCTGTTTTCCGATATCGAGGGTTCCACGAGATTGTGGCAGGACCATCCCGACTCGATGGGGGCCGCGCTCGCTGTCCACGATCGCATCATGCGATCAGCCATAGGGACCCATCACGGATATGTCTTCTCTACTGCCGGGGATGCCTTCGCGGCCGCCTTTGCGAGGGCCGGTGATGCCCTGTCAGCTGCGGTGGAGGCACAGCGCGCGTTGGATGCTGCTGAGTGGGGAGAGGCGGCGGTGAGGGTACGGATGGGGCTCCATACCGGAGAAGCGGAGGAGCGGGGCGGGGATTACTTCGGATCCGCACTGAATCGGGGAGCCCGCCTGATGGCGGCCGCCGGTGGGGGTCAGGTGCTGGTGTCGTCGGCATGCGAGCAGATCGTGGCTGGTCAACTGCCGGAAGGGATCAGCCTGTTGGAACTGGGAGAGCACCGACTGAAAGATCTATCGACACCTGAGCTGGTCTTCCAGGCCTGTCATCCCGAGCTGGCCCACGAGTTCCCTCCGTTGCGGACCCTCGACGTGACTCCCAACAACCTGCCGGTTGAACTCACCTCGTTCGTGGGTCGGGAGGGAGATCTCGACCAGGTGGGGAAGCTGCTGAACGACACCCGCCTCTTGACGATCACCGGTGTCGGGGGCGTCGGCAAGACCCGGGTCGCCCTGCAGGTGGCGGCCGGTGCCACCGGCCACTACCGAGATGGCGTGTGGCTGATACAGCTGGGAACGCTGAGCGATCCAGACCTGATACCCAAACAGATGGCAGTGGCCATGGGCGTGCAAGAACAAGCTGACCGGCCCATCGCCGCGACATTGCTGGACGTGACTTCCAACAAAGAGGCACTGATCGTGTTGGACAACTGTGAGCACCTCGTCGAGGGGGTGGCCGTGCTGGCGGACCAACTGCTCCGTTCCTGCCCAGCAGTCCGTCTACTGGCAACGAGCCGGGAACCATTGGGTGTCCCCGGCGAGATGGTGTGGACGTTGCCGCCAATGCCACATCGCGTCGCCGGAATCGACCCCGACCTGTTGGGTGGCGTCGAGTCGATCAGGTTGTTTGTCGATCGGGCCCGGCTCGCCGATCGAGAGTTCTCGCTGAGCAGAGACAACGCTGCTGCGTGCGCCGAGATCTGCGACCGGCTCGACGGCATCCCCCTCGCCATAGAACTGGCCGCCGCCAGAGTGAGCGCCCTCTCCCCGCGTCAGATCGCCGAGCGGCTGGATGACCGACTCGCTCTTCTCACCAAGAGCGCCCGCACCGCGCTCCCTCGCCAACAGACTCTGCGTGCCGCCATTGGCTGGAGCTACGAGTTGCTGACAGGCGAGGAGCAGCAGTTGTTCCGCCGCCTGGCGGTATTCCGCGGCGGATTCACACTGGATGCTGTGCAGGCGGTGTGCGCCGATGAAGAGGGTCCCGATGGGGACCCACTCGACCTTCTCACCCAACTGGTGGACAAATCCCTGGTGGTGACGTCCTCTCGCGCCGGGGCCCGAAGATTCGGGCTCCTCGAGACGATCCGCCACTACGCATGGGAGCTACTCGAGTCTGCGGGTGAGACAGATGTGACACTCACGGCGCACACCCGGTGGTTCACCTCCTGGGCGGCGGAACAAGGGCGGCTCGTCTCCACTCCCGACCAACTGGAGGCCCTGGAGGCCCTGGAGGCAGATCACGACAACCTGAGGGCGATTCTGGACCGATCGATGGCCTCCGGCGATGTAGAACCGGCCCTGCGCATCGCTGCCGACATCGCCCACTTCTGGTGGCTGCATTCGCATTTCGGCGAATCAGGTTCATGGTTCAGACGCCTTCTTGCAGTCGACGAGCCGGTCTCCCCTCGCGTGCGGGCCAAGCTGCTCATCGGTGCTGGGGAATTCTCGATGAGTATGTCCGACCATCAACAAGCTGAGGAACGGCTCACCGAAGCGCGGCGCATCGCAGAAGAGATCGAGGCTCCCCGCATTGAGGGTTGGGCCCTGGCGTACCTCATGACCAACGAGACCTGGCGTCTGGAGATGGATGCCGCCCGGCGATACGGGGAAGAAGGGTTGGCAAACTTCCAAAGCACCGGCGATCTCCTTGGCATCGGCTACGTGACGTTCATGCAAACCGTCCTCGACCACGCCGAGGTGTGGAGGAACAACAAGATGACCCCTGAGGTGGCCGAAGATCTCATGGCGAAGCTCGAACCGATGGTTGAGGGAGCTCGGCAGTTCGGCGAGCGCAACCTTCTCGGACACCTCCTCGATCTGCTCGGCCCGATCGCTCTTGACGCCCGACGTATCGACGAGGCAGGCGCTCACCTCTCCGAAGCGGTCAAGGCGTTCAACACCCTCGGAAACCAGATCTGCCTCGCCCACGCCCTGGATCATGTGGCGTTGCTCGCCACCCAAGCCGACCAACCCCGGGCCGCCGCTTCCCTCCTCGCGGCAACCACGACGCTCCGACAACGCCTCGGCGTATCCGCCAGGCTTGCCGAGCAAGTCGCCTTCGACGAAGCCCTCGCTGCTGCTCGCAGGAACCTCGCGCCGGACAGGTTTGAGGATGCATGGGCAGAAGGCCTCAGCATGACACGCCACCAGGCCGTCCAACACGCCCGCACCATCACTCAGACGGCGGCAGGTTGATGCAACCGGTCTCTCTGTCCACGCCTCGCGCCGGTGACCGGCGGGCAGCCGAGCGTTAGTCAGCGAGCGACAACCCGGGGATCCCTTGGCATCAGGCTCCCGGAGGCTGGTATTTCACCGTCTTCGCGGCGACCTGGTCCATCTCCTCAGGGGTGATCAGAACGGTGCTCGTCGTTTGAGCCACTCCGGCAGCAGCCACCGTCGCTGCGAAGGCCGCGGCTGAAACGTTGTCGGGCATGTCGGCGATGCCGACCACGTCGTGGTCACCGAACGAGTAGTAGAAGGCTTCAAGCGTTCCGCCGAGGGCCCCGACGGTCCCTTCGAGAAGGGCCTTGCGCTTCGTGCCGCCATCAGCGAGGGTGCCTTTCAATCCCTCGGCGGTCAACGATGCTTGGATCATGTAGCGAGGCATAGTTCACCTCCATCACCTTGAAGGGGACCTGCGGAGCGCCGATCCCCTCTCCACTACGCCAAGTATGGCGCGTGACGGCGCACCGGGTCAGCCGGGCGACACCCCTTCCCGTCAACTCGACCATCAGCAGGTCGAGGGCGCAATGCTCCAGGGACGGTTCTGCTGGGCTCCGGGGAAGAGGCCTCCAAGCCGGCAACGGAGCGATGTGTCTGTGTTGAACGGACTTCTCGGTCGCGTGTTGCCTACCCGTGGCTATCCGGTCTGGGTGTGGACCCCATCTCCGCCGGTTGTCTCACGCCCGCCTTGATCGAGCCGGAACGGTGGATACTCATCCGTCATGAGCGCGGCATAGATGAACACCCGGAATGCCCAGCGGTTGAGGCCGATGATGAGATCGAACAGCGGCTGCGGGTAGCGGGTCGTGAAAAGGAGTGTCACGGCGGCGATGAGCACCAGCACGCCGAGCAGGCCCCCGCTCCACGTCATCGCGTCGGCCCCCCAGCCGTCGCTCCACCACCATCCGGACCCGACCATGAAGACCAGCACCAGGTAGTGCGGGATGGCCAGGAGCCACCACTTGACGAGCACGAGCCCCCGAGACAGCTGAGCCGGATAGGCCACATCCAGGCTTGCCGGGAAGTCGGCCTTGCCTTCGAGGCTGAAAGGCGGGTAGCGGTCGGTGCCCAGGCCCCCCGATGCGGCGTAGTAGAGGACCCTCCAGCTCCAGCGCATCACACCCACGTTGAACTCGAAGATCCCTCTCGGGTAGCGGCCGGTGAACAGGATGGCGATCCCGGCGAAGACCGTCAGCACCGCGAAGGCCACCCAAAGAAGGGCGAGCACGATGAAATGCGGGATCGCCAGGAACCACTTGACCAGCCACATCCATGGCGAGAGGGGGCTGTCGATTTCCGCCTCCAGGCGCAGGGGGTGCGCCGCCGCCGGGGCAGGCTCCGGAGTCGGCGCCTCCTCGGCTTCTGCTTCGGGTGAAGGGCGCCGGGCGCCCGCCAAGATGATCGCCACAGCCCCCGCCAGCAACAAGGCTCCGACGGCCAGCATCGCGATGCCGATGGCCAGGAGTGCCCCGGAGCGGATCCCGACGGTGACGTCGGCGAAGACCCCCGGGGATCCGTCGGCGTTCATCAGCACGGCAACCCACTCGCCCTCCTCCACCTCCCACTCGAGATGCAGCGCCCCGCTTCCGGAAGCGGAGGCGACCCAGAAGCCCTGCTCCCCGGGAGGCGCAGGCGTTCGATCTCCGGCTACGCCGCGGTACCGGACTTCACCCCCGAACCGGACGTCCCGGATCTCATCCCGGGCGACCCCATCGAGGTACGCCTCGACGTCCATCTCCGGTCCGACGCCCACGAACAAATCGGAGGCCCGATCGACGGGATCGAGTTGCAGGCGCACCGAGACGTCGAGGAAGTCGAACACCCATCTCGGGCCGGGATCCGTGCTGAAATCGGCATCGAGAGTCGTGATGGCCGCCGTGGCCGTGCTGAGGCGATCCAACGTCTCATCGAAGTAGCCGTCGTCACCGCGTTCGACGGCGTAGGCGACGGTCAGCGCCGCCCCCCCAACGAAGATCGCGAACGACGGGATTGCGAGGAGGGCTCCCACCACAATGGCGATGATCCGGCCGGGCTTCATGGTCCATCTCCCGCTTGTGGCCTTGACACCCCGACCCTAGCCATCGGATCACCACCCGATTGGCGGAGCGTCGCACGCCCCGTGCCCGGTCGATCTCGGTTCGGACAGGTCCACGGGCCGTCTCTTCGAGGGCGGGCGGCGGGCACCCGACGGAGACCGTTCCACGCGTCGGAGGCCCGCCTCACCGTGATGTCATCGCGGGTGCCGGTTCCCAGGAACCTGTCCTCGGGGCGGCGCTGCCACCATGATGCGACGGATTGGCCGACTTTCTTGATCTCTGCTCTGCTGTGATGCTTGGGTGCCGAGTTCCCGACGGGCGGAGGAGACAACCGGTGAAGGCGATCATCCAGGAGAGATACGGCCCGCCGCACGAGGTCCTGAGGCTGGGGGAGATCGAGAAGCCGGGCGTCGAGCGACACGGGGTGCTGGTTCGAGTCCACACCGCGGCTGTTCACGCCGGCGACTGGCTGCTCATGAGCGGCCGGCCCCCGATCCTCCGCCTCATGTTCGGGCTGCGCCGACCAAAGAAGAACATCCCCGGCTTCGACTTGGCCGGGTACGTCGAAGCGGTCGGTCCCGACGTCACCGAGTTCCGGCCCGGTGATGAGGTGTTCGGCACCTGCAAGGGCTCCTGCGCCGAGTATGCGGTCACGTCGGTGAAGCGCTTGGCGCCGAGGCCGGCCAACCTCACTCTCGAGCACGCCGCCGGGATCGCCGTATCCGGCATCACCGCGCTGCGTGCCATGCGCGACGTGGCCAAGGTCCAACCGGGACAGAAGGTCCTGGTGAATGGTGCCTCCGGTGGCGTCGGAACCTTCGCCGTGCAGATCGCCAAGGCACTGGGGGCCGAGGTCACCGGCGTGTGCTCCACCGGGAACATCGAACTCGTCCGTTCGATCGGCGCCGACCACGTGATCGACTACACCCGGGACGACTTCACCCGAAGCGGCGACACCTACCACGTGGTGCTCGACAACGCCGGTCGCCAGTCGCTGTCGGAGATGAGGCGAGCCGTTGCCGAGGGCGGAAAGCTCATCCCCAACAGCGGGACCACGGGCGGCAAGTGGCTCGGCCCGTTCGGTCGCATGCTGCGTGCCTCGGCGTCCTCGCTGGTCGTGCCCAAGCACGGGGCCCCGTTTGCGGCGGGTGAGAAGCGAGAGGACATGTTGGCACTCAAGGACCTGGTGGAGGCCGGCAAGGTCACCCCGGTCATCGATCGGGTCTATCCGCTCAGTGACACCGCCGACGCCATGGCGCACATCGCCACCGGCCACGCATCCGGGAAGACGCTGATCAACGTTGCGGCAGGCGTCTGAGTCCCGGCGCGCTCGAGCCGAAGGGACCGGTTCCCGGGGGGGTGCCCCCTCGGCACTGGGGGCCGGTCCCTGGGCCCCCACGCGATGCCTCAGTCGCCGATGATCTCGCTGAGCCGCTGCAGCAGAGATTCTTCATCGGCATAGACCTCGTCCAGGCCACCGGCGAGCATGGCATTGCGGGCCGTGCCGCCGCGACGGAGGTCGGTGGACAGGCCGATCAGGCGCCGGTGCCGGTTCTGGTGAAGCCGGTCGCCGTGAGCGAGCCCCATCTCGAAGGCCATGCCCTCGTCGGGAACCCGCCCATCGAGGACGCACAGCATCACATCGCACCCCAGGACCTGCCGCGTGTCGATTTCGAAGATCTTCCGAGCCACATCGGCTTGTTCGGCGTCATCGGGATCCAGCGGACCCTCGTACCCGTCCCGCTGGGGGAGAAAGACGTCGAAGCCGACGGCCTCGATCGAGGCGGCGAGCCGGGCGTTGAACTCGCGCTCCTGGACGCTGAACAGGGCGGCGGCGAAGTAGAGACGCATGGAGACCTCTCAGGCGATGCTATCGACTCGGCGTGCCGGGGGTGGCCGTCCCGGCCGGCCGAGGTCGCTGTCTCGAGCAGTTCGGCGAAGCTCCCCCGGTCGCAACCGGTCGTCGAGGCTGCGACCCAGTCCCTCCTCCACGAGACGCTCCATCGTCTCCGCCTCGGTTCGGAAGTTCACCACGCAGGATCGCAGCGCGAAACGTCCATTCACGATGGCGCTCGAGGGGAAGACCTTGCCCCGGCAGTCGTCCCGGAGCGGAATCGGCGCCCCGTCCCGTTGGAGAGCCTCCGATCACCCGGGAAGGGCCGATCGATGGCGTCCCGATGACCGGCAAGCGGGCTCCGCTGCCGATATCATCGCTGGCGAGGGAGGTTCCGCATGGGACGCCTGCATCATTCCGACAAGATCGATGCGCTCAGGGGAGTTCCCCTCTTCGCCGATCTCACCAAGAAGCAACTCGGCTTCCTCGCCGGCCAAGTCACGGAGATGCAACTGGTCGCCGGGTCGGTGCTGACCAAGGAGGGGGACCCCGGCAGGGAGGCGATGGTCGTCCTGTCCGGTTCCGGAATCGTCGAGCGCGGCGGGCAGACGGTAGATGATTTCGGGCCCGGCGATGTGGTTGGAGAAATGAGTCTCTTGACTCGAAAGCCCCGCAACGCCACCGTCACCGCCACCTCCGACGTCCGACTGCTGTTGATGACGGACCGAGAGTTCGCGGACGTGCTCGCCGCCAACCCCGACGTCTCCCTGAGGATCCTTCAGACCATGGCGGAGCGCCTGGCACGCAGGGAGTAGCTCCCGGCCATCGGTCGCTCGGTGCCTGCAACCGGCGCGGGGTGGGGAGCGAAGACGGGCACCACGGAGAGCAGCGGTGGCGTATACTCTCCGGAGTACCACCCGGGGGCCCCACCTTCGATCCTTCCGAGGACCCGAGAGGGTGCGGAAACCCGATGGTGGGGACCGGGAAGATGATGTGGGCGGCAACCCAGGAGGCGGGGAGAGCAACATGAGGGCGGCGCGGATGATGGCGTACGCGGCCGTGATCGTGGCGGTCGCCGGCGGCGCTTCGGCCGGATACATCGTGAAGGCCGGCACCGACGCCGACGCCGATGTCCTGTTCTACCTGGAGACCATCAGCCTCGGCGCCCTGCCTTACTTCGGGCTGGCGGCCCTTTTGTGGCTCGGATCGATGTATCTCTCTCGAGACCGCCGAGCCATAGGCGAGGAGGCCGCCGTCTGGAGTGCCAACCCCTGGATGCCGCTGACGGGACGAGAGCGGGTGTGGAGAGCCCTTCGACCCGGCCAGGCAAGGCGACCGCAAGGCCCTTGGGCCTACGACCGGCGGCGTATCCACCTGCGCTCAGGCCAGGGCGAGCCGTCGGATGAGCCGATGGCGGAGGACTGAGCTCGCGCCCCCAAAACGTAAGGCGTCACGAAGGCGGCCCTCACCACGGGACAGGGGCGATCGAGTTGCTCAGGTCTCCGTCTGCAGCCTCTTGAAGAGGGCGAACTCCCAGTCCAGAAGATCCACGAGCTCCCAGCCCTCCCGGCCCCGTCGATTGAGCTCGTCCTCAATGGCCTCCCGGCTCATCTCGCTGAGGACCTCATCCTGCCCGGGAGCACGCCAAAGGGGTTCTCCCGGACTCAGACGAAGAAGTCGGTATTCCCATCTCACCGAATCTCAATCGGACGACTCGACGACCGCCTTGAGCCGCCCTGGAGAGCAGCGCCCTTGCGATCCTCGCAAAGCCACAGCGGCTTACAGCCGCCCGAGGTGCGCCTCACCAGACCGAGGCCCATCAACGGAGAAGCCCGGGCTGCTCTCGGTGAGGTGGGAGTACGGTGCGTCCCGCGACCACTCCGGGAACCGGATCCCGATCACAAGACGAAGATCGCCATGTTCCCGCCGGCGACGACCTTCTCCGCCTTGATCGCGAGACCCGCTTTGGCGGCGGCGGCGGGAAGCCCACCGTCGGCCCGGAAGCTCCGGTACCCGTCGTAGTGACCGGAGATCCGCTCCATCACCCACGAGACGAGTCGCAGGACCCTGCCCCTCACACCGCGCAGAGAGCCGAAGCGGAAGTCCGTGACGAGCATGCGGCCCCCCGGGGCGGTGACTCGCGCCATCTCCCGCAAGACATCCGTGCGCTCGTCGAAGGGAATCTCGTGCAGGACCAGCGACAAGTTGACGAGATCGAAAGAGTCCCTCTCGAAAGGAAGCTCGTCACCGCCTATGAGGTGAAGCTCGGCGGCGGACCCGAGGCCCTGCCTCGCCCGCCGGAGCATCGCCACCGACACGTCGACTCCAACCACCGTGCAACCCGCCTCGAGGTAGAGGGCCAGGGTCTTGCCGGTACCACAGCCGACATCGAGCACTCGCCAGCCCGCCCGGGGAGGGACCAATTCGATGGCGCGGCGACGCACCCCCCTCTGCAGTGGCTCCACGACGCGGTCGTAGATCCCGGCGATCCGCCGGTACGGATCAACGCTGCTCATGTCGAGAAGCTACCCGACCGCCGGGGCGCTTCCACGGAGCGTTCGCTAGGTTCGGACTCATGAATCAAGTCGCCCCCAACGTCTGGGTTCTCGGGACCCGGGCCCACAACTTCTTCGTTCTCCGGGAAGGCGACGCGGTCACCGTGATCGACGCCGGGTGCTCTCGGGAATGGCGCAAGCTGCTGAGAGGCCTCGACTCCATCGGTCTGCAGCTCGACGCGGTCGCCGGGATCGTCGCCACCCATTTCCATGCCGACCACATGGGGTTCGGCAGGAAGGCCGTGGACGAAGGGATCCGCGTCCAGGTCCACGAAGACGAGGAGACACGGGCGCTCGGCACCTACACGGGCCGCTTCGCCGTCACGCCCAAGGAGCTGCCGATCCTCAGCTTCCACACCCTCCGGAACTTCGTGCCGATGATCCTCGCCGGGGTGATGAAGCTCGAGCATCTGACCGAGGTCGACACCTTCTCCGACGGCGATCGGCTCGACCTGCCCGGCAAGCCCGTCGCCGTGCACACCCCGGGCCACACCGAGGGGCACACCATGTTCCACTGCCCGGAGCTGGGGATCCTCTTCACCGGCGACGGGCTCATCACGATGGATCTGATCGGGAGCGCCACCGGCCCCCAGCTCATCGAACAGCGCTTCAATCTCGATCACGACCAGGCCGGTTCCTCCCTGGATCGCATCGTCGAGCTCGACGCCGGGCTGCTGCTCCCCGGCCACGGACCGGTCTGGAGCGGCACCCCGGCCCAAGCCGTCGCGATGGTCCGCGGATAGGCCGGCCGACGCCGATCGCACACGGGCCGCCGTGACGCGGCCGCTCCGGCACCCCATCCCCCTCAGAGGGTGATTCGAAAGGCGTACGCTTCGGGGGGGTGGGGGGTGCTGGTGGGGAGGCACCATGAGACCCGCCCTCATCGCCGGCACAAGCTGGATGCTGGTGGCGGCCACTGCGACCGGCGGTGCTGAGGAACGATCCGAGACCTGTTTCGGCCGACCGGCGACCCATGTCGGGACCCCCGGCGCCGACACCATCGTCGGCACCCCCGGCGACGACGTCGGGTGAGGCACCAGGGGGCGCGCAGCAGGCCCGATGAGGTGTGCGCGCATCAACCAGCCGGGGCGCCGATCCCGCTCTCAGCCGGAGACGGCCCGGAAGATCACGACACCCAGCCAGATCCCCCCGGCGACCGCCATCGCCTGCAGCAGGAGCCAGAGCCGTGGACTCACCGCTCCTCCAAGAGGCGCCGCTTCGCCGCCTCGTACTCCGAGTCGCTGAGGCTGCCGCGCCGGTGCAGTCGAGCCAAGCGCTCGAGCTCGTCGACGAGCCCCTCCTCCTCGAACGGGGCGTCCACGATTCGCCGTTCCGAGGCGAACTGGCGGGAAGCCGCCACCCCTTCGCGTAGGGCTGCCCCCACCAGGTTGTGGGGACGGCTGTCCCTGCGCACCATCTCCGGCACCGCCCACAACAGAGGGATGCCGCCCATCAACACGAAGAGCACGCCGGGGACCAGCCATCCCCACGCCAGCCCACCGTCGAACGGGGGCGAGACCCCGTACTCCAGGAAGTTCCACCCCAAGGAGAGGAACAGGGCCGGCCAGAGGAGCAGGACGAGGCTCACCGCCCCCGCCTTGGAGGCCTGCCATCGGTACACGAATACGGCGATCATTCCGATCCAGATCCCACCGAGCATCAGGCCGGGCACCCCTTTGGGGCACGGCGTGGCGATGACGTAGGGCCCGCCCTCAGCGCAGAAGCCGCCGACGTCCATGACCGATCTCATCGCCAGGAACAAGATCGTGAGGCAGGCGGAGACGACGGCCAGGGAAGCCACCACACCCGACGTGGCGACGAGCGAGAAAGGCCTGCGGCCCGGTCCTTCCACCACGCTCCCCACGCTACCGGAACGCGACGGCACCCGAGTCTGCCATCGACCTCGCAATGGCGGACAAGATGTGGAACTCGAACTCCGTCATCGCCTGGCTACTGGCCAGGAGCGGCGTTCCCCCGGAATCGGTCCACCCCTCTTCCGGGGGGGAGGGCGCCGGGCTGGGATGCGGTCCTCGCAATCGCTCGGTCCGAGAAGTAGGCCGTCGAAGCGGCGACGTTCAGTCGAGGAGGGAGCCCGCTACGAGCGGCACTCCGAGGCGATCTCGATGATCGGCGAAGCCTCCGTGGGGGCTTCCTCACCGAAGTAGAAGCACAGGTCGCCCGTGGAGTAGGCGAGCCGGTAGTAGTGCTCCTCGCTGTTGCTGCCCGGTGACACCACGCTTCCGTAGGCATCCGTGAGATCGGCGAGGGTGTTGCCGACGGTGATTCCTTCGGCCGTGGTGGCGTAGTCGGCGGGACGGGGGTTCCCTTCGGCGTCGTCGCTGGGACCCACGAACCGATGCCGGACGAACGTCTCGGGCCGGTCGGGGTTGTTGGGATCCGGTCCGAAGAACAGGAACGCGAACCCCTCGATGAAGATCCCCCGCAATCCCATGTCGTGCGGGTCGGTGATCGTGTACCACCCCGTGTCGAACTCGTCGTAGGCGCCGCGGACTCCGTGACCGAGGAAGTCGAAGATCGAATCGATCACCGTCTGGGCATTGCTCCCCAACGCCAGCTTGGTGCCCCGGTAGATCACCCCGTCGGTCGCCAGGATCCAGTCGCCCACTTCCCGGTCCACGTCGGTGATCTCGATCTGGAGTGTGAACGTCACCGGCTCGGCGAGTGACTCCACCTGGAGCACGTAATCCTGGGTGGTCTCGACCTCCCACGGCGTGGTGCTCCGCAACAGGACCTCCGAGCCGTCGGTGCCGGTGATCCGGGCCGCCAGCCCGCTGCTCGGCGTGAGATCGATGGAGAGCGCCGAGTTCGAGAGAAGGGCAAGCGTGAAGAACTCCGGGTCGTCGGGAGCCGCATTGCCGATCACCGTCGTGGCACCATCTGGTTCGAGGCGCCGAGGCTGGCGGCAGTTGCGGGCGAGTTCGGCCACGGTCTCCTCGTCCGGACCCTCGGTCACCTGCCGTCCCAGTTCCCCCTGGGCGGCCTGCACCGCGGTGAGCGTCGCAGGACCAAAGACGCCGTCGACGGTGAGATCACCGAACCCGTTGCAGTTCAGCAGGAACTGGATGGCTTCGACGGTCTCGTTACTGTCACCTTGCACCACCAGCGGCGTGCCACCGGGGACGGTCGTCTCGGGCGGCACCGTCGTGGTGGTCGTCTCTTCTGCCGGAGCGGTCGTGACGGTTCCACCTGCGGGGACCGTCGACGTCGTGGCGGTCGACTGGTCGGGCGCCGTGGTGGAGGTGGGCCCGCCCTCGTCGTCTCCGCCGCATGAGGCGGCAACCGTTGCCAGCGCGGTGAACAGCACCACGTGTCGAAGGACCAAACGTCGCATCATGCACCTGCCCTGCCGCTGCCGGCGAACCCCAACCTACTCGCCGATGCCGCCGACACCCCGGCATCTCCAGTCGGATTACGGCCGGGCCGGGAGACTCACTCGTTGTCAGCCGGATCGAGGCAGGTGACGGCGTCGCCCGGAATGAGGGACAGTTGCTCGTCCTCGACGTTCCAGGCAAAGGCGTGAAGGATCCGCTCCGGATAGTCCCAGATACCGACGGTCTCCACATTGCCTTCGTTCGTGAAGCAGGTGGCGCTGACGATCTCATCGCCGTCCACGCGAACCGTCTCGGCGTCGACGATCCGCCAGGCGTTCCCGAGGCTGCGCTCGAGCAACCCGAGGTAATCCACGGGGCCCGAGATAATCCCGCTCAGGCCGACGGCTCCGGGGCGAACCGTCAGAGTGAAGGCGTAGTCGCAGGAGAGATCGACTCCGACGCACTGGCCGCGCACGAACTCGAGACCCTCAGGGTGGTCGCCCGAATACTCGATCCCGATCCACTCGGAGGGGTCGAACGGCTCGTCGGGGGGCCGCGGCGGGATCTTCAGGAACAACTGGTAGCTGGCCGGGCCGACCCCGCTCACCCGGATCGTGTAGACCTCGGTGACCGGGATCTCCACCGTGAACGTCGTCTCTCCGGGCGGATGCAGGACGGTTCCATCCGGGCCCTCGACCGACACATCGACGGGTGCACGCATCACCACCTCGACCGAAATCGATCTCCCGCCGTCGATCGCCAGGTCGAACGTGTCGGGATCACCATCGGCGACGTTCCCGGCGATCTCCAGGATCGTGTTTCCAGATGCGTCGAACTGGCCGTCGGAGACCAAGTAGAGGACTCGCCGCTCGCCACAGGCCCGGGCCAGCAGCGCAAAGGTTGCCTCATCGGGTTCACCGGTGATTCGCTTTCCCTCCGCCCCCTGGGCGAGCCTCACCGCCTGGGCGGTGCGGGGCCCAAAGACACCGTCCACGGTCACCGGGCCGTAGCCGGCGCAGTCGAGCAAGAACTGCAGGGCGGCAACGTACGAGCCCCGATCGCCCTCGACGAGAAACGCGGGAAGCGGCTCCGTCGAACCCGCAGAGGTGTCGGAAGCCGTCGAAGTCGAGGTCGTCGTCTCGTCGGGTCTCGTCGTCGAGGTGCCGTCCGGCGCCGCAGTGGGCGCCGTCGTCTCTGCGGTTTCGCCCGTCTCTGCGGCTTCGCCACTGCAACCGGCGGCAACCAGCATCGCCACCCCCACGATCAACAGAGCCCGCCGCATCTCGCCCCTTGGTCAACGTTGCCCCGAGTCTGCCCGACTCGAGCGAAGACGGCCAGAGGCGGCATGGTGCGGGGGTCCGTCGAACCGGCGCGCCCACCGGTCGCCGCCTACAGTCGCATACGACAGGGAGGACCCGATTTCAGACCTGTGGGACGAGGTGACCGACTTCTTCGACCGCTTCCCCTACCTGGAGGCACTCGCCATCGTGGTCGGGGCCGTCGTTCTGGCCAAGATCATCGACTGGATCACCACCGGGACCCTGAAACGGCTGGCGGCCCGCTCCAAGTCGGAGTTCGACGACAAGCTGTTGGTGCTGCTGCACCGTCCCATCTTCTCCACCGTGGCGCTCGTCGGCCTCATCTTGGCCACCCACAGCCTCGACTTGAGCAGCACCGTGGAGCACAACACCGTGCTGGCGGTCCAGACGATCCTCGTGATCGTCTGGGTGGTGTTCGGGTTCCGTTTCGTGCGCCTCCTGCTGCGCACCATGCGCAACTACCCGGAGCGATTCCGCCTGGTGCACTCCTCGACCGAATCTCTGCTGTCGAATGCGGTGACGGTGGTGTTCGTGCTGGCGGGCGCCTACGCCATCCTGGTGATCTGGGACATCAACGTCACCGGGTTGGTGGCGTCCGCAGGCATCATCGGTCTCGCGCTCGGCTTCGCCGCTCAGGACACGCTCTCGAACCTCTTCGCCGGGGTGGCCATCCTCTCGGATCGCCCCTATGAGATCGGGGATTACATCATCCTCGACACCGGGGAGCGGGGGGAGGTCACGAGAATCGGGCTCCGCTCGACCCGGCTGCTCACCCGGGACGACGTCGAAGTGTCCATCCCCAATGCGGTCATGGGGGCCACCAAGATCGTCAACGAGGCGGGTGGCCCCCCCGGTCGCTACCGGATCAGGACGTCGGTCGGCGTGGCCTTCGGTTCGGATGTCGACCAGGTGGTGTCGATCCTCAACGGCATCGCCGTGGGGCACGAGAAGGTCCTCTCCTCCCCGGAGCCGAGGGTTCGATTCCGGAGGTTCGGGGACTCGAGCCTCGACTTCGAGCTGCTGTGCTGGATCGCTCGGCCGGCCGATCGGGGTTTTGTTCTCCACGAACTCAACACCCAGATCTACCAGCGGTTCTCAGCCGAAGGCGTGCTCATCCCCTTCCCGCAGCGCGATCTCTACATCAAGGAGTGGCGCGCGGAAGGGGATGAACCGTCCTCCTGACTCACCCCACGAGCTCGGCGGCGAGCAACTCGAGTGCTCCGAGCGGCACGCCGCTCGTCTCGGCGCTGAGCACCTGCAGCGAGACGTGATCGGCGCCGGCCTCGAAGTGGGCCTGCACGCGGGCGGCCACGGCCGCCACGGACCCCCAGGCAACGATCGCATCGACGAGGTCGTCGCTGCCGCCTCCGGTGAGGTGCTCGTCGCCCCAGCCGAGGCGCCGCAGGTTGTTGGCGTAGTTCTCGAGAGCCAGGTACCGGGTCATGTGGTTGCGGGCGAGGTTCCTGGCCCGCACCGGGTCCTCGTCGAGAACGACTGCTTGCTCGGGAGCGAGCAACACGCCTTCGCCGAGCACCTCTCGGGCGACCCGAGTGTGCTCCACCGGCACGAAGTAGGGATGGGCCCCACCGGTTCTCGCTGCGGCCAGCCGCAGCATGCGGGGGCCCAGGGCGGCCAGTATCACCGGAACCGGCACCTCGGGTTCGGGACCTATGTAGACGGCACTCTCCATCCCCTCTAGGTAACCCTCCATCACCTGGAGGGGCCTGCGATACACCGCTCCTCGACCGGCGACCGCTGGGGCGTGGCTCACGCCCAGGCCCAGCAGAAAGCGTCCCGGGTGCGCCTCGCCGAGCGCTTGGGCGCCGTTGGCCGCGCCCGTGGCGTCTCGGGCCCAGATGTTGGCGATTCCCGTGGCGACGACGATCCGCTCGGTGGCCTCCAGCAGGAGAGAGGCAGTGGCGAACGCTTCCCGACCGATGCTCTCGGGATACCACAAGGCCCCAAACCCCATCTCCTCGACGGCGCGGGCCGCAAGGCGGACCTGCGGGGCCGGTTCCGTGACGATCGCCCAGGACCAGACCCCGACACGGCCGATATCCATGACAAGTGAGTTCAACTGCATCGCGCCGACGCTAATCGTCGTTCCATGATCCTGACCTCGTCAACGGTGCCGGTCGTTCCCTCTGCCGGCGGCGATACTGGGGCCGTGGCCGATCGCAATGTGCTGGGCGGGCCGCTGGAGCCCTGCGGCAAAGACCCTCTCACCGGGTTCTACCGCGACGGGTCCTGCCACACCGGACCTCACGACATCGGCAGTCACACCGTGTGCGCCGTCGTCACCGCCGAGTTCCTGGAGCACCAGCGAAGCATCGGGAACGACCTCTCGACTCCGATGCCGCACCACCGCTTCCCGGGCCTCGTACCCGGCGACCGGTGGTGCGTGACGGCCGTCAACTGGCTACGGGCTCATCTCGACGGAGTGGCGGCTCCGGTGGTGCTCGCGTCGAGCCACGAGCGGGCCCTGGAGATCATCCCGCTCGAGGTGCTCGAGGCGCATGCCGTCGACGTGCCGGCCGATCCCGGAGGATTGGCAGAGTGACCGGTTGGAGCACGCAACCCGAAGGGGTCACGGAGAACGGTTCACAAGGGTATCCCACCGGCAAAGCTGATCGGCCAGAGATCCGTGTCGGTCTCTAAGGCCCTGGCGAGGGCCGTCGTCAGCCTTCGCTCAATCCGGGGCCTTTCCAGAGCGTCGGCGCGGCGGTACTCTTCGAGCGTCGCCAGGAAGTGAAATCGGGCGATGGCAGCGGCTTCCAGCTGCTCCATGATGCGGCGATACCGCTCGGCGTGTCGGCCCCGGCCGCGGCGGGTACCCGTCTCCCACCGAGTGATCGTGGTGGGGTTGGTGCCGACCCGCTCGGCGAGGTCGGCCTGAGTGAGGGCCGCCAGCCGGCGCAGGGCGCGCCGCTCTTGACGGCGGGCCCAGAAGGCCTCGCTGAGCGAGTGGTGCTCCAGACTGGCCACCACCTCTCCCAGCTCGCTCGGCACGAACCAAGGGACTTCCATCGGTGACACGGTACTCGTCGGTTCGGATTCGTGAGGAGGCCACGTGGCTGGCACACTGGAACCCGTGCCTGCCTTCCGCTACGACGCTGCGGTTCTGGAGCGGTTCCCCGGCATCAGGGGCGGAGTGATCCACGCCGCGCCCGTCAGCGGAGGCCCGGCTCCCGCACCGCTCCTCGCCGAATACGAGACCGCACAACAGGACGCGCTCCGTCGTTTCGGGGCGAACTCGCCGGCGCAGATTGCGGGCATCGCCGCCTGGCGCCGGGCGTTCAGTGCGTTCGGGGTGAAGCCGACCCAGTACCGCAACGCCGCCGAGGCGCTGCTTCGGCGCCTCACCAAACAGGGAGCCATTCCTTCGATCAATGCCCTGGTCGACCTGGGGAATCTCGTTGCGGTCCGTCATGCCCTCCCGGTGGCGGTCTTCGATCAAACCGGGATCGCCGGGGGAACCACCGTGCGGTTCGCCACCGGCGATGAACGTTTCACCGATCTCGGGAGCAGCGCGACCGGCCACCCGGACGCCGGGGAAGTTGTGTTCGTCGACGAAGCGGACACGGTCAGTGCCCGTCGGTGGTGTTGGCGGCAGAGCGCCGAAACTGCCGCCGGAGACGACACGACCGAAGTCCTCATCACCGTCGAGGGTCATCACGAGACGGCCGAGATGGATGTGAACTCGGCCGTTGCCGAGCTGGAAACCCTGCTGGATCGCTACCAACCGGAGGCCCGACTCCGGAGTGTCGTCCTCACACCGGATCGCCCCGAAACCCCCTGGTAGCCCTCAACCCGCTTCGCAGGCGTCCTCCAGGGAATCGAGATTCAGCTCAGCGAGGGCGTCGTAGGGCTCCATGGTGAGGGCGGTTCGTACCGTCTCCCGTATCAGGTCCAGGTTGGGTCTCCAGTAGCCGACGCTGTTGACGCCATCCACGTAGGAGAGCCCCGTTCCCGCCAACTCCGGGGCGCCCGGTACGAAGCGCACGCTGACGATGCTGTCCGTGTCGATGATGCGAAGCAGTTCCAGGAAGTCCGGGAAGCGCCCGACCGGGATGTCGGTACGGAGGCTCTCCTCGATGATGTCGGCGAACTTCGTGAAACGCATGAGGAGCGAGAGCGGATCGGCCTCGTCCACGAGTGCCTCCAGAACGCATCGCTGCCGGTCCATGCGGTGATAGTCGCTGTCCTGCCGCCGTGCCCGGGCGTAGGCCAGCGCGGTCTTGCCGTCGAAGTGGTGCTGGCCCACCGGCACCCACACGTCGGTGGTGGTTCCGTCCGGGTGTTCGTGCTCCGGGTCGAACACCGGCTTCGTCACGTAGATATCGATGCCCCCGAACACATCGATGAGCTGAACGAATCCGAGCATGTCGACCACGATGTAGTGGTCGATCGTCAGCCCGAGGCCCTCACCCAGGACGGCCTTCACGGCGGTTCCCCCCGGGTTCGGCCCATCACCGAAGAGTTCGGGTCGATTGCGCGCATATGCGTAGAGGGCGTTCATGGCGTACGGGAAACACGCGCAGTCCCACTCGGCAGCCGCCGGGAAGCCGGGAGGGATCGGCCATCGCGTTTGATTCCGGGGTATCGAGAACAACACCGTCCTTCCCGTGTCCGGTTCGATCGACGCAACGATCATCGTGTCGGTACGGATCCCCGATCGGCCCGGGCCGGCATCTCCCCCGAGCAGTGCCACCGTGATGCGCTCCTGCCCCGCAAACGGATCGGGCTCCGTCGTCGGCGGGGGCGTGTCAGCCGAGGCCGCTGTGGTCGGGGTCGATTCGGACGTGGAGGGTGGGGGAGGGGACACCGTTTGGGTTGTCGGCGCGGGTGGTGGGGGCGGGGGCTCGGTGACCGCCGGCAGGGCGGCATCGCGATCGGTCTCGAAGTCGGTGGTCACGAGGTCGTAGAGCGCCAGTGCCCGATCGGCGGCCCACACGTGTGGGAAGGCCACGGCCGCCACCATGACGCCGATCACGACCCACTCGGCCCAGAGGGCGCGCTTCCCCCGCAACCGGTAGGCGTCGACCACGGCCCAGGCGCGGAAAGCGAGCACTACGCCGATGGCCGCCACCAGCACGAGCGCCAGCACCGGATGATCGAAGAAGGGGCGGATCAACTCCAGGCCGAGGCGAAAACCGCTCACGTCCCACGGCCCCACAACCAGGAGGCCGACGACGATCACCGGCATGACCAAGATCCCGGTGAGGATCATCATCACGAGGCCCCGGCGGCGCCGCCCGCCCGACCACTGCCCCCAGCCGGGGAGCAGTGCCGAGCGGAGCGCAGCGGTCATGGGGGACGGCGCGTCGGCCATCCTCTCAGGATACGGTCACCTCACGGCTGGGAGGCCGTCGCCGGGTCGATGACCGAAGCCCGGAAGGATCGCGGCGACGGGCTCGAGATTCCGCGGCGCCGCCAAGAGGAGGGGGCCCCGCAGGGCCCCCTCGGAGAAGAAGATGTCGGTGTGTCGATCAGCGCAGCAGGCGGGAAAGCACGTCCTCACCCGTCTTGACGCCCTCGATGATCAGGTGACCCATGGCGTTCTCGGGGGCCGCCTCGAGTTGTTCGGCCCGATCGGTCACGAGCCGATCGATGTCGGCACAGGCCAGCTCCTGCCCCCGGGTTCCCAGGTCGGCACCCAGATCCACGAGAGCTGCGAACTCGGGGGTGAAGGTCCCGCCCATCACCTCCGAGAGCTCCTCGGGAGTGAGCGCCCCGAAGGCATCGATCAAGCCCTGGATCATGGCGATCGTCTCGTCGGCCAGCTCTTCGCAGGTCTCGATGGATGCGGCCGCCGACGCCATCGTGGTCTCAGAGGCGGCGGTGGTCGCCGGAGCCTCGGTGGTGGGTGCAGGCTCCGTCGTCGAGGGTGCGGCGGTGGTCGCCGGGGCGGCCGTCGTCTCGGTTGCGGCGTCGTCGTCGCCACAGGCGGACACCAGCACGACCGTGGCGAGGAGCACTGCGGTGAGTTTGCGCACTGTCGAAACCTCCATGCGGGTCTGAGGCAAACTACCCGCCCAAACCCCTCGACACGATGTCGAGATGGTGGCCGGGCGACGATATCCGTGTACCCTTCCCGGCCACATCGGGAGGCATCATGCAGAGGGTGATCCTCGCCTATTCGGGTGGGCTCGACACATCGGTCATCGCCAAATGGATCATCGAGACCTACGGGGCGGAGGTCGTCGCCTACACCGCCGACGTCGGCCAGGGTGACGAGGTCGAGGAAGCCCGGGAGAAGGCACTGGCCACCGGGGCCGTCGACGCCATCGTGGAAGACCTCCGCCGACCCTTCGTGGAGGACTATGTGCTCCCGGCGCTGCGCGCCAACGCCGTGTACGAGTGGGACTACCTCCTGGGAACGGCGCTCGCCCGCCCGGTGATCACCGAAGGGTTGGTCCGGGCCGCCGAGGCGACCGGGGCCGACGCCATCGCCCATGGGGCCACCGGCAAGGGGAACGACCAGATCAGGTTCGAGCTGTCGGCGTTCGCCTTGCGCCCCGACATCAAGGTGATCGCCCCCTGGCGGGAATGGGATCTCCGGGGGAGGGACGATCTCGTGGCGTATGCGAAAGCCCACGGGATTCCGGTGCCGGTGACTCCGGCCCGGCCGTACTCGATCGATGCCAATCTCCTCCACGTCTCCTACGAGGGGGGCGTGCTCGAGGATCCTTGGGAGCCGCCGCCCCCGGGCATGTGGCTGAGGACGGTCGACCCCGAAGATGCCCCGGACGAACCCGAGTGGATCACGATCGCATTCGAGAAGGGTGTTCCGGTTGCCGTCGACGGGGAGTCACTCCGGCCGGTGGCACTGCTCGAGCGTCTCAACGAACTCGGGGGGCGTCACGGCATCGGAAGAGTCGACATCGTCGAGAACCGCTTCATCGGCATGAAGAGCCGAGGCTGTTACGAGACGCCGGGCGGCACGATCCTGCACCGGGCTCATCGGGCCGTGGAGTCGATCACTCTCGATCGAGAAGTGCAGCACCTTCGCGACGAACTGGTGCCCCGCTACGCCGAGATGGTCTACAACGGCTTCTGGTTCTCTCCGGAGCGGGAAGCCCTGCAAGCCTTCATGGACCATGTCCAGCTGCGGGTCAGCGGCGAAGCGCGGCTGCGCCTCTACAAAGGGCACCTCACGGTGGGCGGGAGGCGCTCGGACGAGCACGCCCTCTACGACCGGGCGACCGCAACCTTCGAAGCCGACGACGTCTACGACCAGGGGGACGCCGGGGGCTTCATCCGTCTCCAGGCCCTGCGACTGCGTACGCTCGCCGAGAAGCGAATGGGAGAAGGCGAGTGATCCTTTGGGGCGGGCGTTTCCAGGAACCTCCCGATGAGGAAGTCTGGCGCTTCACGGTGTCGTCCGCCGATCGCCGGCTGCTCGAGGTGGACGTGGAGGGCTCCCTCGCCCACGTGGCGGGCCTCGGCGCCGCCGGAGTGTTGCAGGCGGACGAGGTCGCCGTCCTGGAGGAGGGGCTGAGCCGAATCCAGAGCGAGGCGCGCCGCGGCTCGTTTCCGTGGAGCGACGGCGACGAGGACGTCCACACCGCGGTCGAGCGCCGCCTGGGGGAGCTGGTAGGGGAGATCGCCGGCAAGTTGCACACCGGGCGATCCCGCAACGATCAGGTGGCCCTCGACCTCCGGCTGTGGATGCGCCATGCAACCGGTCGACACGTCGAAGGGATCGCGAGACTCGCGGCCGTGCTCAGCGGCAAGGCGTCGGAGGTGGGGGACGCCGTGGTCGCTTCTTACACCCATCTCCAGCAGGCTCAGCCGATTCCCCTGGCCCATCACCTCCTGGCTCATGCCTGGTCGCTGCTCCGGGATGCGGCACGCTTTCGCGACGCCCTGGCCCGCATCGAGGTCTCCCCGCTGGGAGCTTCAGCCGGCGGCGGCACCGGCCTTCCGCTGGACCCGGCGATCCCGGCATCCCGGCTCGGCCTCCCCGCCCTCTTCGAGAACTCGCTCGATGCGGTCGCCTCACGAGACGCGGTCGCCGAGTTCGCCTTCTGTTGCACCCGAACCCTGGTCGACCTGTCCCGCCTCTCCGAGGACCTCATCCTGTGGGCCTCGACCGAGTTTGGGTGGGTCACGCTCGCTCATCGCCATACGACCGGATCCTCGGCACTGCCCCAGAAGCGAAACCCCGATGCGGCGGAGCTGACCCGGGGCAAGGCGGCCTCGGCGCTCGGCCGCCTGGCGGCACTGCTGGCCCTCGAGAAGGGCCTGGCCCTTTCCTACAACCGCGATCTGCAGGAGGACAAGGAACACTTGTTCGCCGTCTCCGACGACCTGGACGGTGCCTTGAGCGCGCTGGCCCGCTTGTTGGACGGTGCAGTCTTCGACCCACCCCCACCCGGCACCGCCGTCGTCGCCTTGGATCTCGCCGAGCTGCTCGTGCGGCGCGGGGTGGGCTTTCGTGAGGCGCACGAGGCCGTCGGAACGCTGATCCAGCGCCTCGAGGAGGCCGGCCGAGGACTGGAG
>JBFFRY010000021.1:0-50154 GCA_041572755.1 Acidimicrobiia bacterium | reverse complement strand
TCCCATCCGCATTCGAGCACATCCGTTGGGTCGTAGTAGATGGACTCGTGGGTGATGAGGCCATCGGGATCGAGGTCCCAGATGGTCACGACCGTCATGGAACACAGAGCCTCTCCGGCGACGTCCTGCCACTGCACGAGGGCGGCGGGTCCCCCGTTGCTCGCGTAGGCCGCGTCGATGACGATTCCGAAGCCTGGATGTTGGTCGAGGAGACGACGGATCCAGTCAATGAGGCTGTCCCCGCTCGGAGATCCGATCAGGTAATCAGATCTTGACGCATCTCTGTCGTAGAGCCGTGCAATGGTTTCGAGGTCGCGCGTGGCCCAAGCAGACTCGTATGCGGCCATGAACTCATCGGCAATCGCCACCTGAGCAGTCACCCGCTCGACGTCGGCGGGCGACAGGTAAAGAACGGCAGCGATCTCATCGGGGAAGGACCGGAGCATCTCGATCTCGAAGTAGTGCTGGCCGCGCTCCGCTTTGCCCTCCGACACTGGGAGCTGCCGAATGACCCGCAGCGAACCGGGTGGATCGCTCACCTGGATCGACCCAACCGTTGCCGCACCATGCTGGTTGCCAAGAGCGAGGTCGAGGTCCCAGGCTCCATGGGGCAGCGCTCGTGTCGGATGAGCCTCAGCGAGTGCGAGAGAACCGACCTCTCCGCCGCCGTAGAGCTCGTGCATGAAGGCAACGTCGGGCCTCATGCTCGGGTTGACGGGATCGGTGAAGTAGGCGCCCTGCTGGAAGAGCGAGACGAATGCAGATGCGTCCGGATCGTTGAAGGCATCGTTGACTGCGATTCCAAAGGAACTTCGCTCGGCGACTACCGCCTCCACCTCAGCTGGCGACACGGCAAACAAGGGCTCGACTTCCGCGGTGGTTGTCGTCGAGACGATCGACGATGCAGCTTCGGCTGTTGAGTCAGGCGCCCGCGTGCCCTCTCCGGCCGTCGCCGAACACCCCACCATCGCAGCGAGGACCACACAGATCACCAGACACCGCACCAGCATCTCGATAGGGGATCATCTCTGCCTCCTCTCCGCCAGGGTCCAAGGTCCACACACAGCTCATCTGAGGGCGCTGAGATCGAAGGGGACCACAGCGAACTCCTGACGGGGGTCCCGAGAGACTCCTGCTCTTGGCTCGTCAGGCAGTGGCGTGTCTCTGGTGACCCATGACGACAACGGGCGTGGCAGCATCACCCGGTCGGCCGACGGGAGGTGAGTCGGGATTGAACTCGAAGTGGGGATTGATCTACCGGGCGCACTACTGGGATGACCGTCGAGCCAAGGAACAGTTCAAACAGTTCCTGATCTCCATCCACGGGTTGGACCTTTCCCTGTGGGACGAAGAGGGCTACTGGGACGACGAGCACTACACGGCCTTCTCACTCTTCGACGGGGATCGCATCGTGGCAACGACGAACCTCTTCTCGATGGAGATGATGGTCGACGGCGTGCGAAGGCGGCTCGGTCAATTATCCGGGGTGGGTACGGCCCCCGAGTATCGAGGACGAGGATTGAATCGGTGGCTGACGGAGCAGGCGCTGCGGTCCGCCGCTCCAACTCACGACGGGTTCTTCCTCTTCGCAAACGAGGATGCGATCCCTTTCTACGCCAAATGCGGCTTTGTTCAGGTGGAGGAGACCGTCGCCACGCTGCGGGTGACACCGCCAGCCCGCTCACTCAGCCTGCGAAGGCTGGACCCGGGAGACGATGGCGACCTGTCGTTGCTCGACCGGTTGGCACGCGAGCGCAGTCCGGTCTCCGATCTTCTTGGGGTGTGGAATCCGAGACTCCTGATGTTCCACTGCCTGTACACGGTGCGGGACTGCCTGTACTACGTGCCCGACCTCGATACGGCAATCTTCTTCGAAGTGGCCGACGGCGTCCTGACCGTCTTCGACGTCGTGGGCCGAAGTGTCCCCTCCTTCGCCGAATTGCACCCCTACATCTCCGGTGAGCCGCACGACGAGGTTCGATTCTTCTTCATGCCCGACAAGATGGGCGTGGACCCGGACGGGACCTCGTCGGTCCGAGGCAGCGGTCTCCACATCCTCCCACCGCTGCACCTACCCGGACCCGAACTCGTGTTTCCGTACGTGTCACGTGCCTGACCACCCCGGTGTGGGTGGCGTCGTCTGGCCGCTGCCGTTGGGCATCTGCGAGTGAGCGCGGAGGCGGAGATATGGAGCGGCTGCCTCTTGGAGGGGGGAGACCTCCCTACCCCCGAGCCGCAGTTGGCACCGCATAGGCCCCGACTTCGGCTAGGTTGTTCCAGCCGCACCGGGTGGAGGCCAGTGGATCCTTCCGCTTCCCCGGTGGTGACACGGCGAGTCTCTCACCGGTTGGACTGCCTCTTCGGCCGACTCTCGAACCCGCCGGCTTGCAGCCGAGCTCGGAATCGAGCGAGATCGTTCGAAGAATGCCGACCGCCCCCAAGGGGCAGATGGAGAATCATGACCGCCGACTTCACTGGCCTCGGGCTGCCCCGATCCCTCGTTGACGCCCTCGACCGCACCGGGATCACAGACCCGTTCCCGATCCAGACCGCCACCATTCCGGACGCCCTGGGGGGACGCGACGTCGCCGCCGAGGCCCCCACGGGTTCCGGCAAGACCCTCGCGTATGCCCTACCGGTCGTCGCCCGAGTGGGCCGGTCGGCTCGACGTGAGCCCCGTGCCCTGGTCCTCTCCCCGACCCGGGAGCTCGCCGAGCAGATCAAGGCGGAGTTCCAGCCGCTTGCCGCCGCCATGGGACGACGAGTCTTCGCCATCTACGGGGGTGTCGGGTACGGACACCAGAAGACCGCGTTGAACCGTGGCGTCGACGTGTTGGTCGCCACCCCGGGCCGTCTCGAGGACCTGCTGGAGCAGGGAGCCCTGGGTCTCGGCAGTGTCGACATCGTGGTGATCGACGAAGCCGACCGGATGGCCGACATGGGGTTCCTGCCGGCCGTACGGCGCATCATCGCCCAGACCTCGCCGCCGCGGCAGACCCTGCTCTTCTCAGCGACACTCGACGGCGACGTCGGCGTGCTGATCCGTGACTATCAGAGCGATCCGGCGCGCCATCAGGCCGGTTCGGGCCGGACCGAGGAGATCGATGCCGTCCACCATTTCTGGCTGGTCGAGCAGCACGACCGGGTACGCCACACCGCTGAGGTCATCCGGTCCACGGGCCGCTCGATCGTGTTCACGCGCACCCGGCACGGCTCGACCCGACTTGCCAAGCAGTTGTCCCGGCTGGGTATCGGGGCGGTGCCGATCCACGGGGGTCGTAGCCAGAGTCAGCGCCAGCGCGCCCTGGCCGACTTCGCGGCGGGACGGGCGGCCTCGCTGGTCGCCACCGACGTCGCGGCTCGGGGGATTCACGTCGATGGTGTCTCTTCGGTGGTGCATTTCGACGTTCCCGCTGATCACAAGGACTACGTGCACCGATCGGGACGTACCGCCCGGGCCGGCGAATCGGGCATCGTGGTCAGCCTGGTCACCGCAGGGCAGCGGCACGCCGTTCGCGGGATACAGGAGGCTCTCTCGTTGCGGGCACCGATCGAACCGCCCCGCGGTGACTGGCTCGCCGGCGGCGTACGCCGGCCTGGGCCTTCGGGGGGCGAAGGACCCCGCAGACCGGCACGGGTCGGCGGAGGAGCCACCCAGAGCCTGCACGTTGGCAACCTGCCCTATTCGGCCACGTCGGAGGAACTCGCCGCCCTCTTCGCTGGTCACGGGACGGTGTTGGATGCAACGGTCATCACCGACCGGCGCAGCGGCCGGTCCCGGGGGTTCGGGTTCGTCGAGATGTCGCCGCCCGACACCGGGGACGCCCGGTCCGCCCTCGACGGGGTTCTGATGAAGGGACGCCGCCTGGCGGTCACGGTCGCCCGGCCCCGCCGGCGACGATGAACCGGGCGGCAGGAGCCGAGGGGGAGCAGTGGACCACCTCGAAGCCATCCGGGCGTGCGCAGCAGCCGTCATCGGGAACGGGCTGAGGCTTGGTGTCTGAGGAACCCGGAGATCGATCCTGGGGCGCCGCGTTGAGGGTGTTGAGTCGGGTTGCCGTTTGAGTTGGTTCGGTACAGTGTTCTGTGCAGTCTCGAGCGAGTTGCCCACCGCTTCACCCGACGCGACACTGTTGGCTGGTGTGCGGACCCTCCTTGGTGATGTGTCATGAGTGACAACCTCGAAAGCGTCGATGAGGCGACCGTCAATGTCGCCCAACGAATCCGCATCCTTCGTGAACGGCGCAATCTGTCTCAGCGTGCCTTGGCGGAAGCAAGCGGTCTGTCGCGGAACACGCTGGGCCTCCTGGAACGGGGACAGAGTTCGCCTACGGTCAGCACCTTGATGCGGATCGCCCTGGCACTGGGCGTTGACATCAACGCGTTCTTCGCCACTTCCGAGCACGTCAATGTCGTCCATGTGACCCGTGCCCGGCGCCCGGAACTGCAGCTCCGGGACGTCTCGATGGCCGACCTGGGCGTTGGAATGCTCGATCAGATGGTGACTCCCCTCGTGCTGCGACTCGGGTCGGAAGCGCGCAGTGGTCCACCGATCTCCCACGAAGGCCAGGACTTCGTGTTCTGCATGAGCGGGGAGGTGCTCTACACGGTCAGCGGCCAGGCCTTTCTCCTGGAGCCGGGCGATAGCCTGTTCTACGACGGGCACTTGCCGCACCGCTTCCAGAACGCGGGTTCTCAGGCGGCCGAGGTGCTGATTGTCCTGTCGGCCCCTCATGACAGTGCGACATATGTCGCCAATCACTTCCCTCAGGAGTCCGGAGTCGACGTCTAGACCCCCCGCCGTTTGACGGCGGCGGGCGACAGAGCGGCGGGATCCGGTCCGTGTTCCACCCGTCCTCAGAGCGTCGGTGGCTCGTCGAATCGGTGCAGGACGGTCAGAAGAGGATTTGCCGCGGTCATGCCGAGACCGCACGCGCAGGTCGTCTTGATCAGCTCTCCGAGTCTCGCCAGCTGCTGCAGATCAGCCTGCACTGCCGTGCCCAGGTTGACCTGCTCGAGCAGTTCGTGGATCTGTGCGGTTCCCAAGCGGCATGGAGCGCACTTTCCGCAGCTCTCGTGCGCGAAGAAGTGAGCCAGCCCCTGCAGCACCCGCCACAGGTCGACCGATTGGTTGAAGACCATGAGGGAGCCTGAGCCGATCGGCACATCCAATGGAGAGAGGTCCTCATGGGTGAGCCGGACGTCGAGGCTCTCCGGATACAGGAAGCCGCCGGCCGCGCCGCCCACCAGAACGGCCTGCGGATCGCCGACGAAGCCACCGGCGAATCGTTCGACCAGTTCGCGCACGGTCAACCCGAAGGGTGCCTCGACCACCCCCGGCCGCCCGACGTGCCCGCTCACGCAGAACAGTTTGAGTCCTGCCGACCCGTCCGTGCCCCACTGGCGGAACCATTGGCCGCCGTTGAGGATGAGACTCGGCACGACTGCCAGCGTCTCCACGTTGTGGATCAGAGTGGGTTTGCCGAAGAGGCCTCGCTGCACCGGGTAGGGGGGCTTGGGACGTGGATGTCCGCGGTTCCCTTCGATGACCTCGAGCAGCGCAGTCTCTTCACCGCACACGTAGGCGCCGGCGTTGTGCAGAACCTCGAGGTTGAAGTCGTAGCCCCCCTCGAGGATGTCGTCTCCGAGCAGGCCTTCGGCATACATCTCATCCAGGGCGTCCTTCACGATTGCACCGGCCGCCGCATACTCTCCACGAGTGAAGACGAAACCCTGGTGGGCACCGGTGGCGAATGCGGCGATGACCAGGCCCTCGATCACCCTGAAGGGATTGCCCTCCATGAGAGCTCGGTCCTTGAACGTTCCCGGCTCCGACTCGTCGAAGTTGCAGACGACGTACTTCGTTGGGCCGGGTGCTTCCCGTGCCAGCCGCCACTTCATGCCCGCTTGAAAGGCAGCTCCCCCGCGCCCCGACAGATGAGAGTCCGTCACGATCCCGACGATCTCGTCGGGGGTCATGCCGTGCATCGCCTTCTCCAGCGCGGCGAAGGCCCCCTCTTCCCAATGGGCAGCCAGATCGGTGGGTGCGAGCCTGCCGATGGGGGCGGTCAACACCCGGGGATCGCCGGCCACATGAATCCGCGGTGACGGAGCCCGACCCTGCAACATGGCAGGCACGTTGCTCACTGAGAGATAGACCTGAGCCCGGTCGTTGACCAGGGCGGCCGGGGCTTGGTCACACAACCCCAGGCAGGTGACTTCCGTGACGCGGTGCCGGCCGTTGGGGCTGGTCAGTCCTCGGCCCGGCGCGCCGGTGTGCCGGCGGGTTTCGACCAGAACGTCTCGGGCGCCGGCGACGACGCAGATTGGCCCTGTGCACACCATGGTGTGGGTCACCGCAGGCGCCTCCAGCGTGAACATGTCGTAGAAGGTCGCAACGCCGTACACCCGGCTCAAGGGGAGGCGCAGTCTTTCGGACACGTAGGTCAAGAGGTCTTTGGACAGGCATCCGAGTGTGTTCTGGGCGGTGAGGAGTACTTCGACGAGTCCGTGTGCTTGGTAATCGAAGCGACGCATGGTGTCGTCAACGGCTGCGTATCGCCCATCCCCTCCGAGCACCGCTGCCGACGGGTTATCCACTTTTCTGACCTCATTAGTAGGGTACCACCTGTCACAACGGCCCTGCAGTCGATAATTTGCAGGGCAGTCGTGTCCTAAATATTGGGTCGTTTGTCCCACAGACGCCCATTTCGTTTTGCCGACGCCACCGGTGATTGCCCGGCGGGCCGGAATGCCACCCCTCGCCGTCGGTGGGCATCCCCGGTGGTCACTCGGGAGCCTCGACGAGACTCGCCGGGACCGGCGGGCCTGTGTCGGGTAACCTCTCCTGCGGTATGTCGCGGCGCATCCTCATCGCCAAACCGGGCCTCGACGGCCACGATCGGGGCGCCAAGGTCATCGCCCGAGCTCTGCGCGACGCCGGCTGCGAGATCGTCTACTCCGGGCTCCACCAGACGCCGGAGCAGATCGTGGAGACCGCCATCCAGGAGGACGTTGCCGGCGTGGGGCTCTCCGTACTCTCCGGGGCCCACATGACGCTCTTCCCGCGGGTCGTGGAACTGCTTCGTCAGCGGGGGGCCGACGACGTGGTGGTCTTCGGTGGCGGGATCATCCCCCAGGAGGACATCACCACGCTGAAGGACGGTGGGATGGCGGCAATCTTCACGCCGGGCACTCCGTTGAGCGAGATCGTGGGTTGGGTCACCGAGCACATCCCGGATCGTTGAGCCCTCATGGACCTGTTTGAGTTCCAAGGAAAGTTGCTGTTCGCCCGGATGGGCGTCCCCGTGCCGCGCGGGTCGGTGGCCCGCACCCCGGAGGAGGCCCGAGCCGCCGCCGAGGAGCTGGGGACGCGGGTTGTGGTCAAGGCCCAGGTTCAGGTCGGGGGCCGAGGCAAGGCGGGCGGGATCAAGGTGGCCGATGACCCTGCCGCGGCCGGGGGGCGCGCCGCCGAGATCCTCGGCATGGACATCAAGGGCCACACGGTGGGGACGCTCCTCATCGAAGAGGCCTCCGACGTCGCCGCCGAGTACTACGTGTCGTTCACCCTCGACCGCGGGGCCAAGCGACACCTGGCGATGGTGAGCGCCAAGGGCGGGATGGACATCGAGGCGGTCGCCGCCGAAGACCCCGAGGCGGTGATGAGAGTCCACATCGATCCGGTGGTGGGGCTCACCGAGTGGCAGGCCCGGCAACTCGTCTACGGGGCCGGCCTCGATCGCAACTCGGCCCGCAAGACGGTGGCGGCGCTCATCGCCCTGTACCGGGCCTTCGTCGACCTCGACTGCGACCTCGTCGAGGTCAACCCGCTCATCCTCACGGACGCCGGGGATGTGCTGGCGCTCGACTCCAAAGTCACGCTCGACTCGAACGGCTTCTTCCGCCATCCAGAGTTCGAGGACTTCCGGCGCGAGTTCACCGAGGACCCGATCGAGCAGATGGCGCGGGAGCGCGACCTCAACTTCATCAAGCTGGAGGGGTCCGTGGGCATCATCGGCAACGGTGCCGGCCTCGTCATGTCGACGCTCGATGTCGTGTCGCTGGTCGGCGGACGGGCCGCCAACTTCCTCGACGTCGGCGGCGGAGCGGGGGCCGAGACGATCCGGAATGCGCTCGACGTGCTGACCAGGGATCCCTCGGTCAGGGCCGTGTTGATCAACATCTTCGGCGGGATAACCCGGTGTGACCTGGTGGCCCGAGGCATCGTGGACGCCCTCGGGTCGCTGGAGCTGGCGTGGCCGATCGTGGTGCGGCTCGACGGGACGAACGCTCCCGAGGGGCGGGCGATCCTGGCGGAGGCGGCCACCGAGCGGGTCGTGCCGGCCGCCACGATGCGGGAAGCGGCCGAGCAGGCCGTCCGGCTGGCGGGAGGATCCTGAGATGGCGATCTACATCGATCAGGACACCCGTCTCGTCGTTCAGGGTCTCACCGGCCGAGAGGGCCGATTCCACGCCTTCCGGAACCGCGACTATGGCACCCGCCTCGTGGCCGGGGTGACTCCGGGGAAGGGGGGGACCGACGTGGACGGGGTGCCGGTGTTCGACACCGTCGCAGCCGCGGTGGCGGCGACCGGGGCCGATGTGGCGATGACTTTCGTTCCGCCGGCGTTCGCGGCCGATGCCATCCTGGAGGCGGGGGCCGAGCCCGGCATCCATCTCATCGTCGCCATCACGGAAGGGATCCCCGCCCAGGACGAGGCCCGGGTGTTCAACTACCTGCGCCAGACGTCTGAGGTGTCGCTCATCGGACCCAACTGCCCCGGGCTCATCTCACCCGGCAAGGCCAACGTCGGGATCATGCCCCACGAGATCACCCTTCCCGGCTCGGTCGGCGTCGTCTCCCGTTCCGGGACCCTCACCTATCAGGCCGTGCACGAGCTGACGACTCGAGGGATCGGCCAATCGACCTGCGTCGGGATCGGTGGCGATCCGGTGCCGGGCACCTCGTTCGTCGACGTGTTGGGCCGTTTCGAGGCCGACCCCGACACCGAGGCGATCGTCTTGATCGGCGAGATCGGGGGCGACGCCGAGGAGCAAGCGGCGGCGTTCATCGCGGCTGAGGTCACCAAGCCGGTCGTCTCCTACATCGCCGGCGTCACCGCCCCGCCGGGCAAGAAGATGGGCCATGCCGGGGCGATCATCAGTGGTTCGAGCGGCACGGCCCAGGCCAAGCAGGAGGCACTCCGGGCGGCGGATGTCACGGTCGTCGACGACCCCACCCAGATCGGTGAGGCGGTCGCCGCGATCCTCGGCTGACCCACAAGCGAGGCCGCACCGACTAGCGTCGATCCTGATGAGTTCCACCTTCAGCGGCATCGCCTGGCCGACCGAGGGTCCCCTCATCATCGGACTTGCCGGCGGATCCGGCTCGGGTAAGACCACGATCGCCGAGTCGGTCGTCGAGGCGATCGGACCCGGGAACGTGGCGCTGCTGCAGCACGACGCCTACTACCGAGACCAGAGTCATCTGTCGGTCAAGGAGCGTGCCGAGACCAACTACGACCATCCGGATGCGCTGGAGACCGACCTCCTGGTCGCCCATCTCAGGGCGCTCCTCGCCGGCGAGTCGATCGATCGGCCGACCTACGACTTCACCGTCCACAATCGGTCGCCGGACTCGGTTCGGATCGACCCCAAGCCGGTGATCCTGGTGGAGGGAATCCTGGTGCTGTCGGATCCGAGTCTGCGAGATCTCATGGATCTGAAGATCTACGTCGACACCGACCCCGATCTCAGGGTCGTGCGGCGCCTGGGACGGGACCTCACCGAGCGGGGGAGGTCGTTCGACTCCGTGCGGGGCCAGTACCTCGACACCGTGCGGCCCATGCACCTCCAGTTCGTGGAGCCCTCCAAGCGCTACGCCGACATCGTGATCCCGGAGGGCTACAACATCGGGGCAGTGGCCACCGTCATCTCGATGATCCGCGAGGTCCTGCGGCAACGCTGACGCCGGCGGAGGCGATTCCGGAGAGGTCTATCCTCGGCCGTGGACTGTCCGAGGAGGTCATCTTCCATGACGGCACAGATCCTCTCAGGGAAAGAGGTTGCCGGACGCGTTCGTGCCGAAGTCGCAGAGCGGGTCTCCGCCATCAGTGCCAAGGGGGGGAGCGTCGGCCTGGCCACGGTGCTGGTCGGCGAAGATCCGGCGTCGCACGTCTATGTGAACAGCAAGCACAAGGCCGCCGAGAAGGCCGGCATCAAGCCCATCGACCACAAGCTGCCCGCCACCGCCACCCAGGAGGAGGTGGAAGGCCTGGTGCGCAGCCTGAACGGATCAGACGAAGTGGACGGGATCCTGGTGCAGCTGCCGCTGCCCGATGGGCTCAACGAGTTCTCGGTGGTGACGACCATCGATCCCGCCAAGGACGCCGACGGCCTCCACCCGACCAATCTCGGGATGCTGGTGCTCGACCGCGCCACGGTGGCCCCCGCCACCCCCAGCGGCGTGCTGCGCATCCTCGACCACTACGACATCCCCACCGAGGGGGCCTTCACCGTGGTGGTGGGCCGCTCCTTCCTCGTGGGCCGGCCGCTCGCCGTGTTGCTGGGGCTCAAGAATCGCAACGCCACCGTCGTGCTGGCCCACTCCCGGACCAAGGATCTGACCGATCTCACCCGCAAGGCGGACATCTTGGTGGCGGCCATCGGACGGGCCCACATGTTCGGTGCCGAACACGTGAAGCCGGGTGCCACGGTCATCGACGTGGGCATCAACCGCACCGACGATGGTCTGGTCGGCGACGTCGACTTCGATGCGGTATCCGAGATCGCCGGTGCCATCACCCCGGTCCCCGGGGGCGTCGGTCCGATGACGATCGCCTCGCTGCTCGAGAACACCGTGGCGGCCGCCGAGCGCCGGATGCCGTGACGCCGGTCCCCTCAGACAACCGACGAAGCAGGAGTTGACCCATGCCGAGATCGATCACGATGGGCCCCGAGGGCCTGCAGGTGCCCGACGACCCGATCGTGCCCTTCATCGAGGGAGACGGGATCGGTCCCGACATCTGGGCCGCCGCGAGCCGGGTCTTCGATGCTGCGGTGGAAGCCGCCTACGGCGGGGAGCGGGCGGTTGCCTGGCACGAGGTTCTCGCGGGGGAGAAGGCCTTCACCGCCACCGGCGAGTGGCTTCCCGACGAGACGATCGCTGCGTTCGAAGAGCACCTGGTCGGCATCAAGGGTCCCCTGACGACCCCGGTCGGTGGGGGCATCCGAAGCCTCAACGTCGCCATTCGCCAGATCATGGATCTCTATGCGTGTGTGCGGCCCGTCCGCTGGTATCGGGGGGTGCCGTCACCCGTGAAGCACCCGGAGAAGGTCGACATGGTGATCTTCAGGGAGAACACCGAGGACCTCTACTCCGGGGCGGAGCTCGAAGCCGGAACCGACGAGGCCGGCCGTCTCCTCGAGTTCCTCGCCGGCGAGTTCGGTTGGGAGCTGCGAAGCGACAGCGGCCTGGGGATCAAATCGATCTCCGAGACGGGGACCAAGCGGTTGGTGCGGGCGGCGATCCGTTTCGCCATCGACAACGGACGCAGGTCGGTCACCCTCGTGCACAAGGGCAACATCATGAAGTTCACGGAGGGCGCCTTCCGATCCTGGGGCTATGAGGTAGCCGCCGCAGAGTTCGGCGACCACACGGTGTCGTGGGAGGAGAGCGGTGGTGACCCCGGGGAGCGGATCCTGATCAAGGACGCCATTGCCGATGCGTTCCTCCAGCAGATCCTGACCCGGGCCGACGAGTACGACGTGATCGCCACGATGAACCTCAACGGCGACTACATCTCGGATGCGCTGGCCGCCCAGGTGGGTGGAATCGGGATCGCCCCGGGGGGCAACATCAACTACGACACCGGCCACGCCGTCTTCGAAGCCACCCACGGCACTGCTCCCAAGTACGCCGGGCAGGACAAGGTCAACCCCGGCTCGGTGATCCTTTCGGGGGCGCTCATGTTCCGATATCTCGGGTGGGGGGAAGCGGCCGACCGCATAGAGAAGGGTCTCGAGGGGGCCATCGGGGACCGCGTCGTCACCTATGACTTCGCCCGCCTCATGGACGATGCCAATGAGGTGAAGACCTCGCAGTTCGGGGACGCCGTCATCGACCGGATGTGAGACTCGGCCGGCTGGTTCGGTCCGGGCACTAGCCTGCGGCTACCTCGAGCCAAGGAGAGGTTGATGACCAAGGTAACCGTGGTGGGTGCCGGCAAGTACGGGTCGACGACGGCGCAGCGGTTGGCCGCCGCCGATATCGCCGACGAGATCGTGCTCACCGACATCGTCGACGGGCTACCCCAGGGTCTCGCCCTCGACATGAATCAATCACGGCCCCTGGAGCGGTACCGCTCGGTGGTCACCGGCACCAACGATTACGCCGATACCGCCGGCAGCGATGTCGTGGTGATCACCGCCGGTCTTCCCCGCAAGCCGGGTATGACCCGCATGGACCTGCTCGAAGTCAACGCCAAGATCGTGGCCGGGGTCACCCGGGAGATCATGCAACACTCGCCGGACCCGGTCCTCGTGGTCGTCACCAACCCTCTCGACCACATGACGACCCTCGCCGCAGAGGTGTCCGGTCTCCCCAAGAGCCGGGTGATGGGCCAGGCCGGGAATCTGGACACCGCCCGGTTTGTCCATTTCATCGCGGAGGCAGCCGGTGCCGACATCCTGGATGTCGAGGCGCTGACCCTCGGCAGCCACGGGCCGACCATGGTGCCGGTGCCTTCCCAGTGCTTCGTGGGAGGCAAGCCCGTGACCGAGATCCTCGACGGCCCGACCATCGATGCACTCATCGAGCGGACTCGCGACGGCGGTGCCGAGATCGTCGGTCTCCTCAAGACCGGCAGCGCCTACTACGCCCCTTCGGCCGCCGCCGCCAAGATGGTGAGGGCGGTTCTCGAGGACTCCGGCGAGCGGATGCCGGTGTGCGCCTGGGTGACCGGTGAGTATGGGATCGACGGGGTCTATCTCGGGGTGCCGGCCCGGATCGGCGCCGGCGGGGTGACCGAGATCGTCGAGCTCGACCTGACGTCCGCCGAGCGGGAAGCCCTCTCCGGGGCGGCCGACGAGGTGCGCAGGAAGGTGGGGGAGCTGGAGCAGCTCGACCTGGGCTGAGGGGTCGGGACCGGGCCTCAGACGGTCAGCGACTCACCCAGTTCGGCGGCGCTCTCCCGGGCGGCCTCGAGCTGGCGCTGGGAGCGCTGCAGTGCTTCCAGCCGCTCGCGGCGGTGGGCCCACAGCGCCACGGCCCCGGCGAAGGCCAGCAGACCGCCGATCCACACCATCATCACGCCCGAGGTGACCTGGATGTCCCGCAGGTCGGCGGCGCTCTCCGCACCGAGGTTGTCGAGACTCCACTCGATCTGGAGGCGCCGCAGTGTCGATCGAAGCGAAGCCGACATGGTCAGCCCGACGATCCAGCCGATCACCACGCCGTTGATGAGCAACCGATAGGGGGCCAGTTCCTGGGGCTGCTGAATGAGGATCAGCCCGCCCATGAGCAGAAAGCCCACCAACACGATCACCCACAGGGGCATCGAGTTTCCGCTGAAGATCGGATTGAAGATGAGCAGCGGGGTGACGAAGAACGTTGCCAGGAAGATCCCAGAGATGGCGAGCCGGCGGAGGGTGCTGTGGGACGGCCGGGACAGCCAACGGGTCGCCGCCGACGCCGTCACGAATGCGGTCACCAAGCCGAAGCCCCAGATCGCCGGCCAGGGCAGGCTGACGTCGTCGGCGCCGGAGAGGGCGGTGAGTGCCACTGCGAACACCGTGACGCCGCCCACGATCCCCAGCGATGGCACCAGGGAGTCCCCCCGCCAGGTGATCACGACGGTGACGGCGATGATGGCAACGGCGATGGCGGTCATCACCAGACCCTGAGTGGTCTCGAACCCCCGAACCGACCATGGATCGACGATGAAGCGGTAGTCGGGCTTCATCCGGGCGTACTCCCACCCCAACGAGGCGATGATGAGGACTGCTCCGGCGACGGTGACGATCGCCGACCGATATCGCTTGAAAGTCCGCACCGACCCTCCCTGGTCGACGCAACTCTAATCTGACGGCTCTCGGCGGTCTCACCGCCCCGGCGTCATCGGACGATTCCCCTTGAAATACCAACGCGTTTGGGGGATTGGCGGGTAGGATCACAGGGTTGTGATTCGCTCGAAAGGGGAGTGAAGATGAATAAGCGCGACCTCGTCGACGCAGTGGCCGCCTCCACCGGTGGCCCCAAGAATCAGGTTGCCGCCACGGTGGATGCCGTGTTCGGGGCCATATCCGATGCTCTGAAGGGCCGAGAGAAGGTCCAGATCGCCGGTTTCGGCAACTTTGAGGCTCGTTTCGTGAAGGAGCGGACGGCTCGCAACCCGCAGACCGGTGCTCCCGTGCAGGTGCCGGCCCACCACGCCCCCCGGTTCAAGCCGGCCAAGGCGTTGAAGGACACCGTGAAAGGCACGGTTGCAGCCGCCCCGCAAACGCCCAGCTACGGATCGACCAGCTTCTAGGGTTCACCCCTTCCGAGCAAGGATCGAGGGCGCACCGTCCGGTGCGCCCTCGCGTTCTTCCGGCTGTTCAGCCGTATCAGTCGTAGCTGACGTCGACGGCCGAGGCCGCTTCGGCAAAGGCCGAGAAGACCGCCTGGTTCATCATGATCTTGGCCATGTTGCCCGACACCTTGAGCTTGCCGGTCATGAAGGCCATTTGGGTGTTGAGTTCCCCCTTCGAGATGGCGACGGCCGTCTCGTAGTTGTTGGAGATCGTGGCGTCGGCCTCATCGGCCGCCCCGGCGCCAGTCGTCAGCCCACCCTCCTTGATGACGAAGTGATAGGTGCCCTCGGTGCCTCCCGGCGCATCCGGGACCTCGAATTGCAGACAGAGATCGACGTTGGCGATGGCGCTCTTGAACCCCTCGTCGGCACCCACGGTCGATCCGAGGGCGTCCAACCACTCCTGGGTCAGGAACTTGGCCAAAACGGCTCCTTTCCGCGTTCACGGGCGATCGTAGCAAAGCCTCGAAACGCTACTTGCCGGTCACCTCGATCCCGGCTTCGCGGATGGCGGCCGCCAAGTGGCGGGTGACGGCCGCGGTCACCGGCCGCAGCGGCCGTCGCGGTGATCCCGTCGCCAGGCCCACCAACCCCGCCGCCGCCTTGCTCCCGGCGGCCCCGTGGGCCTCGACGGTCTTGGAGAGCTTGATGAGTGCGGCCTGGGCCTCATCGACTCGCGCCGGAGAAGTTCGGCCGCCCGAGGCGATCTCGCCGACCAGTTGCGGGGCGTAGTTGGCGCTGGCGGTGATCGCCCCCCGGGCCCCACCGGCAACCGAGAGTGAGACCGCCGCCGAGGATCCGGTGAACATGAAGAAGTCCTTCGGGGCGCCGCGCACGATGGATCCGAGCCGGACCGGGTGGCCGCCGGAGTCCTTCATGCCCCTGATGTTCTCGTGGCGGGACAGTTCGATGACGTCGTCGAGCGGGAACTCGTACCCGGTCACGTTGGGAACCGAGTACATGAACACCGGGAGGGGAGCCCGGGCCGCGACGTCGGCGAAGTACTCGTGCACCCGGGCGTGGCGGCCTCGCACCAGGGTGGTCGGCGTGAGCGCCAGGATCGCATCGGCGCCCGCCTCGGCAGCTTCGGAAGCCTGCCGGAGCGCTCCCCGCAGTGACTCCGACGCGATCCCACACAGCAGAAACGAGCGCGGTGCCGCTGCCCGGGCACCGGCCACCAGCCGGGCCCGCTCCCCGGGCTCGAGGTAGGGGCCCTCCCCGGTCGAGCCGGCGATGAGGAAGCCGCCGACGCCGCGTTCGGTGAGCAGTTCGATGTTGGCGAAATGGCCGGGTTCGTCCACCTCACCGGAGCGGGTGAACGGGGTGATGAGTGCCGGGAGATGCCGGGGTGGGGTGCGCATGCTCGGAGGCTACCGGGTCAAGCCCGGGCGGAGTCCGTCGCCCCGTTGCCGCCGAAGACGGCGGCGAACGCGCCCAGAGTGAGGTAGATGCCTCCCGACACTCGGCGACGGGTGACACGCCAGGCCGGATGGCGTTCCAGCGTCCCGCCGATGGTGCCGGCCGCCAAGGCATAGGCACTATCGGAGAGGATCCCGAGGATCACGAACAGCGCCCCGAGCACGAGCAGCTGCAACGCCGTTCCCTTGGTCGAGTCGAGGAACTGAGGCACGAACGCCAGGAAGAAGGCGGCGGTCTTCGGGTTGAGCAGGTTCACCACGAAGCCGTCGACGAACACCCGCCGCAGCGGGACCGTGCGGCCGCCGACGGTTTCGTCGCCGGGCTCGCGTTCGGTGAGAGCCCTGACTCCGAGGTAGACGAGGTAGGCGGCGCCGACGTAGCGGACGACCGAGTAGGCCACGGCCGAGCGGGCCAGCAGGGCCGAGAGCCCGGCAACCGCCGCCGCGATGTGAACCAGGCTTCCGGCATGGATGCCCAGCACCGACACCATGCCGGCCTTGCGCCCCTGGGAGATGCTGCGGGTGACGATGTAGAGGACGGCCGGGCCCGGCACGACGAACAAGATGATCGCCGCCACCGAGAATGCGATGAGCGTTCCGCCGTCGGGCATGCCGGTGGAGCATACCGGGCGTTGGATGCTCCCCAGAGCGGCGATAATGGGCGGGACGTCCTACCGCGGAGGCTATTGGTGACGAGCACCACGCAGCGCACCGACAAGCCGACCCGCCGCCGTCTTCCCTGGTTCCTCGAGTTCTATCGATCGGCGGTGGGGAAGAAGTGGGTGATGGCCATCACCGGGATCATCCTGATCGGCTACATCGTGGCCCACATGATCGGGAACCTGAAGATGTACATCGGGCCGGCCGAGATCAATGCCTACGGCGAGTCGCTCCGGGACCTGGGCGGGCACCTGGTGCCTCGCACCCACCTCCTGTGGATCCTGCGGATCGGCCTGACCGTCGCGGCCCTCCTCCACCTGCACGCCGCGTTCACGCTGACGCTGCTGAACCGCCGGTCCCGGCCGGCCCGGTACGAGGAGCGCCACTACGCCGCCGCCAACTACGCCTCGCGGACGATGGTGTGGGGCGGGGTCATCATCCTGGCCTTCCTGTTCTTCCACCTGGCCGATCTCACCTGGGGCACGGCGAACCCGGACTACCTCCGCGGCGACGTGTACCACAACGTGGTGGCGAGCTTCGAGCGCCTCCCGGTGGCCCTCTTCTACATCGTGGCCAACCTCTTGCTGGGCATCCACATCTTCCACGGGGCCTGGAGCATGTTTCAGTCGCTGGGCGTCAACAACCCCAGGTTCAATCAATGGCGCCGCTGGCTGGCGATCGGCCTCGCCGCAGTGGTGGTGGTCGGCAACGTGAGCTTCCCGATCGCGGTCCAAGCCGGGATCGTCGGGTGAGGTGAGATGATGATGCAACTCGACGCCAAGATCCCCGAAGGTCCCATCGCCGAGAAGTGGGACAACCACCGCTTCGCCATCCCTCTGGTGTCGCCGGCCAACAAGCGTAAGTTCTCCGTCATCGTGATCGGCACCGGCCTCGCCGGGGCCTCGGCGGCGGCCACCCTGGGCGAGCTGGGATACCGGGTGAAGGCCTTCACCTATCACGACTCGTCGCGGCGAGCCCACAGCATCGCCGCCCAAGGCGGCATCAACGCGGCCAAGAACTACCAGGGGGACGGCGACAGCATCTACCGGCTCTTCTACGACACCGTGAAGGGCGGCGACTACCGCTCCCGGGAGGCCAACGTCTACCGCCTGGCCCAGGTGAGCAACGAGATCATCGACCAGTGCGTGGCCCAGGGTGTTCCGTTCGCCAGGGAGTACGGGGGCCTGCTCGCAAACCGCTCCTTCGGCGGCGCTCAGGTGTCCCGCACCTTCTACGCCCGCGGCGTCACCGGCCAGCAGCTGCTGCTCGGGGCCTACCAGGCGCTGGCCCGCCAGGTCGGTGCCGGCACGGTGGAGCTGTTCACCCGCTCCGAGATGCTCGAGGTGGTGGTGGCCGACGGCAAAGCCGTGGGGGTGGTGGTCCGCAACCTGGTGACCGGTGAGGTCACCTCCCACTCGGCGCATGCCGTGGTGCTGGCCACCGGCGGGTACAGCAACGTCTACTACCTGAGCACCAACGCCATGGCCTGCAACGGAACCGCCATCTGGCGGGCCCATCGCAAGGGCGCCCTGTTCGGCAATCCGTGCTTCACCCAGATCCATCCCACTTGCATTCCGGCCAGCGACGAGTTCCAGTCGAAGCTGACGTTGATGTCGGAGTCGCTGCGCAACGACGGCAGGATCTGGGTCCCCAAGGAGATCGGGGAGACCAGGACCGCCTCGGAGATCCCCGAGTCCGAGCGCGACTACTACCTGGAGCGGCGCTATCCGGCGTTCGGGAACCTGGTGCCCAGGGACGTCGCGTCCCGGGCCGCCGAGCAGGTGATCAACGAGGAGCGCGGTGTCGGGCCGCTGCGCAACGGGGTGTATCTCGACTTCGCCGAGGCGATCGGGCGGCTGGGCCGGGACACGATCGAGGAGCGTTACGGGAACCTGTTCGAGATGTACGAGCGCATCACCGACGAGGACCCGTACCAGACGCCGATGCGCATCTACCCGGCCCCCCACTACACGATGGGAGGCCTGTGGGTCGACTACGACCTGATGACGACCATTCCCGGCCTTTATTCGATCGGGGAGGCGAACTTCTCCGATCACGGCGCCAACCGGCTGGGAGCCAGTGCCCTCATGCAGGGCCTGGCGGACGGGTACTTCGTCCTCCCCTACACCATCGGCGCCTACCTGGCGGGGATGCTGGGCACCGATCCGGTGCCGACGAGCCATCCGGCGTTTGCCGAAGCCGAGCAGGACGTGCAGGACCGGGTGGCCCGGCTGCTGGGCACCAACGGGTCGCGCACCATCGACTGGTTCCACCGGGAGCTCGGCAAGATCATGATCGACGAGTGCGGCATGGCCCGCTCGGAGAACGGCCTGCGCAAGGCCATTTCCGAGATCGCCACCCTCCGCGAGGAGTACCACCGGGATGTCAAGGTCCCCGGTGACGGGGCCTCGATGAACGAGTCGTTGGAGAAAGCGGGGAGGGTCGCCGACTTCTTCGAACTCGCCGAGCTCATGTGCCACGACGCCCTCTATCGGGAGGAGTCCTGCGGGGGCCACTTCCGGCTGGAGCACCAGACCCCCGACGGGGAAGCCCGGCGCGACGACGAGCGGTTCGCCCACGTGGCCAACTGGGGTTTCGAAGGGACCGGGGCCGAGCCGTCGCTCACCAAGGAGGAGCTCGAGTTCGAATACGTCGAGCTGTCGCAAAGGAGCTACAAGTAATGGACCTCACGCTGAAGGTGTGGCGCCAGGAAGGCCCCGACGCTGCGGGGCGGTTCGCGACCTATCAAGCCGCGGACGTCAGCCCCGACATGTCCTTCTTGGAGATGCTCGACATCCTCAACGAGCGGCTCACTCTGGAGGGTGAGGTCCCGATCGCCTTCGAGCACGATTGCCGGGAAGGGATCTGTGGGACGTGCAATCTGATGATCAACGGCCATCCCCACGGCCCGCAGCTGGGAACGGCGACCTGCCAGCTCCACATGCGAAAGTTCTCCGACGGCGACACGATCACCGTCGAGCCATGGCGGGCGGCGGCCTTCCCGATCATCAAGGATCTCGCCGTCGACCGATCGGCCTTCGATCGGATCATCGAGGCCGGGGGCCACATCGGCGCACCCACCGGGAGTGCTCCCGACGCCAACCTGATCCTCATTCCGAAGGATGCGGTCGACGCCTCCATGGACGCAGCGTTGTGCATCGGCTGCGGTGCCTGCGTGGCGGCCTGCCCCAACGGAGCGGCCCAGCTGTTCGTGGCCGCCAAGTACGCCCACCTCTCGTTGTTGCCGCAGGGCCAGCCGGAGCGTTTCAGGCGGGCCGAGGCCATGGTGGACACCATGGAGGAGTACTTCGGAGCCTGCTCCAACCACGGCGAGTGCGAGGCGGCCTGCCCCAAGTCGATCAGCATCGACTTCATCGCGTTGCTGAACCGGGACTACGTGCGGGCCAAATGGAGGAACCGCCGTTTGGCGGGACAGCGCGCCTGAGGGGTAGCGTGCCCAACCGCGTACTATCCCGGCCATGACTGTGGAGATTGGACAACCGGCGCCGCCGTTCGAGCTGTTCGACACGGCCGGCGAGAAGTACTCGCTCGACGAACTGAAGGGCCGCAAGAGCCTGATCGTGTTCATCCCCTTCCCGTTCACCGGGACCTGCGAGGGTGAGCTGTGCACCATCCGCGATCGCATGGCGGAACTCGACGAGTTCGACGCCAACGTGGTGGTCATCACCTGCGACACTCGCCCCGCCAACGCCAAGTGGTCGGAGCTCAACGGCTTCGGGTTCCCGGTGCTGTCTGACTTCTGGCCGCACGGTGAGACGGTGAAGCGCTACGGGGTCTTCAACGAAAAGGTGGGGTCCGCCATCCGGGCGACCTTCGTGCTCGACGCCGACGGCGTCGTGCGGGAGATCGTGGCCACCGATTCGCTGGGCACCCCCCGCGAGTTCGACGCCTACACCGAGGCCCTGGCGCGCTTCTGAGTCTCCCGGGAGGACGGGGCCGTGAGAGGCCCGGGCCGGGCGATAGTGTGGGTCTCCCCGGGCGCGATCTCGAGGAGGCGTCATGGCTCTTGATCCGGACACTCTCGCCGACCTGATCAGCACCATCCGCCGCTACGTGAGCGAACGGTTGATCCCCGCCGAGGACCGGGTCGCCGCCGACGATCACGTGCCCGACGAGATCGTGGCCGAGATGAAGGACATGGGGTTCTTCGGTCTCACGATCCCCGAGTCCTACGGCGGGCTCGGGCTGGACATGACCGAAGAGGTGCTGGTCGGTTTCGAGCTGGGACGGTGCTCGCCGGCGTTCCGCTCCGTCTTCGGGACCAATACCGGAATCGGGTCGCAGGCGATCGCCATCGACGGCACCGAGGAGCAGAAGGCCCGCTACCTGCCCGGATTGGCCGCCGGAGAGCTCATCGGATCCTTCGCCCTCACCGAGCCGGACGCCGGTTCGGATGCGGCATCACTGAAGACCAGGGCGGAGCGGGACGGTGACGGCTATGTGATCGACGGCACCAAGCGCTACATCACCAACGCCACCGTGGCCGGGGTGTTCACGGTGATGGCCCGGACCGATCCCTCGGTCGAGGGAGCCAGAGGGGTGAGTGCCTTCGTCGTCGCCGCCGACACCCCCGGGATCAAGGTGGGCCCCAAGGAGAGGAAGATGGGCCAGCACGGTTCCCCGGTGGCCGACGTGGTGTTCGACGGCTGCCGGGTGCCGGCCGATTCCTTGATCGGGGGAGTGGAGGGTCGGGGGTTCCGCACCGCCATGAAGGTGCTCGACCGGGGGCGGCTCGCCATCTCGGCTTCGTTCACGGGTTTCGCCCAACGCATCTGCGACGACATGACGGAGTTCGCCGTCCAGCGCCGCCAGTTCGGCAAGCCGATCGCCGACTTCCAGTTGATCCAGGCGATGATCGCCGATTCGACGGCGGATCTGGTGGCGGCCCGGGCCATGGTCCTCGAGGCGGCGGCGGCCGCCGAGCGGGGGGAGGACATCTCGCTGCGGGCCGCCTGCTGCAAGATGTTCACCTCGGAGATGCTGGGACGGGTCGCCGACCGCAACGTGCAGGTGCACGGTGGCGCCGGGTACGTGGCCGACTACGCCGCCGAGCGCCACTATCGGGATGCCCGCCTCTCCCGGATCTACGAGGGGACCACCCAGATCCAGCAGCTGATCATCGCCCGCCACGCCATCGGGGCCGCCCGCAGCCGGCTCGGAGTCGAGGCCTGATTCCTCCGCCCTGAGGGGGGCAGATCTGGGGCCTAGTCCACCAACCGGTAGCCCACCCCGCGCACCGTATCGATGCGGGGTCCGCCGGGTTGCTCCTCGAGACGGCGGCGGAGGCGCCGGATGTGCTGGTCGAGGGTCCGGGTATCGCCGGCCCAGGCGAAGCCCCACACCCGGTCGAGGAACTCTTCCCGCGGGACGACTCTCCCGGGGCGCTCCATGAGGAGGCGGAGCACCTCGAACTCCTTCTTGGGGAGATCCTGCTCGGTGTCGCCGAGGCGGAGCCGGAATGCCGCCGCATCGAGGGTGGCCGCGCCGAAGGTGAGGACCTCGACCTCGATGGCGGCCTCCGACCGGCGGGTGGCGACCCGAATCCGGGCCACCAGTTCCCGCACCGAGTACGGCTTGGTGAGGTAATCGTCGGCCCCCAGCTCCAGTGCGGCCACGATGTCGGCCTCGGCGTCCTTGGCGCTCACCACGATCACCGGGATGCGGGAATCACGGCGGACGGCCCGCAACACGTCCAACCCGGGCAGGGAGGGCAGCAGCAGGTCGAGGAGGATCAGGTCGGGGTGGGTCGACCGGAACTGTTCGAGCCCGGTCCTCCCGTCGAGCGCCGTGGCCACCTCGAATCCCTCGGCGGTGAGGGCGACCTCGAGGGCGTCCACGTAGGACGGCTCGTCCTCGATGATGAGGACCCGGGTCATGGCTCGACCCAGATGGGGAGCGCGACGGTGAAGGTGGTTCCGCGACCGACCGTCGACTCGACGGTGATGTCGCCGCCGTGGTTGCGGGCGATGTGGCGGGCTATGGAGAGCCCCAGGCCGGTGCCGCCGGAGTCGCGGCTGCGCCCCTTGTCCACTCGGTAGAACCTCTCGAAGATCCGGCTCAGGTGGGCCTCGGGGATCCCGGGGCCGTGGTCGGCGACTTCGACGGTGACGGAGTCGGTGTCGACTCGGGTACGGATCGACACCGTGTGACGGCCCTCGGCGGGTCGGCCGTGGCGTATGGCGTTCTCGATGAGGTTGGTGAGCATGGTGTGGAGCTGGCGACGGTCGCCGCGGATCATGGCGACCTCGGGGGGCGGGCTCGGGTCGAGGGCCACGTCCTCCAGCTCCGCCTGAGAGGCGATCTCGCCGATCACGTTCGAGACCACGTCGGTGAGATCGACCGGGGATTGGGGGCGGTCGTGCCCTTCGGCCTGGGAGAGGTCGAGGATGTCTCCAATGAGCTGCGAGAGCCTCCGGGCCTCGGAGCCGAGCCGATCCGCCAGGCGGGCCAGCACGACCGGGTCGTCCCGCTGGGAGGCGATCGTCTCGCCGAGCACCGCCATCGCTCCCAGCGGGGTCTTGAGCTCGTGGCTGACGTTGGCGATGAAGTCGCGTCGCATGGCGTCGACCCGCCGCTCCTCGGTGATGTCCTGCAGGAACACGACGGCCCCGAGGCTGCGCACCCCGTGGTCGAGGGGAAGGGCTCCGATCGACAGGATCCGCCGGGAGGGGGTGTACAGCTCGACTTCCTTGCTCACCGGAGTCCTGTCGAGGATGGCTTGATCGATCGCTTCTCGCATGCGAGCCTCGGCGACCGCTTCACCGTGGCGGGCTCCCATGAACTGGGCGGCGGCATCGTTGGCGTAGGCGACGACGCCGTCGTCTCCGGTGAGCAGGATCCCGATCGGTGCCTGTTCCAGCCCGGCGGCGAGACGGGCCCGCTCGTCGTCGGACTCGCTGGCGAAGCGCTCCAGGTGTTCGGTGGTGGCGTCGAGGGCCACCGGGCGCTTCCACCACCGCTGGGCGGTGGACCCCCGGATGCTGTGGAGGGCATCGTCGACCGACCTGCCGAGGCGGCGGAGCTGCCACACGGCGAGGATGGCGACCACCACCGCGACGAGGGCGAGGGATCCGGCGACCACGACGGGGATGTCCACGAGCGGACTATAGGAGCCGACGTGATCGGTTTTCGCGTTCTGGGATTTCACGTTGCGTTCACGTCGGGAACCGCCGGGGATCACCTTCCGGTTCGTAGGGTGCCCGGCGACATGAAAGGCATCTGGCCGGCGCTTGCGGTGGTGGTGAGCCTGCTGATTGCGTGCGGCGATGCCGAGAGTTCCGATGGGGGGCCTGCGGAGGGAGGTGGAGGCGAGATCCTCATCGATGGCTCGAGCACGGTGTTCCCCGTCACCCAGCTCGCCGCCGAACGGTTTGGTGAGGAGAGTTCGGGAATCCGCATCTCCGTCGGGGTCTCGGGAACCGGGGGAGGGTTCGAGAAGTTCTGCGGTGGCGAGACCGACATCTCCGATGCTTCGCGTCCCATCAAGGATGAGGAGGCGGCTGCTTGCGCCGCCGCCGGCATCGGGTTCATCGAGATGCCGGTGGCGTTCGACGGGATTGCGATTGTTGTGGATCGTGAGAACGACTTCGTCGAGTGTTTGAGCACCGATCAGCTGCACCGGATGTGGGGGAGGGATGCCGAGCGGACGGTCACCCATTGGGACGACGTGGACCCCGCCTATCCGGACCGTGAGATCGAACTGTTCGGACCCGACCCCGATTCCGGCACCTTCGACTACTTCACCGAAGTGATAAACGGCGGTGAAGGGGTGAGCCGTCGCGACTACACCCCGTCGACCGACGACAACGTGCTCGTGCAGGGAGTGGCCGGCGGCAGGGGAGCTGTGGGCTACTTCGGGTATGCCTACTACGTGCAGAACCGCGACAAGCTGCGTCTGGTGGCCGTCGACGGCGGCGACGGGTGCGTGCTTCCGTCCAACGAGACGATCGAGGACGGTTCGTACAGCCCCCTCTCTCGGCCCCTGTTCATCTACGTGAGCACCACCGCGCTGGGGAAGCCGGAGGTGGCGGCCTTCGTGGAGTACTTCAACGAGCACGGCGCCGAGATCGCCGCCGACCCCAACGTCGGCTACACCGCGTTGCCGGAAGAGACCTACGCCGAGAACCTGCGGTTCCTCGAGGAGACGAGCCCGTGACCGCTCTGCCTCGGCCGGACGGGCATCTCCGGGTCGCTCCGCATCGCCGCCGGACGGAGCGAGTCACCCGATGGGCACTGTTCGTGGCCGCCCTGATGTCGGTCGGCGTCACGTTCGCCATCGTGCTGTCGCTCGCCGACGGTGCCCGCAGTTTCTTCAGCGAGGTTCCCCTGATCGAGTACCTCACCGGGACCGAGTGGTATCCCCAGTTCGAGCCGGCCGATTTCGGGGTCCTGCCGCTCGTCTCGGGGACGTTGCTGGTGGCGGCGATCGCGGTGGCGGTCGCCGTGCCGATCGGCTTGGCGACCGCCGTCTACCTCTCGGAGTACGCCTCGGAGAGACTGCGGACCCCGCTCAAGTCGGCGCTCGAGGTGCTGGTCGGCATCCCCACGGTGGTGTACGGGTTCTTTGCGCTCACGTTCATCACACCGACGATCATCCGGCGCCTGTTCGACTCGGCCGGTACCTTCAATGCGCTGGCGGCCGGCATCGTTGTCGGGATCCTGACGGTGCCGATCGTGGCATCGGTGTCGGAGGACTCGATGAGGGCCGTGCCCCGGTCGCTGCGCGAAGCCGCCTACGGGCTGGGGAGCCGTCGCATGACGGTGGCGCTGAGGGTGGTCTTCCCGGCGGCGATTTCGGGCATCCTGGCGTCGGTCATTCTCGCGGTCGCCCGCGCCATCGGTGAGACGATGGCCGTGACTATCGCCGCCGGTCAGCTGCCGCAGCTCACCGCCAACCCTCTGGAGCCCATCGAGACGATGACCGCGTTCATGGTCAACGTCTCGCTCGGCGACACTCCGGTCGGCAGCATCGAGTACCGGGCGCTGTTCGCGGTGGGCGCGACGCTCTTCCTGATCACGCTGGCGCTGACGATGATCAGCAACGCCGTGGTCCGTCGATTCAGGCAGCAGTACGAATGAGCAGCATCTCGGCGAATCCCCAGGTCGAGTCGGCGGTGCGCCGTCGCATCATGCAGCCCCCGGCGGGCGCCTCCGAGCGCCTCTTCCAGCTGGCCCTCATGGGCGGGATCGCCGTTGCGCTCATCTTCCTGGTGACGCTGCTGATCCAGGTGGCGGTCCGCGGCGTCCCCGGGTTGTCGCTGTCGTTCCTGACCGACCTCCCGTCGAGTGATCCGGCCAAGGCCGGGGTGGGCCCGGCGCTGGTGGGGACACTGTGGATGCTGGCGGGGGTGACGCTGATCGCCTTCCCGCTGGGAGTGGCGACGGCCGTCTATCTCGAGGAGTACGCCGGGGATACCCGGCTGACACGGTTGATCCGCACCAACATCCAGAACCTCGCCGGGGTTCCTTCCATCGTCTACGGGTTGCTGGGCTTGGCGTTCTTCGTGCGCTTCCTCGGCGCCTTCACCGGTGGCCGGTCGATCATTGCCGGTGCCCTCACGCTCTCCCTGCTGGTGCTGCCGGTGATCGTGATCGCCAGCGTTGAGGCGCTGCGAGCCGTCCCCAAATCCATGCGGGACGCCTCCTTCGGGCTCGGTGCCACCCGGTGGGAGACGACGCGGCGCCAGGTGCTCCCGGCCGCGCTTCCCGGCATCTTGACCGGTGTGATTCTCTCCTTGTCGCGGGCAATCGGCGAGACCGCCCCGTTGATCACGATCGGCGCGCTCACTTTCGTGAACTTCTTCCCCTCCTCGCCGACCGACTCCTTCACCGTCTTGCCCATCCAGGCGTTCAACTGGATCAGCCAGCCTCAGTCGGAGTTCCACGACATCTCGGCGAGCGCGATCGTCGTGCTGCTGGTGCTGCTGTTGAGCATGAACACGATCGCAATCCTCCTGCGCAGACGCTTCGAGAAGAGGTGGTGACATGAACGACGTGAAATCCTCACTCGGCGGGCTCGCCGAGGGCCGCCCGGGTCGCCGGTCCGGCCCCGAGATGGGCGATGCGGTCTTCACGATCGAGGATCTCTCCTTCTATTACGGCGACTTCCGGGCGTTGCGCGACATCACGATGCGCATTCCGGCCCGAACGATCACGGCCCTGATCGGTCCCTCTGGATGCGGCAAGAGCACCTTTCTCCGCACCCTGAACCGGATGAACGACTTGATTCCCGATGTCTCTCTCTCGGGGACGGTCCGTTACCACGATCTCGATCTCTACGGCGACGAGGTCGACCCCGTGGAGGTCCGCCACCGGATCGGGATGGTGTTCCAGAAGCCGAACCCCTTCCCGAAGACGGTGTACGAGAACGTGGCGTACGGTCCCCGGATCCATCGGATGGCGTCCGGGAAGGGGGAGCTCGACGACATCGTGGAGCAGAGCCTGCGGCGAGCCGCGCTCTGGGATGAGGTTTCGGACAAGCTCGACCAGTCGGCGCTGGCACTCTCCGGTGGGCAGCAGCAGCGTCTCTGCATCGCCCGCGCCATTGCCGTGGGCCCGGACGTCATCCTCATGGACGAGCCGGCCTCCGCCTTGGATCCGATCGCGACGTTGCGCATCGAGGAGCTCATGTACGAGCTCAAGGAGACGTACACGATCGTCATCGTGACCCACAACATGCAGCAAGCCGCGAGAGTGAGCGAGTTGACTGCGTTCTTCACCGTCGATGTCACCGACGACGGCCAGCGAACCGGGGTGCTCGTGGAGTACGACGAGACGGGCCGCATCTTCACCCGTCCGGCACAGCAACGCACCGAGGACTACGTTTCGGGCCGATTCGGATAGGAGCCATTGCGATGACCGATCCAGGTTCTGGCCACGACATCAGGCATCACTTCGACGAGCTCCTCGCCGAGATCAGGCGGGGAGCCGTGGAGATGGGGTCGTTGGTTCTGGAGAACACCCGCCGTCTCAACGATGCCCTGCTCGAGAACGATCTCGAGAGAGCGCGGCGGGTGGTCGCCGCCGACGACGAGGTCGATGCGCGGTACATCGCTTTGGAGCAGCGCGTCTTCGAGGTCATCGCCCGTCAGCAGCCTGTGGCCAGCGATCTCCGCTTCCTCGTGGCGATCACTCGCCTGCTGTACGAGATCGAACGGAGCGGCGATCTGGTGGTGAACGCCGCCAAGGGTCTCCTGATGCGGGACGGTTATGAGATTCCCCAGGCGATCCACGGGACGATGGCGCAGACCAGCGCCCTCGTCGCCGACCTCTTCGGCAAGAGCATCGACGTGCTCGCCGAACTGGATGGTTCGGCGGCCCAGTGGCTGGACCGCCTCGACGACGACATCGACGATCTGGTCGGCGAGCTCTACACGATGATCGGACGTTCCAGCGACGATCTCGGCTTCGACGTCGGCATGGAGCTGTCCCGGGTGGCCCGCTACCTGGAGCGCATCGCCGACCACGCCGTCAACATCGGGGAGCACGTGGCGTTCATCGTGACCGGCTCGTTCCCCGACCAGTCATCGGCGACGACCGACGAGGACTAGGGCTCAGCCGAAGAGGCGCCTCCACAGCCGGACCCAGAAACCCGGGTCGCCCGGCTCGGGCAGCTCGGTGAGCACCGCGGCGATGTGGTCGGGCGGCAGGTCGCCGACGAGCACGTAGGAGTGGTCGGGGGCGTTCCACTGCACCCACACCTCGGAGGGGGCCACGATGCGACGGTAGGTGTGGCCGTTCACTTCGAAGGTGGTGGCGGTCTCGAACGCTCCCATCCGGCTGGTTCGTTTGGTCTCGAACAGCGAGAACGAGAACAGTCCGTCGGTGTAGAACGCTTGCAGGGTGCCCTCGTCGCCCCGGTAGGTGTCGGCCCTCCGGTACCCGGCCACCTCGGTGCCGAGGTGGTCCGGCGCGGGGGTCCGGGTCACCATCATCTGCTCGTGCATCTCGGGCATGTCGGAGGGCATGGGCTGGGGGCCGGGGGTGAAGTCGATGAGCACGGCAACCCGGAATGCGTTCCCCCGTCCGTCGAGGATTTCGGTCACCAGGGGAACCGTGCTCTCGTCGTCGATGACCATTTGGGCCCGCTCGACCGGACCCTCCATCACGGTGACGGCGACTGCGGAGCGCCCCAGGCGAGTGACCGGCTCGGGGTCGGTGAGCCGGTAACGGTCGCTGAGGGCCCAGGCAGTCCACTCCTCGACCTCGAGGCCGTACCAGTCAGCCCCGGTCCGGCTTGCGGTGGTGCCGCCGGCAACCATCAGGTCGCCACCGGCACCGTGAACCATCGACATGCCGCTGGAGCGGGTCACCTCGTAGGTGGTGCCCGCCGAGTCGGATCCCCAGGTGCAGAGCACGATGCCCGAGCCGTGGAATTCGGCGGCGGCAGCCCCCTCGAGGTAGCCGGCGAGGTCGTCGTCCGCCGCGGCCGCGGGGGTCGCCGCGACTGTCAGGGCGAGGATCACGAGCAGGGGGAGGGCTCGCCGCATCATCCGCCTCCCGCCGGGGCCCGTACCGTCTGGATGCCGGGCTGCACCACCAGACGCGCCGTGTGGCGATTGGCGAGGGTGTCGAGATCGACTTCTGGCTCGGAGACCCCGGGTCCTGCGGCCAGCCCGATCGCCAGGGCGAGGGCGGCGGCGCCGGCGGCCGCCCAGGCCCACACCGGGCGCAGCAGCCTGCGCCGGGCGGTGCCCGGTCGGGGGGCGAGGCCGGTCGGGGGATCCAGCAGGGGCAGCTCCCGCACCGCATCCCGGGCTATCGAGATCGCGGTCAGCTCGGCCCGGCACTGAGCACAGGTTTCCAGGTGCTCGGTGACGGCGTGGCGCTCGGTGGCGGCCAGTTCGTCGTCGACCAGGGCGCTGAGCAGGTCTTCGGGGTGCTTCATCCCAGCTTCTCCCTCAGCATGCGGCGGCCCCGGTGAATCCGGCTGCGAACCGTGCCCACCGGCACGTCGATGGCTTCGGCGATCTCGTCGTAGGTGAGGTCGACCACGTCGCAGAGGACCACGGCCTCCCGGAACTCGTAGGGGAGGGCCAGGAGGGCCTGCTGGACGTCTTCGCCGAGGCGGACGCCGGCGAGGACCTCTTCGGGCGGGAGTGCCACTCCGCCGGCGCCGCGATCCACCTCGGTGAGAGGGACCGTCGGGCGACGCTTGCGGCGCCGGGTCTCATCGATGAAGGCGTTGCGGGTGATCCGCCACAGCCAGCCCTCGAACGACCCGGGCCGGTAGGTGTGGAGCCCCTTGCGGACCCGCAGGAGGACCTCCTGGGCCAGGTCGAGCGCGTCGTCCCGGTTGCCGGTGAGCCGGTAGGCGAAGGTGTAGATCTTCTGGCCATAGCGACGGGCGACCTCTTCCCACGTGGCCGGCGTCTCACCGGTCATGTGCCACCTCGGACAACGATCTGGGTGGTGTTCGCGTTCCCGGGGCTGCGATGAGGATCAGCGATGCCCTCCTGCCGGATCGGCCAGTGTAGGTGGGGGGCTCAGCCGAGGGTCAGAGCGTCGAGGAATCCCTGGAGGCGCTCCCTGGTGATGAAGCGGGCCCGCGGCTCGCGGCGCTCCCGCTCGTAGATCTCGAAGGGACCGTACTTCTCGGTGATGAGCAAGCCCCGATCGGCACCCGAGGAAGCGAAGTCGACGGCGAACCGCCGGATGTCGCCTTCGGCGAGTTCGGGGTGGTCGCCGGCGGTGTGCCCCACCAGCCGCACCAGGGTCCTCGTCCCGGCTCGGGTCGCCTCGAAGGTGTCGTCGGAGGCCGGTGCCACGACGTAGCCGGTCATGCGCATCACGCCGAGCACCACATCGCCGGCGCCGGCCCCGACCGGATCGACCCCCTGAGCCCGGAGCCCGGATTCGATCGCAGCCGGAAGGCGAAGTTCCTCGCTGAGGGGCGCCAGGCGGTCGTCGCTCCGCGCCGGTGCCAGCCCGGGCGCCTGCTCCGGGAGTTCGGCCAGCTTCTCGAAGGGATCGAAGGTGGGGTCGTGCGCCAGCCCGGGCAGGAGCTCGGGCATCATCGGCGGCGGCAGCTCCCCGGGCGTGTTGAGGTCGACCGAGCCGACCTGCTCCCACGCACCATCCCGGCGACCGAGCGCCACGACCTCGGTGACGTCGTCGATCGGGAGTTGATGGCGCTTCTCTCGCACCACCTCGATCGCTTCTCGAACCAGCAGGTCGCGAAGGACGGTGTCGACGTCACCGGCGGGGAGCGGCACGTCGAACGAGACGAGGGCCCGGGATCCGCTGACGTGGAACTCGGCAACGGAGGGGCGAGGCCGACCCGGCGTTCCGGTTGCGGCGGCGCCGGGGGAGGCGGCGGTGCGGCGTCGCATGGCGATCACGACGGCGACGATGACGAGGGCGATGACGATGGCGGCGATCAGCACGGCAATCACTGGGAGTTCTCCTTCGACACCCTCATGATACGAGGGGTGGGATGCTGGGCTGGTCGGGGATCAGGAGGCCCGTCGGGCGGCGGCGATCTGGCGTTCCCGGCGCACCCGGCGCCGTTCCCGCTCGGACATGCCGCCCCAGATGCCGAACTTCTCACCGGTCGTGATGGCGAACTCGAGGCATTCGGGTCGAACCTGGCATTCCCGGCAAATGCCCTTGGCGGTCCGGGTCGATGCACCACGCTCCGGGAAGAAGAGGTCGGCGTTGGCGCCTTTGCAGTTGGCCTGGTCTTGCCACGCCAGGCGGTCCAGGGCCAGCACCTCTCGTAGGTCTTCCAGCACGGCTGCCTCCGAATGGCAGGGGCGTAATTACTCGCCTGTCATTATTGCGCGCGGTGCGCGCGCATGTCAAAGGGCTTTGACGGAAAATTACCTTGATGTGATTCACTCGAGTGCGCGCGGTCCGCGCGATTTGCGCTCCCGTTTCTGCCGGGATCGTCGGCTGGGTGGTGATTACTCGGCGACGCGGGCGAGCAACCCGTCGACCCGGCGGCGAATCTCGTCGCGGATCGGCCGAACCTCCTCGAGGGGGAGCCCGGCGGGGTCGGGGAGATCCCAATCCTCGTAGCGGACGCCGGGGAACACGGGGCAGATGTCGCCACACCCCATCGTGATCACCACGTCGGCGGTGGCCACCATGTCGTCCGTCCATGGCTGGGGGGCGTGCGCCGAGATGTCGACTCCCGCCTCTCGCATGGCTGCAACGGCCACCGGGTTCACCTCGGCGGCAGGATCGGACCCGCCCGAGTACACCCGGACCCGCTCGCCCCCCAGGGAGCGAGCGAAGCCGGCGGCGATCTGCGAACGGCCGGAATTGTGGATGCACAGGAACACCAGCGACGTGGCCATGATCTACAGCAGCACCCGGGCCGCCCACCCCACCACGTCTTCGAGTTCGGTGGCGGTGGGCAAGGAATCGGCGTCCTCCCAGAGACGGTGAACCTCGTCGGGCCCCCATCGTCGCTCCACCTCGGCGCAGAAACGGGCGCCGGTGCGGTATTGGGAGCGTCGCAGTTCGAGGCCGAGCATGCGCTGCAGCGCCTCTTCGCCCTGCGTGGGTTCGGCGCGGCGCCGATCGACGGCCTCTCGCAGCCGGGGCCCTTCGGGGATCAGTTCGCCCGAAGCCCGCTCGACCAGCCAGTCCGCGGAACCCTCCATGGTCGCCAGGAAGGCTTGGATCTCCACCAGCGCCTCTTGCTGTTCGGGATCGACGACCAGGCCACCCAAGGCGGCGGGGTCGCTCATCAGTCGTTCCAGCTCGGAGGGGTCCTGGATCTCCTCGAGTGCTCGCTGCATCGCCTCGAAGTCGAAACGCACGTTGCTCAGGTACCCGTCGACCAGCGCCAGGAAGTGCTCCCTGACCCAGGGAATCGAGAACTGCGCTTGATGGGCGACCTCGTGGAGCGCCATCCAGAGCCGGGTTTGGCGGATCTCCAGGTCGTGGTCGGCGGCGAAACTCTCGATGTTGGGAACGACGAAGTAGATGCCCGAACCGGAAGCCGCCGGGAGGCCGACGTCGAACTGGCCCAGCACCCGATGGGCCATCAAGCCCACGGTGCTTCCCATCTGCATCCCGATCAGGGCCGGTCCCAGTGGTTGCAGCGGTCCGGGGAGTGGTCCCGCCCCGCCGAACGCTCCCGCCAGGGAGTCTCCCAGATAGGTGAACGATTCGATGTTCGCCGAGGCCCAGCCGCGGCGATCCACCGTATGGACGGTGGTGGTCGACGCGGCCGGATCGAGCGGCCCCGCCTCGTCGATCAGCAGTGCCGCGGTGTGCGCCAGCTCCTGGTACTCCTCGGCGACCCACGGTTCGACCGGCTCGGCCTGGCCCGACACCGACTCGGCGATCTCCCTGGCGAGCCGCCAGTTGATCGGGCCCTCCGACTGCAGGAGCTCGGCGAGCCGGTCGAAGAGGTTGTCGGTCACACGCCCTCCGGACGCTCCAGGAGTGTCAGTTCGATCGTCTGCTCGACACCGCCGCGTTCGATGAACACGTCGACGACATCGCCCACCGAGAAGAAGCGAAGCCTCACCACCAGTTGCTCCATCGTGGTCACGTGGTCACCGTCGACTGAGTGGATGACGTCGCCCACCTCGAGCCCGGCCTGGTCGGCCGCGGTCCCTTCGATGATGCTGGCGATCGCCACCCCGGCAGGGATGGTGCCACCGTCGCCACCCTCCTCGAACCAGGTGGAACCGGTGATTCCGAGGAAGGCGTGGCGGGCCGTCCCGAACTCGATCAGGTCGTTGGTGATGCGGGTCACCAGCTCGACCGGAATCGCAAACCCGAGGCCTTCGGCCCCCACGTCGCTCACCCCGATGGCGGTGGTGATGCCGATCAGCCGGCCCTCGTCGTCGACGAGGGCCCCACCGCTCGAACCCCGGGTGATCGGGGCGTCGGTCTGCAGCATGCCGAACAACTCGTCGTCGATGCTGGTCTGGACCCTGCGGTCGAAAGCCGACAGCACGCCGACCGTCACCGAAGGCCCGCCCTCGAGACCGAGCGGGCTGCCGACGGCGATGGCCGTGTCGCCGATCAACATGTCCTCGGTGGATCCCAGTTCGACGGCGGTGAGCCCGAGGGCGTTGATCCTCAACACGGCGAGATCGGTCAGCGCGTCCTCACCGACCACCTCCGCGTCGTAGGTGCGGCCGTTGGCGAAGATGACCCGGACTTCCTGGGCCCCTTCAACGACATGCTGGTTGGTGACCAGCAACCCCTGGTTGGAGAGCACCACACCGGATCCGGATCCGTCGGCGACGAACGTACCCACGTCGCTGTCGCGGACTTCGACCGTCACGATTGAGGGGAGCACCCGCTGGGCGACGGCCGAGGCGGTGGTGCCGCTGTCCTCCGGGGAGAGGATCTGGGTCTCGACCCGTTCGACCACGGTGACCGCGCTCGGGTCGCCGCCGCCCCCGTCCTCGTCGTCGAGCCAGTACATGGCGGCGATGGCGGCGGCGGCGCCGATGAGGGCCGACAGCACCGCGATGCCCACACCCTTCCAGAAGGCTCCACCGCCGCGCCGGGGGGGCGGGGCCGCATACGGCTCATAGGCGGGGCGGCTCGTCCAGGGCTCGTCGAGCCCGACTCCCTCCTCGTAGCCGTAGCCGGTGGTTGCGTAATACAGCCGGGGGTCGGTGGTGTCGGGGGCCGGACCCGTATCGGGGAAGCCGGCATCGTCCGGCGCCGGCGGCGGCGAGGCCGGCGGCGAACCCCCGGGTCCCACCGACCGCTCGGTCTCATCGGGGTCGTCGGCGTGGAATGGAGGGATAATGTCGGACACGGCAAGGATTCTATGAGCGACCCCGTGATACCCGACGTCGGTGCCCATCACATCGAAGTCTCGGAGACCCCGATCGAAGCCTCCCGGCTGGTCGATTGGGTGGCGCATGCCGCTGCCGGGGCGGTTGCGCTGTTTCTCGGAACGGTTCGGGATCATTCGCCGGGTCGTACCGGGGTGACCCACCTCGAGTACGAGGCGTATCGGGAAGTCGTCGTCCCCAAGATCGCCGAGATCGTCTCCGAAGCCCGCCAACGGTGGCCGGTTTTGCGCTCGGCGACGGTGCACCGAGTCGGATCGCTGGAGGTGGGGGAGGTCTCCGTGGGGGTAGCCGTCAGCTCGGCGCATCGGGCCGATGCCTTCGCCGCCGCCCGCTACCTCATCGACGAGTTGAAGCGCCGGGCCCCGATCTGGAAGAAGGAACACTGGGCCGGTGGCGCCGAATGGGTGAGGGAGGATCGGGAGCACGCCTGACCGGCACCGCCCCCTGAGCAGGCTCCAGTTGCGGTTGGTAGCCTGGCGCCACCCGAGGGAGGAAGGCGAGCCTCAGTGCTCGAGGTGAAGAATCTTGAGGTCGTGTACCACGACGTCATCTTGGTTCTTCGTGGCATCTCGCTGAACGTTCCCGACGGTTCGATCGTCACGCTGCTCGGAGCCAACGGCGCCGGCAAGACCACGACGCTGCGGGCCATCAGCGGGTTGCTGGACGTCCACAACGGAGACCTCACCAAGGGTGAGATCCTCCTCGACGGCCGCAAGGTCGACCACCTGGCACCCGCCAAGATCGTGAAGCTCGGGGTGAGCCAGGCCCTGGAGGGACGCCGCATCCTGGCGGAGCTGACCGTGGAGGAGAACCTTCGGCTCGGTGCCCACACGGATCCCCGCAACACCGGAGGGAACCTCGAGCGGGTCTTCGGCTTGTTCCCGATCCTCGAGGAGCGCTCCAAGGCGACGGCGGGTTACCTGTCCGGCGGCGAGCAGCAGATGCTGGCGATCGGCCGGGCCTTGATGTCGGCGCCGCGCTATCTGCTCCTGGACGAGCCCAGCCTCGGCCTGGCCCCGCTGCTGGTGCAGCAGATTCGGGACATCATCGTCGAGATCAACAACCAGGGCACCGGGGTGCTCCTGGTGGAGCAGAACGCCATGATGGCGCTGCAGATCGCCGATCACGGCTTCATCATGGAGACGGGGAAGATGGTGATGGACAAGCCGGCGGCCGAGTTGCTGCAGGACGAGGACGTCAGGGAGTTCTACCTCGGCCTGCACGGTGAGGGAGAGGTCCAGTCCTTCGCCGAGATCAAGCACTATCGGCGTAAGAAGCGGTGGCTTTCGTGAGGGCCCGCCTGCTCAGCGAGATCCTGCCTCGGGGAGGTGTCCCCGGGGAGCCGCTTCTGGAGATCGGTGACGTCCATCTCTCCTTCGCCGGGGTGAAGGCGATCGACGGGGTGTCGTTCACCGTCGCCAACGGGGAGGTCTTTGCCATCATCGGCCCCAACGGGGCCGGGAAGACCTCGATCTTCAACTGCATCAGCGGCGTCTATCACCCCCAGGAGGGTTCGGTCGACTTCCTGGGCCGGGATCTCCTGGGAATGCGGCCCGACCGCATCGCCGATCTCGGGATCGCCCGCACATTCCAGAACATCGAGCTCTTTCCCCAGATGACGGTGCTCGACAACCTCATGTTGGGCCGTCACCAGCACATCGCCTACGGAACGGTGGCGGCCATGCTGCGAATGGGCCGGGCGTCGCGGGAGGAAGCCCGCAACCGGGAGATCGTCGAAGGCATCATCGAGTTCCTCGAGATCCAGGCGTTCCGGAAGTCGTTCGTCGCCATGCTCCCCTACGGCATCCAGAAGCGCATCGAGCTGGGCCGGGCATTGGCGATGGAGCCCAAGGTGCTGCTGCTCGACGAGCCGGTCGCCGGGATGAACGTCGAGGAGACCGAGGACATGGCCCGGTTCATCACCGACATCAAGCGCGAGCTCGGCATCGGCATCGTGCTGGTCGAGCACGACATGCGCATGGTGATGGACCTCGCCGATCGAGTGCTGGCACTCGATTTCGGCAGGCCGATCGCCCAGGGCACCCCCGAAGAGATTCAAAGCAACGCCGATGTGGTCCGCGCCTATCTGGGTGAGGAGCACGCCACCACCGGAGGTACCGAATGACGATGACCGCTCCACCACCGGCTGCCGTCGGCACGATGACCCCGGCGAGTCTGCTGCGGGGGCATGCCGAGACCCGGCCTGATGCGGTGGCCCTGCGCGTGAAGAACCGCGGCATCTGGCGCGAGATCATCTGGGCGGAGTATTGGGACCGGGTCGACACCTTCGCCCACGCCCTCGTTTCCCTCGGAATCGAGCCGGGGGACCGGGTGGCCATCCATTCGGAGAACCGGCCGGAATGGGTGTATACCGACCTGGGTTCGATCGCGGCCCGGGCGGCCTGCATGGGCCTCTATCCCACCAACCCCACTGCCGAAGTCGAGTATCTGCTCTCCAACAGCGGCTCCCGGATCCTCATCGTCGAGGATCAGGAGCAAGCGGACAAGGTGCTCGAGATACCGGCGGAGCGGCTCCCGACGCTGGAGCGGATCGTGTTCGTCGAGCACCGCGGCGTCGACGCCTACGACGACCCCCGCCTCATGTCGTGGGACGACTTCATGGCGGCGGGGCGGGAGCACCGGGAGGCCTTCCCCGATGCCGTGGAGCGGCGCATGGCCGAGGCCACCCCCGAGGACCTCGCCTACCTCGTGTACACGTCGGGCACCACCGGGCCCCCGAAGGGGTCGATGTTGACCGTGCGCAACCTTCAGTACGCCGGGGAGGCGCTCACCTCGGACTCCGGCATCGTGTCGCCGTCGCCGGGACCCCACGACATGCTGGTGTCGTACCTGCCGCTGTGTCACATCTACGAGAAGCTGTTCACCGTGGTCTTCGGAGTCTGGTCGGGGGCGCAGATCCATTTCGGGGAGTCGCTGGACACGCTGGTCGCCGACATGCGCGACGTGAACCCCACCGTGATCCAGGGCGTGCCCCGCATCTGGGAGCGGATCCACGCCGCCATCCAGGTCCGCCTGGCATCGGCTTCCCGCCTCAAGAAGGTCAACGCCGCCATCTGGCTCAGGGCGGCGCGCTACATCGGGCGCACCCTGGTGAAACGGGAGGGGAGGCACACGGCCCTCACCCGGGCGCTGGCGGCGCTCGGCGAGGTCTTCCTGTTCCGTGCCTTGCGGGAGCGCGTCGGCCTGCGGCGGTGCCGCTACGCCGTCTCGGCGGCGGCGCCGATCGCCCCGGAGATCCTCGAGTTCTTCATGTCGATCGGGGCCCCGATCCACGAGGCGTACGGGATGACGGAGAACTGTGGGATCGCCACCCGCAACGCCCCGGGACGCATCAAGCTGGGCACCGTCGGTGAGGGTTACCCCGACATGGGCCTCAAGCTCGACGAGGCCACGGGTGAGATCCTCACTCGTCACGCCGGGAACTTCGTGGGTTACTGGCGGATGCCGGAGGAGACGGCGGGGGCCCTCGATTCGGAGGGATGGCTGCACACCGGCGACGTGGGTGTATGGGTCGACGGGACCCACATCAAGATCGTCGATCGCATCAAGGACATCATCATCACCTCAGGCGGCAAGAACGTGTCGCCCTCGGAGATCGAGAACTCGTTGAAGACCTCCCCGTTCATCAAGGAGGCGATCATCATCGGGGATCAGCGCAAGTACCTCACGGCGCTCATCGGGATCGAGTTCGACGTCACCAGCGAGTGGGCTCAGCAGAAGCGGATTCCCCACACGACCTATCGGGACCTCTCCGAGAAGCCCGAGGTGGTCTCCCTCATCCAGAAGGCGATCGACGCCACCAACGGAAAGTTCTCCCGGGTGGAGCAGATCAAGAAGTTCCGGCTGCTCACCAAGGAACTCGACCACGAGGACGGTGAGCTCACCGCCACCCAGAAGGTGAAGCGGTCGATCATCGAGGATCGGTTCGGCGAGTTGATCGAGTCGATGTACTGATGACCCAGTTCCTGCAGGCGCTGTTCAACGGGGTCTCGGTTGCGGGGGTGTATGCCCTGCTCGCCCTGGGCTTCGTGATCATCTACAAGTCGATGCAGGTGCTGAGCTTCGCCCAGCCGGCGATGATGCTGATCGGCGGCTACTACATCATCCTGTTCGCCACCGACAACGGTCTCAACTTCTATCTCTCGGTGGCGATCGCCGTGGTACTCGCCGCCATCACCGGTGTGGTCATCGAGCGGCTCTTCCTGCACCCGATGGTGGGGAAACCCGTGTTTGCGGTCGCGATCATGACCATCGGCATCGACGTGATGCTGCGGATCACCGCCGGGGACAGCTCGGTGTACGGGAGCGGCGGGCTCAAGGGCACCAGCGACCCGTGGGGTTTGGGGACCTTCAACTGGGGCGGGCTGGTGTTCGGCCACCGGCGGATTGCGGCGATCGTGGTTGCCGGGGTGACGGTGGCGGTGCTGCTGGCGTTCTTCCGTTACACCCGCATCGGTTTGGCGATGCGGGCGACGGCTTTCGACCAGGAGGTGGCGCTCACGCAGGGGGTGTCGGTGTCGACCGTGTTCGCCTTGTCGTGGGCTCTGGCGGCGGTCCTGGCGGTGCTCGCCGCCCCGTTCGTGAACATGAATGCCGGGTCGCTGGGGGTCAACGACTTCGTGTTCGCCTTACGGGCGTTGCCGGTAGTGGTGATCGGGGGGCTGGATTCGATCGGTGGTGCCTTGGTCGCCGCCCTGCTGGTGGCGGTGATCGAGCAGCTGGTGAGCGTCTATCAGACCCAGCACTTCAACTGGGTCGGTGTCGGCTTCGCCCAGGTGGTGCCCTATCTGATCATGTTCGTGGTGCTGCTGGTCCGGCCCTATGGGCTGTTCGGAACCAAGGAGGTGGAGCGGGTATGAGGGGTCGCCCCAACCTCATCGGCGACTACCGCCACGACACCGCCATCTTCCGCAACAACGTGCAGCGGTTCTGGTTCGTCCTCTTCCTGGCACTCGTCATCTATCTGGGCCTCCAGGGACGGCCCGACAGCTCGCTGCCTCAGCTGGGCCCGATCCAGATCACCCGCGACATGATGATCCTGGCGATCACCGCGGTGTTCGCCTCGATCGGTGCCATCGGGCTCAACATCATCACCGGCTTCGCCGGGCAGGTCTCGCTGGGTCACGCGTTCTTCCTCGGGCTGGGGGCCTTCAGCGCCGCCGTCATGGGGGGCGTCGAAGTGGTTCGCCCGGTGATGGATCTCGAGACCGGCCAGACCGTGGAGACGACCATCCTGGTGGGCTACAACCTGGACATGAGCATCTGGCTGCCGGCGGCGGGGCTGATCGCGGCGGTGGCGGGGCTGATCGTGTCCCCGATCGCCACCCGGCTGCGCGGCCTGTACCTGGCTTTCGTCACTCTGGGCCTGGTGTTCCTCGGGACTCACGTCTTCAAGACCGCCAGCGGGTTCACCGGTGGGACCAACGGCCGGCCCACCGCCGAGGCGTCCCTGCTGGGCTTCCGCTTCGACCAGGACGGCGAGGTGTTCGGCTTCTTCATGACCAAGGAGCAGAAGCTGTTCTTCCTCGGCTTCATCCTGTTGGTGGTGATGGCGCTGGCGGCCAAGAACCTGGCGCGGTCGAGGATCGGCCGAGCCCTGGCCGCCATCCGGGACCGCGACATCGCCGCCGAGATCATGGGGATCCCCCTGGCCCGCTACAAGCTGATCGCCTTCGTGATCTCGTCCTTCTACGCCGGGATCGCCGGAGCGCTGCTGTGGGCGGCGATCACCCGGCTGACCCCGGACGAGTTCAATCTCCTCATGTCGGTGGAGTACATCGCCATGGTGCTCATCGGCGGGGTGGCCACCATCTCCGGCTCGATCATGGGTGCGGTGTTCGTCGTCTTTCTCCCCAAGATCGTGGAGTGGCTGGCCGGCTTTCCGGTCTTCGATCTCGTGATCAGCAAGGAGGTGGGTGGGGGCGTTTTCGACATCTTCCAGGCCGAGCAGTTCCTTTTCGGGGCACTGATCGTGGCGTTCCTGATCTTTGAACCGCTGGGCCTGTACGGCATTTGGATCCGAGTGAGGAACTACTGGAAGGCGTGGCCCTTCTCGTACTGATTGTTTTCACTAGGTTGGAATACGCGATACCGGCTTCGCGCCGGTCGACTAAGGGAGGAACCAAACGATGAGATCACGGCGACGCTGGCTCATGGTGGCCAGCCTGCTGACCGCCTTTGCCCTGGTGGTAGCGGCGTGTGGCGACGACGACGACGCCGCTGACACCACCGAGGCTCCGGCGACTACTGAAGCCCCGGCGACCACCGAGGCTGCGACGACAACAACGGCGGCGCCGGCGACGACCGAAGCCCCGGAGACGACCGAGGCCGCACCCGAGGTCGCCTTCGACGTGGGCGTGACCGCCGAGCCCTGCCCCGGGTCTGCCAATCCCGACAACGGATGTGTCTACTTGGGAGCCATCAGCGACTTCACCGGCCCGTTCGCCATCTTCGGCCGTCCCCTGGTGTGGGGTCACGAGGACTTCTGGGCTGTGGTGAACGCCGAGGGTGGCGTCGACGGCTTCGACGTGTATATCGGTGAAGAAACGGTGCGCGACGGTCAGTACAACCCGACCGTCACCGTCGAGGTGTACAACGAGATCCGCGACAGCGTCGCCATGCTGGCGGAGTCGCTGGGCACTCCGCACACCCAGGCGGCCCTGCCCTCCTACGCCGAAGACGACATGGTGGCGGCGGTGTCCACCTGGTGGTCGGGCTTCTCGTTCCCCGAGTACGACCAGGACCTGATCATCGAGGTGGGGGCGTCCTATTGCATCGAGGCGATGAACGCCTACGAGTTCGTGATCGGCGCCATGCAGCAGCAGGGCAAGGACACGTTCACCTTTGCGACCGTGGGGTTCGAGGGTGACTACGGCGGCGACGCCGCGGCCGGTATCAAGTTCGCTGCCGCGGCGACCGGTGTCGGCGAGCAGGTGGCGGAGTTCTTCATGTCGTCGTCGGCTCCCGACGTCGAGGGGGCGGTGGCGACGCTGGTGTCGACCACGCCGGACGTGGTGTTCCTGACGGTGGGACCCACCCAGACGGCCCAGGTCATGGGCGGCACCTTCCAGGCCGGGCACCAGACGGCCATGTACGTGGGGACCTCCCCCTCGTTCCATCCGGTGCTGTTCGAACTGGCGGCCGAGCTGGCGCCGCTGCTGGAGGCGGCCTTCTTCCAGACCTCGCCGTATCCCTCATGGGACTACGAGGCGCCCGGCTACGCAGTGATGCGTGCTCAGGCCGAGGCGCGCGGTCTGGCGCCCGATCCCGGCTACATCGCCGGCTGGGTGAATCAGTACGCCGTCAAGGCGGTACTGGAGCAGGCCATCGCCAACGGCGACCTGACCCGGGCCGGCATCGCCGCTGCGGTGGGCCAGATCACCGAGGTCGACTTCCAGGGCATCCTGCCCTCGCAGTCGTACGGTGTGGCCAACGACACGGCGGCACGCGGCACGTTCATCAACCGTCCGGTGGCGACCGCCAACGGCGGCATCGAGCCGGTGACGGACCTGTTCACCGGCCAGGTGGCATCGGCGTACGACTATTCGGCGCCTTGCTTCGCTCCGTAAGGACCACGACGACTACAACATCGAGGAGGCGGCCTGCGGGCCGCCTCCTCGCGTCGCGGCTTCGTAGAATCGGTCGACGAAGGGAGTCCCATGACCACGGCGGTGTTGGCAGGGCGGGTGTTTCCGCAGCGGCGGGTGGTGACCGCGTCACTGGTGGCCGGTGGCGCGCTGCTGACGGCGCTGGCCGCGCAGATCGAGATCCCGCTGTGGTTCACCCCGGTGCCGATCACCGGACAGACGTTTGCAGTGCTGCTCGTCGGCGCCGCCCTGGGGTGGCGCGCCGGGGCCGCTTCCCAGCTCCTGTATGTGGCCCTCGGCGCCGCCGGCCTCCCCTTCTACAGCGGTGGTGACGGCGGCTGGGAGGTGGTGACCGGCGCCACCGGCGGGTACCTGCTGGGCTTCGTGGCGGCGGCGGCCCTCGTGGGGCTGCTGGCCGAGCGCCGGCAGGACCGCCTGGTGCTCACGGCCGTTCCCGCTTTCCTGGCGGGCAACGCCGTCATCTACCTGATCGGGGTCCCGTGGCTGGCGGCGGTGGCCGGGTTCGATGCGACGACCGCCGTCGAGAAGGGCCTGGCTCCCTTCGTGATCGGCGATCTGGTCAAGGTAGCGCTGGCCGGGCTGACTCTCCCGACGGCATGGAAGCTGGTCGGACGTCGGTCCGGCTCGCCGCCTCGCTAGGAGCCGCCGGCGATACCCCCGCCGTAGCCGCCGAAGCCGCGCCGCCCCGCCCGGGGAGCGAACGCCGATTGCAGTTGGTGCTCGGCGAAGGCGCCTGATCCGACGCCGGCGGCATAGCGATACAGCGCCGTCTGGAAGATGGCGTTGAGGGCCGACAGCACCATGGCGACGCCGAGGATCCACAGCACCGCGATCCCGACGCCGACCACGGCGATCGAGCCGCCGGCGGCGACGGCGGCCGCCACCACGAGCACCGCCGGGAGGATGAGGAGGAAGCCGAGCAATCCGAAGCCGATCTGAGCTGCCACGTTCTCACCCCAGGTCCGCTTGAAGAGCGACCCCGACCGTTTCACCGCATCCATGACGCCGATGTTCTCGAACACCAGGACGGGGATCACGAGGAACGTCACCAGCGACCAGGCGATCCCCGCCAGCCCGGCGGCGATCCGTCCCAGCCACCCGCCCCGTTCCTCGAGGGCGCGCAGGATGATCGACACGGTGGCCGACACGATCGCCCAGGGGAGGATCCTCCCCACCCGGGTGGCGGCGCCCCGGAGGGCGCTCCCGACCGTGGGATCCCCGCCTTCGAGGCGTTCGTTGGCGGCGAACACGAGGGCGGTGTTGAAGAAGATCGTGATGAAGGCGAGCGTCACGTAGGCGACGAACAGCAGGATGTAGCCGATGGTCCCGGGGCTCTCCAGCTGGGTCTCATCGGCGTTCAGGATGATCGGAGCGAGGAACGAAGCGGCCACTGCGATCGTTGCGATGAACGACATGATCGGCAGCAGCAGCAGTTCCTTGTCGGCCTTGAGGACTTCCCAGGAGGCCTTGGCGAGTTCGATTGTGCGAGCGATACGTCCCATGGAGCAGAGTGTATTGGAGGTGTCCCTGCGCAGCGCGCCATCCCCGGTACCATCGTCGGGCACCCAGAGGTGGGCATGGTGATCGACCCGCTCCTTTTCGAGCCACAGGCGAAGCGGCGCATCCCCCGCTGGCCGATCGTGCTGGTGGTCGCGCTGGTGGTGGTGGGTGTGGCCGTGCTGTTGCTGTGGCCGGTCAAGGTCCCCTACTTCGCCATGTCTCCCGGGCCGGTCGAGGAAGTCTCCGATCTGATCACGGTCCAGGACCTGGACACCTTCGACTCCCGCGGCGACCTGTATCTGCTCACCGTGGGTCTGCGCGAGGTGAACGTCTTCGAGTACCTCGAAGCCCAGTTCGACGCGGAGACCGATCTGGTGTCTCGGGACGTGATCCGACCGCCCGGGGTCTCTCAGGAGCAGGTGACCCGCAGGAACCTGGAGTCGATGGACGAGTCGATCGACACGGCGATCTTCGTGGCGTTGAGCCGCCTCGGTTTCGATGTCGGGTTCGTTGGTGACGGGGCCGAGGTCCTGGAGGTCGTGGAGGGGACGCCTGCCGACGGCACTCTCGAGGTGGGCGACCTGATCACGGCTGTTGCCGGCTCCGCGGTGATCACCGCCGAAGACGCCGCCGAGGTGATCCGCAGCTTCGAGGTCGGCGACACGATCATGCTCAGCGGGCTCCGGGGTGGCGAGCCGCTCCAGGTGAACGTGACGCTGGCGCCCCATCCCGACATCGAGGGTGCTCCCCTGGTGGGTGTGGTGTTCGACACCCGCAACCTGGAGCTGGATCTCCCCGTGGATGTTCGGGTGGACAGCCGCAACATCGGCGGGCCCTCCGCCGGCATGATGTACGCCCTGACCCTGATCGATCTGCTCACCGAGGCCGACCTCACCAAGGGTCACCGGGTGGCCGGCACCGGGACGATTCGCTTCGACGAGACGATCGGTGCCATCGGGGGTGTGCGCCAGAAGGTGTATGCGGCCCGGGGGATCGGTGTCGAATATGTTCTCGTGCCGGAGGGCAATCTCGAGGATGCCCTCACTGCTGCAGGCGACGACATCGAGGTCGTGGCGGTGGGGACCCTGCAGGAGGCACTCGACTTCCTCGACACGCTCGAGCCGGCCGCTCCGGCGGTGACCGCCACCGACTGAACCGGCGAATGGTGCGGCCCGCCGGGGTCGGCGGCGGTACTCTCCACCCTGATGGCATCCGATGGGCTCGGCCCCGAAGATCTGACCCCCGACGGGCTGCCGACGGTCCGGCGCGGACTGGACCGTCGCGCCGTGACCCGGCTGCTCCGTGAGGCCGCGGCCCGTTGGGCCCATTTGCAGGCGGAACACGACGAGCTCGTGGGCCACATCGAGGCGCGGGGCGGCATCGAGAACCTCACTCGCGATCTCCGTGAGGTCGGCGAGCACGTGAGCCGCATGCTCGGCGACGCCCAGGATGCGGCCGAGAACCTGCGGAGCCGGGCCCGCCAGGAGGCGGCCGAGCGCCGCGCCACCGCCGAATCCGAGGCGGCCGACATCCGCCAGGAAGCCGAGCGGGATGCCTTCAAGATGCGCAGCGATGCCTGGAGTGCGGGCAGCGATCTGCTGGATCACGTGCGGCTCACCGCGGCGGCGATGATCGAACAAGCCGAGGCCGACGTGCTGATCACGAGGGCCGAGGCGGAGCAGGAGTCCCACCGCCGCATCGCCGAGGCCCGTCGCCAGGCCGGGGAGATCACTCGGGCTGCTCGCAACGAGGGGGAGCGGGCGGTCATCGAATCCCGCCGGCTCGCCGAGGAGATCGTTGCCGAGGCCGTCCGCAAAGCCGGTGTCTCTGAGGATGACGAGACGGACCCGGCGACGAAGGAGGAGCCGCGGGGTCCCACTCTGCACGCCGTCGGCTGGGGCGTCAAGGTCGTCGACTCCGACGAGGACGTCGAGCCGACTCCCAAGCCCGGCAGCGACCCTCACGACCCGGGATACGGGGATGCCCTGGCGGCCGAGGTCGAGCGGCTGCGGGCCGAGGAGGGTGGTGAGCCCTATCCGCCGTGGCACGCCAACGAGATCGAGGAGTCAGAGCGGGTCGTCACCGATCCGTCGCCGGTCGTCGAGCCGATCGACGTGGCGGAGCTCCTGGGTGTCGAGGGGGACGGGGAAGAAGAGGACGACCGGGCCGCCACCGCCGAGTCTGCTTCCGGACCGACCGCCTTGGAGGAGGAGGAAGGGGCCGAGGGGGAGCAGGAGGCTGCGGTCGTGGAGGTTGAGCCCGCTCCTGAAGAGCCCGCGTCGGTCGACCCGGCGCCGGGAGGTGGCCTCCTCTCGGAACTGTTCGACCGGCTGCGTTCGGGGCCGGTCCGGGTGACGCTCCCGGCGGCCGATGGCGATGCCGCCGAGGAGTCCGAGGATGAGCCGGCGTCCGCAGAGCGGGTCCCCGCCGGCCCGATCCTCGATTCGGAGGCGATCGATCGCAGAGGCCGCCTGCTCCTGCCGATCCACAACGAAGCCGTTCGCGAGGTGCGCCGGCGGCTGGTCGATCTCCAGAACGAAGTCCTCGACGACATTCGGGTGGCCAAGAGGAAGCGGTGGTCTCCCGAGCTCGACTCGCTGCAACGCCCGTTGGCGGAGGCGCTCGAACCGATGGTGCATGGTGCCGCCGCGGCGGGTGCCACCGCAGCCGCGGAACTGACCGGCGGTGCCGCCTCCCCCGTCCTGGAGGCTCGCACCGCCGAGTTGATTCGAGCCATGAGTGGAGCCCTCTTCGCCGACCTGGAGGGTGTCGCCGATCGGGGCGCCGCCGACGCCATGCTGCTGGAGGAGGCAGCCCGGGTGTTCCGGTCGTGGCGCAACGACGTCGCCCCCCGGTGGGTGCAGTCGATCACCTACGCCGGGTACCACGACAGCCTCCTGGCGGGGCTGGTCGCCGCCGGAGTGACTGAGGTGGCCGGGATACGCCATGGCCATCTGTGCGCCGAGTGCCCGGCGGCCTCCGGGGAGACCTGGGACCCGGCGGGACCGCCCCCGGAGGGCACCGCGATCCCGCCGGGGCACCTCGATTGCACCTGCACGGTTGGTCCATCTGCCTGAACCCGACGTTCAGGAACCGAGGCGACCGTAGAATGGTTTACTCATGATCGAGCGCGAACCCACGCCCATTCCCGTTCGCCGCGTGTCGGTGCGTCGCCGGGTGCTCTTCATCGGCCTCGGCGCACTGCTCTTGCTCCTGTTGAGTCTGCGGGGAATCGCCGGGTTCTGGACCGACTTCCTGTGGTTCGATTCGGTCGGCTTCTCATCGGTGTGGCGAACTCTCATCCTCAGCCGGGTCCTCCTGGTCGTGGTGGCATCGGTAGTGGCCTTCGGGCTGCTGCTCGGCAACCTGTATCTCGCCGACCGGCTCTCACCGCGTCGCATCCTGGGCACCGGTGGGGCGGAGGAGGAGCTGCTGGAGCGATACCAGGAGTGGGTGGAGCCCCGTATCGGGCGGGTGCGCCTGATGGTGTCGGCCTTCTTCGGCCTCCTCATCGGCTTGGGGGCGGGGGCCTGGTGGGAGGACTGGCTGCTCTTCAACAACTCCGAGGCATTCGGGGTCACCGACCCGTTGTTCAACAACGACATCTCGTTCTACGTCTTCCGGGTCCCTCTGTACCGGGATCTCTTCTCGTGGGGCTTCCAGTTCTTCCTGATCACCACGCTGGTGGTGGCCGCCATCCACTATCTCAATGGCGGCATCCAGGTGCAGCCGGGCCGCCAGCGGGTGGCTCCGGGTGTGAAGGTGCACCTGTCGGTGCTGCTGGCGATCCTGGCGCTCCTCAAGGCGGCCGGGTACTGGCTGGACCAGTACGACCTGCTGTATTCGGGTCGCGGCTTCGTCTTCGGTGCCGCCTACACCGACGTGAACGCCCAGCTGCCGGCGCTGCGTCTGCTGGTGTTCATCTCGCTGTTTGCCGCGATCCTGCTGCTCATCAACATTCGGTTCCGCGGCTGGATCCTCCCGGCTGCCGCGGTGGGGCTGTGGCTGGCGACCTCCCTGATCGTGGGCGGCATCATCCCGGCTGCGGTGCAGCGGTTCAGTGTGCAGCCGGACGAGATCTCCAAGGAGCTGCCGTTCGTGGAACGCAACATCGAGTTCACCCGAGAGGCGTTCGGGTTGAACGACATCGAGATCCGCGACTTCCAGGCCTCGCAGGATCTCACCAGCGCCGATATCGCCGGCAACGCCCCCACGATCGACAACGTTCGGTTGTGGGACCCGTCGGTGCTGCTCACCACGTATCGCCAGCTGCAGGAGCTGCGACCCTTCTATCAGTTCGACGACGTCGACGTGGACCGCTACATCCTCGACGGTGAACTGACCCAGGTGATGCTGGCGGCTCGCGAGCTCGACGAGAACAACCTTCCGGAGGGCGGCTGGGTGAACCGCCACTTGGTGTACACCCACGGGTTCGGTTCGGTGGTGAGCACCGCCAACGCGGTGAGCAGCCAGGGCCAGCCCGACTTCTTGGTGCGGGACATCAATCCCGACGACGACGCTCCCGACACGGTGCGGATCGATCAGGCCCGCATCTACTTCGGTGAGGCGGTCGATTCCGGCAATTTCGTGATCGTCGGCACCAAGGAGCAGGAGGTCGACTTCCCGCTCGAGTCCGGCACCGATACGGTCGCCTTCAACTCGTACGACGGTGAGGGCGGCATCGAGATTGGCTCCTTCTTCCGCCGGGCCGCGTTCGCCTTGCGGTTCGCCGACATCAACACGCTGATCTCGGGGCAGATCACCGGCGACAGCCGGGTGCTGATGGTGCGCAACATCCGGGATCGCCTCAGCAAGGCCGCCCCGTTCCTGCACGCCGACGCCGACCCCTACGTGGCGATCATCGGCGGCCGGCTGCTGTGGGTGATCGACATGTACACCGTGACCGACCGGTACCCGTATTCGAGCCCGGCGGCAACGGCGCGTCTCAACGCCCGGCGCTCCGAGGTTCCCTCCGACTTCAACTACCTCCGCAACTCGGTGAAGGCCACGATCGACGCCTACGACGGCACGATGACCTTCTATGTGGTCGATGAGGACGACCCGGTGATCCGGGCCTATCGGGGCATCTTCCCGGCGTTGTTCACTCCGGGCGACGAGATGTCGGAGGACTTGAAGTCGCACCTGCGGTATCCCGAGGACCTTTTCCGGGTCCAGAGCGACATGTACTCGAGATATCACATGGAGGACCCCCGGGTGTTCTTCAACAACGGCGATCCGTGGCAGATCGCCCGCGACCCCTCGAATACCCCCACCGAGCCGCTGCGGGTGGCGTTCCCCGACACCAACCGCCCGATGATGCCCTATTACCTGCTGATGACCCTCCCCGGCGAGGCCGATCTTTCGTATCTGTTGTTGCAGCCGTTCACGGCGGCGACCCGACCCAACATGGTGTCGTTCCTCACCGCCACCAGCGACGCCGACAACTACGGCGAGATGATCGATTTCCAGCTACCCCGGGATGCCTTCGTCGACGGGCCGGGACAGATCGGTGCCCGAATCAACCAGGATCCCGACATCTCCCGGGAGTTCACCCTGCTGGGTCAGGAGGGCTCGGAGGTGATCCAGGGCAACATGCTGGTGGTCCCGATCGAGGAGTCGGTCCTCTACGTGCAGCCGATCTACATCAGCGCCCGCCAGGAGGGCACCGGGGTGGGCACCGACATTTCGGCGCTGCCCGAGTTCAAGAAAGTGGTGGTGGTGTTCGGTGATCGGATCGTGATGCGGGACTCGCTGGCCGAGGGGCTGTTTGCGGTGTTCGGTGAAGCCCCGCCGGAGGTGGTCGTGGAACCGGACACCCCGGACACCCCGTCGGACGTCACTGGGGATCTCCCTGATGAACTCGGACAGGAGGTGGTCTCGCTCCTCACCCAGGCCGACGACGCCTTCGCCCGGGCCGATGAGGCGCTGCGCAACGGCGATCTCGGCACCTACGCCGACGAAGTAGCCCAGGCGCAAGGTTTCATCGAGCAGGCCCGGGAGCTGCTGGGAAGCGGCTGAGCCGGCATTGCCGCTAGTCGGGGACCGCTGATATCATCGTGGACACGACGCGGGGTGGAGCAGTCTGGTAGCTCGTCGGGCTCATAACCCGAAGGTCGGAGGTTCAAATCCTCCCCCCGCTACGAAGAGCCCTTCACGAAGGTGGAGGGCTCTGTTTCACGGGAGCCAGTTCGAAGTGCCTCAGGCGGGTGTTTGGGCCGGATTCCGCGCATTCGGGGGTGCGTCCCAATACGACCCGCTGCGAAGACCTCGCCGGTCGGCTGAACGCTGACCCGAACATCCGGGGCCGCCACTTGGAGCGGATCTGCCAGTGGTACCTGTGTCACGACCCCGCCTACCGCGCCCAACTCAACGTCCCGAAGTGGCCGATTGGGCGTCAAGTCCGAGCCCAACCGCCAGAAACACCAAGAAGGCGGCCTTGATCACAGCAAGCCAAGAGATCCAGGTGCCTCGCAGAGTCGTCAACGTTTCCCCTCCGACGGAAGCCATAGCGTGCCGCTGTGGTGCTCCGACGGACCGGAGTGTGACATGCCGTGTGTGGTGGGTTCTCCACCATTTCCCC
>JBFFRY010000020.1:0-51617 GCA_041572755.1 Acidimicrobiia bacterium | reverse complement strand
CAAGCTGAGACCTCCCATCCCGCCACTGTCGCCGTGGCACGCCCCACACGTGCCGGCAAACGCCTCCGAGAACGTGCTCCACGACAACCCCGCCTCCACCGTCGTCGTCGTCGTGGCCTCAGTCGTCGTCACCGGGGGAGCGGTCGTCGTCGTCATCGGGGAGAACGCCACGACGTCTTCGATCGGCTCGACCGTCTCGATTGCGGTCTCCTCAAACGTGATGAAGAAGAAGATGCCGACCAGGAACGCAGCGGCCGCTGCACCAAAGATCGAGAAGTAGCGGTTGGCCAGCGCACGGCGCTCTTCCTTTCCGGGGGACACTTGCCCGTCATCGCGTGCGGCCAGCTCCATCGGGTGATAGCGCTCCATCTCCGCCCGGGTCATGTATCCGGTCCAGATGCTGGTGTTCCAGTGTCTGACGTGCACATGGAAGAAGTGCCAAAGCACGATTGCCAACACGGCGAGCAACGCTTCGTTGCCGTGAGCCGACTTGGCGGCGGGAATGAACTGACCGGGAAGGAGTTGCGTGGTCGCGATCGGGTTCCAGAGAGCGAACCCGGTGACGATCATGAGGCCGGTGCTGACCAGGTACGACCAGTACACGGCCTTCTCTTCCCAGGTGAAGCGGGCCTGCTGCGGCGGCGCCTCGCGACTCCCGATGGCGTACCGCACCGACTGGAGCAGGTTCCGGGCATCGGCGCGGGTGGGAGCCATCGACCGTGGCTGCTGGAGCACGAACCTCCGGTAGCCGATCGCGCCCAGGTGATAGACGACGGCGACCATCAGGATCGTGGCGGCCACTCGGTGGATGACCCGCACCGACTCGATACCGCCCAGGATCTCGATGACTCCTCCCGATAGGCCGTTCTCGGGCCATTTCTGAACCAACCCGGTCGCCGCCAACACGACGAATGTGAGCATCTGCGCCAGATGTTCCACCCGATCCGAGATCGTGAAGCGCAGGAATCGCTGCGACGGGTTGTGGGAGTCAGGCATGACGGCTCGCTCTCCGCCGACGCCTCCGGCCCACCACGTGGAGTGCGAGATACAGCAGCATGGCCCCGATGATCAATGGAATGGCGATCTTGTAGAACAGATCGACCAGCCAGACCACGGTGGCCGTGCCCGGTTCGGGGGTGTAGTGGCTCAACCACGAAGCGGGGAAGTTCTCCGTGGCGTCGGGGTGGCACCGCCGGCACGTTGCCAGGAGATTGGTGCGGAACACTTCACTTTCCGGATCGTCGGTGGAGCGAATCCCGTGGACACCGTGGCAGTCGACGCACACCGGCTTGTTGGTCTCCTGATCCGGAGCGAGGTCCTCGAAGAGGACGACGGTGGAGCCGTGGAAGTCGGCCACATAGGTCTCGAAGACCTCGGTGGACAGCCCGTATCGACCCATCAACTCCTCGTCGGCGTGGCATTCAGCGCAGATCTGGGGGGAGAACAGATGGAACCGGGAATCGGTGGGCCCCTCAACGTCGTGCACTCCGTGACAACCGGTGCAGGTGGGCACATCTCGATTTCCCCCAAGCAGCGCCGCCCCGTGAACACTCTCCTCGTAGAGGTCGTAGACCTGCGAGTGACAATTGCGGCAGGTGAGCGGCACGTCTGCGCTGTGCGCTACCGGGCGGGTGGTGCCGTGGGCGCTGTGGCAGTCGGTGCACACCGCGGCCGCGGTGTTGCCTGCCTCGAGTGACGCAGCATGGACGTTGTCCTTGGTCTCCGTGAACTGGTCCTCATGACACCCGGCGCACCCCCCGTTGCGTTGCAGTGTCCACTCCCGGAGATTCGAAGCCGTCACCTCAGGGTGAGGGAAGCCTTCGATGTCGGTGTGGCACAGCACACACGGAAGCTCGAGACTGCCGTGGATCGACCCGGCATACAGTTCCTCGTCGAAGGTGAGCGAAAGCATTTCGCCCGACGCAAGCGATCGTTCCATCCCTTCAGCCCGATGGCACCCCAGACAGAACTCGTTCTCCCAACGCTGGGGATCCTCCTCGGCGCCGGCGGGCGAGGCACCGATCAGCAGCCAAGCCACCGCAAGCAACATCGCGCCCGCGATGAGGACGCGCCGATTGGACTTCGCGGCGTCCCATTCCGCCGCAGGCGTGCGAGTCATACGGCGCCATCGTGCACCCGCCCTCGAGTGTTCGACAGGGCCGAAGGACCCACGGGACCAGGTCGGTTCGTCCGGTCGCGTTCGGGCCCCGACTCCTCAGCCGGCCAGCACGGCGTCGATCTTCTCGGTGAGGCTGGCGGTGTCCACCGGGCCGGCGATCTTGTCGACCAGGAGGCCCTCTCGGTTCAGGAAGAACGTCTCCGGGACACCGAACACACCGAACTCCACCGCGGCGCGAGAACCGGGATCGAGGACGTACTCGTACCCTTCCCCCCAGCCCAGTTCGTCGAGGAACCGCATCGCCGCCGCCTCCTCGTCCTGGAACACGACCCCGATGAACTGGACGGCCTCCCCATACCTCTCCTGAGCAGAGACCAGATGGGGATGCTCATCGCGACACGACGGTACGCACCACGACGCCCAGAAGTTCACCACGACGGCCTTCCCCTCGAAGTCGGACAGCGACAGCGACCCCGAGCCGTCGAGCCTGTCCAGGGTCATCGGGGCGACCTCCTTGCCGATGAGCGGCGAATCGACTTTGCGAGGATCGTCCCCGAAGCGGCCGGCCATCACTGCCACCATGAGGCCGACTGCGACGACGGACACGCCGGTGATGACCCAGGTCCGATGGGAGCGTCGCTGCTGGGGGCCCTCGGCTTCGATCGGGGACTCGGTCATCCTTCACCTCCGGCATCCTGGGCTTCAGAGAGCATGCGCTCCACGTCGATGCGGAGCTCGGAGGGAATGCACGGGCCGGTGTCTTGGGCGGTGCAATCGGGCAGCGCCAGAACCGACTCGAAACTCGGCACCGCAGCCTCGGCGTCGCCCAACCCGTAGAGCTGCACCACTCCCATGAACAGGTAGTTCTCCCCGTTGTCGGGGTCGGCGTCGATACCTTGCTGGATGTAGGTCACGGCCGCGTCGTACTGCTCGGTGACGTACGCCAGGAAGCCGACCCTTCCCAAGGCCACCGACCGCTCCGGCTCGGTCGCCTCGCCCTCGATCACCACCAGATAGTGCTGCATCGCGGGGATGTACTCACCGAGCTCGAAATACATCCCTCCGAGCGCCAGGCGCAGGGGCATGTTGGTGGGGTCGGCGGCGACCGCTGCCTCCATCTCGGTAAACCCTCCTGCCGATCCGGGGGCGCCCGTGGGCGGAGGGGAGGCGCCCTCGGCCGTGGGTTCCTCCTCGCCGCCGCTGCGAGCGAGGAAGACGATCACCACCGTGAGCGCCACCACGACACCCCCCATGATCCACAACGCCCGGCGCGTCCCCGCCGGACTCGCCGCCGACTTCTCACCGGGTGAAGCCGCTTGCGGGCTGGTGGCTTCTGGCGTCTTGGATGCCTTGGGTGTCGGCATCGAGGCCAACTGGGCTTCCGCCTCGGCGACATCGGACTCATATCGTGCGCGCAAGCGGGAGGCGGTGGCCTCGTCGATCTCACCGTCGTCCAGTTGTGTCGTCAACTCCTCGAGGTCACGGCGGGCGTGACGAAGCCGCTGCTCGACGGCCTCACGTCGGCGATCGGTCATGGTGTGCTCTCCTCGAGAGACGGGCTCTTCGAACGGCGGCGTCCCTGGATCATCCAAATACCGCCGGCAATCGCAAGGAGCGGTAGGAGCCACAACAGCAGTGTCCGGCCGGCGAAAGGCGGGTCGAGGAGGATGCCGTCACCGTACCGTGCGGTGAAGTAGTCGATGATCTGATCGTCGGACTGCCCGGCTGCGACCCGCTCGGCGACGATCTCCAACATGGCGGTGGCGGTCTCCGAGGGGCTGTCGGCGATCGACTCGCCCTGACACACCGGGCACTTGATCCTCGTGCCGAGCGCCCTGACCCGGTCCTGTTCGGTGTCCTCGCCGATGATGAGCCCCGCCACCACCACGACAGCCAAGGCGACCGTCACCACGCCGGCGATCCACCTGCGGGCCTTCTCACTCACGGACGACCTCCTTCACAGCCCGCTTGGGGGCCCGGACCAGCCATCCCCAGGCGGCCCCCAGCGCCGCCATGAAGCCCCCGACCCAGACCAGCCAGATGAACGGGAACCAGTAGATCCCCAACGTGATCCGGCTTGGGTCTATGGCCGCCAACGATAGGTAGAGATCGCCCCGTATTCCGGTCCGGACGGCGGGCGAGGCGATCGATTGAGTGGTGGTGGGGTACTGGTTGAGCCGGGGCTCCAGCGTGGTCACGTCACCACCACGGCGGATCTCCACCGTGGCACCCAGCACGTTGCGATTGGGCTCCCGGCGGTCGAAAGGACCCACGAAGGTTATGTCGTGGCCGGCAAACTCGATGGTGTCCCCGGGGACCATGTCGAATTCTCCTTCGACCGAGTTGTTGGCCGATACCGCGATCCCGATCGCCAGGAGTACCACGCCGACATGAGCGATCTGGCCGCCCCAATAGGATCGGTCGCTGCGCATGACCCGCACCATCTCGGGAAGGATCGAACGGTTCCGCTTGGCCGCCGATCTCCGGGCCGACGTCCACAGCTGGCGCCCCGAGAGCGAGATCACAAAGGAGCCCGTCAGCACGGCGAGGATCTGCCACCCGTTGCGGTGTCCGAAGAGGATCATCAGGGCGGTCCCCGCCAGGGCCACCCGGAGCGGGTTGCGAATACGCTCCCATACCACGGCCGGACGGGCCGATCGGTAGGGCGTGAACGGACCGATCCCCATCGCCAGGATCAACGCAAACGAAAGCGGTATCGCCATCCGATCGAAGAAGGGCCGGCCCACCCCGACCTGATCACCCGTGATCGCTTCGATCACCATCGGATACAACGTCCCGGTGAGCACGATGAAGGCGAAGAGCGTCAGCAGCAGGTTGTTGACCAGGAACATCCCCTCGCGGCTCGCCAGGCTGTCGAGGCGCGGCGCCGACGCCACCGTGTGAATCCGCATGGCGAAGAGCCCGATCGAACCGACCAGGACGAACATCAAGAACCACAACAGTGCGGGGCCGATGGGCGACTGGGTGAAGGAGTGCACCGACACTATGACACCCGAGCGGGTGAGGAACGTCCCCAGAATCGTCAGCGAGAACGTGGCGATGACCAGGATGAAGTTCCAAGCCTGGAGCACGCCCCGCCGCAGCTGCACGGCCGCTGAATGGAGAAACGCGGTGGCCACCAGCCAGGGCATGAACGAGGCGTTCTCGACGGGATCCCAAGCCCAGTAGCCGCCCCAGCCCAGCACTTCGTACGACCACAGCCCGCCGAGCACGATGCCTGCGGTGAGGAACAGCCAGGCGATCCGGGTCCACAAACGGGTGCGGCGAAGCCAGCCGTCACCGCTCTCACCCCGCAACAGGGCTGAGATGGCGAAAGCGAACGGCACCGTCAACCCCACGTAGCCGACATAGAGCGTGGGTGGATGGGCTGCCATCAGCGGATGATTCTGCAGAAGGGGATTGGGCCCCAGCCCCTCGATCGGTTGCACCGTCGACGTGAACGGCCAGGCGCTCTCCAGTCCGCACCCGATGCCTTGGGTGGCGGTGCACACTTCGAAGGGGTTCGAGACGGTCGCCATCAGGACGTAGAAGAACGCCGTCACCAGGCCCATGATCCCGAGGGCGCCGGACCACAGCGGATCGGGATCGGTACGCCGCGCACCCCCCAGCCACACCAGGAACGTGAAACCCCCCAAGACGAGGCCCCACAGCACCAAGCTCCCCTCGAGGGCCGCCCACGCCGAGGCGATCTTGTAGAGGAAGGGGGTGGTGGTCGCCGAGTTGTTGGCAACATAGGCGACGGTGAAGTCGTCGCTCAGCAGCGCCGCTTCCAAGGCCACCATGGCCAGCACCCCGCCGGCCAGGAGTCCAATGGCCGGCCACCGCAAGGATGCCGCGCCGGCGCGTTCGGGACGAAACACCCCGTAGAGACCCCGCACGGTCAACACCGCCGCCGAGACGATGGACACCACCACGCCCAGCAAACCCAACGCCGCCATCACAAGACCTCACGACGGAACACGGAACCCTCCTGCTGCGTCAACGCCAACACGCTAGCGCAGGTGGGATACAGGACGAACCGGGCCATTGAGCACCTTGCCCGGGAGTAATCCTGGGGCCTTACGCCCCTATTGCTCTGGATTCAGGATCGATCCCGAAACGCAGCCCAGGCCACCACCCACGTCGTCACGAATGCCAGCGCGGCGACACCCCACACCACGGGAATGGTGACCGACTCCCCGCCGCTGCTGACCACCAGGTCCGCATCGGCGAAGATCCCGACGAACAGCGTCGTGATCCAAACCACGACGATCACCACCGCGCCCCAGAAGTGCCGTTCCACCATCAGACTCGAAGTCCTCCGATCGGACATCACAACTCCTTTCGCAGGCGGAGAGTAGGCGATCTGCCGAGAGGCGGCGGTCACATCGCCTGGCGATCATCGGCCTGATGAATCGGGCCGGACGGCCCTATCCGGCCCCTGAACCCCCGATACGATGGCGCCAGAGGTTTGTGAACATATTCACTTGCATGCCGAACGGGGGGCGATCCATGCCCACGCGGTCTGGTTTCACTGCTCGGATCCTCGCAGCGGGAGCGATTGTGATCGCCCTTTCCGTCGCCGCGTTGCTGGTGGTCTTCTCGCCGACCGCGGCCGCATCGGAAGGCAACGACGGCTGCCTGGTCTGCCACTCAGCCGAAGTGAACGCCATCGAACTGGCGGACTCTCTCCACGGGAGCCTCGAGTGCACTTCCTGTCACGCTGGCCGCGCCGTACCCCACGACCAGATGGACGCCGAAGCCGACGCGGCCTCGACGGTGCTGATGATGCAGTCCTGCGAGTCGTGCCACTCTGCGGCGGCCGAGGAGTATCGGGGCAGTGACAACGTCCACTCGACCCTCGCCCCGGGCGGGCCGAGCTGCTCCGATTGTCACGGCTCGCACGCCATTTCAGGCGCTCCCGAGACACCCGAAGAGGCAGCGGCCGTGTGCTCTACCTGCCATGCCTCTGCGAGCAATCGGCTGACCGTCAGCGTTCACGGTGGGCTTCCGGCCACCGATCGAGGCGACGGCGGTCCGGGCTCCATGGTCCCGGCTTGCACCGACTGCCATGGATCTCACATGGTGCCCGAGGCCGGTGCCATCGAGGCGGCGATGTGCGCCAGCTGCCACTTCGCGGCGGTGGACAACTACGAGGACTCGGTGCACGGGATGGCCCTCATCAACGGGGAGCCCGACGTCGCCACCTGCGGAGATTGCCACGGGCCACTCCACGGAATGGTCCCGACCGCCGACGCCAACTCACCGCTCTACTCCCTCAATCTCCCCCAGACTTGCGCTCGCTGCCACGCCGATGAGGAACTGGCCGCCAGGCACAACATCGATGTCGCCAACGCCTATCAGCTCTACATGGATTCGATCCATGGCCATGCTCTGTGGGAGAGCGGTCTCCTCGTGGCGGCCGGGTGTTCCGAATGCCACGGCACCCACGACATTCTCGCCAAGGAGGATCCGGACTCCTCCGTGAACAGGGCGGCGATTCCGGAGACCTGCGGTGCGTGTCACGCCGGGATCCTCGCCGACTACGAGGTCAGCATCCACGGCACGATGCTCGCCGCCGGGATCGCCTCAGCGCCAACGTGCACCGACTGCCATTCGGCCCATGAGATTGCCGAGGTCGATGAAGCCGAGTCGCAGTTGAGGATCGTCGGGGAATGCGGCGATTGCCACAAGGAGTCGCAGGAGACGTTCTCTGACACGTTTCACGGACAGATCAGCGATCTCGGCTACACCTCGGCGGCCCAGTGCTCCGACTGCCACGGATCTCACGACATCCTGCCGGCCTCCCACCCAGATTCGCGAGTCGCCGACGGCAACTTGAAGGCGACTTGTCGGCAGTGCCACGAATCGGCCAACGACAACTTCGTCATGTACAGCCCCCATGCCGACGCCGACGACCGTGAGGCCAACCCGGGTCTCTACTGGCTCAAGAAGTTCATGGAAACCCTGATCATCGGGGTCTTCGTGGTGTTCGGCATCCACACCCTCCTCTGGACCACTCGGTCGCTGATCGCCCGGCGTCGCGGGGAGCCGGGAGACCCCCCCCTCGAAGGGATCGAGAGATGATCGATACGGCGACGGCCCGAGCGGGGAACCAGCACTACTTCCGGCACAGCCTCTTCCAGCGGCTCATGCACGGGGTTCTCATGCCCACCTTCGTGGGGCTGGCGGCCACGGGGCTCCCTCTGAAGTTCAGCCACGCCGGCTGGTCGCGGTCCCTCGCCAGCGCCATCGGGGGCTTCGACGCGATTCTCTTCTTCCACAAGGTCCTCGCCGTGATCATGACCCTCCAGATGGTCGTCCACGTCGGTTTCGTGGTGTACCTGGTCGCCGTCAAGCGGCAAAAGGGGATCCTGTGGGGACCCACGTCGATGACCCCCCAACCGCGCGACATCAAGGAGATGTTTGAACACCTCCGGTACTTCCTGGGGCTGGCCAAGGAACCACCGCGATTCGGCCGGTACACGTACTGGGAGAAGTTCGACTATTTCGCAGTGTTCTGGGGGATGGCCGTGATCGGCGGGTCCGGCTTCCTCATGTGGTTTTCGGAGTTCTTCGCCACATTCCTACCCGGTTCGGTCTTCAATGCCGCCCTGATCATCCACTCGGAGGAAGCACTACTCGCAGTGTGGTTCATCTTCACGATCCACATCTTCAACAGCCATCTCCGGCCGCAGAAGTTCCCGATGGACATGGTGATCTTCACGGGCCGCGAGACCCTCGAGGAATTGGCCGAACTACGACCCGCCGAGTACGAGCGGCTGGTGGCGGAGGGTGACCTCGACGCCAGCCTCGCCCCGCCTCCGCCTCTGTGGTTGCGGAATTTCGGCAGGCTGGTGGGAGTCGCGATAGTGATCACCGGCGTCACGATCTTCGTCTTGACGATCGTCGCGGTCGTCGGCGAGTAGGCCGGCCCATCGCACCAGGCGCCCCGGACGGTCGGTCTCAGCGATTCCTCGCCCAACACTCCAGGGCCTCGGCCGAGCCATACCGGGCGCGCCAGCCCAGATCTCGCTCGATCCGATCGGTGCAGGCCAACCACGGGTGGCGAATCATCCTCAGACCCGCGGCCGGCGAGCGGCTCTGGAGTCGGAGCCGCCACGAGGCCTCGGTGGCTCCGGCGAGGATCGGCATCGGGATCGGCAACGGAAAGGAACCGGCCACCCGCACCGCTTCTCGCCATCGGATCGTGCCCGAGCCGGCCACATTGAACACACCTGTAGTCGGCTGGGCCCCGAACGCACCGCGCACCGCAGCGGTGAAATCGTCGACGTGGAGGAACTGCACTGCGGGATTCGATCCCGTCGGCACCGGAAGGACTCGCATGCTCAGCGACTCGGTGATGAAGTTCCTCGCACCGGGGCCCAGCACGATGCAGGAGCGCAGAGCCACGGTCGGTACCTTCGAGGTCGCCAGCAGGTCCTCGACCTCGACCTTGTGTTCGGCGTAGCGGAATCCGGGGATCGGACGCCGGGGGTCGCCCTCCCCGTGGAGACCGGTGCCGGGATGAGCGCCGTAGACCGTCGTGCTGCTCGGATACACAACGCGCCCCACCCCCGCCGAGCGGCACGAGATGAGGAGCCGCTCGGTGGCGGTGACGTTCACCGAACGCGCCAACGCCTCGTCCCGGGTCGCCCCGAGAAGGAAGGCGGCATGGAAGACACCGTCGACATCCAGAACGTCGTCCAGGGATTGGCGAACATCTCGCACCACAGGCCTGAAACGGGGATCGTCACGCTCCACCTGCTCCACGTCGAGACCGATGACCAGCTTCGTCTCGGGAAACCCCAGCGCCAGATCGACGACGGCGCCCCCGAGATACCCGGCGGCACCGGTCACGAGCAACCGGCTCGGAAAGGTCGCCCCGGCAACGCTCATGATCTCCGTTCGGCCGCCGCTCGGCGCCGCAGCAGCCACGCCGCCGCAATCGCCGCAGCGGCCAGGCCCGCCGCAAACAGAAACGTTTCAGTGAGGGCCGACGTGGTCAACTCGGCCTGTGCCGCCTCGAGGGCATCGGCGTAGGTCGGATCACCGAGAGGGGGCAGGTCGACGCCGCCCCGCAGCGCATCGAAGCGATGCAGGAACCACGCGGTGAGACCGGAGAGGCCGACGGTGAGGCCGAGGAGTCGCGCCAGGATCACCAGTCCGCCGGCGACGCCCCGGCGCTCCTCACTCACTGCATCCACGGCTGCCGCATTGGCGGGTGCGAAGACGAGCCCCAGACCTCCTCCGAGGAGGACCAGATGCAATGCCACCACCACCGGCGAGGTCGCCACCGTCCAGGTGGACCCCATGATCAAGAACGCGGTCGCCGCAAGAGCGGCTCCGCCGGCGATCACCGGTCGGTACCAACTCCGCTCGGTGAGCACCCCGCCGGCCAGAGCGGCGAGCGCCATCGCCCCCGTGAGCGCGCTCAAGACCCAGCCGCTCAGCACCGCAGCACGCGCCAGATCGGTCTCGACGACGAGGTTCACAAACAGCGGCACATCCACCATGGCGATCACCAACACCGCTCCGACCAGGAAGTTGACCAGCAGCGACGAACTCACGTTTCTGAGCCGAAGCAACCGGAGGTCGATGAGTGGGTCGTTGCTCCGAGTCTCGAGCCATCCGAACGCCGCGAACCCGACGGCCGCAGCGGCGAAGAACGGGAGCGGGTTCATGGATCCGCCCGTGAGTTCGTCCAGCTCGGTGGCAAGCGAGATGTCGCCGCTGCCGAGGAGGGCGACGTTGAGGAAGACCAGGGCGGCCGACAAGGCCCCGGCCGCCGGCCAGGCGATACGGCGACGCACCGCCGGCCGATCGAGTCCGGCCAACGCCCACCAGGTGGCCGCCAACCCGGCGACGGCGAGCGGCACGTTGAGGTAGAACTGCCAGCGCCACGACAGGTATCGCACCAGCAGCGCTCCGAAGAGCGGCCCCCACACCCACCCGATCGTATCGACCGCCCCGAGCGTGCCCAGCGCCCGAGGCCGCCGCTGCTCCGAGTAGACATCCCCGATCACCGCCAGCGCCACGGGGACCATGGCCCCGCCGCCGATCGCGGTGAGCACACGCGCTGCGATGAACGGGCCGAGGCTGTTGGTGTGGGGTATCCACAGGGAGCCGAGGATGAAGAGAACCAACGCACCGGCGTAGACCCGCCGTCTCCCGAGCACGTCGCTGAGACGGCCCATGAAGGGCATGACCGCGACATAGGCCACGAGGTAGGAGTTGACGATCCACGCCGCTTCCCCCCAACCCTCGGGGAGCGGGATCCCGAGATCGCCGATGATCTGACGCAACATGGTCGAAGCAACCGTCAGGTCGTCGGCTGCGATGAAGACCCCGAAGGAGACCACCGCCAGGATCACGCCGGGGCGGACGGGCCGCGTCATCAGGCCGGCGGGGTGATCTCGACCGGATCTCCGTAGTCGGTGAGACCGATCCGCCAGTGGGTATCGCCCTCCGGCACGGCGGTGGTGAACTCCACGGCCACGATCCGCCCGCCGGCGACGTCGAACCACAGTTCGGCGTCAACGTCCTGCGGGGGCACCAAGCCGGCCGTGAGAGCCTCGATGCGGCGGGCGGCGATGGTCGCCGTGAGGTGGTAGCTCTCAACGCCGTCCACCCGCTCCGTCCCGACCAGCGCCGGCCGGGAGAGGTCTTCGGAGAGCAACGGCACCCAACCTCGCCGGGGGTCGAAGACGATCGCCGGATTGAAGCCGGTTCCGGCCTCCAGCTCTTCCCAGGCACCGGTCAGCGGGTTGGTGAGCCAGACTCGCTCACCCACCGCGATGGTGCCCAGCTGCACGGTGAGATCTCCCGCCTTCATCGACAACAAGGCATCGGCCGACTCCGGAGCCGCATAGCGTCCCTCGGCCCCGACGAACTCGAGATCCTGGATCTCCACCGGGACCCCGGAACGCTCCATCGCGAAGGCGACCGTGTCGACGCGGCCCATCGCCTCCACGGCGGCATCGAGGATCACTCCGGTGTCGGGCGGGAGCGTGTCGCCCGTGCTCGACGAACCACAAGCTGCGGCCGCGACGGCCGCAGCCACGACGATCGGCAGTCTCCGCATCGGACCGCAGGGTAGACCCGCCTAGCATCGATGTTCTGCCTCAGCAGGGGATGGGCACCGTAGAGACCCCCCACACCATCCGCCAGGTGCTCACCGAAGGCTTCCGCCTGATCGGCCGGTTCATTCGTGCCCGGCCTGCGTCCTTCGGCTTGGCGGTGACCGGTGCGCTCACGTTTGCAGCCGCCATCGTGGCCTCGGCGGTGGTGGTGGGGAACGTGGCCGACGACCTGATAATCCCGATCCTGGACGGCGGCGAAGCGGTCGAGTCCCGTTGGGTAGGCGCCGTGCTGGCGGTCGTCGGCGTGGCCGTGTGGAAAGCCGCGGGGATCACCCTTCGCCGCACGGCAGCGGGATGGCTCCAATTCGGAACCGCCGCCGATACCCGGTACCGACTGATCGAACACCAGATGAACTTGAAGCTGTCCTGGTTCGGCCGGCAGTCGACCGGGGATCTGCTCGCCATCAGTGAGACCGACGCCCGTCAGGGGACCTTCATCCTGGCGCCGCTGCCGTTCGGAACCGGAGCGACGCTCCTGCTGGTCGGGTCGATCGTCATCATCACCGCCCTCGATTGGGTCCTCGGGCTGCTCGCACTGGTGGCGCTGTGCGGCATCGCCGCCATCGATGTGCTCGGAGCGTGGCGCACCTTCGAGGCCTTCCAGGCGGTCCAGAGGAGTCGGGGGGCGGTGAGTTCCGTCGCCCACGAGAGCTTCGACGGTGCCCTCACGATCAAGGCGCTGGGCCGTGAGGACTTCGAGACCGACCGCCTGCGGCGTTCCTCCGAGGCGCTGCGCGACGATCTCATCGTGGTCGGCCGAATCTGGTCGTCCTTTCGCTCCATCGTCGAGAGCCTCCCGTCGGCCACGACCATCGTCCTCCTCATCGTGGGCTCCCTGCGAATCGGGACCGGAGGACTCACGCCGGGAAACCTCGTCACGGTCGCCTACTTGCTGGCACTGCTCTCGATCCCGATCCAGCTCGTCGGCTACGTCCTGTGGGATCTGGCCCACAGCCTCGCCGCATGGCGCCGCGTCGAACAGGTCCTCCAGGCCACCGACCTGATCTCTCATGGCGAGATCCGGGCTCGCCACGACCAGACCGGCGCCGCCGTCGCCGGCTCGAGCGTGGCCTTCTCCTATGCCCCCGACGAGCTGATTCTGGCCGGCCTCGACATCGACATTCCGGCCGGGCGCACCGTCGCGGTGGTGGGTGCCACCGGCGCCGGAAAGTCGACGCTGGCGATGCTGCTCGCCCGCTTGTGGGACCCGACGACCGGGTCGATCCGTCTCGACGGACGCGACCTCCGGGACTTCGCCCGTTCGGCCCTCCCCGGCGAGGTGTCTTTCGTCCCCCAGGAGGCCTTCCTCTTCGACGAGGACGTCACCGGCAACATCACCCTCGGTCTAGGGGTCGGCGACGCCGAAGTGAGGGCGGCCTGCCGATTGGCGGCGGCCGACGGGTTCATCCACGAACTCCCCAATGGCTACGCCACCCGGATCGGGGAAAGGGGGACCACGTTGTCGGGCGGCCAGCGCCAGCGCATCGCCCTGGCCCGGGCCCTCGTCAGGCGGCCTCGGCTGCTCATTCTCGACGACGCCACCTCAGCCGTCGATCCCTCGATCGAGACGTCGATCTTGCGCGGGCTTCAGCGAGCCGACCTGCCCTCCACCGTCGTGGTGGTGGCTCACCGCCCCTCCAGCATCCGGCTGGCCGACGAGATCGTCTACCTCGAGAACGGGCTGGTGGTGGGTCACGGGAGCCACGACGAGCTGCTGGCCACCATCCCCGGGTACGCCCGGTTGCTGACCGCCTACGAGGAAGACGCTGCCAGGCGACGCGCCGAGGAGGAGCGGCCGTGACGGAGCCTGATCTCACCACGCGGGTTGCGCTTGGGCGGGTGCTGCGGCTGGCCCCCGCCTTGCGGCGCGGCCTGGCGGGCACGTTCCTGCTGGCGGTTGTCGGCGTGGCGATCCGTCTGGTCGTCCCCCTCGTGATCCAACAGATCGTCGACGGCGAGATCCTGGCCCCCGGGGGGCCCACGGCCGCCGGGCTGTTGATTCGGGGAGGTCTTGCCGTAGCGGCGATCGCAGTCGCCGTGCTCGCCGGTCGGGCTGCGCTCATCCGCCTGGCCACCGCCGCAGCCACCGGCCTCTCCGATCTGCGGGTGCTCACCTTCGATCATCTCCATCGGCTCTCGATCCTGCACGTGGAGGCAGAGCGGCGGGGCGCTCTGGTGTCGCGGGTCACCTCCGACGTCGCCACCATCCAGGACTTCATGGAGTGGGGCGGCGTCGGGATGCTCGTGGGGTCGGTGCAGGTGACACTTGCGGTGGCGGCAATGCTCGCCTACCGCTGGTGGCTCGCCCTCATCGTGCTGGGCGGGGTGGCGCTCTACGCCGCGATGCTCGCCTGGTTCCAGCGGATTCTGCGCCGAGCCCACGACGGGGTTCGGGAACGAGTGGCCGACACCCTCTCGTCTCTGGGGGAGGCGATCTCCGGCTTGCCGGTGGTGCGGGCCTACGGCGCCGAGGAGGCCATGTTGGGACGGGTCCGCAGCGCGTTGGACTCCCAGTTCTCCGCCGAGTTCCGCACCGGGCGCCTCGGAGCGGTTCTGTTCTCCTCCGCCGAGGTCTTCGCCGGAATGATCACGGCATTGGTGATCGCCGCCGGCGCGATCGTCGGAGGGATCTCGGCCGGGACCCTGCTGGCGTTTCTGTTCCTCGTGAATCTCCTGGTCGAGCCGGTGCAGATGCTGGTCGAGACGCTCGACCAGGCGCAGACGGCCGGAGCCGGCATGCGCCGTATCTTGCGGGTCCTCGACGCCCCCATCGAAGTGCCCGATCCGCCCCAGGGTGTCGAACTGCCCTCCGGTGGCCTCGACGTCGACCTGATGGGCGTGTCCTTCCGGTATCCGACCGGGGGGGACGTCGTCCGCGACATCGATCTTCACATCGCCACGGGCACCCGAGTGGCGGTGGTCGGCGAAACCGGGTCGGGCAAGACCACCTTCGCCAAGCTGCTCGCACGACTCCTCGACCCCACCGAGGGCTGGATCCTCGTCGGCGGAGTTCCCCTCGACCGGGTCACGTTTGCGAGCTTGCGATCGAGAGTCGCCTTCGTGCCCCAGGAGGGATTCCTGTTCGACGCCACCATCGCCGACAATGTCCGGTACGGACGGCCCCAGGCCAGCAACGAGAGCGTCGCCCGAGCATTCGCCGACCTGGGGCTGACATCGTGGCTGGCGGCCACATCCGACGGGTTGGTGACCCGAGTCGGGGAGCGGGGCGGGCAGCTCTCGGCGGGGGAGCGGCAACTCGTCGCCCTCGTCCGGGCCTGGATCGCCCAACCGGACCTGCTGATTCTCGACGAGGCCACGTCGGCGGTCGATCCGGCCCTCGAGGTCCAGTTGCGACGCGCCATCGAGCGACTCACCGCGGGCCGGACCAGCATCACCGTGGCCCATCGACTATCCACGGCGGAGGCCGCCGACGAGATCCTCGTCTTCGACCACGGGCAGATGGTGGAACGGGGTCGCCACCCCGACCTGGTGGCCGCCGGCGGCACCTACGCCGGACTTCACGCCGACTGGAGCACCGGCACCCGGACGGCGACCTAGATCGCCGAGACCGAGAAGAGATCCGGGCCAGCCGCCACCGCCGCCAGCGCCCGCTCTGCAAACCGCCCCCCGCTTCGGGCGACGACATCGGAGAGGGCGGCGCCGGGGAACAGCCCGAGACGATCTGCCACACCCGACAGCGCCGCCAGCGCCAGCTCGGTTCGAGCGATGCGGCTCTCCGCCCGGGAGGGGTCGATCACGGTGGCGCCTTCGACCAGGTCGGGGAGAGCGAAGACCGATCCTCGATCGCCCATGGCCTCGATCATGCCCCACACCTTCTGGTGTCCCTCGGATGCCAGCACGATCACCGCGTCGGGGACCGTGACGGCAGCGTGGGTGACGGCCTCGGGCGCCAGCACCAGGGTCGAGACGCTATGCCCCGTCTTGACGGTGATCGGGTAGTCGTCGCGCTGGGCCGCCCACAGTCCCGACACGATGGCCGCCCTCCCGGCATGCCGGACCGCCGACCGCACCTTGCCCCCTGCCGCCCCGGCGACGACCAGCGAGAAGGAACGGTCGAGGGTCGAGTGGTGGATCGTGTCGAGAGCCTCCCGAGGGGGCCCGACATCGTCGAACGGCGGGGCGACACCGCTCCACTCGGTGACCTCCCGGTCGACGAGCACACCCCTGGCAAACCCGAGCTCGTCCATCGTCGTCTCGATGTCGGCTCGGCTGAAACGGTTGCCGCGGACGTAGTAGGCGGTACACAGCTCCCAGATGTCGAGCACTGCAAACCCCGGATGACCGATCGCTTCGGCGATCCGCTGGGGGAGGTCCTCTGCGAAGGTCGAGCCCCGCCAGGCGTAGGCCGCACCGTTGACCCCCGCCGTGCCACACACGTCGAGAGGGCGCTCGGCATTACCGAAAGGCGTGGTCGGGGTGATCGCCCCCGGGGGAGTGGTGGTCGAGTGCTGCCCTCCCGTCATGCCGAAGTTGAGGTTGTTGAACACGAGAACGGTCAGACCCAGGTTGCGTCGGGCGGCGTTGATGAGGTGGGCACCACCGATCCCGGTCGCCCCGTCTCCCATCACGACCACGACGTCCAGGTCGGGCCTGGCCAGCTTGATGCCGCTGGCGTAGGTGATGCTCCGGCCGTGGAGCCCGTGGAAGGCGCTGGTGGTGAAGTACTGGTCCGACAGTCCGCTGCAGCCGATGTCGCTCACGATCACGACCTCGGCGGGAGCGACGCTCCGCAGCTCCAAGGCTTCGTTGAGCGCATCCAGGATCGACGAGTGACCGCACCCGGGGCAGAACGGGTAGGCCCGATCGTTGCGGTAGATCACAGCGCTTCCCCGATCTCTTCGACGGTCAGCAGTTCACCGTCGACCCGGTTGACCCCAACCACCTCCCGTCCGGCGGCGATCCTCTCCACCTCACGAAGGTAGAGGCCGGGGTTGAGTTCGGCGACGACGATACGTCGCACACCCTTCATGGCTGCTTGCAGGGCGGTCTCCGGCACCGGCCACAGGCTCTGCACGGTCAGCGATGAGACGCTATGGCCCGCCGACCGGACCGCCCGGGCGGCAGCCCGGGCGGCGCCGGCGGTGATCCCGTACGACACGACCAGGGTCTCGGCATCATCGTGGAGGTCGGCGTCGACCATCTCGATCTCGTCCCGATGGTCCTCGATCTTGTCGATCAGATGGCGGTTCAAGGCCCCGACGGTGACCGGATCCTTGGTGATCATGGCGTGCTCGTCGTGGGTCGAGCCGGTGAATCGGACCGGCGCCTCGCCCCCGAACGAGGCCATCGGGAACACCCGGTCGGTGGGTTCGTAGGTGTACATCTGACTCGGGGCCTCGGCGACGATGCGACCCCGCACCGGAAACGGCTCGTACTCGGCCAGGTCGACGGTGTTCATCGTGAGGTTGAGTTCCTTGTCGGTCATCAGGAACACAGGGGTCCGGAACCGCTCGGCGAGGTCGAAAGCGCGCATCGTGAGCCGGTAGCAGTCGGGGATCGACGCCGGCGCCAGAGCGATGGTCGGGTAGCCGCCGCCGGTGCCCCAGCGCACGAACTGGACGTCACCCTGGGCCACGGTGGTCGCCCCGCCCGTAGCTGGCCCGAGACGCTGCACGTCGACGACCACCAGCGGCACCTCACCCATGATGGCCAGCCCGATGTTCTCCGAATAGAGGCTGATCCCCGGGCCGCTGGTGGCGGTCATCGCCCGGGCACCGGCCGTGGCGGCCCCGATGCACATCCCGATGGAGGCGATCTCGTCCTCACCCTGAATCGCCACGCCGCCGACCTTGGGAAGCTCCCGCATCATCATCATGAGGATGGGCGATGCCGGGGTGATCGGGTAGCCGGCGAAGAACCCGCACCCCGCATCGAGGGCGCCCCGCACGATGGCGGTCGAACCGTCCGTGAACTCGCGCATCGCCGCGCATTCTCGCCGATGAATCGCCCCGCCACCAGGGACGGACGGCCCTGGTGGCGGGTGCCCCCTCGAACCGCCCACCGGGGCCCTCCAGAGTGTCTACTCTCACCCGTCCGATGACCCGCAGGATCCTCTCCACGAGCGAAGGCACCAACCCGAAGGTCTTCACCCTCGTCGACTGGATGCTCTTCGGATCGATCGGCTTCATCTGGGGGTCGTCGTTCCTCCTGATGGCCATCGGCCTGGACGCCTTCGAACCGGGCCTGATCACCTGGCTTCGCATCGCCAGCGGGGCCGCGGTCCTATGGACGGTCCCGGCGGCCCGGGTCCCGATCCAGCCGGTCGACCGGCCCCGGGTCTGGGCGCTGTCCCTCTTGTGGGTGGCGATCCCATTCACGTTCTTCCCCGTGGCACAGCAGTGGATCAACTCGGCGGTGGCCGGAATGCTCAACGGCGCGATGCCGATGTTCGCCGCGCTCGTCGCCACGATGTTGCTGCGGCGCAGACCCCGCGGAGCGCTCCTCGTGGGACTGGTCGTCGGCTTCGTCGGCGTGGTGGCCATCAGCGCACCATGGATCGGTGAGGGGCAGACACAAGCACTGGGGGTCGCCCTCGTCGTCCTGGCGACCGTGTGCTACGGGTTGGCGGTCAACATCGCAGTTCCGCTGCAGCACCAGTACGGAGCGCTGCCGGTCATGGCCCGGATGTTGGCGCTCGCCTCGATCTGGACCGCCCCCTACGGCGCGGTGAGCGCCACGGGCTCGGCGTTCGCCTGGGATTCGCTGCTGTCGGTGCTCGCCGCCGGGGTGCTGGGAACCGGTCTGGCCTTCGTGATCATGGGCACCCTGGTGGGTCGGGTGGGGTCCACTCGTGCCTCGTTCATCACCTACGTGATACCGGTGGTTGCTCTCTTGCTCGGCGTCGTGTTCCGCGGCGACCGGGTGACCGCCATCGCCGTCGTCGGTGTCGGGCTCGTCATCATTGGGGCCTTCCTGGCGTCGCGGCGAGAGGTCTAGGGAATGACTCCCATGGCCCGGCCGACCCTTAGAAAGGCTGCAGCGCCTCGCTCGAGATCGTCATCCGAGTGGGCGGCCGACACCATGACGCGGATCCGGGCCTTCCCCTGGGGCACGGTCGGATAACCGATCGCCTGAGCGAAGACCCGCTCGTCGTCGAACAGCCGGCGGGAGAATTCCTGGGCGGTGTCTGCTCCACCCAGAATCACCGGCGTGATCGGGGTCTCGCTCTTCCCCAGGTCGAACCCGGCGGCCGTCATTACTCCCTTGAATGCGGCGGCGTTCGCCCAGAGCCGATCCACGAGTTCGGTCGAGGCCTCGAGCACGTCGATGGCGGCGAGACAGGCGGCGACGTCGGGCGGAGTCGGTGCCGAGGAGAACAGGAAGGGCCGACCCCGCTGCCGCAGCCACTCGACGAGCCGCGCCGACCCGGCCACATAGCCGCCGACGACGCCGAAGGCCTTCGACATCGTGCCGACCTCGACGTCGACGCGGCCGTGGAGTCCGAAGTGGTCGACGATCCCCCGTCCGCCCCGCCCGAGCACTCCCTCACCGTGAGCGTCATCCACCATGACGAGGGCATCGAACCGATCGGCGGCCGCCACGATCCCGGGCAGGGGGGCAAGGTCCCCATCCATCGAGAACACACCGTCGGAGATCACCAGGATCTGCTCGGCACCGGCTTGCCGTGCCTCTTCGATCCGGGCCGTCAGGTCGTCGACATCCCCGTGGCGGTAGATGAAGCGGCTCGCCTTCGTCAGGCGCACCCCGTCGACGATCGAGGCATGGTTCAACTCGTCTGAGATCACCGCATCACCGGCCCCCACAAGCGCAGCCACCACCGCCAGATTGGCGGTGAAACCGGACTGCAGGGCCAGCGCAGCCTCCACTCCCTTGAAGGAGGCCAGGCGCCGCTCCAGGTCCTCGTGCAGCGTCATGGTGCCGGCGATGGTGCGCACGGCCCCCGGTCCGATGCCGAAACGGTCGAGGGCCTGACGGGCGGCAGAGACGAGGCGAGGGTCGTTGGCCAGGCCGAGGTAGTTGTTCGAGCAGAAGTTGAGTACCTGCTCCCCATCGATGGTGAGCCAGGGGCCCTGGGGACCCTCCAGGGTGCGGATCGTGGTGTAGAAGCCGTCGTCGCGCAGTGCCTGGAGGCGCTCGTCGAGAAAGGAGGTCTTGTCCATGCTCACCTCTTTGAGAGTGGTCCGTCGGCGTCGTCCGGGTTGGGAAACAACACCACTTTGCCGCACTCCCCGGACTGCATCAGATCGAAGGCTCGGTCGAAGTCGTCCAGCGCATAACGGTGTGTGATCAGAGGCTCGAGGTCGACCGTGCCGGCCCGCAGCATGGCCCGCATTCGGTACCAGGTGTCCCACAGGCGCCGCCCCACCACTCCGTGCAGGGTGACACCCTTGAAGATGATCCGGTCGTCGATGTCGAGTTCCATCGGCTTGGATTGGATCCCGAGGAGCGCAGCCTCTCCGCCGGGCTTCAGCACCGCCAACCCGTCGTCGAGGGCCTGCGGTGCTCCCGACATCTCGAGCAGGACGTCGACCCCCTCGCCGTCGGTGGCGCGGCCGATCTCGGCGGACACGTCTTCCTCGGTGGCGTGCACCACCAGGTCGGCCCCCACGGCCCGAGCCATGTCGAGGCGGTATTCCGAGACGTCCGTCGCGAACACCGATCGGGCCCCCATCGCCCGGGCGGCGGCAATCGCCATCACGCCCACGGGCCCGCACCCCGTCACCAGGACCTTGCGCCCGTCGACGGCCGGTACCGATGCCGTGTGCACCGCGTTCCCGAAGTTCTCCTGGAGCGAGGCGATCGACAGCGGCATGTCGGGAGGATCCGGCCAGGCGTTGGATGCCGGAACCACGACGAAGTCGGCAAACACCCCGTCGCGGTGGACGCCGAGGATCTGGGTGGCGGGGCAGAGGTGACCCTTGCCGGTCCGACACCACCAGCACACGCCGCACACCACGTGGGACTCCACCGAAACCAGGGTCCCCAGGAGCGGTTCGGTCACGCCATCACCGTGACCGACGACGATCCCGCTCATCTCGTGGCCGATGGTCAGGGGGAGGGAGACGTGCTCGGCGGCCCAGGAGTCCCAATTGCGGATGTGGAGATCGGTCCCACAGATCGACGCCGCCTTGACCTCCAGGAGGACGTCGCCCGGGCCGGGGATCGGAACCGGCAACTCCACCATGTCGAGGTGAGGCCCGGGGTCCCTCTTTCGGATCGCCCGCATCGCGCCCCACACTAGGCCGCCGCCGCGCCGCCCTTGCACCGGCTTGCGCCGTGAAGGGTCTTTCGGCCCTATCGAAGAGGGTCTTCCGGGCGGGATCGTGCAAGCTGAGGATCGAAGCATCCGCAGGAGGAGTGATACCGGACCGGGTGACTCCTGGCGACCGACTGCCTAGCACTGTGGAGAGGCGACTTGGATCGGCCGAGGTGGTCACCCGGTCCGGATCCATAGCATAGGCAACGGCAGCAGTACGCTGCGGTCGTGCCTCGCCTCGCCCTCATCCCACCGATCGTGGCGGCGGTGATGCTGAGCGCTTTCGCCCCGCATCTCGCCGCCCAGGAGCCCCACCTGGTGCTCCGAGCCGATTTCAGCTGGTCGATGCCGGATCGGTTCGGGCTCGATGGCGATGGCGACGGCTTGATCGACCTCCCCAACACGGCGAGCTACGTGCGCAATGCCGACCGCTGCGACCCCGCCTGCCCCGAGGCCCGCTTCACGGTGCGATTCGACGCTCGGTCCTCGGTGGCCCGGCTCGACCAATCGCCGCTCACCCCTTCCTTCTATCGGTGGGAACTGTGGGGCGAGAGCGGGCGGACCTGGCGATACATCACCCGGGCGCCGACGCTGGTGGTTCGGCTCCCCGAGGATCGATATCGGGCCATCATGAGCCTGACGGTCTCCATCCCATCGGGCACGGCCACCACCCGGGCGATCCGCGATGTCGAGGTCCAGGACTGGTTGATCGTGGCCATCGGCGACTCGTACGCCGCCGGTGACGGGAACCCCGAGCGGCATCGACTCGCCACCGGCGGGGAGCCGGAGTGGGCCGGCGGAGTCGAAGACGAGATCACGGCCGAGCACGCCGCCGCCCACCGCTCGACGTTGGCCTTTCCGGCCCAGGCGGCCCTGATCCTCGAGCGGCGCGACCCACAGTCATCGGTGACCCTGGTTTCGGTGGCGGCGGCGGGTGCCACCATCGATCGAGGCCTCCTCGCCCCCCAGAACGCCTCGCTGCCCCAAGCTCAGCTTCCCCGGGTGGCCGATCTCGTCGGGGAGCGCACCATCGACGCCCTGGTGGTATCCATCGGCGGCAACGACGTCGGCTTCGGCAACCTGATACGCGGCCTCGTCGATGCGGATCCTCTCCTCGATCCCATCTGCTACCGCACCGATCTCGCCAACGTGTGGGCCTCGGTCCTCGACGGCGATTGGAATCGGGATTCCCGCCTTCGCTGGACCATCACCAACCCATTCGTGATCGGCTGCCGCTCGGTACCCACCACCGGCCGCCCGATCGTTGCCGGAATGGCCGGCCTCGGCGGGGAGTACGATCGCCTGGCCGCCGCCATCTCCCGAGACCTCGGCCCGGTCCCGGTCTTCGTCATGGAGTATCCCGATCCCACCGGGCATCAGCGAGAAGGGGCCAACGAGTTGTGCGACGCCATCGTCGACGACGCCGCACCCTTCGGCTTCCATGAGATAAGCCGGTCGGAGCAGCAGGCCGGTCTGGAGATGATGCTCGAGCCCCTCAACGACATCCTCCGGGCGGCATCCGACCGCCACGGGTGGACCTATGTCGATGGTGTGGCCGCTTCCTTTGCCGACGGCCACGGATACTGCGCCCGGTGGCCGGCCTACGGGTCGGGCGGCCGCGACCTCGGCGACCCTTCGGGCTGGTACCACAACCCGGGACTCGCCGGTCCGGTGGCGGAGCCCACCGGCGATCCGGTGTCCTGGTACCGCACCGCGGCCCAATCCGCCGCCCTTCAGGGGGGGAGCCGCTTTGAGACGAGTGGAACCCTCCACCCCAACGAGTTGGGCCAGCGCGCCATCGCCGAGCGCTTCCTGGCTCTCCTGGTGGGGGACTAGTCACCCCACGCCACCACAAATGGTCCTTTAGTCGCCACTCAGGGTGGTATGCAAGCGGGCTGTAGCCACCTAGAGTGGTACTGATGGCGACCTACCGCACCTTCAACCCGGCGGTGGCCGTGGTGGCGACCGGGATCTTCGCCACCGCGGTGCTGGTGGCGTCCCGGTTGCTGGTGTCCGGCATCGACGCCGGTGGCTCCGCCGAGGTCTTTGCCGCCAACGGCGGGGAGGCCTCGCTGGATCTCACCACCTCGTCGGCACCGGGCTCCGCCCTCGACGTTTCGGCCGACCTCGGTGTGCCCACGACCTCGGCCGGGACGAACCGGCCCGAGTCGCTGCCGGCGGCGGTGCGCCTCGACGGCGCCGCCGAAGGGGGCGAGATCACCGTCAGCGTGATCCCTTTGGACGGCGGACCCTTCCACCACGACGACGAGGTCCGCTTTCGGATAACGGTCTTCAACAGTGGGAACGAATACCTCTGGGGCGTCTATGCCTACTTGGAGGGATACGGACGGGTCGGGTGCAGCGACCGCCGCCTCGCCCCCGGGGAAGCGAGCGAGTGCATCGCCCGGGTGAGACTCGACGCCGAGGACTACGTCGCCGATGCCTGGGCCACGGCGTGGACCGAGACCGAGGAGATTCGCAGCCAAGACCGGTACACGGCGCACATCGAGACCTGAGCCGCCGCCCGCATTGCCCGCCCCCTCGAGTAGCCTGCGCGCCGTGGAAGGCCGCAATCTCTCCCGCAAGATCGTCGTCGGCACCGCCGGGACCGCCACCGTGGCGCTGGGCGTCGTGCTGGTGCCGCTCCCGGGTCCGGGGACGGTGTTGATCCTTGCGGGATTGGCGATGCTCCGTCGCGAATTCCCGGCGGCGGGACGACTTCTCGAGCGGATTCCCGCTCCCGGCCCACTGCGGGTCTTCAAGCAGACCCCCGACGATCCTCAAAACCGGAGTTCGAACCAGGCGACGTCCCAGTAGCGGCCGAGTTTGAAACCCACCTCGGAGAAGCGGCCCACCTCGGTGAAACCGAAACGCACGTGGAGCGCCACCGATGCCGGGTTGGGCAGGGCGATCGCCGCATAGGCGCGGTGGACTCCGGATCCGGCCAGGGCATCCAGCAGGGTCTCGTAGAGTCGAGTGCCGAGACCCCGGTCGGCGGCGTCGGGAGCAACGTAGGCGGTCGTCTCCACCGATCCCCGGTAGGCGGCCCGGGGTCGAAGCGGTGTGCTCGACGCCCATCCGCGAACCACCCCGCCGTCTTCAGCGATGAACAGCCGATGCGGTCCATCAGCTGCGAACTGGCCGAACCATGCCTCGCGATCCGCGATGGGGTCGACGTCGAAGGTGGCATGAGAGGTCGTGACGTAGTGGTTGTAGATCTCGATGATGGCGCCGAGATCCGCGGCGGTCGCCTGGCGAACGGTGGGCTGCTGCACGCTGCGAGGGTAACCCCCTACGCTGCGGCGATGGCCTCCGCCACGGCTCTCGTGCTGGGATCGGCGCTGCTCCACGCAGCGTGGAATCTGGTCGTCAAGCGCAGCGGCGATCAACTCGTCGCCATGTGGGGTGCCAACGCCCTCGGAGGCCTCGTCCTCGCCCCACTCCTCCTCGTCATCGGAGGGCCCGCCGGCGAGGCATTCCCGTATCTGGCCGGTTCGGCCCTCGTACACGTCGCCTACAGCCTGTTGCTCACCAAGGCCTATGCCACCACCGACCTGTCGGTGGCCTACCCGGTTGCCCGAGGCATCTCACCGCTTCTCACCGCCGGAGGCGGAGCCCTGCTCCTCGATGATCCGCTCAGCAGGGTCGGGTATGCCGGAGTTGCTCTGGTGACCGTCGGCCTCATCGGCCTGGGACTCACCGCCGGCCGGCACCGTGGGCTCGGATGGGCGGTGGCGACCGGCGTCGCCGTCACGTCGTACACCCTGATCGATGCCGCCGGGGTTCGGGCCGGTGAGGAGTCACTGCGCTACGTGATCGCTCTCATGGCGACCTCGGGCGCGCTGCTCACCGTCGTCGTCTACGCCGCCCGGAAGCGACGGTTGGCGGCGGCGGTCCGGGGAACAGGATGGCCCAAACTGATCGGCGCCGGGCTGGCATCCCTCGGGGCCTACGCTCTCGTCCTCGCCGCCGTTCGTCTCACCTCAGTGGGCCACGTCGCCGGCCTCCGCGAGGCCTCCGTGGTCTTCGGGGCCATCGGGGGTTGGCTCATCCTCCGCGAGCCCCTGGGAGCACGCCGCACCGCCGGGGCGAGCGTCGTCGCCGCGGGTTTGATCGTGCTCGTCGTCTCCGGCCTGGGTTGATGCCTCAGCCGGGGATTGCCCCTCGGCCCAGCCGAGTCGAAGCCACCAAGACCGCCGCCCCCAGGAGCGCCGCCGAGGACGCGGTGTACACCGCAGGGACACCAAACCCCTCGGCGAGACGTCCCCCCAAGGCCGCTCCGATCGGTATCCCCGCCCACGAGATGGTGCGTGATGCGCTGATGACGCGGCCCAACAACTCGGGAGGTGGGATCTGCTGACGCAGCGTCGTGAAGGCCACGTTGGTGAATGAGGCCCCGGCGACGGCGATACCCGCCGGCACGATCGCCGCCAACGTCGACCCCACCGGTGTCAGCGCCGCAAAGGGCACCGCCAGCAGCGACAGCGCCAAGAAGCCCCCGCCGAGCATCGCCAGACCGAGGACGAAGGTGCGGCCGAGACCGAGCCGGCGGGCCAGCCGGGGAGCAGCGCCGACCCCGAGCGCTCCCAGCAGGGCGTGTCCCGCGAAGAACCACCCGATCAGGTACTCCTCACCGATGTCGAGGCGATCCCGGGCGAAGAGCACCAGCAGTGCCTCCATCGGCACAAAAGTGAAGTTGACGATGGTGGCCGCCGCCGTGGCCGTCCGTAGGGAGCGCTCCCGCCACAGATACCCGATCCCGGCCCGGAAAGAGAGCCACCAGGACTCCTGCTCGACCGGCGCTCGGGTCCGGGTCTCCCGCAGCATCAGCACAAAGAAGACCGAGACCAGGAACGTGGCCGAATTCACCCCGAACGCAAGGCCGAAGCCCCCGCCTTGTGCCACCAGGTAGCCGGCGATCGGCGGGCCGATCGTCCACGCCATCGTCCGCACGAACTGCAACCTCGTATTGATCCCCAATAGCGATGATTCCGGGAGCAGGGCCGGGAGCCATGCCTGGAGACCGGCATCGAACATCACCCCCAAGGATCCGACCAGGAAGGCCGCCAGAAACACCATCCACACCTCGGCGACGTCGGCGGCGACGGCGACGCCCAGGGCGGCGAAGGCCCCGGCGCGCCCCAAGTCGGCGATGATCAGTGCCCGTTTGATCGCAAAGCGGTCGAGGGCCACCCCGGCTGCGAAGCCGAACAGCAGCACCGGCAGGGTCTCGAACGCGGTGGTCAAGCCGAGGTCCAACGCCGATCCGGTGAGCTCGAGCACGAAGAGCGGCAGCGCCAGCACCGCGATGTAGTCCCCGAGAAGCGAAACCGCTTGGCCCACCACGATCGGCCAGGTGTTCCTGGGGGATCGACCGCCGGGCATCGCACGGCAGCATACCGAGGCCGGCTCTCATCACGGCGGATCATGCGTCCGCGATCCGGTAGCCTGTGCCCCGCCGTCGATGGAGGTCGTGATGGCGAAGACCCGGGAGCTGCCCGAGCTGGTCTCGGAGTTCATCGAGCTCGCCAAGGAGTACATCCGCCAAGAGACCGTTGAGCCGGGCAAGCGTCTCGGCCGGCTCGCCGGCTTCGGTTTCCTGGCCGCAATCGTGCTGTTGCTCGCCGTCCTGTTTCTCTCGATCGCCGGTGCCCGGGTTGTGATCGAACTGCTCCCGAGCGGGACGATCTGGAGCGGCTTCGGCTACGTCATCTCCGGGATCGGGCTCCTGATCGTGACCGGCCTCATGATGTGGAGGGCAACACAATGACCGTGCACAAGGCCGACCTGGAAGCCAAGCTCAGGGAGATCCAGCAGGTCGTCGACGAGACCACCGACGCCGCCCGCACCACCGGCATCGCCATCGCGGTGGGTGCCGTCGTCCTGCTGCTCCTCGTGTTCCTCCTCGGTCGACGCAAGGGCAGGAAGGGTTCCGCCCGGGTCGAGGTCTACCGACTCGGGTAGACGTCGGTTCACTCAGTTCTCGTCCCCCTCGAACGCCTCGCCGCTGCGGAGCAACCTGATGCCTACCGTCTCGCCCTTGCGCAGATTGCGGGCGTAGATCAGTTCCCGCTTGGGGCGAGCCAGCCTGCGAAGCCAGCCCACGACGAGCAGCGCCGCACCGAGACCGGTGAGCGGTGCGGAACCCCGCCGCGCCCCTCCGAAGAGGGCCCTGGCTCCCTGACGGATCAGATTCACGACGCGATGTTACCGGGCCGACGATCGACCTAGAGTGGCCTCATGTTCAGGAACCGTGACCGGATGATCCGCGTCCTCGTTGTGATCATGGCGATCACCCTGCTCCTCGCCTTCACACTCCCATTCCTGGCTGCGGGGCGGTGAGCGACCGCTTCGGCGACGGCGACCTCTGCCTCCTCATCGATGCGCGGGGCCGCCGCTATCTCGTCGACCTCCATCCCGCCGGCAGCTTCCAGTACCACGCCGGAACCGTCGCCCATGCGGAGATCATCGGCAAGCCCCCGGGGGAGGTCCTCCGGTCGACCTCAGGGGCGCGGCTCGTGGCCCTTCGTCCCCGCCTCGCCGACTACGTGCTGCGCATGCGGCGCGGTCCGCAGGTCGTGTATCCCAAGGACCTCGGGCCCATCGTGCACTGGGGCGACATCGGGCCCGGCATGACCGTCCTGGAAGCGGGCACCGGCTCGGGGGCGCTCACCATGGCTCTCCTCCGGGCGGTGGGCCCTACCGGCCGAGTGGTGAGCATCGAGCGGCGCCGGGAGCACACCGACCACGCGGTGGAGGCCATCACCCGGTTTCTCGGCGGCCTTCCCGACAGCCTGGAGCTCCGTGTCGGCGAGGTCGAGGACTTCGTCGCCGAGATCGAGCCGGAACGGATCGTGCTCGACGTTCCCGAGCCGTGGCGCGTGGTGGCCCCGGCCGCTGAGGGAATGACTCCGTCGGGGGTGTTCACGGCCTACCTGCCGACCGTGCCTCAGGTGCAAACCCTCCAGGAGGAACTGCGCCGTTCCCGACGGTTCGCGGGGACGATGACCTTTGAGATCCTCCAGCGGGAATGGGTTGCCGAAGGTCGCTCCGTTCGGCCCTCGCACCAGATGGTGGGCCACACCGGGTTCATCACCGTGTCACGGCGCACGGAACCGATACGAGAATCCTGACGCGCCCCGACCCCGCCTCAGCGGGGCCGGAGTCGGTCGAGCATCACGGCTCGATGAAGATGCACTCTCCGGGGCACTCCTCGGCCGACTCGATGACAATGTCCTCCTGCCCGTCGGGCACCACGGCGAGCCCTGCGGCTCCCTCCTCGTTGCCCTCCGACTGAGCGAAGATCTTGTCGCCTTCGCGAACGTAGGCGAGACCGTCGTCGAGCAGTACGAACACATCGGGAGCGATCTCCTCGCAGAGGCCGTCTCCGGTACAGAGGTCCTGGTCGATCCAAACCTTCATGGTGGCAAGTCTCCAATCGGAACCGAGCGCGAGTGTACTGCTGCCGGGGCCCCACTCAATCGATGCTGATCAATCCACCCACGAAACCGGGCCGGTCGTATACTGATCGCCCGGTCGGAGAGGGCCGGATCTCCAGACGAGGTGCCACCATGTCTGAATCCGACGCATCGACATCGGAGCTCCGCAGCACCATCAAGATGCTGGAGGAGGAGATCGCCATCCTCAGGCGGCGCCTGCAGGACGCTCCGCGGCGTGTCCGAATCCTCGAGGAGCGGCTTCTCGAGACCAAGGCCCGCCTGGCCCAATCGGCGTCCCAGAACGAGAAGCTCTCCGCGGCTCTCGAGGAGACGCGCGAACAACTCGCCGTTCTCAGGGAAGAGGTCGAGAAGCTCACCGCTCCACCCAACCCCTTCGGACTCGTTCAGGGTGTCAACACCGACGGAACCATCGATGTGGCCACCGGGGGACGCAAGCTCCGAGTCCAGGTCGCTCCCTCCATCGAGATCAAAGAGCTGGAGATCGGCCAGGAAGTCCTCTTGAACGAGGCGATGAACGTCATCGACATTCGCTCCTTCGAGCACACCGGCGAGGTGGTCACGATCAAGGAGCTGCTCGACGAGTCCCGGGTGATCGTCCTGGGCCGAGCCGACGAGGAGCGGGTCGTCGAGCTGTCCGGTCCAATGCGGTCGGAATACCTCCGGGTCGGCGATCACGTCAGAGTGGACGTGAAGACGGGGGTCGTCTACGAGCGGCTCGTTCGACCCGAAGTCGAGGAGCTGGTGCTGGAGGAAGTCCCCGACATCGGGTACGAGAAGATCGGGGGTCTCGGCGACCAGATCGAGACGATCCGCGACGCGGTCGAGCTTCCCTACGTCCACAAGGACCTCTTCGAGGACTACGGGCTCGCCGCTCCCAAGGGTGTGCTCCTCTACGGGCCACCGGGCTGCGGCAAGACCCTCATCGCCAAGGCGGTGGCGAACAGCCTCGCCGGCGCCGTCGCCACCAAGACCGGCCAGGAGGACGCCCGGTCGTACTTCCTGAACGTGAAGGGCCCCGAGCTGCTGAACAAGTACGTGGGCGAGACCGAACGACAGATTCGGCTCATCTTCGCCAGGGCCAAGGAGAAGTCCGACGAAGGCAACCCGGTGATCGTCTTCTTCGACGAGATGGACTCTCTCTTCCGCACCCGGGGGAGTGGCATCTCCTCCGACGTCGAATCGACGATCGTGCCGCAGCTCCTCTCCGAGCTCGACGGCGTCGAAGCACTGAAGAACGTCATCGTGATCGGGGCGTCCAATCGGGAGGACCTCATCGACCCCGCCATCCTTCGGCCCGGCCGACTCGACGTCAAGATCAAGATCGAGCGGCCCAACGCGGACGCGGCCCGTGAGATCTTCTCGATCTACCTCGGTGAGGATGTCCCGCTGGCCTCCCAGGAACTCGAGGCGGCCGGCGGCGATCGCAGGCGCCTCGTCGGAGAGATGATCACCAAGGTCGTCGGCGACATGTACTCCTCGGAGGAACACAACCGTTTCCTCGAAGTCACCTACGCCAACGGGGACAAGGAGGTCCTGTACTTCAAGGACTTCTCGTCGGGGGCGATGATCGAGAACATCGTCCGCCGAGCAAAGAAGGAAGCCATCAAGCGGGAGATCGCCGGCGGAGGGCGAGGCGTCGCCACCGACGACCTGACCAACGCCATCCGTCAGGAGTTCCGCGAGCACGAAGACCTCCCCAATACGACCAACCCGGACGACTGGGCCCGCATCTCGGGGAAGAAGGGTGAGCGCATCGTCTACGTGCGCACCCTGATCGAAGGGGACGGGGAGAGCCGCAGCATCGAGGCGATCACCACGGGCCAATACCTGTGACCGGAGATTCGGTTCACAAGGTCCTCGGGACCGAAACCGAGTTCGGGATCACCATCCGCAACCAGGCCGACTTCAATCCCGTGCTCGCATCCAGCCTCGTCATCAACTCGTATGCCGGCGAGCGGGCCCGCATCCAGTGGTCCTACGAGGAGGAATCCCCGGGTCGAGACGCTCGTGGATTCGGCTACGAGCCGGCCCCTGCGCCCGACTTCGAGACCGGGCTCGTGAATGCCGTGCTCACCAATGGAGCCCGCCTCTACGTGGACCACGCCCACCCCGAGTATTCGACACCCGAGTGTTACGACCCCCTCGAGGCCGCTCTCTACGACAAGGCCGGCGAGGTGATCCTGGCGCAAGCGGCGGCGGCCGCCCAGCGCACTCTCCCCGAAGGTGAACGCGTCCTGGTCCACAAGAACAACAGCGACGGCAAAGGCAACTCCTACGGCGCCCACGAGAACGTGCTGCTCGCCCGCTCCGTTCCGTTCGGTGAGATCGTGCGACACCTGATCGGCTTTCTCGTGAGCCGCCAGGTGGTGACCGGTTCCGGCAAGGTGGGGAGCGAGAACGGTCGCCCGCCGGCCACCTTCCAGATCAGCCAGCGGGCCGACTTCTTCGAAGAAGAGGTGGGCCTGGAGACGACCCTCAAGCGGCCCATCGTCAACACCCGGGACGAACCCCATGCCGAGCCGGGGTCCTACCGCCGCCTCCACGTGATCATCGGCGACGCCACCCGCTCCGAGATCCAGACGTTCGTCAAGCTCGGATCGCTCTCGCTGTTTCTCGCGGCGCTCGAGGAAGGCGCCCTCGGTGAGCCGGTTGCGCTCGCCGAGCCGGTCGAATCGGTATGGCGAATCAGTCACGATCCGACGCTGCGTTGCACCGTGGCGTTGGCGGACGGAACGACCGCGACCGCCCTGGATCTCCAGTGGAGCTACCTCGAGCAGCTCGCCAAGTTCGGTGACGCCGGGGGAGTGGATGACATCGGCCGCGATGTGCTGCGCCTCTGGGAGGGAATCCTCACCGACCTCGAGCAGGATCCGGTTTCCACCGCCGATCGTCTCGATTGGACCGCCAAGCTGGCACTCCTCGAGGGCTACCGCGACCGCGACGGGCTCGCCTGGGACGACCCCAAGCTGCGACTCCTCGATCTCCAATACCACGATGTCGACCCGCAACGGGGTCTCTACCACCGCCTCGTCAACGCCGGGCGCATGCGGCGCCTGTTCACCGAGGAAGCCGTGGCGGCCGCCGCCCACCGGCCGCCGGAACGAACCCGGGCCTACTTCCGGGGACGGTGCGTGGGCAAGTTCGAGGACTCCCTGGTGGCCGCCAACTGGGATTCGCTCATCTTCGATGTCGGTGAGGACGCTCTCAAGCGGGTGCCTATGATGGAGCCGCTCCGCGGCGGCAAGGAACGGGTCGCCTCGCTTATCGACGACGCGGCGACCGCAGCCGACCTCGTCCGGGCCCTGGGAGGTGAGCATGGCGGAACAGGAGCAGAAGCAACCTCAGCGTGATCGTTCTTCCGAGGACGCCGAGCAGGACGCGGAACAGGCAGACGACGTCGGAGCCGAACTGACCGACAAGATCGACGATCTGCTCGACGAGATCGACACGGTCCTCGAGGAGAATGCCGAGGAGTTCGTGAAGAACTACGTCCAGAAGGGCGGCGAGTGACCGGCGAGAGCCTCCCGCGAGACCTCCCGGTCCATCCCGACCAGTCGTTCTCGGCCTTGCTGCGGGCCCGAGGGATCGAGCCGCGCTGGGATCTCCCCGCGCACGCAGGTGACCTGGCGGTTTCCGAAGGGACCACGGTGCTGGCGTTCCGCTTCGCCGGCGGCGTGGTGATGGCGGGTGACCGGCGCGCCACCTCCGGCAGCCTCATCACTCATCGCCGGGTGCAGAAGGTCTTTGCAGCCGACGAGTACTCGGCCGTGGCCGTCTCGGGTACCGCAGGTGTGGCGCTCGAATTGATCCGCCTCTTCCAGACCGAGCTCGAGCACTACGAGAAGATGGAAGGGAGCCGCCTCAGCCTGGACGGCAAGGCCAACTACCTGGCGGGAATGCTGCGACGCAACCTCCCGATGGCCTTCCAAGGCCTCATCGTGATACCCCTCTTCTGCGGCTTCGATCCCGACGGCGCCACCGGTCGCCTCTACTCGTTCGATGTCGTCGGCGGCCGCTACGAGGAGATCGACTTCGCGGCCACCGGATCCGGTGGGCGCGAGGCCCACATGTACCTCAGGGGGGCGTTCCGGCCCGACCTGGGAGAGTCCGCAGCGATTCGCCTCGCCGTCGAAGCACTCGTCGTCGCCGCCGAGGAGGACTCGGCCACCGGGGGCCCCGACCTCCGCCGCGACATCTATCCCAACGTCGTCGTGGTGAACGGCGACGGGTACCGGGAGATCGAAGATGCCGCCGTCGCCGAGGTCTCCCGGGCCGTGATGGAGGACTCGCCATGACAATGCCGTACTACGTGCCTCCCGAGCAATTGATGAAGGACCGGGCCGAGTTCGCCCGGAAGGGGATCGCCCGGGGTCGCTCGATCGCAGCCCTCGAGTATGCCGACGGGATTCTCCTCGTCGCCGAGAACCCCAGCGGCGCCCTCCAGAAGATCAGCGAGATCTACGATCGGATCGCCTTCGCCGGGGTCGGCAAGTACAACGAGTTCGAGGCCTTGCGCGTCGCCGGCATTCGCCACGCCGACCTGAAGGGCTACGCCTACGCCCGGGAGGACGTGACCGCCAAGGGTCTGGCCAATGCATACTCCCAGTCGCTCGGGCACATCTTCACCCAGGAGGTCAAGCCGTACGAAGTGGAGATCATGGTGGCCGAGGTCGGCTTGGAAGCGGTCGACAACCGCTTGTTCCGAGTCACCTACGACGGCACCCTCTACGACGAGCGCCACTTTTGCGCCATCGGCGGTCGGGACGAACAACTCTCGGCGCTCCTCGAAGAGCGCTTCGCGGACGATGCCCCGCTCACCGACACGATCCGATGGGCCAAAGAGGCCTTCGATGCCGTTGAGGACCGCGACATCCCTCCGGACGGATGGGAGGCGGCGGTGGTGGACCGCACCCTGGGGCGGCGAACATTCCGGCGGCTGACGGCCGAGGAGATGGTTGCGGCCTAGAGGACGGCCCAGACAAGCCGAAGCAGGACCACGACGAGCATCGCCGTGGCGATCGCCGGCACCACCCAACTCGGGTCCGGCTTCCGGCGAGTCTCCCGTCCGGCGCTGCCGAGCACCTCGTCCACCTCTGCTTCCAGCATCACCCGGCGTGCCCGTTCCAGCGAAGACTGAGAAACCCAAAGCTCTGTGACCGCCATGGCGCCCACGGTGAGGCGATAGGGCCCGAGCGACTCTCCCTTGAGCCGCACGTCGATGCCCTCCGAGCGGAGGCGGGCCGCGGTGATCCTGGCGGCGATGACGTCGCTCATGCGCGCCAGCAGAACGAAGTGGTCCACGACGAGTCATCGTATCGGCCCGCCTGGATTGTCGAGGAAGCAACTACGCTCGGCCCCCATGGAGCGCCGCATCTTCGGTGTCGAGAACGAGTACGGGGTGACCTGCACCCTGGGCGGCCAGCGCCGCCTGTCGCCCGACGAGGTGGCCCGGTACTTGTTCCGTCGGGTGGTGAGCTGGGGCCGCTCGTCCAACGTCTTCCTGGAGAACGGTGCCCGCCTCTACCTGGATGTCGGGAGCCACCCCGAGTACGCCACTCCCGAGTGCGACAGCCTCTACGACCTCGTGGCCCACGAGAAGGCGGGGGAGAGAGTCCTCGAGGGACTCCTGGAGTCGGCCGAGGAGCGCCTCCGGGAAGAGGGGATTCGCGGCCAGATCTACCTGTTCAAGAACAACACCGACTCCGCCGGCAACTCGTACGGGTGTCACGAGAACTACCTCGTGGCTCGCCAGGGAGATTTCCAGCGGATGATCGACACTCTCATCCCCTTCTTCGTCACTCGCCAGGTGTGGGCCGGTGCCGGAAAGCTGCTCCACAGTGCCCGGGGAGCCACCTTCTGTCTCGCCCAACGGGCGGAACACATCTGGGAAGGCGTCTCCTCGGCCACCACCCGTAGTCGGCCGATCATCAACACTCGCGACGAGCCCCATGCCGATGCCGAGCGCTACCGGCGCCTCCACGTGATCGCCGGGGACTCAAACATGTCGGAGTACATCACCTACGTGAAGGTGGGCTCCACCGTGGCGATGCTCCAGATGCTGGAAGACGACGTCGTCTTTCGGGATCTCACCCTGGAGAACCCGATCCGCGCCATCCGGGAGATCAGTCACGACATCACCTGTCGGCGGACCGTCCGCCTCGCCAACGGTCGAGAACTCTCCGCCCTCGACATGCAGTGGGAGTATCTCGAGCGAGTCATGCGCTACGCCCGTAACCCCGGGTTCGCTCCCCAGGTGGCGCGCGCCGTCGAGATGTGGGAGCACCTGCTGACGGGGTTGGAGAAGGACCCGCTCTCGTTGAAGCGAGAGTGCGACTGGGTCGCCAAGTACCACCTCATCGAGGGATACCGGGCGAGGGACGATCTGGCTCTCGACGATCCCCGCCTGGCGCTCATCGATCTCGCCTACCACGACGTGAGTCGTGATCGCAGCCTGTACTACCTCCTGGAACGCCGGGGACTGATGGAGCGGGTCGTCATCGACGAGGACATCGAACGCTCGATGCGCCAGCCGCCCCAGACGACCCGAGCCCGCCTGCGCGGGGAGTTCATCAAGGCGGCCAAGGCCCAGAGGCGCGATTTCACCGTCGACTGGGTGCACTTGAAGCTGAACGACCAGGCACAGCGGACCGTCCTCTGCAAAGACCCGTTCCGGGCCTCCGACGAACGGGTCGAGAAGCTCATCGCCTCCCTCTGAGGCAAGATCGCGGCTGATCCCGGAAGAGCGAAGCGGCTGCCGTGGCCCCATTCACCGGCGTGTTGCCACCCTGGTGTGCCGCAGCACCGAACTGCTCGCATCCTTTCGCCGGCATCGATACCCCGATACAGTGCCGCGACATGCAGCGCGTCATCGAGCGACTGCTCAATCTCCTCGCCTTCCTCCTCACTGCGGAGCGCCCGGTCACGGCCGACGAGATCCGGCAAACAGTGGCCGGCTACGACCAGGACTCCGATGAGGCGTTCCGACGTACCTTCGAGCGCGACAAGGACGTCCTTCGCCAACTCGGGATACCGATCCGCCTGCAGCACACCGATGCGTGGGAGGTCGAGCAGGGCTACGTGGTTTCGCCCTCCGAGTATGCCCTCCCCGACCCCGGGCTGAGCGACGAGGAGCGCGCCGCACTGTGGCTGGCCGCCCAGGCGGTGAGGCTGGGGGGACAGGCGCCGGGTCCCGGGGCGATCTTCAAGCTCGGGGGCGCGCCGATGGCGGGGGCCGGGGAACCTCTGGCGGCCGACCTGGGGGAAGACGCCGATCGTCTCGCCGAAGTGTTCGCTGCGGTCAGCGAACGGCGCGAACTGCAGTTCACGTACCGGGGAGCGAAGCGGCGCCTCCATCCATACGGTCTCGCCCACCGGATGGGCCACTGGTACGTGGTCGGAGCGGCGGTCGGCAAGGGGGAGCAACGGGTGTTCCGCGTCGATCGCATGGACGCAGCGGTCGCGGTCGGCGACCCGAGCGCCTTCCGCCGCCCGGGGGGCTTCTCGGTAGCCGAAGCGATCCCCGAGGTGCCGTGGGAGGCCGGCGAGGACGACATCGAGGTGACGGTCCGCTTCGACCCCGACGTGGCGTGGTGGGCGCGGCGTCAGCTGACGGCGCGCGCCCGAGTGACCGTCGATGATGAGGGAGCACTCGAGGCGACGATCCCGATCTCGGCGGTCGACGCCTTCCTCGGCTGGATCATCGGTTTCGGCGCCAGCGCCGAGATCACGACACCGCCCGAAGTTCGACAGAGGTTCGTCGAGCACCTCTCGGGGGCGCGATGACGAGTCCCCGCACCGCCCACCGCCTGTCCCGAATCCTGGCCATGCTGCCCTGGGTGATCGCCAACCCGGGCGCCGCCGTCGACGACGTGTGTGCCCGCTTCGGTTACACCCGGGCCGAGCTCGTCCAGGACCTCAACCTGGTCTTTGTGTGCGGCCTGCCGGGGTACGGACCCGGCGACCTCATGGACGCCTACGTGGACGGCGACGAGGTGGTGATCGATATGGCGGACTACTTCGCAGAACCCCTGCGCCTCACCGCCGCCGAGGGCCTGGCGCTCCTGGCGGGCGGCATGGCTGTGTTGTCATCGGGAGCCGCCCCGGATGCGCTTGCATCGGCGGTCGAGAAGCTCCAGGCGGTGGTGCTGCCCGAGCCGGGCTCGATCGACGTCGACGTCCCCGCCGTACCGGCTCTGGTGGGAACGCTCAAGGAGGCGGCCGCCGAGGGGAAGGTCGTGCGCATCACCTACACCTCCGTCGCTGCAGAGCGCACCACGGAGCGAGACGTCGAGCCGTGGAGCATCTTCTCGACACTCGGCAACTGGTACGTGTCGGGCCACTGCCGCATGGCCGAGGCCGAGCGGGTCTTCAGGATCGATCGGATTCGCCGGGCCGATATCACCACCGAGACGTTCGAACCGCCGGGAGAGCCCCCCCGGACGGAGGTCGGCTACACCCCGGGCGTCGACGACGTCCGAGCGCTGATCAGGCTGGGTCCGGGCGCTCAGTGGGTCACCGAGTACTACCCAACGGAGATCGTCGATGAGGGCCCCGAGGGTACGACGATCGAATTCCACGCCGCCGACCCTCTCGTGGCGGCGCGGCTGCTCTTGCGACTCGGCACGGAGGCCGAACTGGTGAGCGGCGACCGGGTGGCGCAGGCCCGCGATGAACTCCGTGATCGGATCCTTCACCGCTACGAAGTGACTACACGGTAAATGGTCATTCAGGCCCCTTCAGGCCCCTCCGATAACGCGTGCAACGAACGACGACCGCCGGAGACACACCTCATGACCACGATCCGCACCTCCTGCAGCCTCTGCGGCGACGTCGAGCTGGTGCCGAACGACATCTCGCTGGAACTGGTCGCCGCCAACGGCACCGGCAGCTACCTCTTCGTCTGCCCCCACTGCGAGGAAGAGCGGCGGCGACCCGCCAACCACAGAGTCGTCAGCATCCTGCTCGCCACCGGGGTCGCCTATCAGGTCGTCGATGACGACCCCATCACCGAGGACGAGATCAGCCAGTTCGCCAGGGCTCTGGACCGCGGCGACTGGCATCAGCAGCTCAGCAGCTGACCACCGGCGCCGCCCCTTCCATCACCGCACGTTCTCTACCATGACGCCGTGTTCAGCGTCAGTCCCGCAGAACTCGTCACCATCGGCGTGGTCGCGCTGCTCGTGTTCGGTCCCAAGCGGCTCCCCGAGATCGCCAGGAAGATGGGGCGTATCGCCCGCGACCTGCGTGAAGCGGCCCACGACCTGAAGTCGGGCATCGAAGAGGAGTACCGCGAGGTCATCGAACCTCTCGATCAGGCCGGGCGCGAGATGCGGGAGGCGTTGGGCGACCTCAAGCCGGACCGACGCCCGCCCCCCGAACCCGCCGGCGAGACTCGCCCGGATCCTCCGGCGGCCATAGAGAGGGACGAGGAGTGAGCGAGCCGACCCGGCAGCCACTCATGGCCCACCTGGAAGAGCTGCGGGCCCGCGTCTTCAAGGTGGGCATCGCGATCGTCGTCGGCTCGATCGTGGCGTTCGTCTTCCGCAACTGGATCTTCGACGTGCTGGTCGAGCCCTACGAAAGGGTCGCCACCCAACGCGACCTCGCATTCTTCAAGCCGACCGAGGCCTTTTCCTTGTTCATGAGGATCTCGTTCTTCGGCGGTTTCCTGCTGGCGAGCCCGGTGGTCATCTACCAGCTGTGGGCTTTCATCAGCCCGGCGCTGACGAAACGGGAGCGACGGTTCGTCATCCCGCTCGTCGCCGTGCTCGTACTCCTCTTCCTCGGGGGCATCGCCTTCGGCTATTGGTCACTGCAGCGGGGGCTGGGCTTCCTCCTCGACTTCGGTTCCGATCGTCTCGATCCCACCATCGGTGGAGGCTTCTACCTCACGTTCGCGCTGCGATTCCTCTTGGTCTTCGGAATCGCCTTCGAGTTCCCCGTGTTCCTGTTCGCCGCCGCCGCCGTCGGAGTGGTCGGCTGGCGCCAGTTGGCCCGAGGGCGGCGCTGGGCGGTGCTGCTCATCGTGACCATCGGGGCGGTAGTCACACCGAGTGGCGACCCGCTGACACTGCTCCTGCTGTCCGGGCCGCTCTACGTGCTCTATGAACTGACCATCTGGCTGGTGCGGTTCATCCTCCGCCGGTGAACGCCGCCGAGTACCTCCGCGGACTCCCGTTTCCGGCGGACTCCTTCCAGATCCGGGCCGCCGATGCCCTCGATCGAGGGGAGAGCGTGGTGGTGACTGCCCCGACCGGGTCGGGCAAGACGGTCGTCGCCGAGGCGGGGATCGCCCGAGTCCTGGGGCAGGGCCGGCGAGCCGTGTACACGACGCCGCTCAAGGCACTCTCGAACCAGAAGTTCGCAGATCTGCAGGTCCTCCACGGCCGGGAATCAGTGGGCCTTCTCACCGGTGACAACTCCATCAACGGATCGGCACCCGTGGTGGTCATGACGACCGAGGTGCTCCGCAACATGATGTACACCGATCCGGCTCAGTTGGCCGAGGTCGGCGTCGTCATCCTCGATGAGGTCCATTACTTGGAGGACCGGACGCGGGGCTCGGTCTGGGAGGAGATCATCATCCACCTCGATCGCGCCATCCCGCTGGTGTGCCTGTCGGCGACCATCGCCAATCCGGGTGACTTCACAGACTGGATCGCGACGCGGCGAGGACCGACGGCCCTGGTGACGGAGGCAACCCGCCCCGTTCCGTTGACCTCCACCTACCTCCTCAAGGACCGCTGGGAGGGCCACCGTCTGCGGCTCATCGATCTCTTCGAGGGAGACCTTCCCAACGCCGGCCTCGTTCGCATGCTGCGGCGACATCCGGGACGGCGGCGGTACGCCCCGCCGGGGCGAACCGAGACATGCGAGTTGCTGCGCGATCGCAATCTGCTCCCGGCCATCTACTTCATCTTCTCCCGAGCCGGCTGCTCGGCGGCGGCCCGGCGGGTGGTCGGCGACGGTCTGCGGCTGACCGATGCAGAGGAGGCCGCCGAGATCCGGCGGATCGCCGACGCCCGAACCGCTCATCTCCACCCCGCGGATCTCGCCGTGCTCGGGTATGAGTCTTGGCTCCACACGGTGAGCGCCGGGGTCGCTCCTCACCACGCCGGACTCGTTCCCGCCTTCAAGGAGATCGTCGAGCACCTGTTCACCCTGGGTCTGGTGCGCCTGGTCTTTGCCACCGAGACCCTGGCGCTCGGCATCAACATGCCGGCGCGCGCGGTTGTGCTGGAGAGCCTCAGCAAGTTCACCGGTGAGAGTCACGAGCTGCTGCAGCCCGGCGATTACACCCAGCTCACCGGGCGAGCCGGGCGTCGGGGCATCGACCGCCGGGGCACCGCCGTCGTCCAGCACAGCGGCCATACTCCGATCGATCAGGTCACCGGCATCGCCGCGCCCGGCAGCCACCCGCTCCGGTCGAGCTTCCGACCCACCTACAACATGGCCGTCAACCTGGTTGCGGTCTACACGAGAGAACGCGCCGAGCACCTCCTCAACGCCTCCTTCGCCCAATACCGAAGCGAGCGCCGCCGCCACCACCTGGAGGAAGCCATCGGCGAGGCGGAAGCACGGCTCGCCGAGGCTCGCAGCCGGGCCCACTGCGACCGCGGCGAGGTGTGGGCCATCGCCGATGATCAGCCCGGCGGCCGGATCATGGCCGAGTTCGCGGCAAAGACGGCCGCCGGTGACGTTCTCGAGTGGCGGGAGGGCCGTCGGTTGCGACGTCACGTGGTCGTGGCCAGGGGCCACGGGAAGCGTCCCCGTCTCCTGCTCGTGTCCGATGAGGCGGAGCTGCGCCGACTCGGTCCCGACCGGCTGCCTCCCGAGACGGCCATCACCGGCCGTATCGAGCTCGCCGGCCCGTTCCGCCCCCGCGATCTCAAGTACCGGCGCAGGATCGCCGACGCGCTGGCAACATGGGAACCCACCGGCGATCCCGTGCGACCCGCCGCACCGGCGGACGATGGGCCGTCCGGCTGCCCCGACTTCGAAACCCACCTGGCTGCCGTGCGAGAGGCACGCCGCATCGAGCGGCGCCTCGAGAGAAACCGCAAGCGGCTCCAACGAACCGACCGGGGCATGATCCCGATGCTCCATGCCCGGCTGGCCCTGCTCGAGGCCCGCGGCTACGTCGACGGGTGGAGCCTCCGGCCGCCGGGAGAGCGTCTTCGCTTCATCTACAACGAGCTCGACCTGCTTCTGGCCGAAGCACTCGAGGAGGAGATCTTGGCGGGCCTCGATCCCGCCGAGGCGGCGGCGCTCGTCTCCGCTTTCACCTATGAGCCGCGCGCTGGTGCCGAGCCGGGGCGCTGGCCCACGGCCCTCACCGCCGAGCGTTTTGCGAGGATCACCGAGATCTGGGAGGGACTGGCCCGCCAGGAGGAGGGAGCCGGCCTCGCCACCTGCCGTCCCCCCGAGGCGGGCTTCGCCGACCTCGCCTACCGTTGGGCCGGGGGAGAGGCATTGGAGGATCTCTTCGAGGAGGAGACGGCCGGAGTGGGCGACTTCGTGCGAAACTGCCGCCAGCTGCTCGACCTCCTCCGACAGGTCGGTGAGGTGGCACCGCAACTCGCTCTCGTCGTCGACCGGGCCGTCGCCTCGATCGACCGGGGCGTCGTCGCGGCGGTGAGGCCTTAGTGACCTGGTGGACCCTGCTGAACCCGGGAGCGGGAGGCAAGGAGGACGTGAGGCATCGGGTGGCCCGGGCGCTCGGTGCCCACGGCGTCGAGGCGGAGCTTCACGTCACCGAGAGTGCCGACCACCTGCGCTCGCTGGTCGATCGGGGGTGCCGAGCCGGCGCCACGCACTTCCTGGCAGTCGGTGGCGATGGAACGGCCAGCCTGGTCGTCGATGCCCTCCTCCAAAGGGATTGGACGACCCCACCCGTACTGGGGATCCTCCCCGCCGGCTCCGGATCCGACTTCGTGCGGACGTTCGGGGTTCCCCAGGATCCGGAGGGAGCCGTCGTCCATCTCACCGGACCCGACGTCTACCCCGTCGACGTCGGGGTGCTGGAGGGCGACTTCGGCACCCGCCACTTCCTCAATGCGGTCAACGTGGGGCTGTTGGCTGCCACGGTTCGCCGTGCCGAAGGGCTCAGCCGCCGACTGGGGGGTCTGCGCTACCGAGCGGCCTTCTGGATGACTCTGCCCGGGTTCCCCACCTTCGAGGGCCGGGTGGCCACCGAGAGGCACACCTTTGCGGGACGGGCTGCCACCATCGTGTTGGCCAACGGCCAGTTCTTCGGCGGTGGGGTCAACATCGCGCCGCGCTCGGCTCTCGCCGACGGCCTCCTCGACGTGCAGGTCTTCGCCATCTCGAAGTGGCAGGTCCCGCTGCTCTATCGCAAGGCGATGCGCGGCCTCCATCTCAGGCATCCGGCCGTCAAGCGATACCGGTCCGGACGGCTCGAGATCACCGCCGACCGCCACCTCCCAATCGAAGTTGACGGCGACTACCTCGGAGTGACGCCGGTCTCCGTTCACATCAAGCCTGGGGCAATCCATTTCAAGATCTGACGTGGCCGGCGCCCTGCGAGCGATATACTCCGGCCGCTTTCAGGAGGACCGATGACGCCGCGAGGCAAGACGAACGAGGACGAGGACCTCGCCCAGGAAACCGACGAGTGGGGCGATAACGACCTCGAGGACATCGACGACGAAGACTTCACCGAAGACGACGGCGACGACGACTTCGAGATCGAAGACGAAGAGGGCTCAGACGATGACTCCGAGGCGGGCGAGGTAGACGGGGAGGAGGAGGAGGAGGAGGAGGGAGAACAGGAAGAGGCCCTCGATGAACTCGAGGCCGAGGAGCTCGAGATGTTGACCGAGGACGAGGAGGCGGAGGCCCTTCCGGTCGACGAGGCCGCCGAGCTGCGCCAGCTGCGACGCGAGGCGATCGCCCTCGACACATCCGCCGAATCCGCCGGCGACGATGAGTTCGTCTGCTCCAACTGTTTCCTCGTCAAGCGGACGAGCCAACTCGCCAACCGCCGCAAGATGCTCTGCCGCGACTGCGCCTGACGACAGCGCCATGGAGATCGGAGCGCGAGAGGCGACGGCACAGGACCTCGGTGAGCTCCGTCGCCTCTACGCCGGTCTCGAGTCCGAGATGGAGGTCCTCGAGTCCCTCTGGCCGCTCGCCGACGGACTCGTCGAGCCGGTCGATGACGCCTTCGAGGCCGCGATGGTCGACGACGACACCACTCTCATCGTGGGAACGATCGACGAGATCCCCTTCGGCTTCCTGCTGGGGAGGGTCGAGACGATGCTCCCTCAGGCCGGCGGCCGCACCATCGGCGCTATCCGGCTCATCTTCACCGATCCCGAGGCGCGTGAGGTGGGTGTCGGGGAAGCGATGATGGAGTATTTCCTGCGCCGGGCCCGGGCGGGGGGCATCGGATTCTTCGATGCCCATGTGGCTCCCGGTCATCGTCTCGCCAAGAACTTCTTCGAGTCCCACGGCTTCTCGGCACGGCGAATCGTGATGCACCACGGGGACGAGTAGTGGAGTCGATTCACTCCGGCGAGGTGGGTGAACTGCTCATCACGCTCATCTCCAATGCCTGCGTGAACGACGGCACGCCGGACAGCGGAAACGAACACCGGTCGGTTGCCACGCTCGACGGCTACCTGGGGACCCCGGAGCGAGTGTTCGAGCCTCATCCCGGGCGGCAGAGCGCCCTCTATCGGGTTCCCGGGAGAGATCCGGGGGCACCAAGCCTCATGCTCCTCGGACACCTCGACGTGGTGCCGGTGACGCCGTCCGGATGGACGGTGGACCCGTTTGCGGGGGAGCGGCGGGATGGCTACATCTGGGGTCGAGGAGCAGTCGACATGCTCAACCAAACGGCGACGATGGCCGCCGTCTTCAAACGCTTTTGGGACGGGGCCGCGGCTCCGCTCCCCGGCGATCTCCTCTTTCTCGCCGTGGCGGACGAGGAGGCGGCCGGCAAGCTGGGGGCAGAGTTGCTCGTCGCCGAGCACTGGGACCAGGTCGCCTGCGACTTTCTGCTCACCGAGATCGGGGCTCCGATGCTCTCCGGTCGCGCCGGACCGGGCCTCCCGGTCACGGTGGCCGAGAAGGGCCCTCATTGGCGCCGGTTCGTCACGACCGGCGTTCCCGGTCACGGCAGCCAGCCATACGGGACTCACAACGCCTTGGTGCCGTTGGCCGAGGCGGTGGCCCGCCTCGGCCAACAAGGATCGTCCGTCGTGATCAGCGAGGAGTGGCGCCGGTTCGTGGAGGCCTGGGATCCCGAGCCCGCCCTAGCCGCTGCACTCGTCGATCCCGACCGCCTGGACGGCGCCATCGATACCCTCGCCGGCGAGGATCTCGGCATGGGGCGGTGGGCCCACGCCTGCACCCACCTCACGGTCAGCCCCAACACCTTGCAGGGTGGGGTGAAGATGAACGTGGTACCCGACCGGGCCGTTGCCGACATCGACATTCGGCTTCTGCCGGGACAGGACCAGACCGATCTCGACGACCACTTCCGCAAGGTTCTCGGGCCCTCCGGGGAGGACATCGAGATCCGCGAGATCGAGTCGACCCCTGCGGGTGGCTCGCCACCCGAGGGGCCGCTGTGGGAAGCGATCGGCGATGCGCTCGAGGTCGTCGCCGGTCATCGGCGCATGATCCCGACGCTCATCCCGGTGGCAACCGACGCCAGGTTCTTCCGCCGCCGGGGGACGGTGGCGTTCGGGATGGCAGTCTTCGACGACCGTCTCCGCTTCGGGGATCTGCTGTCCATGTTCCACGGCAACGACGAGCGGGTGAGCGAAGCTTCCCTGGGCCTCACGGCCGACCATCTCGCCCTCACGGTGACCCGGTTTGGCGAACGCATCCGCTGAACGCGGCAACCTCGTCTTCGACCTCGACGGCGTGATCTACGTGGGTGCCGCGGGGATCCCCGGGGCCGGGGAGGCGCTGCAGGCCCTCGCCGATTCCGGTTTCCACCACGTCTTCGCCACCAACGCCGCCACCCGGACGCCCGCTGCGGTGGCAGAGGCGATCACCGCGGCAACCGGTCTTCTCGTCGAATCCGACCGGGTGGTGACTTCCGCCGTTGCGGCAGCCACTCTGGTCGGTGACGACCAACCGGTCCTGGCCGTGGGAGAGCCCGGCATGACCGACACACTCCGTGAGGGCGGCTTGTCGATCACCACCGAACCCGGAGCGGCCGGATCGGTGGTCATCGGCCTCGATCGGGGTTTCACCTACGAACGGCTCGACCGTGCCGCAACTGCGGTGCGGCGCGGCGCCCGCCTGATCGCCACGAATACCGACGCCACGTTTCCCACCTCCCGGGGCCCGGCGCCGGGGGCGGGAGCCCTGGTGGCCGCACTGGAGACCGCCTCCGGCGTCGAGGCCGAGGTCGCCGGAAAGCCCAACCCGGCGATGAGGTCCGCCGTCTCTCGCCTCCTGGTCCCCGGACCCGTCTGGATCGTCGGCGACCGCCCGGAGACGGATCTCGCCCTCGGGGCGGAGGCCGGGTGGGGGCGCATCCTGGTCCTGAGCGGCGTCACGGGCGACTCCGGGACCGTGCCGCCGCAGTGGCGACCCGACATCGTGATTCCGAGTGTTGCCGAGTTGCCGGCCGCGCTCGAGCGTTTCTGATCGGCCGCCCGGTCAGGTCCCGAAGGACCGCTCGGCCCGCTGCGGAACCCCCGCCAGCGTGCGCCGCAGCAAGGTGGTTCGGAAGGGAAGCACCAGGGCCGCCCCGAACACGAAGCCGGCGACATGGGCCTCCCAGGCGATCCCCGAAGACTGATCGACCAGGGCGAACTGGCTCACCAGCCAGATTCCCAGGAAGATGACCGATGGGATGGCCACGATCCGGAACAGCACGAACGTCATGACGAGATGACGCGGGAACAGCACCAGGTATGCCCCCATGACCCCGGCGATGGCCCCGCTGGCCCCCACGAGCGGAATGGTGAGGTCCTGGTTGAACGCCACGAACCCGAGAGTCGCGGCCAGCCCGGCGGCGCCGTACATGGCCAGGTAGCCGATCGGCCCGAACGCCTCCTCGACGTTGTTGCCGAAGATCCACAGGCTCCACATGTTGAAGAGCAGGTGGGCGATACCTCCGTGCAGGAACATCGAGACGCCGACGGCCACCCACACGTTCTTGTCCGGGAACACCTCGGTCCCCCGGTCGACATCACTGCAGACCCCGGTCACGATCTCTCGTTCGTCGAGAGGGTCACCGGTGGTGACCTCGCAGGCAATGGCCGCGTTGCGGTAGGCGAACTCGTCGGCCTCGGGGGATTGTTGGGGTTGGACGGCGAAGTAGACCAAGACGTTCGCGGCGATGATGGCCCAGGTGGCGAAGGGCCGGATTCTGGTTGGGTTCACATCGCGGATCGGAAACAAGTCGGCTTCCTGTCGCGCCGCAGAGGGATAATGGCGCTCATGGATACTACGCCGACCGACGATTTGCTCCGGGAACTCGAAGAAGCCGACCCCGCCGAGGCCCCCGACCCGGCCGACCGGATTGCCGCGGCCCTCACCGAGGAGCTGGAGGCCACCGAGGTGAAGGAGGACCGCGACTGAGTCGCCGGCGCCTCGACCTCGAGCTGGTGCGACGGGGGCTGGTCGAGTCGCGCACTGCGGCTCGTCGCGCCATCGAGGAGGACCGGGTCCTCGTCGACGGCGTGGTGCGGCCCCGGGCTGCCACGATGGTGGCGCCCTCGGCTGGCGTGTCGCTACGCACGATGGATCGAACCTGGGTCGGCCGGGGCGGCGACAAGCTCGCCGGCGCTCTGGAGACGTTCGATGTTGCGGTGACCGATCGCCACTGCCTCGACGTCGGCGCCTCGACGGGGGGATTCACCGACGTCCTGCTGGCTCACGGTGCCGCAGCAGTGACGGCCCTGGACGTCGGCTACGGACAACTGGCGTGGCGGTTGCGGACCGATGATCGCGTGACCGTGATCGAACGTACCAACATCCGTCACGCCGACCCCGAGGCGATTGGGGCTCCTTTCGATCTGGTCGTGGTCGACGTCTCGTTCATCTCGATCGCCACGATCGCCGAGGCTCTGGCTTCGTGCGGCCGGGACGGTTCCGACTACGTGATCCTCGTCAAGCCACAGTTCGAGGTCGGCAAGGACGAGGTCTCCCGGGGCGGCCTCGTCACCGATCCGACGCTCCACGCCCGGGCGATCGAGTCGGCCGCTTCGGCCCTCGCCGACCATCGGATCGGTCCGCTGGCGGCGGCCCTCTCGCAGATCACCGGCGCCAAGGGCAACCGAGAGTTCTTCCTCCACGCCCGGCACGGGTCTCTCCCCGCGCTCGACCCCGCCGCCATCGGCCGGGTGGTCGCCCCATGAGGATCGCCCTCGTGATTCACCCCTACCGCTCGGAGGCGGCCGAGATCGCCGCCCGGCTCGTCGCCGAGGCGTCCGCACGAGGCTTCTCGGTCTCGGCCAGCGAAGAGGACGCCGCGCGCGTCCCCGGCACCGAAGTCCGGGGACCGGGTCCCGGGCATGCCGACGTCGTGGTCGCCGTCGGCGGCGACGGCACGGTGCTCGAGGGTGTCAGGCTCGGCATCGAAGCCGACCTCCCGGTCCTGGGGGTCAATGCCGGGCACATGGGCTTCCTCGCCGAGGTCGAGCCCGCCATGATCCCCGAGGCTCTGGCGGCTCTCGCCGCCGGCGACTACACCGAGTCGCGCCGCATGACGCTGGCGGCCCGATTCAGCGACGGCGACCAGGTCATCGGCGTGAACGACACCGTGATCGAGAAGGCGGTGAGCCAGCACATTCTCCGCGTCGAGGTGTGGGTCAACCAGGAGCGATTGATCGGCTACCGCACCGATGCGGTCGTCGTCGCCACGCCCACCGGTTCCACCGCCTACACGTTCTCGGCGGGGGGTCCGCTCGTCGACCCCGAGTTGGAGGCGCTGATCGTCACCCCCGTGGCGCCGCACACCCTGTTCGGGAGACCGCTGGTCTTCCAGCCTGAGGTGAAGCTCACATTCCGGGTCGAAGGCGACCGCCCGGGACGCGTCAACGTCGACGGCCGCTCCCATGCGGTGCTGCAGCCCGGCAACGAGGTCGTGATCGCCCGGGGGGAGCCCAGTGCCCGGTTCATCCGGCTCGTGCCCCGCAACTTCGCGACGGCGGTTCGAGAGAAGTTCCATCTTCACGATGCTTGACGAACTGCGGGTCGCCAACCTCGCACTGATCGCCGAGGCACATCTCGAGCCGGGTCCGGGGCTGATCGCCCTCACCGGGGAGACAGGCGCCGGCAAGACCCTTCTGCTCGGTGCGCTCCGCCTTCTCCGGGGCGACCCGGCCCGCTCCGATCGCATCGGGCCGGCCGGTGATGAGGCTCGAATCGACGGCCGATTCATCCTCGACGATGCCGAAGTGACCGTGGCCCGCCGGGTCGCCGAAGGCCGATCCCGTGCCTATCTCGACGGTGCCATGTGTCCGGCACGGCTCCTGGGGGAGCGCCTGGCTCCGGTCGTGGAGATCGTCGCCCAGCACGAGCACATCGGCCTCACGCGGGAAGCCACCGTGCGATCCATCGTCGACGGGGGCCTCGATCACGAAGGTGCCGAGGCCGCCGCGACGTATCGCGCCGCTTATGGAGCCCACCGCGAGCTCACGGCCGACCTGGCGGCTCTCGGGGGAGATCGGCGGGCGCTGGAACGAGAGCTCGACCTCGCCAGGCACCAGTCTGCCGAGATCGCCGGCGCCGGCTTTGGCCCTGGTGACGACGAGGTCCTCGCCACCCGGCTCGGGCGCCTTCGCAACGCCGAAGAGATCGCCGCCGGGCTGGCCGAGACCCACAGGCTCCTCGCCGACGGGGACGGCTCGGACGAGACTCTCGGCTCTGCGGTCGAAGCGCTCCGGTCCGCCGCCCGACACGACCCGTCCCTCACCGGCGTTCTCGAGGCCCTCGAGGCGGCGGCCGCCGCCGTGGGAGACGTTGCGCTCGACGTCCGGCGGGCCGCCGAGGAACTCGACCACGACCCCGGAGCCCTCCAGGACCTGGAGCGGCAAGCCGCCCTCCTCGGTGATCTGCGGCGCAAGTATGGAGCCGACCTCGACGAGGTCCTCGCCTACGGTCGGGAGGCTGCCGCCCGCGCCGACAGCCTCGAGCGGCTCCTGGAGAATGCCGAGACGCTCGAGGCTGAAATCGACAGGGCGGCGGCGGCCGTGGCGGCCGCCGCCGAAAGGTTGAGCGCAGCGCGGCGACGGGCGGCCAAGGGCCTCGAAGAAGCGGCCGCGGCTCACCTGCGCGATCTCGGGTTCCGCAATCCGGTGGTGCGCTTCTCCTTCAGGAGCCGAGAGTCATCCGCCTCAGGAGCAGACGCCATCGATCTCCTCTTTGCCTCGGATGCCGGCCTCGAGCCGGGACCGGTCGGTCGGGTGGCATCGGGAGGCGAGCTCAGCAGGATGGTGCTCGCCATCCGTCTCGCCGCCGGGGGAGCGGAGGCACCCGTGCTGGCGTTCGACGAGATCGACGCCGGCATCGGGGGCGCCACCGCCCTCGCCATGGGTCAGAAGCTGGCCGATCTCGCCCTGGGTCGCCAGGTCTTCGTGGTGACCCATCTTCCGCAGGTGGCCGCCTTCGCCGATGCCCACTACGTGGTCGAACGCCACGATGCAGTGGCCACGGTGCGCATGGTCGCCGGCGACGAGCGGATCGGAGAACTCACCCGGATGTTGGGCGGTCTCCCGGAGAGTGATCGGGGTCGGGGTCACGCCGCCGAACTGATCGCGGTGGCGGCCGAACACCGAAGCTCCGTCGGGTGATCGGGTCCAAGAGGGGGCCGGTGCTACGATGCGGCGCGGTGTGAGCAAGTACGTCTTTGTCACCGGCGGCGTCGTTTCGAGCCTCGGCAAGGGGATCACCGCGGCATCCCTGGGTCGACTCCTCCGGTCTCGCGGCCTCGATGTCGTCAACCAGAAGCTCGACCCGTACATCAACGTCGATCCCGGCACGATGAACCCCTTCCAGCACGGCGAGGTGTACGTCACCGACGACGGGGGCGAGACCGATCTCGATCTCGGTCACTACGAGCGTTTCACCGGGATCAACCTCCGCCGCGACTCGAACGTCACCACCGGATCCGTCTACCTCTCGGTGATCCAGAAGGAGAGGCGGGGCGACTATCTCGGGGACACCGTCCAAGTGATTCCGCACATCACCAACGAGATCAAGCAGCGCGTGCGTCGGCTCGGTGAGCGGACCGGAGCCGACGTGGTGATCACCGAGATCGGGGGAACCGTCGGCGACATCGAGATCCTTCCCTTCCTCGAGGCGGTCCGGCAGCTCCGCAACGATCTGGGGCGCGGGGCCACGGCCCACATCCACGTGACCCTCATCCCGTTCATCGGCCCCAGCGAGGAACTCAAGACCAAGCCGACGCAGCACAGCGTCGCCGAACTGCGCAGCCGGGGCATTCATCCCGATGCGATCGTCGTCCGCTCCGATCGCCCCATCGACGATGCCGAGCGGCGCAAGATCAGTCTCTTCTGCGACGTGCCGCTGGAGGCGGTGATCAACGCCACCGACGCCGCCAACATCTACGAGGTGCCTCTGCTCCTCAGCGAAGGCGGCCTCGACGCCGTGATCTGTGATCGGCTCGAGCTCGATGCCGAAGAACCCGACCTCACCGCCTGGCGTTCGATGACCGAGCGGATGACGGCGGCCACGGAGGAGGTCACCATCGGCCTGGTCGGGAAGTACGTCGACCTACCCGATGCCTATCTCTCCGTCGTCGAGGCCCTCAGTCACGGAGCCATGGCCAACGACCTCAAACTCGATCTCCGCTGGATCGCCTCGGATGACGTCGATGGGCTGCTGGCGGAGTCGCTGATCTCGGGGCTCGACGGGATCGTCGTGCCCGGTGGCTTCGGGGTGCGGGGCATCGAAGGCAAGATCCAGGCGGCCCGGGTCGCCCGAGAGCAGGGCATCCCCTATCTCGGCCTGTGCCTCGGCCTGCAGTGCGCCGTGATCGAGGTCGCCCGCTCCCAGCTCGGGTACACCAATGCGAACAGCGCCGAGTTCGACCCCACCACCACCCACCCCGTCATCGATCTCATGGAGGCCCAACAGGAGGTCGAGGACAAGGGGGGCACGATGCGGCTCGGCCTCTACGCCGCCAAGCTCGCCGAAGGCACCCACAGCCGCCGCCTATACGGGAAAGAGCTGATCTATGAGCGCCACCGGCACCGGTATGAGGTGAACAACCGATACCGTGAGGATCTCGAGGCCGCCGGGCTCGTGCTCGCCGGCGTTTCACCCGATGATCGGCTCGTCGAGATCATCGAGCTCTCGGATCACCCCTTCTTCGTGGCATCCCAGTTCCACCCCGAGTTCACCTCCCGGCCCGACGACCCCCACCCCCTCTTTGCGGGCCTCATCGCCGCCGCCAAGCGCCGTCGCGATGCGAACCCGGGGCCCGGCATCGAGATCGAGGAGCACATCACGGAGCGGGCCTGATGCCCGACTTCGCCAGGGTGGGAGCCAGACGGGTGGCACGCGCCGGCTTCCTGACTCTCGAGCGGGCCTACCACCTGACCCCCGACGGATGGATGGTTCGCGACGTGGTCCGTCACCCGGGATCCGTGGTCGTGATTCCCTGGGACGGCGCCCGGGTTCACCTCATCCGCCAGCATCGGCCT
>JBFFRY010000019.1:0-51771 GCA_041572755.1 Acidimicrobiia bacterium | reverse complement strand
GTCCCACTTCCTCACGGGCGAGCTGAGACCGGCCCCAGGTCCGTCGATGAGCACACATCGATTCCCCGTCAGTTGCGCTGCAAGCGGTGCCCAGCTCGCTGCGGCATTCGGCGCACCGTGGAGGAAGACCATGGGGTCGCCCGACCCGACATCCAGCACCCGAATCGAGACTGCGGGAGCGTCCACCTCCACGACGTGCTCTGTGACATGTAGCCCGTACGCTTCGATCAGTTCGGACTCTGCCGCCCGGTAGCGATCGCTGGGGAGCTGCATTGTCGCCTCCGATTGCGACACTGAGGATGACGGCACGAACCCTACTGAGCGGTCGCTCGCGCCGCCCGGGGAACTCACCGTTGTGCGAGCCAACGACCGGGTCGAGCTGGCTGAGCCGATCGAAGCAGCGACCCTCCAGGTCCCATTCCAGGGCTACCCGGGGTCGCGCCCCGACGGCCGCACTGCCACCTTCACCTCGACAACCCACGGCACTGCTGATTCAGCGGAACGCGCGTTGTAACCGGCTTTGCCAACGGTCGGAGGCCCCCGAAGGGGCCCCCGACGAGTGGCGAGTCCGCCTGTAAGCCGGATTCTGTGCCGGCGGAGCCGGCGGCGACCATCTCTCTGGGCCCAACCGTTGCCGGTGGGCTCGTGCGGCCTACCCGGGACGTAGCGGGCGGGCCACCCTGTCCCTGCTTGACCTTGCTCCCGGTGGGGTTTACCGAGCCGCCCCGGTCACCCGGGACGCTGGTGCGCTCTTACCGCACCGTTTCACCCTTGCCTGTGCCGCAGTGCGGCCATCGGCGGTCTGCTCTCTGTTGCACTGTCCGTCGGGTTGCCCCGCCTGGGTGTTACCCAGCACCGTGCCCTGTGGAGTCCGGACTTTCCTCGACACCGAGGTGCCGCGGTCGCCCGGCGGACTCACCGGGTTGAACGGTAGTCCCCACCCCCGGATTCCGTTCCCCGGTGGCGGGCCTCGGCGAGAACGCCGCCTGCCGAGCCGAGAAGAAGCGCCACGGCGCCACCGATGCCCAGCGTGACGAAGGTGGGGTCGCCGCCCGCAGCAATCGACAGGGCGGCCACGACGAGGAAGAGGCTGAGACCGGCGAGTCCTCCGTGGAGGCCGGCCGCTCGTCCGGCGAAACGTCCCGCCACGTAGCCGGATCCGAGCTGTGCGGCGAAGCCGACGAGGATGAGCACGGCCTGACCGCCGAAGGTGTCGGTGGCGGCGACCCCGAGGGCGAACAGCGGCAGAGCCAGAATCACTCCGGCCCCGAGCCCACTCATAGCGCCCACCACGACGGCGCCCCAGTTCAGCAAAGCGGCCCGAGAGGCTCAGGGGCCCTCGAGGTACTCCTCGAGGCTGGCGATCCAACCAGCCGGGAGCTTCCAGTGCCGGCCGCCGGCCACCATCGCCTCCAGATAGTCGCGCTCTGGGGTGTACTCACCGTTGCGCTCGTTTCCCGCCACGTGAACCACGACGTCGTGACGCCGTCCCTCGCGATCCATGGCCTGGGTCTTGGTGGGGACACGACCCTCATCGGCCTCGGCGGCGTCGAGGGCCCCGAGTTCCCGGTCCGGCACCGAAAAGACGGCACCCCACACCGTGTTGCCGGTCTCGGGATGGACCGACGGCAGACCACCGTTCCCGTTGGAGATGGGGAAAGTGAGCCGCCACTCGGGGAGGTGTGCGATGAAGAGGAACTCCGCGCCCGGCGTGATGGCCGTGAGCCGGTTCGGCATGATATGGGCGTCGTAGGCGAAGTAGAGCAACCAGCTCCTCCTCGTGGCGTCCGCCAGATTGTAACGGTCCTCCGCGACGGGGTTCCCAAGAATGCGGGAACTTTGCAGACCCTTCACCTCGTCTTAATGAATGGCCGATACAACAAGGCGCGACATGTTGACCAGCATGATTCTGGAAGCAGATGAGCGGCCGTGGGCGGCCTATGCCTCGTGCCGCAGCGCCGACCCCGATCTCTTCTTCCCAACGGGGGAGAAGGACGGATCGGAGGCGCTCAAGATCTGCTCCGGATGCCCGGTACGCGAGGACTGTCTCGAGTGGGCTCTCGACAGCCGGATCCGTTACGGGATCTGGGGTGGCACCACCGAGCGGGAACGCCGCCGGTTGCTGCGTCGCAGCGCCTGATCGTTGCCAGAATGGGGCCGACTCCGAGAAGGGATCGGCCATGAAGGACGGCGTTCGCCCCGGTCTCGTCGACCCGAGGGACTTCCTCGCCATCGACGACTTGCTCAACGATCAGGAACGACTCATCCGGGACACGGTGCGCAGCTTCGTGAAAGACCGGGTGTTGCCCGATGTCGCCGAATGGTTCGAAGAGGGTACGTTCCCGGTCGACCTGGCCAAGGAGATGGGCTCGATGGGCCTCTTCGGGATGCACCTCGAGGGGTACGGCTGCGCCGGGACCAGCAACGTCGAGTACGGCCTCGCTTGTCTCGAGCTGGAGGCCGGCGACTCGGGGACCCGGTCGTTCGTCTCGGTGCAGGGCTCCCTGGCGATGTTCCCGATCTGGGCGTTCGGCTCGGAGGAACAGAAGCAGCGCTGGCTGCCGGGGATGGCGGCTGGTGAGTTGATCGGCTGCTTCGGACTCACCGAGTCCGACGCCGGCAGCGATCCGGGAAGCATGCGGACCCGGGCTCGTCGCGACGGCGACGACTGGATCCTCGACGGCGCCAAGATGTGGATCACCAACGGCAGCGTCGCCGATCTGGCCATCGTCTGGGCCCAGACGGACGACGGCATCCGCGGCTTCATCGTGCCGACCGACACCGCCGGGTTCTCTGCCCCCGACATCCATCACAAGGTCTCACTGCGGGCCTCGGTCACCTCCGAACTCGTGCTCGACGGGGTCCGGCTTCCCGCCGATGCGATCCTCCCCGACGTCGTCGGCCTGAAGGGTCCACTGTCGTGCCTCAACGAGGCTCGTTTCGGGATCATGTTCGGGGCGGTCGGTGCGGCCCGGGCTTGCTACGAAGCTGCGCTCGAGTACGCCGGAGACCGCAAGACCTTCGGCAAGCCGATCGCCTCCTACCAGCTGATCCAGCAGCAACTCGTCGAGATGGTCGTGGCCGTCAACCGGGGCATGCTGTTGGCGCTGCACATCGGCCGCATGAAGGACGCCGGGTCGATCGATCCGGCCCACATCTCGATGGGCAAGTTCGATAACGTCCGCATGGCCCTCGAGGTGGCCCGAACGGCGCGCAGCGTGCTGGGAGCCAACGGCATCACCCTGGAGTACCCGGTGATCCGGCACATGAACAACCTCGAGTCGGTGTACACATACGAGGGCACCAACGAGATCCACACGTTGATCATCGGGCAGGCGATCACCGGCACGGGAGCCTTCTCGTAGGGGGCGGTACCCTCCCTGTTCATGAGTGACGGCTCCTTCCCGTGGTCCGACGTGCTGGCCCGGCTGATGGCCGGCGACGATCTCACCGAGCCGGAAGCCCGCTCCGCCATGGCGGAAGTCATGAGCGGCCGGGCCACCCCGGCCCAGATCGCCGCGTTCGCCGTCTCGCTGCGCAGCAAAGGCGAGTCCGTCGAGGAGATGACCGGATTGGTGCGAGCCATGTACGACGCGGCGGTCACCGTCGACGTGGGTGAGCGGATCGTCGACACCGTTGGGACCGGCGGCGACCGATCCGGGACGTTCAACATCTCGACGACGGCCGCCTTCATCGCCGCCGGAGCGGGGGCCAAGGTCGCCAAGCACGGGAACCGCGCCGCATCATCGCGGTCGGGTTCGGCCGACCTGCTCGAGGCGCTCGGGGTGCCGATCGAACTCTCGCCGGACGCTACCGTGCGTCTCGTGCGGGAGGCCGGCTTCGGCTTCTTCTTTGCACCTCGCTACCACCCCGCCATGCGATTCGCGGCGCCGGTGCGGCGGGAACTCGGCGTGCCCACCGTCTTCAATGTGCTGGGACCGCTGGCCAATCCGGCGCGCGCCACCCGGCAGGCGGTCGGGGTGGCCGACGCCCGAATGGCGGAGCGGATGATCGGCGTGCTGCGCTCGCTCGGCAGTGAGTACTCGTTCGTCTTCTCTGGGGAGGACGGCCTCGACGAGCTGACCACAGCCGGCACCTCGCTCATCTACCGACTCAAGGACGGCGAGGTGACCCAGACCGAGTTCACCCCTGAGGACTTTGGGGTCCCGTCGGCCGACCGCCGCCAACTGCTCGGCGGTGATGCCGAGGAGAACGCAGCCATCACCCGGGCCATCCTGGCGGGGGAGCCGGGACCGAAGCGGGACATCGCGCTCATCAACGCCCTGCCGGCGATCGTTGCCTTCGGCCTGGCCGAAGGCTTTGCGGAGGCGTTCGCCCTCGCCGCCGAGTCGATCGACTCGGGCGCCGCCGCCGGGGTGCTGGCCGAGACGATCGAGCTGGGAGCGACACTTGCGGTTGAAACCGACGGATCGTGACCCCATGGGGCCCGCCGCCGAAGAGCTGATCGAGGGGCTCCGCGGGGCGGGGCTGCGAGTGACCGCCCCCCGCCGGATCATCTGCGGGATCCTCGCCGATGCTCCCGGCGATCACCTCAACGCGGCCGACATCGTCGCTCGCGCCGGCGACGCCGCCGTCGACACCAGCACCGTCTACCGCACGCTGGAGGTGCTCGAGGAACTCGGCTACGTCCACCACGTGCATCTCGGCCACGGTGCCGGCGTCTATCACGTGGCGCCCGAGGCCAGCCATCACCACCTGGTCTGCGGAAAGTGCGGCAAGACGATGGATGTGCCGCTGGAGGCACTCCGGCAAGCCGTCTCCGCAGCCACCGAGCCGTACGGGTTCGTCCCCGACGACACCCACTTCGCCATTCTCGGCCGCTGCCGGGAGTGCGCTGCGGGGGCCGGCGGCTCCGGGTGAGCCCGGCCCGGTTGGGCCTTCGTCACGACCCACCCGCCCTACACTGACGGGCGATCATGGCCACCGCGACCGCCTCCACGCGGCAACCCACCCTGCTCCGTTCCGGCTACCTCCGCGAGCTGTGGGACCACCGCGCCTTCACGAGGGAGCTGGCGTTCGGGAACATCGCCGGGCGTCACGCTTCCGACGTCCTGGGGATCCTGTGGTGGGCGATCAACCCCCTGTTGCACACCGCCGTGTATTTCCTGGTGTTCGGTCTGGTCCTGGGGGGGCGCAAGGGTGATCCCGCATACCTCGCCTACCTGCTGTCCGGCCTCTTTGCCTTTCGGTACCTCTCCTTCGCCATGACCGGCTCGGCGAAGATGATCACCAACAACGCCAAGTTGGTCACCACCATCAGATTCCCGCGCATGGTGTTGCCGATCGCGGCGCTCGTTGAAGGCCTGATGGCGTTCGTCGTCTCGCTGGCCACCTACTACCTGCTGGTGGCACCGATCAACGGCATCTACCCGACCGTCTGGCTGGCCTTCTTGCCGGTGGCGCTCCTGCTCCACACCGGGTTCGCCCTGGGGCTCGGCTCCCTCACCGCCCGGATGGCGGTGCCGATCCGCGACGTGAAGAACTTCATCCCGCACCTCGCCCGGATGTGGTTCTACCTCTCGCCCATCCTGTGGCCCCTGTCGCTGCTGGAGGACAAGGAGCTGTGGATCAGGGTGCTGATGAAGTCGAATCCCATGTATGCGTTCCTCTCCCTGTACCGCACGGCACTCTTGGGCCGGCCCTTCGAGCTCGACATGCTGCTGGCGTCGATCGGGTGGGCGGTGGCCGCCCTCGCCATCGGGATCACGAGTTTCGTGAGGAGCGAAGGCGCCATGGGCCGTTATCTATGAACGAAGTCGCACTTCGAGCCGAGGGGATCACGGTCTCCTATCGCCCCTACACCAGCCGGATCCCCATCTTCGGACGGGTGACGTCCCGCTCCGGCCCCGTCGTCCACGCCCTCAAGGGAGTGTCCTTCGAGGCGCGGCGAGGCGAATCGATCGGGATCCTCGGCAAGAACGGTGCCGGCAAGAGCACCCTGCTTCGGGTGCTCGCCGGAACGCTGCTTCCCGATGAGGGGAGCGTCGAAGTCAACGGCCGGATCTCCACCCTCCTGGCATTGGGCAGCGGCTTCAACGGGGATCTCTCGGGACGCCGCAACATCGTCCTCGGCTGCCTGGCCGCCGGGTTGTCGCGAGCCGAGACCAATGAGCTGGTGGATCCGATCATCGAGTTCGCCGAGCTCGGAGATGCCATCGAGCGCCCCCTCAACACCTACTCGTCGGGGATGGTGGCCCGGTTGGCCTTCTCTATCGGGGTCTCGATGAGACCCGACATCCTGATGATCGACGAGGTGCTGTCGGTCGGCGACGAATCGTTTCGCGACAAGAGCCGTGAAGCCATGGAGCGTCTCGTCGAGCGAGCGGGAACGCTGGTGCTCGTGTCGCACCGCCTGCGAGTGATCCGGGAGGTGTGTCGCAAGGCGATATGGCTCCACCGGGGCGAAATCCAACAGGTCGGTGACCCCGACGCGGTGATCCGGGCCTACCGCCGGGCCGTCCGGGCCGGAAAGGCTTAGCGGTGATCGACCGGATCCGGGGGCGTTTGCTGAAGGTGGAGCACCGCCCGTATGTGCGGCTCGGTTGGCACAGCTCACCCGAGGCGGCGGTGCGAACGGCCGACGCCCTGATCGCCACCGGGCACCGGCCCGCCGGGGGCGGGGATCCGATTCCGGTCGCGGTGCCCTTTCCCTGGGATCTGGCCGGCGAGGTCGGCGCGACCTTGGAGCTGATCGAGCCGCTCCTCGAAGCGGATGCGGTCACCGGCGATGCCTCATATGTGAAGCGGGCCGTGGACCTCGCCCTGGACTTCGACCGCCGTGGAGAGACCGTGGACCCCCCGGGGGTTGCGGGGGCGCGCGCCTACCGGCTCGCCGGGCTGATTGGGGCGGCGGCACCGGTGGCTTCCGACGACGAACTGACCGCTCTGATCGCGACTGCCGAGCGTCACGTCGCGGCCCTCGCCAAAGACTCGGGTGGCGTCTGGCGCTCCAGGACCCTGGGATCCGCCGGATTGCTGGCGCTCACCGAACGGCTCGGCGGCGTGCTTCCCCGGGCACGGCGCCTGCAGCGGACGGCCCGCCGCCGGCTGGGGCGCCAGCTCGGCGCTCTCGAGCGGGAGGGGATCGTTCCGGAGATGTCTCCCCGCGACCTCGCTGATGCCGCCGAGATCGTGGCGGCGCTCGACGCTTCCGGGCTCATCGAATGCGGTGGGTTGCGGAGCGCGGTCGAAGACGCTCTCGCCTGGTTCCTGCTTCCCGATGGAGCGCTGGTCACTCTGCAAGGAACCGCCGATGAGATGCTGACCGGTGGCTGGGGCGGGCGCGCCGGGGGCCCCGGCGCCCTCACGGACCGCTTTGCCTCGAAGCCCCTGATCCATGTGCTCTCGGAGGGTGTCTGGGGGGCGTCACCCGGAGTGGCGCGAGCCTTTCCGGAGGCCGGATACGCCGTCCTGCGAGACGACGGCGGCGCCCACGTGGCCATGTCGGGGGAAGACGGACTGGCCGTGACCTGGTTCGATCGCGGGAGACGGCTCCTGGTCGGGCCCGGGAGCGGCGTCGACGACTCCGCCGAGAAGACACCCATCGACGAGCTCACGGCGGACCGAGCGGCGATCCGAGCGAGCTTGAGCGCCCCCGGAGCTCGCAACACGGTCGAGATCGGGCCCTCCGGCGGCGTCGGCCGAGGCGTCTCAATCGGCGCGAGCACCGATGGCCTGCCGAGGATGACGGCGGAAGCGGACCGGGGGCCGGCGCATCACCGGCGCACCGTCACCCTCGCCGCCGGGGAGTGGGTGCTGATCGCCGACGAGCTGGCGGCCGATGTGGAGGTGCGCTACCGGCGCTGGCTTCACTTCATGGGGGACTTGGATGTGGTGCCGAGGGAGTGGGGCCTCCTGGTGGCGGATCAGGGAGAGCCCTTCGCCTGGGTGGTCGATGTCGGGGGAGGGATCATGCTGACGCCGCAGCGGGCCCGCCCCGGGAAGGCTCCGGTCGGCTGGTGGTCGCCCCGGCCCGGGTCTCTCGGTCCCCGCTGGTCGATCGGCTGGGAACAGCGCTCCCGAGCGGCGAGCATGGGGGTCGTCGTGAGTCTGCTGGGAAGGCCTGAAGCGCACCGGAGCAGCGAAGGCATCGAGTGGCGGATCGGCGGTCGCCGAGTCGCCATGGCTGCGGGGGTGACGGCATGACCCGGTCGAGCGTCGGGTTCCTCGTGATCGGGTCTGCTCGCTCCGGAACCACCCTGGTGCAGCGCCTGTGCTGCGAGCTTCCGGGCGTGTGGGTCCCCCCGGAGACCCACTTCTGGTCATTGGCCGACGAAGCGCGCTATCGATTCGAGTGGCCGCTGCGGGGCGACGAGCGGGCGGCGATGGTGGAGTGGATGCTCGGACGGCTCGCCGATCGGGTGGCGGTCCGTCCGGGCCCCATCCTCGACCACATGGCTGCTCGGGAGCGCCGGATCGGATTGTGGACCGTCTTCGAGGGGGTGGTGGCCGCCCTCAGCCCACCCGACACCGTCTTGATGGGAGAGAAGACCCCCAACCATCTGGTGTGGTGGGAGCATCTCACCGGTGCGGTGCCGGCGCTCAAGTTGATCGCCGTGGTGCGCGACCCGCGGGCGGTCCTTCGCTCCCACCGCCGGGTGGCGTGGGGTGAGAAGGACGCCGTCAGCCTCGGGGAGCGCTGGCTGCACCACCAGCGAGCCATCGGTGACGCCGGTCGGCTCCTCGGTCCGGATCGCTGCCTGACGCTGCGCTACGAAGATCTCGTGGCGGACCCGGAAGGGCACCATGCCCGCCTCGCCGGGTTCCTCGGGGTGCCCTACGAGCCGGAGACGATCGACCCGGACACGCTGGCCGTCCACCCGCTGTTCCCCGATCGGGAGACCTGGAAGGGCGAGGCGATGGAGCCGGTGTCCTCGACCCGCGTTTCGTCGTGGCGCTCGGAGCTCCCCGAAGCCGATGTGGCGGCCGTCGAGGCCGCCTGTGGTGAGATCATGGGGGCCTTCGGTTACCAGACCGAGGCCACCGGAGCGGCGGCTGCCCCCGATCCCGAAGCGCAAGACCGGGTGGCCGCCTACCGGCAATGGGCGGCCCAGGTGGCCGGCCTGACGGGCCTGCCGATCTATTGAGGACCACCGAGGACATGTGATGGACGATCCGAACAGCCGCACCATCTCCGACGCCCTCGAGGCGCTGGAGCGTCGTTTCGCCCCCGGACCCTTGCCGGATGGCGGGGCCCCCGTGTTCCTGTTCGCCAGCGCCTGGCGGTCCGGTTCGACCCTGGTGCAACGGCTCCTGGTCTCCTCGGGGTCCCTGCTGATGTGGGGTGAGCCCTACGACCATTCGGCGCTGGTGCGACGGCTGGCCGAGTCGCTCCTTCCGATCTCCGACACCTGGCCGCCGGAGAACTACATCGCCGATCGTCGCAATCCCCCCACGGCCGAGCGATGGATCGCCAACGCCTACCCCCATCCCGCCGAACTCCTGGCGGCTCATCGGGCGTTCTTCGATCGCCTCTTCGAAGCCCCGGCTCGGGAGATGGGCTTTGCCCGATGGGGGATCAAGGGAGTGCGCCTGTCGGGCGAGCACGCCGTCTACCTGCGGCGGATCTACCCCGATGCGTGCTTCGTCTTCCTGCACAGGAATCCCTACGACGCCTTTCTCTCCTATCGACTGCTCCACGAGATCCGGCCTCACTCCTACTGGTGGTACCACCGCTGGCCCGACGAGCAGGTGAGCACGGCGGCCCATTTCGGGGAGATCTGGGCCCGACTCACCGGGTCATTCATCCGGTGGGCTCGGGACACCAACGCCACCATCCTCACCTACGAGGATGTGACCGCCGGCACCGGGCTCGACCTGCTGGCGAAGGCCACCGGCGTCGAGGTCGACTCTCGGGTGCTCGAGCGCAAGGTGGGTGCAACCGGCCAGCAGCGGGGCAAGTGGCGCGGGGCGAGGCGGGACCTGTCCCCCGAGGAGCATCGCGACCTGGAGGGTGTCGTCGCCGAGATCGCCGCCGAACTGGGCTACCACGGACCGAGCGGGAGGCCGGCATGATCGGGTGGCTGCGGCGTCTCCCCGAGCCCTTCAAGCGGTTCCTGAGGCCGATCTACTACTTCTTCCGCAGGTCCTGGCGGCGCACCGGGCGATGGTGGCGGCGCACCTTCGGTCCCAGGACCGGGCGCAGCCGGATGGTGCGGATCTACGAGGGCTTCGTGCCCGGGTGGCTCAAAGTCCGGGTGTCTCCGGTCATCCTTCGGAGGCGGCAGCGGCGGGCGGCCCGGAAGCGGGCGTCGCAGACCCCCGAGGAGGTATGGGCCGCCCAGCGCCTGGCACTCGCCGGGGACCGGCGCCTCACCGAATTCGCCTACTTCCCGGGCGGGATCCAGAACCCCTACCTCCGGCTCCTGTACTCCCGGGTCGCCGAGGTCGGTTTCGACGCTCGGGCTCTCGGCGGGCTCCCCACGCTGGACACCGCCACCGGTGAGGGGGTCTTCCACCTCCACTGGACCAGGGTCTTCCAGGTGGGGGTGGGCTCGGAGCGAGAGGCGGCCGATCAATCGACTTCCCACTTGCGCCGCATCGAGAGCTTCGTGGAACGGGGCGGCCGGCTGCTGTGGAGCGTTCACGAGGTCTTGCCCCACGATTGCGCCTACCCCGATGTGGAGGCGGCCTTGCGGCGCCGGCTGGTCGAACTGGCGGCCGGGGTCCATGTGCTCCACGGCTCAACGGCCGCCGAGACCGCCGAGCTCTATCCCCTCGATCCGGCCAAGACCTTCGTCGTGGAACACCCGCTGTATTCGAGCGTCTATCCCGACTACGTGACCAGGGACTCGGCCCGGCGCCTGCTCGGCATCACCGACGATGAAGTCGTTCTGCTCGGGTTCGGGGCGATCCGCCCCTACAAGGGCTTCGACCGGCTGGTGAAGGCGGTGCCGCGGCTGCGAGCCGAAACCGGGTTGCCGATCCGGGTGATGGTGGCCGGCCCCACCTACAAAGCCGTCGACAACGCCCCACTCATCGAGGCGATCGAAGCGATCGAAGGAGCGTCGCTGGTCGACGCGGCGGTCCCGGATGAGTACGTCCAGGTGCTCTTCCGGGCGGCCGACGTGGCGGTACTGCCCTATCGAAGGGTCCTCAACTCAGGGGTGCTGATGCTGGCCCTCACCTTCGGCTGCCCCTCAGTGGCCCCCCAGAATCCGGTCACCGACGACACGATCGCGTCGGGGCTCGTGCACCTCTACGAGGCCTCCTCCGACGAGGCCCTCCATCGGGCGATCATCGAGGCGGTGGCGCGACGCGGCGAGCGGGGCCTCGACCCGGCCTATGCCGACCGATACGATCACGTGACGATCGCCGGCCAGTTCGCCGAGGAGATCGACACCCGGTTGCGCCAACAGGAGGCACCGTGAGGCGGCTGTTGTTCATCTGCACGATCCCCCGGACCGGCAGCAGCCTGCTGGTCGCCGACATGCGCAGCACCAAGGCGATGGGCAATCCCCGGGAGTACTTCAATCTCAACGGCCGTTACCCGAGGAACGCCGAGAAGTGGGGGCTCGACTTCGACGATCTCGATGGGCACATCACCAAGATCAAGAAGCGGACCTCGACCGACAACGGCGTGGTCGGGATCAAGATCTTCGAGCGTCACCTGTCCCTGTTGGTCCGAGAGGGGTTGCTTCCCGACAAGCCGGGCCGGCTCCGGGAACTGGCCGGGCGGTTCGGCGACGCCGAGCCGATCATCGTCACGCTCTTTCGGCGCCACAAGCTGCGTCAGGCGATCTCGTTCACCAAGGCGAAGCAGACCGGAAAGTGGGGGGTGTTGCGGACCGCCAAAGCCGAGCCGCGCTACGACCGCAAGCAACTGGCGGCCGACGTCGTGGAGTTGGTCGAGCGGGAGGCCCGCTGGTACCGGGAGCTCGAGGCCTCCGACTACGAACCCCATCTCACCCTCGAATACGAGGATCTGGTGTCACAGCGCGACATCGTCCTCCACCGTCTCGCCGAGCTCCTCGAGCTCCCCGACCCGGACGCCGTGGTCTCCGGTCGCGACTCGGGCGAGGTCCGCCTGGAGCGCCAGGCCGACGCTCTCACCGAAGAGTGGTACGACCGCTTCACCAAGTGGGATCGATAGCCGGCGAGACCCACTAGCGTGCCCGCCATGCACAGGCTCGCCGTTCCCATCACCGCCGTCGCCCTCGTGATTTCCGCCTGCGGCGGTGACGACGCGGCGCCGGGATCGGTGGTGCCCACCAGCGAGGCCGCCGCCGACACCACGGGCACCACCCAAACGACCGAGGCCCCGGTCGCCCCGGAAGCCCCGACCACAACCACGGGAGGCACCTCCGCCACCACCGACGCCCCCACGGCCCCGACCGAGCCCGCCGCAACCACCCCGCCTCCCGAAGGACCACCCGCACCCGACTTCACGCTGGCGTTGGGAGAGGGAGGATCCTTCACCCTGAGCGAGGCCCAGAAGCCCGTCTACATGGTGTTCTGGGCCGAGTGGTGAGGCGTCTGCCAGCGGGAGTTGCCCGTCGTCGATGCAATCGCACAGGAGTACCGGGATCAGGTCGACTTCGTCGCCGTGGCCGGCCGCAGTGACCTCGAAGCCTCGCGGGAGCGGGTCGGGGTATGGTTCTCGCCCGACAACCTCCAGTGGGGCTACGACGAGGATCTCTGGGGCCTCTACGGCATCCCCGGGCAGCCTTCGAGTGTGCTGATCACGAGAGGGGTGATCGTGGCCGGGTGGTTCGGGGCCATCCCCGAGGACGAGTTCCGGGCGCAACTGGACCGCCTCATCGAGCTTTCGGCCTAGCCGGGCTCGGCCGTTCCTTCCGCCTGGAGACGCCGCGACAGCCGCAGGATTGCCGCGAAGACGTCGGCGACCGCCTGGTCGGGGAGGCCGTGCTCGACCGCCCACCGCCGCCTGTCGCCCAGCAAGGCGCCCTCACGAGACTGGTCACGGACCCCGCGGCCGTGTTCGGACTTGATCCGACCCGCGCGCTGCGACAACTGGGCCCGCCGGGAGAGGAGCCGAACGATCTCCACGTCGAGCTCGTCGATCAGATCCCGGGTCTCCCGAAGCTCCGGTGCCTGGCTCCCCAGGTCGGGGATGTCGAAGGCACTCGCGGCAGCCTCCAAGTCGTGGTCGGCGCTCTCGAGCCGGGTGTGGACATCCGCGAGGGCATCGAGAAGAGCCTGGCGGGCCTCCCCGGCATAGGGGTTGTCCCGCTCGATGGCCAGGAAGAGGTGACCGGCGTCGCTGCGGACCGTGTCGATCGTCTGTGCCAGCGCCCGAAACGATGGTGGGCTGAAGGTGAGTCCCTCGGTGGCACCCACGTCGATGAGTCCCTTGGCGATGAAGAAAGCCATGGCGTGGGTCCTCGCCATGACGCGATCGTGCTCCTCAGGGCTCTGGTTGATCACGTCGCAGCCGAAGGCCTCGTACCAGGCTCGGGCCCGATCGGCGGCGTCGGGGTGGAGGTCGTTGGGGCAGACCACCGCTCGCAGCGGGCGCTCCCCGAGGGCGATGCTCGAGGATCCGAACAGCGGGTGAGTGCCGGCCCACGGGACCTCGCCACCCAGGATCTCCCTCATGGCGGCGACGGGGCCGGTCTTCACGCTGCCGACGTCGACCACCAGCTGACCGGGCGTCAGGTATCGGCGAAGCGCGGCGAGGGCGCTGGGGATCTCGGGGATCGGCGTGGCCAGCACGACGACCTCGGCGCCGCCGATCGCCCCGGAGGGGTCGGAGGCGACCACGGCCTCGGGGAGGTCGACGTGGGGATCCCAGGCTCGGACGCCCATCCCGGCCTCCCCGAGAAGGCCGGCGAGGGCCTGCCCGAAATGGCCGAAGCCGATGATGGCGGTCGCCATGGTCCCGAAACCCTACTGCGGGGCGGCCCGGAACCTCCAGGCGGCCGCACCCACCCCGACCACAGTCCCCGCCAGATACCACCACTCCAAACCGGATCCGAGCACCGGCCGGAGCGGCTCCGTGGCCAGACGGGCCCCGGCCGCCATCGCCAGAGCGATGCCGGCGACGCTCCCGGATGGGGGGTGGTGCCGTTTCCACCAGATGAGCAGGATGACGCCGGCCACCAGCAGCAGCGCCGCGTAGAGCTCGGTGGGATGGCGGGTCACCCCCCCGCCGTGCTCGGCGAAGGCCCACGGCAGGCCGCTCGGAGTGCCCAGGCAGGCTCCCCGGGCGAGGCAGGCCCCGTGCCAGGCGGCCAGCCCGCCGAGCACCGCCGGGGCCAGAGCGTCGAAGCGGATCCACACGTCACGGCGGGTCAAGGAGAGGAGGGCCGCCAGGGAGGCGATGGCGGCCGCCACCGTGTCGATCCCGCCCCGTACGATGAGGATGTCGCCGGGGTGGGTCAACGGGTTGGTGCCGCCCCGGACCATGGCGCTGAGGCGTCCCACCAGGACCCCGGCCACCGCTGCTCCGAGCGCCGCTTCCCACAGCTCGCGGGTGCAGTCGGCGGCGTTGGTCCGCCCCGCCTCGTACCACAGCACCAGGTAGAGGCCGAAGACGGCGATGAGGGCGGCGCCGAGAAGCGAGAATTCCATCAGCGCCGCAGCAGCTCGTCGATCTGGAGGGCCAGGGTCCGCTCGTCGATCACCCCGGAGTGGAGTTCGATCAGTTCTCCCCCGGGAGCGAAGAAGAAGGTGAGCGGCACTCCGTAGGCGGCGAGATCGGCGGGCACCGCTCCCGTCTCGTCGAAGAAGTGATCGAACCCGTCGAGCCCGAACTCGGCGATGAAGGCCCGGGCGCCTTCCTGGTCGTCTCTCACATCGACGCCCACGAACCGCACGGCATCCCCTCGCTCGGCATGAGCCCTGCGCAGCAGCGGCGCCTCGGAGCGGCACGGGGTGCACCACGAGGCCCACACGTTGAGCACCACCGGGACCTCGGATTCGGCGAGCAGCTCCTGGACCTCGGCGGGGGTGATGCTCGGCAGGGAGGCGACGTCCGCGATCGGCACCGCAGCCGAGGAACAGGCGGTCGAGAGTAGAGCCGAGGCGATGAGGAGCCTGGGGAGCACCCGGCGAGTCTACGAAGACCGGTTGGGTATCGTCACCGTATGCCGAGCCTCGTGGTGCCGTTCTTCATGGGGGAGGCCATGCCGTTCCTGGGACAGGTGGCCGGAGACGAGGAACTGGTGCCCGAGATCCCCGATGGAGCACCGACCGATCGCATGGCGATCCTCTACGACCACGTGGCCCAATGGGTGGCCGAACACCCCGACCCGATCGTCTACAGCGGCGACTGCGTCTCCGCCATAGGGGTCCTGGCCGGCTTGCAGCGCCGGGGGATCGATCCGACGCTGCTGTGGTTCGACGCCCACGGCGACTTTCACACGTGGGACACGACTCGATCGGGCTTCCTGGGGGGTATGCCTCTCGCCATGATCACCGGTCGGGGAGAGCAGACCGTGGTCGCAGGCACCGGGCTGCAGCCGCTGCCCGACGAACAGGTCGTGCTCGTAGACGCCCGCGATCTCGATCCCGGCGAGGACGAGGCGGTGGCCGCGTCCGGGATGCGGGTGGCGGCCGTCGACGAAGTGCCGTCCCTCGATCTGGCGGGTCCTCTCCACGTGCACGTCGATGTCGACGTCGTCGACCCTGCTGAGCTCCCGGCGGTCAACTATCCGGCTCGGGGTGGCCCGTCGCTGGCCTCCATGGAGGGGGCGCTGGCGGCGCTGGCGGCGACCGGACGGGTGGCGGCATTCTCGGTGTCATCGTGGAATCCCGAGCTGCCGGAAGCCGACCGGGCCGCGGCGGCCACGGCTCGCCTGGCTTCCTACTTCTGAGGCGCTCGAAAGCGATGCAGGGCGGCGTCGATCTCGGCCCGTCCCACCGTGATCGCCCTGGGATCGGTACGCAGTGCCTGGAGCGCCGCTTCCCGCAGCAGGCCGGTGAGGTCGGCGAATGAGAGGCCCTCCGTCTCGGCGGCGAGCCGATCGAGGTCGACGTCGTCGGCGAACGGCACATCGGAGATGGCGAGCAGGGCGCGGCGGGCGGACGCTTCGGGGAGCCCCAGCTCGAGGTGAGCCTCGAGGCGGCCCGAGCGAAGCAGCGCCGGATCGATGAGATCCATGCGGTTGGTGGCGCCGATGACCACGATGTCGCCTCGCTCGCCGACCCCGTCGAGTTCGGTGAGCAGGGCGGCGACAACCGAATCGGTGACCGAAGTCGTCGACGTTCCCCGCACCGGAGCCAGGGCGTCCAGCTCGTCGAAGAAGAGAATGGCCGGAGCCGCCGCCCTGGCTCGGGCGAACACTTCCCGAACCGCCCGCTCCGACTCCCCGACATACTTGTCGAGCAGCTCGGCGCCCCGCACCGCAAAGAACGCCGCACCGGACTCGTGAGCGAGCGCCCGAATGACGTATGTCTTGCCCGTGCCGGGCGGGCCGTGCAACAGGAGGCCCCGGGGCGGGTCGATGCCGAGTCGGGCGAAGCGCTCGGGGTCGGTCATCGGCCAGATGACCGCCTCGGTGAGGCGTTGCTTCACTTCATCCAGGTTGGCAACCTCGTCGAACCCGTAGGTGGGCATCTCGCCCGTGGGCACCGTGCCCAGCGACGGCGTGGTGCCGGCGATGCTCTCCAACATCCGCTCCGTGGTGAGGGCGCCGCCGCCGCCGGCCACCATTGCCGAGGCGTGCACCGCCGTGGAGAGAATGTCGGCGCCGGAGAACCCAGCCGTGCGGGCCGCCAGCGCTTCAAAATCGAGATCCTCGGTCGGGACGCGGTGCAGGGCGGCTTGCAGCAGCAGGCGCCGCCGTTCCAGATCCGGCGGGGGGATCGACAGCGTGCGGGGCAGCAGCTCAGAGGCGGCGACGGCGTCGTCGAGCTGGACCACCGACGAGACCCCGAGCACGCAGGCGAGGCGGTGTCGCTCCGAGACCGCATCGAGGAACCAGCGCATGATGGCCGCCGTCTGGGTGCGGAACATCCCCTCGTCGCCGGCAACGGCATCCAGGCGATCCACGAACAGCACCGCCGGGACGGGCGTGTTCCTCACCGCCTTCTCCAGGACGTCGAGCAGTCGTTCCGGTTTGAAGACGAGCTCCAGGGAGACCTCCTCGACGGCAGCTCCGGCTCGTGCGGCGGCGGCCGCCACCAGCTCCGACTTGCCGCACCCCGCCGGGCCTTCCAGCAGGACACCGGAAACCCGGGGCAGGCCCCACGCCGCGGGGAGATCCCCGGCCGAGGTCAACAGCGACAACCAGCCGGCCAGGGTGTCGAGCTCGGCGTCGAGACCCGTCAGGAGAGCGTCGGCGGTCGTGGGTGCCTCGCCGGCGATCCTTCCCTCCGGGTGGTCGATGGCGGACTCCGCCGGTTTGGCCCCTTCGAGGGCCACCACGGTGGCGTTGCCGACCAATCCGGCTCCGCCCGGGTCGACCAGCAGGATCCGCAGGTGGTCCGGCTCACCGTGCTCCTTGCCGTAGGAGGGATACACGACGACGGTGTCGCCCGTGGTGACCGGCACGCCTTGAAGGGCCCTCGCCAGATGGCGGGGATCGAGGTCCGTCTCCCCGCCGGTCACCACGCGGCGAGCCTGGGGGAGCGCGGCCCGGGTCATCTCGACCACGGACCCGGTCGACACCCCGATGTTCTCCATGGTGACCGGACCGAGTTCCAGGACGCCGGGACCGGAGACCTCCCCGGGCCGGACCAGCACGTGGGTCCGGCCGATCTTGGCGGCCCCGCCACCCGGCAGGCCCATGGCGGCGAGGATCGTGGCGTCGGCGCGAGCCATCGGATCTGAGCCGGGTCGGACGGTGAACCGCATGGTGGCGGAGGGTAGCGCCGGCGACGGACCCCCCCTCTCAGATCGGTATGACCTCCAGCGGCGGGATGGCATGGCGGGGCTCGTGCAGGGGAGCGGCGGCATCGGTGAGCCGGACGGAACCCGAGGTCAACCACCGCCACACCAGGTGGGCTTCCTCGGCGTCGGCCAGGGTGAGGGCCACCGGTGGAGGCTTGTCGCCGGCCGGTGCTGCCGCGGCGAACAGGGGCGGGCGATCGCCATCGCACCAAGCGGCCACCAACCGGCCCGCCTCGATCAGTGCGGCCCCGTCGGGCCCCTCGGCCCGGATCGACCCGGCGGCGGTCATCACCCTCCAGGCCCGGCGGCGGGTGAGGGAACGGGCCAATACCCGGTAACGGTCCCGCACCCACGCCGCCTCCTCGAAACGCTCGGTGCAGGCCAACTCGGCGATGCGGTCGGCCAAGGGCCCCAGGAGGAGGGCGGGGTTGGTGGTGATCCCCTCCCACAGCCGTTCCACCACCGGTCGGTACTCGTCTTCCGGCAGCGCCCCGTCACAGGGGCACAGGGCCACTCCCAGCTGGGCAAAGGCACACGGGCCGTCGCGCCGGCCGGGGGGGCCGCTGCAGCGGCGGATGGGAAGGGCACCCCACAATGCTTCGACCACCCGCTGCGCGCTCCGGCGACCCCGGAAAGGGCCGAGGAGCACCCGGTCCGGTCTCGGCTTGCGAACCAGCGCGAGACGGGGGAAGGCCTCATCGGTGAGCGACACCCAATGGGCCGACCGGGTCGGCCGGGATCGCCGATTGTGACGAGGGTCGTGAGCGCCGATGAGCCGCAGCTCGGCGACCGAGGCTTCCAGTTCGGTGCTGCAAACCCGATGCTCGATGCTGTCCAACTCACGCAGCATGTCGGCGATGCGGCGCCGGGTGTCGCCGTAGAAGTAGGAGCGGACCCGGCTCCGCAGGTTCTTGGCCTTGCCGATGTAGAAGACGGTGCCCTGGCGGTCCTTGAACAGATACACCCCGGGGCGCCGGGGGAGCGACTCGGTCAATCGGATCTTCTGATAGTGAGGTGCCCCCCGGGCGGTCGGCAGCTCCAGCAGGTCTTCGAGGTGGGTCACGCCGAGGGCCCCGGCCCGTTCCAACAGCGCCCACAGGACGTGAGCGGTGGCACGGGCATCCTCCAGGGCCCGATGATTGGGGGTGACCGGTGAGCGGAAGTGAGCCGCCAAAGTGGCCAGTCGCAGGTTGCGGACCTCGGAGCGGATCATGCGGCGTGCCAGCGCCGCCGTGTCGACCGAGCGGTTGGGGAGCCGTCCGTAGCCGAGGTGCTCGGAGGCGGCGTTGAGGAAGGACAGGTCGAAGCGGACGTTGTGGCCCACCACCACCGCGTCCCCCAGGAACTCCAGGAAAGTGGGGAGCGCTTCTTCGATCCGGGGGGCCTCCACCACCATGGCATGGGTGATGCCGGTCAGCACCGTGATGAACGGGGGGATCGGCGCCCCCGGATTCACCAGCGTCTGGAAGGTGCCTTCCAGCTCACCGCCCCGATAGCGGACGGCGCCGATCTCGGTGATGGCGCAGTCGGCCGGAGAGCCGCCGGTGGTCTCGAGATCGAGGATGCAGAACGGCACGTCGATGAGCGGGGTGCCGAGATCGTCGAAGCTGCGCTGCAGGCCGAGGGTCATCCGCCTTCCCGGTCGGGGACCCCCACCCTACATCGAACGTGTGTTCGATTCAGGTCTCCCCGGCGCTGCGCTGCCGGACCGCCTCGAACAAGAGGATCCCCGCCGCCATCGCCGCATTGAGGCTGTCGACCGAACCGGGCATGGGGATGACCACCCGGTGGTCGGCACCGGCCAGCCACTCCTCGCTGAGCCCGTACTGCTCGGAGCCGACCACCAGGGCCACCGGGCCCCTCAGGTCGAGGGCGTAGTGGGGGGTGTCGGCGTGCGGCGTGGCCGCCACCGACCGGATCCCCAGCTCGCGGAGCCACCCCAGCGCCTCGCCGCTCGACGACACGGCCAGCGGAACCCGGAAGAGGGTGCCCAAGGAGGCCCGCACCACGTTGGGGTTGAAGGGATCGGTGGTGGGATCGGCGGCGATGAGGCCGGCCGCACCCGCCGCTTCACCGGTGCGCAGCATCGTGCCCAGGTTCCCCGGCTTCTCGATCGATTCGGCCACGAGAAGCAGTGGATCCGGGCCGGGGTCGAGAGACGCCAGCCCGACGTCGAACTGGCGGGCCACCGCCAGCAATCCCTCGGGTCTATCCCGGTAGGAGGCTTTGCGAAACGGAGCCTCAGTGACGCCGACGATCTCGGTACCGGCTTCTTGCGCCGCAGCCGCCACGCGGGGCTCGTCGCTCCCCAGATAGAGCTCGGGGCAGGTGTACAGCTCGTCGATGGCGACGCCCGCCTCGACGGCGCGCCGCACCTCTCGGTAGCCCTCGATGAGGAAGCGGCCGGTACGGTCCCGCTCTCGCCGGCTCCGCAGCCGGACCAGAGCCTTGATGCGCTCGTTGTGAAGGCTGGTGATCGGCCCGGTCACCAGCCGCTGCCACCGCTGGATCCACCGCCGCCGAAGCTCCCACCGCCGAAACCCCCGAAGGAGATGCCGCCGCTTCCGCCGCCGCCCCACGACGACCCGCCCCACGACGACCCACCGCCACCGAAACCGCCGCCGCCACCGAAGCCGCCCCACCACGAGCCCCGGTCGCTGCTCCACGACGGGTCCCGGTACACCGGTTCCCATCCGTAGGAGCCGCTGGTGCCCCGGGTGATCACCCAGTGATAGAAGAAGAACGTATAGGGGTCGAAGGATCCGTAGTCCCGGGGGATCGGCTCCCCGGTCCACGAGTCGGTCCGGCGGCTGGTGCCCTCGTGGGCCAGCTCGGGGGCGAATCGATCGGCATCCTCGATGTCCGACCGCGCCAGGGCCTGGCGCTGGGCGGCGTAGGCGAGAGCGAAGGCACGGGGACCCCGGCGGTCGGAGGCCCCGAAAGCGGCCGCCACATCGGCATACGAGCCTTCCAGCCCCAGGTCGGCGAGGGCCCGGCGGGCCTCGATCCAGCGGCGCAGCGCCTGGGAGGGTTCCAGCGACACGGCCAGGATCCCGGCCACGGTGCGCCTGGTGTCGGCCTCCAGGCCCCGCCCCGCCAGCTCATCGAGGAGGCTCGCATAGACCTCGGGGCCGTCGTCGCGGCGCCGCATCAGCGCCGCCGTGATCGAGACGGGGAGCGAGAGGCGACGTGACATACTGCGGACGCGGCGGATCTCACCCGGCTCGCGCAGGCCCGCCAGGGCAAACTCCACGGCCTCGGCCGGTTCGCTGCCGGACTCGCGCCGCTTCTGATAGGTCTCGAGGAACTCGTCGGCATTGTCCTCGTCTCGGTTCAGGAGGAGGAGGGCGGCGATCGCCGGAATCTCGAGACCGTCGACGGCCAGGGCATCGCCGTCCCGCTCCAACTTGGTGCGCAGCTGCTCGTAGCGGGCCAGTGCCTCGTCGGGGTCCTCGTCGAGGTCGGCGAGGGCGGCCGCCACCGCCGGACGGGTCGTTGCCTGGGGGAGTTGGGCGTAGAGGCTGGTGAGGCGATCGGTCTTGACCCGGGCGGTGGCGTAGGCGGCCTCGAGCTCGGCCACCGAATCGTCGAGCGATGCCGACTCATCCAGCACGGCGGCGGCCCGGTGGAGTCTTTCCCCCAGGTCGGTGAGGAAGGTGGGGCCGATCGCCGTGTCGGTGAGCAGGTCGACGATCGCATGCGCCGCCCGATTGCGGGCCGCCGCCACCCGATGGGGACGCAGCGAGACCACCAGGCGCCCGAGGTTGGCGAGGGCGACCGAGAAGGCGTCCTCGTCGGTCGTCTCGATCGCCTCCCGGGCCGCATCCTGGACGGCGTCCTCCAGCATGCGGCGTTCGCCGGAGGCCTGCAGTTCGAGGGGCACCTCGTGGTCGGCCAGCATCCGATCCCGATCGACGACTTCGACGACGCCGGCCTGCCACAACGCCCGCAGGGCGGTCTCGTCGCCGCTGCGGTGACGATCCACGAGATCCCGCAGCGCTCCCAGCGCGGCTTCCGTGGTGATGGAGACCTCGCCGCCGGGAGGTTCGAGGGCGTATTCGCCGACCAGTGGGAGCTCCTGGCCGGCGATCTCGAGGCGGGCCAGTTCGGCGTCGACCTGCTCGCTGCGCCGCTCGCGCCGCTTGCGGCGAGCCGTCGCCCTGCCCTGCGTGAGGAGCCACGCCCCACCTCCGATGATCCCGGCGGCCACCACGAACGTGCCGATCCCGGGGGCGGCACCGTCGTCGGACTCCCCGCCCGGCGTGACCACTGTGGTCCCCCCGCCGCTCGGCGTTCCCCCGGATGCAAGGACGCCGTCGAGGCTTCCCACGATGGCGATGATGCCCGAGTCGAAGTCCCCCGCCCCGAACGAGGTGTTGCCGGCTGCCGCCACCTCATCGAGACCGGCCAGGAAGAGACCGCTCCCGGTGACGATCTCGGTGCGTCGCTCCGCCAGTGCCACGAGGACGACGATGCCGTCATCGGCGGAGGCGTCGCCGACACCCCAGGTGTTGCCTATTCCCTGGGCGAAGTCCAGGGGGTCTTGGGCACCGGCCGAGGAGACGATGACCACGGCGATCTCATGCCCGTGATTGGCCACGACCCTTGCCACGATGGTCTCGAGGCCGGCGTCGTCGGCGATCACTCCGGCGGCGTCGGTGACCCACCCGTCGCAGACGATGCCTTCGTACGGCGGGCAGGTGGGCCCATCGGTCTGCGCCAGCGCCGGGGCGCCCGCCAGGACCACCACCAGCATTGCGACCGACGAGATCCTCACCATGGCCTGTCCGATGATGGCGGGCGGGCGCTTCACCTCAAAACCCGGCGCCGACCGTCTCCACGGCGGTGGTGAAGCGATCCAGGGCCTCGACGTCGATCTCGATCCCCAGGCCGGGGCGGTCCGGGGCTCGCAGCCGCCCCTCGTCCATCCGCCAGGTGACGAGGTCGGTCTCGAAGTGGCGCCTCGAAGGCCCCAGCTCGGCGGCCATCGTCATGCCCGGCAGGGTCGCCACCGCCAGGGCAGCGGCCTTGCCGATGCCCGACTCCAGCATGCCGCCCGTCCAGACCCCCAGGCCGGCCGCCGTCGCCATTGCAGTGATGAGGGTCGCCGTCTCGATGCCGCCGACCCGGGCCGGTTTGACGTTGAGGACCCACCCGAGCCCGCTGTTCGCCGCGACCGCGGCGTCGCGCAGGTCGGCGATGGACTCGTCGAGGCAGATGGGAGTCGCCACTTCGGCGGCCAGCTCGGAGGCCATCCGGCCGGCGCGGGCCGGGTAGGGCTGCTCGATGAAGAGCAGGCCGAGATCGTCGATGCCCCGCAGTTCGGCATCGTCGTCGGGCAGGAAGCTCCCGTTGGCGTCGACGGCGAGATCGGAGTCCGGCAGCGTCGTCCGGAGGAGCCGGGTGCGGTCCAAGCATCGTCCGGGTGCCACCTTGAGCTTGATGCGGCGGTACCCCTCGGCGGCGAGGGCCTCGGCCGCGACCACGAGTTCTTCACCCTCGGGATCGATCCCGATGACGGCACCGATCTCCACGCCGGGATCGGCACCACCGATCGTCTGCCAGCACGGCCGGCCCTGGAGTTGGCCGCGCACATCGGCGACGGCGCTGCCGAGCGCGAAGCGGACCGTCGCCGGGGTGGTCTCATCCCCGGCGCCGCCGGCGGTGAGATGCCGGGCGGCGCGGAGAAGGCCGGCCCGGCACTCCTCGATGGTCTCGGCCGAGTACCCCGGCACCGGGCCACACTCGCCCCACCCCACCGCACTGCCGGAATGCAGGGCCACGACGAGGAGGTGCCGCTCGTTCAGCGACGTGGAGGCCGATCGGTAGGAGCGGCGGAGAGGCAGACGCACCTCACGGATCTCGACTCCGTCGATCGGGAACTCGGGATGCGTCATCAACGCCGATGGTAGATCTGGTGCGGGGAGCAGACGGTGCCCCGCAACGCGAACGTCGCCCGGGGTATCCCGGGCGACGTTCATCGCATCGCTGCTTGGTCAGTCGATGAAGCCTCTTGCCGTGAGCCACTCGGTGGCCAGGGTGTCGGCATCCTCGGCTTCGAGCCCGAACCGCTTGTTGAGCTCCTGCAACTCGGCGGTGGTGATCGCCTCGCTGACCTCGTTGATGAGGTCCACGAAGTCGTCGCCGTAGGCGTCCACGATCTCCTGTCGCACCACCGGCACGATGTTCTCGGCCGGCTGCAGGTTGAGATCGTCCTCCAGGAGCACGAATCCCTTGGCGGCGATCACGCCGTCGGAAGTGAAGAGCAGGCCGACGTCGATCTCATCGCCCTCCAGTGCCGCCACGGTGAGGGGACCCCCCACGTCGAGGGGCTTGAACTCGGCGAACGAAAGGCCGTAGACGCCCTCCAGTCCGATGAGGCAGAACTCGCGGTTGGGACACTCCGGCGGTCCTCCGAAGACCAGTTCGCCGTTGTAGGCGGCGAGGTCGCTGACCGTGGCGAGACCGAGCTCGCCGGCGGTCGCTCCGGTGACCACGATGCCGTTCTTGTCCTGCGCCGGGGAATAGTCCAAGGCCACCAGGCCCGAACCGCCCAGCACCTCGTTGAGGTCGGCCCACGTCTGCTCGGGGTCGGTGTTCGACGTGCCGCCCTCAAAGGTCAGCAGGGTGCCGGTGTATTCCGCCAACATGTCGATCTCGCCGCTCTTGAGAGCGGGGTTGACGACTTCGCGGGTGCCCAGCTGGAACATGCGGTCAACGGTGTACCCGTTGGCCTCGAGGACGGTCGCGTAGATCTCACCGAGGATCTCCTGCTCACCGAAATTGGTCGAACCCACCCTTATGGTCGGGCCCTCGGTCGAGTCGTCACCCGACCCGCAGGCGGCGGCGACAAGCGCCAGAGCCAGCAGGGCCGCCCCAACGACTCGGGTGCGGGCGAAGCTCCGCATGGGTATTGCTCCTCTCTCAGGCTGTCGAGAAGGCATCACGGTGATGCCGAGAATCACCCTAGGCCGCCTCCCGTCACTGAGCCACCGCCCGACCCGGTGACGGCTCGATTCGACCCTGCGACCTCCCCCTGCCTCTGCGGCGGAGTGGACGGGGCACGACGCGGCGCTCGACGGCTGCGAAGGAGATCTCGGTGAGCACCGAGAGGAGTGCCACCAGCAGTGCGCCGGCAACGATCTGAATGTGGTCCTGGATGGCGAAGCCGTCGATGATGTACCGGCCCAGGCCCCCGTAGGCCACGAGGGCACCCAGGGGTGCGGTGGCGACGACCTGGACCGCCGAGGTCCGGATGCCGGCGAGGATGATCGGGGAGGCCACCGGGATCTCGATGTCCCGCAGGATTCGGGGCCCGGTGATGCCCATGCCGCGAGCAGCCTCGATCGTGTCGGGATCCACCGACCGAATCCCGGCGTAGGTGTTCGTGAAGATCGGGGGAAGGGCCAGCGCCACCAGCGCCACGAAGGTGGGGAAGAAGCCGAGACCGCTGTCGATGAAGGGCACCCGGTCGGCGATGCGGATCGTGATCGGCAGGGCCAGCGCCACGATCCCGAAGGAGGGGAGGGCCCGCCCGATGTTCACCAGCGAAACCACGGCGAGGCCGCCCCGTCCGGTGTGCCCCAGCCACGCCCCCAGGGGTACGGCCACCAATGTGGAGAACAGCACCGCAGCCCCGGAGACCTGGATGTGCTCCCAGCTGCGATTGAGATAGCCGTTCGTGCCGTCCCAGTTCTCCACGAACCACGAGCCGAGGTCGGCGAGGAATTCGATCATGCGATCCTCCTCCGCCTTGACCACGGCGTCAGAGCCCGCTCGACGAGCAGCAACGCGACATCGACGACGACGGCGAGCAGCACCGAGAGACTGGTTCCCAGCACGATCTCCGTGGAGAAGAATCGATTGAGGCCGCGCAGGATGAAGAAACCCACGCCGCCCTGGCCGATGAGGGCCGTCACCGTCACCAGCCCGATGGTGGTGACGGCAGCGATGCGGAGGCCGGCGATGATCACCGGAAGGGCGAGCGGGAGTTCGATCTCGAGGAACAGTCGGCGGCGCCCGTAGCCCATCCCGAGGGCGGCTTCCCGAATGGCGGGATCCACACCATCGATTCCGGCGACGATGTTGCGGATGAGGATCAGCAGGGTGTAGGAGACGAGGCCGATCTCGGCGGTGAGGATCGTGAAGCCGGTGATCGGCACGAAGAACGCAAAGAGAGCCAGCGAGGGGATGGTGTAGAGGGCCCCGGTGGTCCAGGTGATCGGCGCGTAGGTGCGCCGCCATCGGAGAGCGACGATCGAGAGCGCCAGGGAGATCGCCAAGCCGACCCCGAGGGCGATCCCGGTGAGAACGAGATGCTCGACGACCTTCTCCCAGATGTCGTCGAGGTGGTCGAACACCCAATCCCAGCGGAAGAAGGAGTCCTCGACCTGGGCCAGGACCACAGGCATCAGCCGGAGATCTGCTCGCCGACCTGGACCGCGGTCAGCATGCCGAGGAACTGCCCATCGCTCCCGAAGACCGGGGCGACGTGGGTCTCCGTCGTGATGATCTCGTCGAGGGCCTCGCGGAGCGAGTCATCGGCGCCGAGACGGGCGGCGAACGCCCGCAGCGGACCGGCCCCCACCGGAGTGCCTTCGGTGAGCGTTTCCCCGGGCGTCCATCCCAGCAACCGATCGCCGTCGGCCACCCCTATCCAGTCGATTCCATGGCTCGCCATGACCGTCCGCGCCTCGGAGGCACCGGCATCGGGAGACACCACCGGACCCCGATCGAGAGGAACGTCTCCGATCCTGATGAGGGAGAGGCGCTTCAGCCCGCGATCGCTGCCGAGGAAGTCCTCGACGAACGAGTTGGCCGGATGCCGCAGGATCTCGTAGGGCGGGGCGTACTGCTCCAATACTCCACCGACGTTGAGAATGGCCACCCGGTCTCCGAGTTTGATCGCCTCATCGATGTCGTGGGTGACGAGGACGATCGTCTTGTGGACCCTCGCCTGCAGGTCCAACAGCTCATCCTGGAGCCGGGCCCTCACGATCGGGTCGACCGCGCCGAACGGTTCGTCCATGAGCAGGACCGGGGGATCGGCGGCGAGGGCCCGGGCCACGCCCACTCGCTGGCGCTGTCCGCCCGACAACTCGGCCGGATACCGGTTGCGCATCTCCGGCTCGAGGTCGACGAGCGCGATCAGCTCCTCGATGCGGTTCTGGATCCTGGTCCTGTCCCACCCCAGCAGCCGCGGCACCGTTGCGATGTTGTCGGCGATGGTTCGGTGGGGGAAGAGGCCGATCTGTTGGATGACGTAGCCGATCCTGCGCCGCAGCTCGAAGGCGGGGACGTGCATCACGTCCTCTCCGGCGACGGTGATCGAGCCGGCCGACGGCTCGATGAGCCGGTTGATCATCTTGAGGGTGGTCGTCTTGCCGCACCCGGAGGGGCCGACGAGGACGATCACCTCTCCCTCGGCAACGTCGAATGAGAGCTCGGTCACCGCCGTGGTGGTGGTCCCCGAGAACTGCTTGGTGACCCCCCGGAGACTGATCATGGGGTGGTCGTCGGCCGACATACGTTGTCGGAGCCTAGGTGGCTTGCCGGAGATCGGCCCGGCGGTGAGCGGTGGCTCAGGAGGACGTGAGGCGAGGAGCCCGGTCGGTGCGCTCCCATGTGAAAGACCCGGGGACTCCCTCGTCGGGCTCGCGTCCGAAATGTCCGTGGTACGAGGTGGGGGTGTAGATGGGGGCCTGGAGACCGAGAGTGTCGATGATGCCGGTCGGCGTGAAGCGGAAGGTGTCTCGCACCAGGCCCTCGAGGTGATCCAGCGAGTCCGCGGCAGGACCGTCGCCGTCCACGGTGATCGCCGTCGGTTCAGGCAGCCCGATTGCATACGAGACGCGAACCTCGCAGTGGTCCAGGAGGCCGGCCGCCACCAGGTTCTTGGCGGCGTAGCGGGCCATGTAGGAAGCCGAACGGTCGACCTTCGAGGGGTCCTTGCCGGAGAAGGCGCCGCCGCCGTGGCGGCCCCACCCCCCATAGGTGTCGACGATGATCTTCCTCCCGGTGAGGCCGGTGTCGGCTCGGGGGCCGCCGGTCTCGAAGCGACCGGTGGGGTTGATGTGGACCGTGAGATCAGGCCGCCACCACTCACCGAGGATGGGTCGGAGGATCTCGTCGGTGACCGCGGATCCCAAGACCCGCTGGCGCTCGGGTGCACTCCAGGAAGGCCCGTGCTGGGTTGACAGCACCACCGAGTCCAATGCGGCCGGGTCGGAATCGTCGTAGGCGACCGTCACCTGTGCCTTGGCGTCCGGTCGCAGATCGGGGATCAGGCCACTGACCCGGGCCTCGGCCTGGCGGGCCATGATGCGGTGGGCGAGCATGATCGGCAGCGGCATCAACTCGGGGGTCTCGCGAACCGCGTAGCCGTACATCATGCCCTGGTCGCCGGCACCGAGCTCGCCGCCCTCGTCGGCGTCGACCCCGAGAGCGATGTCGTCACTCTGGGGCTGCAGGATCACCAGGATCTCGGCGCCGTCCACGTCGAATCCGGTCTCGGGACCCCCGTATCCGATCGCCCGAATGGTGCTGCGCACCACCGAGGAGATCTCTTCGTCGGACGGCATCCAGACCTTCGAGGAGATCTCGCCGGCCACCACCACGTGGTCCCCGGCCACCAGGATCTCACAGGCCACTCTGGCGGCGGGATCCACCTCGAGCATCCGGTCGAGGATGCTGTCTGCGATCCGATCGGCGACCTTGTCGGGGTGGCCCATCGAGACGGACTCTGAGGTGACGAGATGGCGGCGGGGCACGGTGTCCTTGGAGGCGGGGCTGCGAGCGAGGATAGCCCCCCGGTTGCCGCTCACCGACGACCCGATGCCTGAGACCCGTAGAGCACCGCGGTTACCGCCGTCGCCAGATTGAGGCTGGAGACACCGGATTGCATCGGGATGCGAAGCCGGGTGCCGCTCAGCGCCAGGACCTCCGGGCTCAACCCGGAGCGCTCCGAGCCGAATGCGAGCACCGCCCGGTCGGGGATGGTGGCGGACTCGAGGGGATCACCGGCCGGGTCGAGCGCCACCAGGGGTCGCGTCTCCGGTTCGAGACGGCCGATCCGGGCGACGGGCACTGCGAAGTGCAGTCCGGCGCTGCCGCGCAGGGCGATGGGGTCCCAGGGATCGAGGTCGCCGCTGGTCAGCACCCCGGCGGCGCCGGCGGCGGCGGCCACCCTGACCACCGCCCCCACGTTGCCCGGGTGCCGGGGTCGTTCCAGGAACACGACGGGAGCAGGGGATGGATCCGCCATCACGCCGCGGGCCTGGACGGCCGGGCGGGCGGCAATGGCAGCGATTCCGGTGGGAATGGGGGCCGGGGTCAGGGCGGCGAAGACCTCGGAGGGCACGACGGTGGCGGCGGTGACCCGATCGGTGACGTCGGGTGCCAGCTCGCCGGCGAGGGCGGTCACGCCGTCGGGGTCGCCGGTGACGATGACCACCACGTCGGCCCCGAAACGGAGGGCGTGCTTGATGGTGTGGAAGCCCTCGAGAACAACCAGGTCTTGGTGGGTTCGGGCCGCCGCAAAGCGGTGCCGCAGATCCTCCATGGATTCATCCGCCCCAGATCTCGCGATGCACGGTCTCGTCGGTGCCGCGCCGGCCACGTTGCAGCGATCCCGAAGCGCGGTCGGGGGCGGGATGGCCCACCGTGAGGACGCCGAGCGGCTCGACTCCCTCGGGGATGCCGAGGAGGTCGGTCAATCCGGGCATGGCGTGAGCGCCGAGGAACCCGGCCGCCAGGCCGGCATCCACCGCTGCCAACAAGCCGAGGGCCAACGCGGCTCCACCGTCGACCCACCACCAGGGGATGCGGAGGGCTGCGGCGTCCTTGTCGGGCTCGGCGTAGCGGGCCCGGTAGCGCTCCGGCTCGACACAGAGGACGAGATGGACCGGCGCCACCGAAAGCCACGGATCCTTGCCGCGGGCGATCCAGGCCGCCTCTCCGGCCGCCTCGGCGATGGCCCGGCGCCGGTCCGCATCGACGACGACGATCACCGAGACTCCCTGGGCGTAGCCGGCACTCGGGCCGTGCCGGATCGCCTCGGTGATCTCGGCGATCACGCCCTCCGGAATCGGGTCCGGACGGAAGCGGCGCACCATGCGCCTCCGGGCGACTACGTCGCGGTGCTCCACGGTCCTAGACGTCGCCCAGCGCCCGCTCCAGATCGGTCAAGGCCTTCTTGGCGTCCGCAAACAGCATCAGCGTGCCTTGATCGTAGAAGAGCGGGTTGTCGATCCCGGCGAAGCCGGGCGACAGGCTGCGCTTGATCACGACCACAGTCGTGGCGTGGTCGACTTCGAGGATCGGCATCCCGAAGATCGGGCTGCTCGGGTCATCGCGGGCCGAGGGGTTGACGACGTCGTTGGCACCCACGACGAGCACGACGTCGGTCCTCTGCAAGAGCGGATTGGCGGCGTCGAGGTCGAGGAGTTGGTCGTAGGGGACGTCGGCCTCGGCGAGCAGCACGTTCATGTGGCCGGGCATCCGTCCCGCCACGGGGTGGATCCCATAGGCGATCTTGACGCCCCGCTGCTCGAGGCCCGTCGCCAGTTCGCGCAGGGCGTGTTGTGCCTGGGCGACCGCCAGCCCGTAGCCCGGCACGACCATGACCTGCTGGGCGTACCCGAGCGCGATGGCCACGTCCTCGGCGGTCGTCGCCCTGACCCGGCGGTCGGCGTCGACCTCTCCGCCCGGCCTGCCGCCGGCGTCCCCGGTGCCGAAGGCCCCGAACAGGACGTTGGTCAAAGACCGGTTCATGGCCTCGGTCATCAGCTTTGTCAGGATGAGCCCGGACGCGCCCACGAGCGCGCCGCTGATGATGAGCGCCGAGTTGGTGATCACGAATCCGGTCATGGCGGCGGCCACGCCGGAGAGCGAGTTGAGCAGGGCGATCACGACGGGCATGTCGGCACCGCCGATGGGGATCACCAGAAGCACACCGAGCGCCAATGCCACCGCACCGCCCACCCAGAAGGGAGGGGCGTCCTGGGTGATCTGGGCCCACACGCCGAGCCCGATCAGGCTGAGGCCGATGAGGGTGTTCACGATCTGCTGGCCTCGATAGGTGACCGGGCTTCCGGTGATGATGCCTTGCAGCTTGCCGAAGGCGATGAAGGAACCGGTGAACGTGATCGACCCGATGACGACGGAGAGCAGCATCGTGAGCATGGTCTCCTCAGGAAGTTCGAGCCCCCCTGCTCGAACGAACTCGGCACCGGCGACCAGTGCCGAGGCCAGACCGCCGAAGCCGTTGAACGCGGCGACCAGCTGAGGCATCGCCGTCATCTGGACCCGGAGCGCCAGCACCGCCCCCACCACCGCGCCGATCGCCAGACCCACGATCAGCCACCACCACGAGATGGCGTCGGCGGCGATGAGGGTGACGACGAGCGCGAGCAGCATCCCTCCGGCGGCTATGCCGTTGCCCGAGCGGGCGGAGCGGGGGCCCGAGAGGCGTTTCAGCCCGACGATGAAGGCCATCGCGGCGAGCAGGTAGAGCAGGGTCTGGAGGTTGATGTTCACGAGCCCGCCTCAGGGTCCTCGACCCGGCGGGGGCGCCGGAACATCTCGAGCATCCGGTCGGTCACCAGAAACCCGCCGACGACGTTCACGGTGGCGGCGGCGACGGCGGTGACGGCGAGGACGGTGGCCAGCGTTTCGTTCGTGGTGCTCGTCGCCAGGACCGCACCCACGATCGTGATGCCGGAGATGGCGTTCGACCCGGACATGAGCGGGGTGTGCAACGTGGGGGGAACCTTGGTGATGACCTCGAAACCGATGAAACCGGCGAGCACGAACACCACGATGCCGATGATGAAGGGGTCGGGCAGCATCAGCGGGCCTCTTCCAGGGCTCGGAGGACCCGCTCGTCGGTGATCTTCCCATCGCGGACCACGGCGCACGCGGCGATCTCGTCGTCGGGATCCAACACGAGATTGCCCTCGTCGTCGGTGAGGTACTCGAGGAGCTCGATCACGTTGCGGGAGTACATCTCACTGGCGTGGCCGGCGGTTCTGCTGGCGAGGTCGAGCGGGCCGGCAATCTGGACGCCACCGACCACCACCGTCTCTCCGGGCTCGGTGAGCTCACAGTTCCCACCAGTGGAAGCGGCCAAGTCGATGATGACCGATCCCGGCCGCATCGCCGCCACCATGGGAGCCGTGACCAGCAGGGGAGCACGGCGACCCGGAACCTGGGCGGTGGTGATCACGATGTCGGCGGCTCCGACATGATCGGAGAGCGCCTGGAGCTGCCGCTCCCGGGTGTCCTCGGTGACCTCGGTCGCATAGCCTCCGGTGTCGGCCGCGGCTTCCTCGACGGGACCCCCGACGAAGGTGGCCCCGAGCGACTCGACTTGCTCTCGGGCCTCCGGGCGGATGTCGTAGCCGGCGACGACGGCACCGAGGCGCCGGGCGGTGGCGATCGCCTGGAGACCGGCAACTCCCGCCCCGAGGACGAGCACCTTGGCGGGGGGGATGGTCCCCGCGGCCGTCATCATCATGGGGAAGAACTTGGGCAGCATGTCTGCCGACAGCAGCACCGCTTCGTAGCCGGCGACCGTGGCCTGGGAGCTGAGCGCGTCCATCGACTGCGCCAGCGTGGTGCGGGGGATCAGTTCCATGGCCAGGGCGTCGACGTTCTGGTCGGCGAATCGGGCGATCTCGGCGGGAAATCCGAGTGGATCCAGGAAAGCGATCACGCTCGCGGTCGGGGCGACCTCGTCGTGGGTCACCGGACCGATGGCGACAACCAGGTCGGCCCGGCGGGGTTGGCCCGCGGCGACTTCGGCGCCGGCCTCCCGATACGCCTCATCGGTGAACCCTGCCGCCAAGCCGGCCTCGGAGGGCACGATGACCTCGTGTCCGGCGTCCACGAGGCGTTTGACGCTGCGCGGCACGAGCGCCACCCGGCGCTCCCCGGGGCGCGCTTCGCGGTGAACCCTGATCAGCATGCCCGCAATTTAACGCGTGTGCGGAGGGGTTCGTTCGATGACCGCTTCCTGGGCTCGGTGAGGGGCATGAATCGCTCTGGTGGCGAGGTAGGCGCCGGACAGCACCACCGCCACCCCGGCCAGGGCGATGGGCTCGACGGTCTCGTCGCGGAACACGACCCCCAACACGATGGCGACCACGGGAATCAGGTAGGTCGTGGTGGCCATCCGAGGTGCACCCGCCCGGCCCGCCAACGTCGCCGCCAGCGACCGGGCGATGCCGGTGCCGAGCACGCCCAGGATCACGACGGCCATCACCGCTCCCACCTCGAACTCGGAGTCCCCGAGCGTGGCGATCCCGAGCGGCGCCAGCAGGATGCTCGAGATTGCCAGGGCCCACATCGTCACCGCCGGACCTCCGTAGCGCTGCTGGAGGGGTACCAGAAGGTTGCCGCTCACTCCGTAACCGAAGACTGCGATCAGGACGAGGGCCACTCCCACCGGTGCCGCGTCTTCCCCTCGCAGCGACGGGAAGGTCATCATGATGATGCCGGCGAAGCCGAGCAGGATGCCGAGGGTCTGGCGGATCCCCGGAAGGCTGCGCAGCATCAGCGCGGCGATGACCAGGCTCATGAGGGGGGCGCCGCTCGTCACCATCCCCGCCACCGCCGAATCGAGTTCCGTCTCGGCGAAGGCATAGAGCAGCGCGGGACCGGCGTTACCGAAGACGGCCACTGCGGTGATGCGGAGCCAGTCGGCCCGGTCGATGCGGCGCCGGGCCCGGGGGAAGGCCGCCAGAGCGATCGCCCCCAGCATCACCCGGAACAGGGCGACGACGCCGGGTGCCAGTGCGTCCACCCCGATGGCGATCCACAGAAACGCCGAGCCCCAGATCATCCCGATGGTGAGAGTGAGACCCCATTCCACGGGGCCGTAGGCGGCCGTGTGTGATCCCACGTTGGTGAGGGCGCGTGCCGACATGGAGCCCTCTAATCCCCGGTGGCCCATTGGGCGGCGCCGAGGAGCTCGTCGGCGCCCTCCGGGCCCCAGGACCCGGCAGGGTAGGGCTCGACGTCGAGGTCGGCTTCGACCACGGGTGTGAAGAGGCGCCACGACTCCTCGACCTCGGCGGCGTGGACGAACAGCGTCTGATCCCCCTGCATCACGTCGCGCAGCAGCGTGTGGTACGCCTCGGGGATCTCGCCGAACTCCTCGGCATAGTCGAAGTGGAGCTGGATCGTGCGCACGCCGCCCGACTCGCCGGGCTCCTTGACCTCGATCTGGAGGCGGAATCCCTCATCGGGTTGCAGGGTGAGGGTGAGGACGTCGCCGTGGGCGAGGCAGTCGTCGGGGCATTCGTGAAAGAGACAGACCGGGGGAGGCCGAAAGACCACGGCCACCTGGGTGAGACGCCGTGCCATCGCCTTTCCGGTGCGGAGCAGGAAGGGGACGCCCTGCCAGCGCCAGTTGTCGATGTAGAGCCGGAGAGCAGCGAAGGTGGGTGTGCTCGAATCCCCGGCAACGCCGTCGAGGGACCGGTAGTCGGGTACCTCCCCGGTGTCGGTGGTCCCGGCCGTGTATTGACCGATCCGCACCGCATGGAGCGGAATCGAACGCACCGAGCGGAGAACCTTGATCTTCTCGGTTCGTATCGCATCGGCGTCGAGCGAGGCCGGCGACTCCATGGCTACGAGCGTCATCACCTGGGCGAGGTGGCTCTGGATCATGTCGCGCACCGCTCCGGCGTGGTCGTAGTACCCGCCTCGCGACCCCACACCCAGCGACTCGGCCACGGTGATCTCGATGCGATCGATGCGGTCTCGGTTCCAGTTCGCCTCGAAGATCGGGTTGGTGAACCGGAAGACCAGCAGGTTCTGCACGGTCTCCTTCCCCAGGTAGTGGTCGATCCGGTACACCTGGGATTCGTCGAAGTGGCGGTGGACCACCTCGTTGAGCGTCCGGGCACTCTCCAGATCGCGACCGAACGGCTTCTCGATGACGAGCCTCGTCCAGCCGTCCGATCCGGAGAGACCGGCCTCGCCGAGTGCGGCGATGGCCCCCGGGAAGACGGGGGGCGGCAGCGCCAGGTAGAAGACCCGGTTGCCGCTCAGGCCGTGCTCGCGCTCCAGTGTGGCGATCCGGTCCGCCAGCGGCCCGTAGCCGCCATCGCGATCGAGACGGTGGTAGTGCACTCGCTCATCGCACCAGGAGCGGACGCGGGGTTCGTCGAAGCCCGCGTCCAGCAGCGCAACGCGGGCGGTCTCCCGAAAGCCGGAATCGCCGAGGTCCTTGGTGGCGGCTCCGAGGACGGCGATCGGGCGGTGGGATTCGCTCACCAGATGGAACAGCGCCGGGAGCAGCTTGCGGCGGGTGAGGTCACCGGTGGCGCCGATGATCACGAAGAGTTGGGCATCGAGCGCCCGTTTGGTCACGCCTCGTAGCTCCCCGAGGAGACCGAGCCCCCGGTGTCGGCCCAGTCGGTGTGAAAGAAGATGCCCCGCGGGCGATCGATCCGCTCGTAGGTATGGGCCCCGAAGTAGTCGCGTTGCGCCTGGATGAGGTTGGCGGGGAGGCGAGCGCTCCGGTAGCCGTCGAAGAACGTGAGGGCGGCGGAGGCGGCGGGAACCGGGATCCCCGCCGAGACGGCGCCGGCCACGATGCGGCGCCACCCGTCCTGCGCCTGGTCGACGGCGGTGGCGAAGTAGGGGTCGAGGAGGAGGTTCGCCAATCCGGGATCACGTGCGTAGGCCTCTCGAATCTCGTCGAGGAATGCGGCACGAATGATGCAACCTTCCCGCCACAGCAGGGCGATGGCCCCGTAGTCGAGATCCCAGTCGTGCTCGCCGGATGCCTCCCGCATGAGCATGAAGCCCTGTGCGTAGGACACGATCTTCGAGGCATAGAGGGCCTGCTCGAGGTCGGTGACCGCTGCGCCGGTTTCACCGGCGAAGGTGGCCGGCGGGCCGCCGAGGACGTCGGATGCCGTCACCCGCTGGTCCTTCAGCGACGAGAGGACGCGGGCGAACACCGCCTCCGTCACCATCGTCATCGGGACGCCCGTTTCGAGCGCCGCCACCGCCGTCCAGCGGCCGGTCCCCTTCTGCCCGGCGGCATCGAGGATCGACTCCACCAGGGGCCGGTCATCCTCGGTGCGACGCATGATCTCGGCCGTGATCTCGATGAGGTAGCTGTTGAGGCGGCCGCGATTCCAGTCGCCGAACACGTCGGCCATCTCCCCATGGCTCATCCCGAGGCCGCGATGCATCACGTCGTAGGCCTCGGCGATCAGCTGCATGTCGCCGTATTCGATCCCGTTGTGCACCATCTTCACGTAGTGGCCGGCACCGTCCGGGCCCACCCAATCGCAGCATGGGGTTCCGTCGGCGACTCGGGCGGCGACCGCCTGGAGCACGTCGCGAACCGCCCGCCACGCCTGGGGAGAGCCGCCCGGCATGATCGAGGGCCCGTGGCGGGCGCCCTCTTCGCCCCCCGAGATGCCGGCTCCGATGAAGTGGAAGCCGCGCGCCTCGAGGTCCCGGGCGCGGCGAATGGTGTCCTGGTAGTGCGAGTTGCCCCCGTCGATGATCACATCGCCGGGTTCCAGGTGCTCGATCAGCTCGGCGATGACGGTGTCGACGGCGGGACCGGCCTTGACCAAGAGCAACACCCGGCGGGGCGGTGCCAGCCAACCGACGAGTTCCTCCAGCGAGTACGCCCCGACGATGTCGGCATCGGCGGCGGACCCACTCACGAACTCTTCGGTCCGGCCCGGGGTGCGGTTGTAGACGGCCACGGTGAACCCGTGGTCACTCATGTTGAGTGCCAGGTTCTGCCCCATGACCGCCAGTCCGATCAGGCCGATGTCTGCCGTGCCCGCCATCGCATCCTCGCTCGCCGGCCCCGCAGCGTACCGCCTCAGGGGAGGTCCGGAATGCCGTCCCCGAGAAGCCATGCATCGAAGAACCCGGCGAGGTCGCGACCCGAGACCTCCTCGACCGTCGTGATGAAGTCGGCGGTCGACGCGGTGGCGTAGGCGTAACGGTCGGCATAGGTGCGGAGCGCCTCGAAGAAGGCCGCGTCCCCGAGGTCGACCCGCAGGGCGTGCAAGGTGAGCCCGCCCCTCAGGTAGACGCTGGATCCGAAGAGGCGGGCCACCCCGGGGTCACCGGGGGGAGCGTGGGCCCTCGACCGCAGCCAGGCATGATCCCCGCGGATCTCTTGGAGCATTGCGGGTTCCCCGTAGAGGTGCTCGATCCAGAGGTATTCGGCGAAGGTGGCGAACCCTTCGTTGAGCCAGATGTGCTCCCACGCCGCCGGCGTGACGCTGTTGCCGAACCACTGATGGGCCAGCTCATGCACGACGAAGAACTCGAGATCGGGATCCTGCAGGAGGAAGCGGCCCAGCAGGCTCAGGGTCTGATTCTCGAGTGCCGTGGGAAAGCCCTCGGTGATCAGGTGTCCGTAGACGTCGAAGGGATAGGGCCCAAAGCGCTCTTCGAAGAAGGGGATCATCCCGTCGACGGCCAGGAGGCCGGCGGGCAGGTCGCCGCCGAGGTCCTCGGGAACATAGTCGCGGATCAACAGGCCGCCCGGTCCGGACCGCTCGATACGGCGGAATTCGCCCACGGCGACGCTGGCGAGATAGGTGGCCATGGGTTCGGCCATCTCCCAGACGAAGGTGGTCGTGGCCTCGCCCTCCAACGTCTCGACGAGCCGCCCGGTGGCGATGGCCTCGAAGGGATTCGGCGCGGTGAGGCGGAAGGTGAAGGTGGCCTTGTCACTGGGATGATCGTTGGCCGGGAACCAGGTGCGGGCCGACACCGGTTCGGCGGCAACGTAGATCCCGTCGGGGCCGCGGAACCACCCCATTTGGATGCCGGCGCTCTCGAGGAAGATCGGCTCGGGCCGTCCGGCGTAGGTGACGGAAACGGTGAACCCCTCGCCTCCGGGGACGACGGCCGGCGGGACGACGGTGAGTTCGTCGCCGGCACGGGTGAATGGGGTCTCGGCGCCGTCGACCGAGACCTCGGTGACTCGGAGACCGACGAGGTCCAGGTTGAACGCGGAGAGGTCCTGCGTCGCCGTCGCTTCGATCGAGACTGTTCCTTCCAGCAGGTTCTCGGTGGGATCGATGACGAGGTCGAGGTGGTAGTGGTCGACGTCGTAGCCGCCGTTTCCCGTGCCGGGGAAGTAGCGGTCGCCGAGACCCGACGCTCCGGGGGAGCCGGTCGGCGGCGGAGTCGCGGTCGTTGCGGTGAGTGCCGGCTCGGTGGTGGTGCCCGTCGTCGGCGGGGCGGTCGTGGTGGCCGGAGGTGAGGTGGTTGTGGGGTCGAGGGTCGTCGCCGGCTCGGGGAGCGACGTGGTGCCGGATGTCGAGGCGCTGCACGCCGCAGCCGTCACGGCAACGGCTACCAGGAGGGAGAGGCGCTGCATCGGCGGTCAGGGTAGGCGCCTTCGGGGGCTGTCCGGCCCATAATCGGGGGCATGACGATGTCGTTGCCCGCCTTGCTGGGACCCGCTCTGGAGGCGGCGCGCCGTTCCTTGCGCGATCTCGACGCCGATCAGGTGCCCGGCGACCTGAGACGTGTCGCAGCCCACAGCGGGCGGCTCACGCCGCCGCTCGCCAGGTCGTTGCTGCGGGCCCTGGAGCGGTATGAGTGGTTGCGCCAGAAAGCGCTCGAGGCGTGGCCGGAGGCGGACGCCGACGCCGGGGGTCGGGAGGGAGCCGCCACCCTCTTCCTCGAGCGGCCCGAGGGCTGGGAACTCAGGGTGATCGAAACCGCCATCGTCGAGGGGGCGGACGCGGCGTCCGACGCCGGTGACCGAAAGGAAGTGGAGCACGACAAGTTGCGCGACGAGCGCGATCGGCTTCGAGCCCGTATCAAGCAGGAGAAGCGAGCGGCCGCCGACCGGGAGCAGCAGTTGCGGTCGGAGATCGAGGAGTTGCGGCGGGAGCGGCGCGGTGCCGCCGCAGCCGAGGCCAAGGCGCGGGGCGGTGACCGCGAGGAGACGAATCGGCTGCGGGGCCTGCTTTCCACACTCGAGACGGCGCTGGAGGAGGAGGAGCGAACCGTGGGGCGGCTCCGTGAGGAGCTCCGCAGCGAGCGCCGGGCTCGGGCCGCCGCCGAGTCGAGGGTGGCCGAAGCGGCGCTCCGGCCATCGTGGGGCAGCGAGGACCCGGTCGAATTGGCCGCTCGGATCGACGAGATGTCCTTGATGGCTCGTCCCCCTTCTCTGCCGGAGGACGTCGGGGTGCCGGGTGATCCCGACGAAGCCGGAGCCTTCGGGCTCCCTGCCGGGGTCGGGCCGGACTCTGCAGAGGCGGTGGCGTGGTTGGTGCGTCACCGGGAACCGACGACGCTGCTCGTGGACGGTTACAACGTCGCCTTTGCCCTGGCGGGAGCCGGGAGTCCGGTCGAGGCCCGCCGGCGGCTCGAACCGATCCTGGAGCAGGTCGGCCGGGTCGGGGCCGGGCGCCTCCGGGTGGTCGTGATCTACGACTCGAGCGATGATCCGGCCCCGAGCCGGCGCTTCGGCCAGGCGATCGATGTCAGGTTCGCGGCCGGCGACACCACCGCCGACGATGAGATCGCCGCACTCGCCGCCGAGCTCGAGGGGAGGCTCGTGGTGGTGAGCAGCGATCGCGAGGTTCGTGAGACTGCGGAGCGTCACGGGGCCCTGGCCCTGTGGTCGGAGGCGCTAGTCGATTGGGCTCGCCGCCGCTGAGACCGCGAAATCTGTCACAGCCGGTTCGTACCGTGTCACTACGACGACGGCGGACCGATACCGACCAGGGAACGGAGAGCGGTGATGAGGATCGATTGCGACGACTGTGCCATGCACGAGACGGAAGCCTGCCGCGATTGCGTCGTCACCCATCTGCTGCGCGATGTGGCCGGCCCCCTCGAGGTCGATGAGGATCAGGTCGAGGCCCTCGAGATCCTCGCCGATGTCGGACTCGTGCCGGAGCTCCGCCTGCTGCCCCGGACCGCCGACGGCTGAGATTCAGTGCCGGGCCTCCCCCTACCCTGACCGGGTGGATCTCGAGAGGCGTTTGCGTCACACCGCCGAGCAAGGCGGGTTGACGGGGTTTGGGATAGCCACGGTCGAGCCGTTCGGGGCGGTCCGGGCCGAGATGGAGCGTCGCCTCGAGGCCGGGTCGGCGGTGGCGGGACGTTTCACCTACCGGGATCCGGTGACGGCCACCGATGTGCGGGGCAGTGCACCCTGGGCAGAGCGGATCATCACCGTCGCCCACGGGTACGTGCCCGCCGCCGGAGATCCCGGTCCTCCTCAGCCGGGGACGGGGCGGATCGCCCGTTTTGCCACCGAGGACCACTACCGCCCCCTCCGGGCGGGTCTCGACCGGTTGGCGGCGGTGCTCGCCGGGGCGGGACATCGCGGCCTCGTCCTCGTCGATGACCATCGTCTCGTCGATCGGGCCGCAGCGGTGCGCGCCGGTGTGGCGTGGTGGGGCCGCTCGACCATGGCGCTGGCTCCCCGAATCGGGCCGTGGCTCCTGCTCGGCTCGGTGGTGACCGACGCCCGGCTCGCGGTGACCGAGCCGATGCGCCGAGACTGTGGGACCTGCACCGCATGCCTCCCCGCCTGCCCCACGGGGGCGCTCGAAGACGGCATCCTCGATGCCCGCCGATGTCTGGCGCACCTCCTCCAGGCTTCGGGGCCGATCCCGACGGAGTTCCGGGCCGCCGTTGCCGACCGGTTCTACGGATGCGACGACTGCCTCGATGCCTGTCCGCCCGGCCGTCGGGTGCTCGAACAGTGTGCGCCGGCCGGCCGCGTCGACCTGGTCGAGGTGTTGTCGGCGAGTGACGAGGAGCTGCTCCGACGGTTTGCCCACTTCTACATACCCGGACGGCGCGCCCGGTACCTGCGCCGCAATGCGCTGGTGGCGCTGGGCAACAGCGGCGGTCCCGATGCGGTGGCGGTGGCGGCCGGCTTCCTCACCGACCCGGACCCCCTGCTTCGGGCCCATGCCGCATGGGCCCTGGGGCGTCTCGGCGGTCCGGGAGCCGAGTCCGCCCTCGAATCGGCGTTGGCGACTGAGACCGACCACGATGCGGTCGCCGAGATCACCCGGGCGCTCGGTACCCTGCGCTGATGCTGCTGGTCTCCGATGTGCACGGCGCCAACGAGGCGTTGGCCAGGGTGGCGGGCATGGGGGAGCCGCTCCTGGTGCTGGGGGATCTCCTCAATCTCGTGGATTACCGGACCATGGATGGGATCCTGGCCGAGCTCTTCGGGAAGGAGATGGTGGCCCGGGTGGCCCGCCTCCGGGCCCGGGGGGATCTCGAGGAGGCCCGTGCCGAGTGGCGGCGGGCCGGGGCGGAAAGCCGGGAGGATCTTCGGGCTGGGTTCAACGCGCTGGTCGAGGCCTCGTACCTCGAGACGCGCCGGGCCCTGGAGGGAGCCGAGGCCTACGTCACCTACGGCAACGTCGACCGGCCCGATCTCCTGGCCGAGGTGCTGCCCGACGGTGCCCGATTCGTCGACGGCGAGGTGGTCGAGATCGAGGGAGTTCGGGTCGGTTTCGTCGGTGGTGCCATCGTCTCGACCGGCGGGCCCGGCGAGGTCTCCGAGGGTGACCTGGCGGTGAAGCTGGAGCGGCTCGGTCCGGTCGACATCCTCTGCACACATGCCGCGCCGGCGGTTCCCCAGTTGGCAACGGATGTGGTGGCCGGGTTCGCCAAGCATTCCCAAGCCGTGCTCGACTACCTGGAGCGGTTCCGGCCCCCGTTCCATTACTTCGGCGACATCCACCAGCCGCAGGCGACGGAGTGGTGGGTCGGGCCGACCCGATGCCGCAACGTGGGGTACTTCCGGGCCACCGGGAGGCCCGTGCGCCATGCCTGAGATCGATTTCGAGGCCCTGGCCGCCGGCTACGACCATCGTCCCCTCTCGGAGTCGGGCCGATTGCGGGCCCGGACCGCTGCTGCTGCGGCGGGGCTCGAGGCGGGCCGGGTGGCCGCGGACGTGGGCGGGGGCCGGGGCCGGCATGCCGGGGAGCTGGCGGGGAGCGGGGCCCGGGTGGTCGTCATCGATCGATCTCGGGAGATGGCCGTTGCGGCGTCGCGGGTCGGGGGCGTCGATGCGATCGTGGGCGATGCCAGGGGCCTTCCCCTATCCACGGGCAGCTGCGACCTGGTCTATTTCCATCTCTCCCTCCACTACGGCGGATGGGAGAGGTCGCTCGCCGAGGCGGCTCGAGTGGCCCGTGCCGGGGGGGTTGTCTGGATTTGGACGTTTCACCCCGCTCACCATCGGGCCAGCTTCCTGGCGCAGTGGTTTCCGTCGGTGGGGCCGATCGACGAAGAGCGGTTCCCGGATCCCGCCGACCTCGAGGAGCGGCTGGGGGAGTTGGGGTGCCGGGCGGTGGAGACCTCCGAGCATCCCGAGGAGATCGAGCGGCGTGCCGGGGACTGGATCCGCGCCGTCGAAGGGGGTTTCGTGAGCACCCTGCAGCTGTTGGCGCCCCAGGAAGTGGAGGCAGGTCTCGACAGGTTCCGAGCCGCCCACCTCGACCCCGAGGCGATCTTGCGCTACCGGCTTCGCTACGTCGCCGTGAGAGGAACCACCTCTCGCTAGATTGAGGCCGGAGGCCCAACGTGGAAGGCACCATTCGCAGCATCGAGACCAAGGCCGACGCAGCGACGGTGTTCGACGTGGCCGCGGATCTCGCCAGCTACCCCAAGTGGGTGTCGGGAGTCAATCGCGTCGACATCGAGGAGACCGATGCGGATGGACGCCCGCTGCGTGCCGCTTTCGAGGTCGAGGGCTTCATCAAGCGGATCACCTACGTGCTCGAGTACGAGTACGAGTTTCCGACCCGGATCGCGTGGCGGGCGGTGCCCGGGGACGACATCGAGGAGATGGACGGGCACTACGAGTTCACGCCGCTCGAAGGTGGTGGGACCGAGATCCTCTACGCACTTCGAGTCGAGCCGGCCTTCACGGTCCCCGGCTTCCTGAGGCGTCAGGCCGAGAAGCAGATCATCGGATCGGCCCTGCGGGGGCTGCGACGGCGTGCCGAGCTGAGGTCCGGAAACGCCGGTTGATGCGGGTCCTGCTGATCACCGGCAAGGGTGGCGTCGGGAAGACGACCGTTTCGGCCGCAACTGCGCTGCGGGCCGCCGATGGGGGTGCCAGAACGCTGGTCGTGTCGACCGATCCGGCCCACAGCCTCGCCGACGCATTCGGTACCGATCTCGGGGACGACCCGGCGGCGGTGGCTCCCCGGCTGTGGGGACAGCAGATCGATGCGCAGCGTCGGCTGGAGCGCCATTGGGGAACCGTGCGGGATTACCTCACCGATCTGTTCGACTGGGGCGGCTTCGCCGGGCTGGAGGCCGAGGAGATGCTGGTCTTTCCCGGGATGGACGAGTTGTTCGCCCTTGCGGAGGTTCAGGACCACACCGCCGGCGGTCGCTACGACCTCATCGTGGTCGACTGTGCGCCGACGGCAGAGACGCTCCGCCTGCTGAGCCTTCCCGAGGCCCTGGGCTGGTACATGGAGAAGCTGTATCCGCTCGAGCGACGGGTCGCCAAGGTGGTTCGCCCGGTGCTCAGCCGGGTCATGTCGATGCCCTTGCCCGGTGACGACGTGTTCGAGGCGGGGGAGGGCTTCTACGGCCGGATCGAGGGAGCGCGCCGCGTCTTCGGGGATCCGGCGATCACCAGCGCTCGCCTGGTGATGAACCTGGAGAAGATGGTGGTCGCCGAGGCCAAGCGAACCTACACCTACCTCGGCCTTTTCGGGTACGGGGTCGACGCAGCGATCGTGAACCGCATCCTCCCCGAGGAGGTGACCGACCCGTACTTCAAGCGATGGCACGAGGTGCAGGACGCTCACATGGCCGAGGTGGAGCGGGCCTTTGGTGAGATCGCGGTGCTGAGGCTGCGGCTCTTCGACGAGGAGATGGTCGGGCTCGACCGGCTGCGCCTCCTCGCCGAGGAGCTCTACGGCGACATCGATCCGGGGGCCCGGCTCAGCCGCTCCGAGCCTTTTCGGATCGAGCAGTCCGACGACGGTGGCGTGGCGCTGGTGTTCAGTGTTCCGTTCGCCGAGAAGAACCAGGTCGATGTGTTGCGCCACCACGACGAGCTGTCGATCACGGTTGGGGCATACCGGCGATCGCTGGTGCTCCCCGACTCGTTGAAGCGTCGTGAGGTGCTCGGCGCCCAGCTCTCTGATGGCAGACTGGCGGTGAGGTTCGGAGTGCGTGATGAATCCCGATGACCAGGACTGGGCCGAACTGAGCGAGGCGGCCAAGCGGGGACTGCAGCGAGCCGCCATCCATCTGGTCCAGGCGGCCATCGAGATCGTGGCCGGGATCGGAGCGTTCCTCGAGGAGATCGGCGCCGAGGGTTCCGACGAGGAGCCCGACGACGGGGTGCAGCGGATCGAGGTCGACTGAGAGACCGGCGCGGCGAGGCCCGCCGGTGGGGCGGGCCTCGGTGGTCGGGGAGGGCGGTCAGCCGGTCACATCGACCTTGATCTTGCGGGGCAGGACCTCCGGCTTGCGGGGGACGATCACTTCGAGGATGCCGTGATCGGCGTTCGCCTTGATCTCCTCGGCGTTGACGCCTTCGGGCAGGACGATGGTCCGTTCGAAGGAACCACTGAGGATCTCACGCCGGTGGAAGACCCCGGTTTCCTCATCGTGCTCCAGGGCCCGGGTGCCGGCGATGGTCAGGGTGTGGTCCTCGATGGTGACGTGGATATCGTCGATGCTCACCCCGGGAACTTCAACGCGAACGACCAGATCGTCCTTGCGGTCGAACACGTCGATACGGGGCAGCCATCCGGTGGCTTGCCGCCGACCGACATCGAAGAAGCGGTCGAGGTCGCGGAGCATCGAGAAGGGCTCGTACTGCACCAGATTCATGGTTACCTCCGCAGAGTTGGTCTTTCTGACTCGTATAGTACATGGTAACCTGACATAGAACAACTCATATTTCATCTTATCTTGAGGTGAAGTTCCCGGAATATCCGTCCCGGGGCCGGGGTTGCCGCAGCATCAGAGAAGGGACGTCGTGGACACCACCCCCAACCGCAATGGAACCGAGACCGCCGCCGAGCGGCCCGACACCCTGGCGGTCCTCCCGCTGCGCGACACCGTCGTGTTCCCCGAGGCCGTCGTGCCGGTCCTTGTCGGCAAAGACCGCTCCAAGGCGCTGGTGCGGTCCCTGGTCCAGAACGATGAGCCGTTGGTGGCGCTCACCCTCACCACCGCCGCCGCCGAGGAACCCGGCGCCGATCAACTGGCGGAGATCGGCACGATGGCCCGCATCGTGCAACTCTTCGAGTTCCCCGACGGCAACTACCGCCTGGTCGTCAAGGGGGTGTCTCGCATTCGTCTCGGCCCCTACAGCCGGTCCCACCCGTTCCTCGAGGCCGAAGTGGAGCACCTCTCCGAGGTCGTGACCGCCGGGGCCCGTCGGGAGGCGCTGCAGCGCCAGGTCACCGAAGCGTTCCGCTCCCTGGTCGAGCGGACTCCATACCTGGCCGATCAGGCCGCCGAGGTCGCCGGGTCGCTCGGCGATCCCTCCCATCTCACCGACTTCGTGGCGGCCTCGCTGAACCTCGATGCCGAGACCCGTCAGTCCCTGCTGGAGACCCTCGACGTCGAGGACCGCCTGGAGCGGCTGGTCCGCATCACCGCACAGGAGTTGGAGATCATCGAGTTGGGCTCGCGCATCCAGGAGCAGGTGGCCTCCGAGCTGCAGCAGAACCAGCGAGAGGTGTTGCTGCGCAAGCAGATGGAGGCCATCCGCCGGGAACTCGGGGAGCAGGACGAAGTCGCCGCCGAGGTCGACGAGTTGCGGGGGCGGCTCGACGGCGCCGGCCTCCCCGAAGAGGCCCGCAAGGAGGCCGACCGGGAACTGCAGCGGCTGGAGCGCCTTCCGGCGGCCAGCCAGGAATACCACGTGATACGCAACTACCTCGACTGGATGGTGCGGTTCCCCTGGAGCGAGGTCACCGAGGACCATCTGGAGGTGGCGGCCGCCCGCAAGATCCTCGACGACGATCACCACGGTCTCGACAAGGTCAAGGAGCGCATCCTCGAGTACCTGGCGGTGCGCAGCCTCAAGGAGGACATGCGGGGTCCGATCCTGTTGTTCGTCGGGGCCCCCGGTGTCGGGAAGACCTCGCTGGGGCGCTCGATCGCCCGTTCGCTGGGGCGTGAGTTCGTGAGGATGTCGCTCGGGGGCGTCCGCGATGAGGCGGAGATCCGCGGACACCGTCGCACCTACGTGGGCGCCCTGCCGGGACGCATCGTGCAGGGGTTGGCCCGAGCCGGGACCAGGAACCCGGTGTTCATGCTCGACGAGGTCGACAAGATCGGCGCCGACTACCGGGGCGACCCGGCGGCGGCTCTGCTCGAGGTACTCGACCCTGAGCAGAACCACGACTTCCGGGACCACTACCTGGATGTGCCGATCGACCTCTCCCAGGTGCTGTTCATCGCCACCGCCAACGTGGTGCACACGATTCCGGCGCCCCTTCTCGACCGGATGGAGGTGGTCGAGCTTCCCGGCTACACGGTGGACGAGAAGGTTGCGATCGCCACCAAGCACCTCGTTGCCAAGCAGCTCGACGCCCACGGGCTCGACGAGGACATGGTCTCGTTCGACGAAGCGGCCCTGGAGACGATCGCCTCCGCCTACACCCGGGAGGCCGGGGTTCGCGGCATGGATCGCAAGGTCGCCACGGTCATTCGCAAGGCGGCCCGGATGATCGTGGAGGGTGAGGCCGAGACGGTTCGGATCACCACCGCAACCGTTGGGGACATGCTGGGTCCGGAGCCCTTCCGAGTGAAGTCGGCCGAGCGCGCCGACGAGGTCGGCGTCGTCGCCGGGTTGGCGGTGACACCGGTTGGGGGCGACGTGCTGTTCGTCGAGACCTCGCTGGTGCCCGGCTCGGGCAAGGTGACCACGACCGGGCAGCTCGGCGATGTGATGCGGGAGTCTGCCCAGGCGGCCACCACCTACGTTCGGTCCCGAGCGGAAGGATTGGGCCTCGATCCCAAGTGGATCGAGGCGATCGACGTGCACATCCACGTGCCCGAGGGTGCGGTGCCCAAGGACGGCCCCTCGGCCGGGGTGACCCTCGCCACCGCCCTCGTCTCCGCCTCGACCGGTCGTCCTGTCCGTCACGACGTCGCCATGACCGGTGAGGTCACCCTGCGGGGCAAGGTCCTCCCCATTGGGGGCATTCGGGAGAAGGTCGTCGCCGCCCACCGGGCCGGCATCCGCACCGTGGTGATCCCTGCCGAGAACGAGAAGGATCTCCACGACGTGCCCCCGGAGGTGCGGGGCGACATGGACATCCACCTCGTGGCCCACATGGACGAGGTGTTGGAGGTCGCCCTGGCCTCGGCCGACCGATCCGCCACGGTTGCCGAGACTCCGTAGGCTCGCGGCGTGGCGGTCATCGCCGTTGACTGCGGAGGGACCAAGCTGGCATACGGGAGCGTTGCCGTGCCCGGTGCCGCACCCGAAGAGGTGTATGCGGTGGCGACCCCACCGTCCGCAGCCTCGATCCCGGCGCGCATCATCGAGGCCATCGGTCCCCTGATCGACCCCACGATCACCGGTGTCGGCATCGGGATCGCCGGCCTGGTCGATGCCGACGCCGGCACGCTGGTGTGGATGCCCCACGTCTCCGGAGCCCGCATTCCGGTAGCGGATCCCGTCGGCCGGGCCCTCGGGATCGCCGCCACGGTGGACAACGACGCCAACCTGGCCGCCCTGGCGGAGGCCCGGGCCGGGGCGGGTGCCGGGTACCGGATGGTGCTCATGATCACGATCGGTACCGGGATCGGCATGGGGCTGGCGATCGAAGGGGAGATCGAGCGGGGCCGCGGCTCGCTCGGAGAAGCCGGCCACATGACCATCGATCCGGAGGGCCCCCCGTGCCCCTGTGGCCGACGGGGGTGCTGGGAAGCAGTGGTCTCGGGCCGGGTTCTGGACCGGGTGGCACGGCGAATGGCAACCGCGGCACCCGACGGCACAGTGGCACGAGCTGCGGGGGGAGCCGGAGCCACCGGCGCTCACCTCGCCGCCGCGGCCGAGCAGGGCGACGAAGCCTCCCGTCGGGCTCTGGCCGAGGCCGGGAAGTGGCTGGGCCATGGTGTGGCTTCCCTCGTCGCCGTGCTCGATCCCGACGTCGTGGTGATCGGGGGTGGAGTCTCCGCGGCGGGCGACCATCTGCTCGAGCCGGCCCGGCGGACGCTGGCCGACTCCCTCTCGGGCCGGGTCCATCGGGCCGAGACCCCCTTGGTTGCGGCTTCGTTTGGGGCACAATCGGGTCTGGTCGGCGGCGGTTTGATCGCAGAGGAGTCCTCGTGGGCGAACTGATCGAACGGATTCGGGCACTTCCCCTTCGGGAGGCGGCCGAGGCGATCCCGGCCATCGCAAGGCTGCTGGGCCGGCTGGCCAGGGACCCGAGGGTCGATCGGCGACGGCGCCTGCTCGCCGTCGCCGCGCTCGGGTACGCCGCAGCGCCGGTGGATCTGGTCCCTGATCGAATACCTCTGGTGGGGAAACTGGACGACGTGGTGATCATCGGGCTGGCCATTCGGACCCTGCTCGATGGTGCTCCCGATGAGGTCGTGGCGGAGCACTGGGACGGGCCGAGCGAGGCTCTGGAGGTCTTCGACGGGGTGGTCCGCTGGGTGGCCGACCTGGTGCCACGCCGGATGCGGTGGGCCATCGGTAGGGTGACGGGGTCGTGAACGTCGGGAGAACGCTCATCGGGCTCGTCCTGGTGGCGGTGGGAACCGTCTTCCTGCTCGACGCCGCCGATGTCGTCGACGGCGTCGGCATCCTCGAGGACTGGTGGCCGGCGGCCGTCATCGGGCTCGGGCTCCTCCAGGTGACCTCTGAAGGCCGGTTCTCGGCTCCCGGTGTCGTGCTCATCATCGGCGGCGCCGTGCTGCTGGCTGCGACCACCGGAGTCCTGGGCGAGGTCCGCTGGCGGGTGGTGTGGCCGGCGGTGCTGATCGTCGCCGGTCTGGCGCTGGTCCTCGGATGGGGCCGCCGCCGGGCCCGCCCGAGCACAGACGAGGAACTCGTCGGGATCGCAGTCCTGGCCGGGTCGCGCTATGCCACCGCCTCACCGGCCTTCAAGCGAGCCTCGCTCACGTCGGTGCTGGGCGGGCTGACGCTCGACCTCACCGAGGCGACCCCCACGCCGGACGGTGCCCGCATTTCGGCGACCGCCGTGATGGGGGGCATCGATGTGGTGGTGCCCCACGGGTGGCGCGTCGACATCCGGGGTCTTCCGTTGCTGGGGGGGTGGGACGACACCACCGCCCGAGACGAGGTCACCGCGGAAGCTCCCCGGCTTGAGATCCACGCCCTGCTGGTCATGGGCGGCCTCGAGGTGAAACACCCGCGCCGCTGGGAGTGAGGTTCCCCGCCGGCGTGTGCGGCGCTCGTAGAATGCGCCACCTGAACGGGAGGCTTCGTGGAGTTCAGGCGGATCGGTCACCTGCCGCCCTATGTGTTTGCGGAGGTCAACGAGCTCAAGGCCGAGGCGCGTCGAGCCGGTGAGGACATCATCGACCTGGGCTTCGGGAACCCCGACATCCCGTCGCCCCCGGCGGTGGTCGAGAAGCTGTGCGAAGCAGCCCAGAATCCCCGCAACCACCGGTACTCGGCCTCGCGCGGCATCCCCAACCTGCGCAGGGCAGTCGCCGACCGCTACCGGCGCCGGTTCGGCGTCGAGGTCGATCCCGACACCGAGGTGATCACCACGATCGGTGCCAAGGAGGGCTTGGCCCACCTCATGTGGACCCTGGTCCAGCCCGGCGACGTCACCCTCGTGCCCGAGCCGTCCTACCCGATCCACATCTACGCTCCGGTGCTCGCCGGGGCCGAGGTGCGCCGGGTCCCGGTCACGGGTGACGACTACTTCCAGGTCCTCGAGGACACGTTCCACGATGCCTGGCCGATGCCCCGGGTCATCCTCACGTCGTTTCCCCACAATCCGACGACCGTCTGCGTAGAGCGCGACTTCTACGAGAGGCTGGTGGCCTTCGCCCGGGAGCACGAGGTGATGCTCGTCAGCGACAACGCCTACGCAGATGTCGCCTACGACGGGTACCGGCCGCCCAGCCTGCTCGAGGTGCCGGGAGCCACCGAGGTGGGCGTGGAGCTCTACACGATGACCAAGGGCCACTCCATGGCCGGGTGGCGGGTCGGCTTCGTCGTCGGAAACCGGGACATGGTGGCGGCCCTCGCCAAGCTCAAGTCCTACCTCGACTACGGCACGTTCCAGCCGATTCAGATCGCGTCGATCATCGCCCTCAACGAACAGGACGACTATCCGGCCGAGGTCACCGACATCTACCGGCGACGGCGCGACACCCTCATCGACGGCATCAACCGGGCGGGATGGAAGGTGGAGCGGCCCAAGGCGACCATGTTCGTGTGGGCCGAGATCCCGGGCCCCTACCTGGAGATGGGCTCGATGGAGTTCACCAAGATGCTGCTGCGCGAAGCCAAGGTGGCGGTCAGCCCGGGGATCGGCTTCGGCCCCACCGGTGACGGCCACGTCCGCTTTGCGCTCGTCGAGAACGAGCACCGGATCACTCAGGCGGTAAGGGGGATCCGCCGGGCCCTCGATCGCCTCTAGGAGCCGCCCCCGGTGTAGATCTCATCGGTGTACTGAACCACCATGCGGTGGGCGCTGAAGCCGGGGGAGATCGAGGCGATCGCCTCCTTCATCTTCTCGATCCAGGCGAGCGGAAGGCCGTCGGGGTCGCGGTCGTAGTAGAGCGGTGCCACTTCGCGATCGAGCAGGTCGTAGAGAGCGCGGGCGTCGTCTTCGTCGCTGCGGTGCTCGGCGCCGAAGGCCCAACCGTTCTCACCGTTGAAGCCCTCGCCCCACCAACCGTCGAGGACGCTGAGGTTGAGGGCCCCGTTGGCGGCCGCCTTCATCCCAGAGGTTCCGCTGGCCTCCATCGGCGGCCGGGGGGTGTTCAACCACACATCGGCGCCGCCGACCAGGTAGCGACCCAGCTCCATGTCGTAGTCCTCGATGAAGAACACGTGTCCCTCGAGGGCGGAGCCGGACGCCAGCTCGGCCACCTGTCGGATCAGGTCCCGCCCCTGACGGTCGGCGGGGTGGGCCTTGCCGGCGAAGATGAGCTGGATCGGGCGGTCCGGATTCGTCAGGAGCCAGCTGAGCCGCTCGATGTCCCGCAGGAGGAGCTCGGCCCGCTTGTATGCCGCAAAGCGCCTGGCGAAGACGATCGTCAGGCGGTCCACGGGCAGCAGGCTGGTGATGCGGCGCAGTTCCCCGGGGCTCGCACCGTGCCGGGCTCGCTGCTCCTGGAGACGACGGCGCAGGTGCCTGAAGAGGCGCTCCTTCTGCGACTGGTGAGCGTCCCAGATCTGTTTGGGCTCGAGGGTGCGAACCGCGTCCCACCGTTCCCCGTCGGGCATGCGCTCTCGCCAGTCGGTCCCGAGCACCCGGCCCAAACGCCGGCCCATGGCTCCGCCCACCCAGGTGGAGAGGTGGATCCCGTTGGTGACCGACTTGCCGGGGCCCCCGATGATGCGCCCCCAGTCCCGGGTCACGACCTCGCGGTGGCGGCGGCTGACGCCGTTGGTCGACGACGACAACCGGATCGCCAGCGCACCGAGGTCGAACACGTCATCACGACCCGAGTCGCCGAGTCCGACCAAGGTGGCGTCGTCCAATCCGGGGAGGCGTCCGCTCAAGTAGCGCTTCACCATCCCCACCTCGAAGGTCTCGTTCCCTGCCGGGACGGGAGTGTGGAGCGTGAAGACCGATCGGTCACGGATCTGCTTCACGGCAGCATCGTGGCCCGCACCCGAGGCGAGGGCCCGCGAGAGCCGCTCGAGGAGGGCGAAGGCGGCGTGCCCCTCGTTGGTGTGCCACAAGGAGGGCTCCATGCCGATGGCCTCGATCACCCGGACGCCACCGATCCCCAGGACGAGTTCCTGGCAGAGGCGCAT
>JBFFRY010000018.1:0-52362 GCA_041572755.1 Acidimicrobiia bacterium | reverse complement strand
GAGGGCATCATCGCCAGGAGCAGGCGTTGCTGGTTTCCCCCCGAGAGCGATTCGGCCGGCGACTCGGGGGTTCCCTTTATCGAGAAGCGTTCGATCAGTTCTTCGGCCCGCCGCTCTGCGGCACTCCAGTCGACGAAGAACCCCGGCATGCGGGCCGCCAGCAAGAGATGCTCGGTGATCGACAGCCCGGCCACCAGGCCCTCCTCGAGCCGACCGGCCGGCAGGTAGTGAACCCCCGCCTCGAGGAACTGACGGTATCCGGCGCCGGCCATGTCACGCCCCGCCAGGGAGATCGTCCCGGAATCGAGGCCCAGCAGCCCGGCACAGGCTCGCAAGAGCATCCGTTGGCCGCTTCCCTCGAGCCCGGCCAGGCCCACCACCTCTCCGGCTCTGACCACCAACGACAGGTCGGCGGTGGTGAGGAGCCGCTCACTCAGGGTGACGCGATCGATGTGCAGCGCGGCCTCCCCCAGGGTCACCTCGTCGCGGTCGCCCGGCGTGACTACCCGGCCGAACATCATCTCCACCAACCGCTCCGGCGGGCACGGAAGATCGGTCTCACCGACGACCTTGCCGAGCCGCATCACGGTGACCCTGTTGCAGAGCTCCTCGACCTCCTCCAGCTTGTGGGACACGAAGATCACGATCATCCCTTCGGCCGCCAAGGTCCGAAGAGTGGCGAAGAGCTGCTCACGTTGGGTCGCCGAGATACCCGTCGTCGGCTCATCGAGAATGAGGACCTTGGCCCCGAGCCACAGCAGCCTGGCGATCTCGAGCTGCTGCCGCTCACCAACGGTGAGCGTGCGCACCGGGGCATCGGGGTCGAAAGAGAACCCGAATCGGGTGCTCAGCTCGCGCAGCGCCCCGACCGCATCCTCTCGATCCAGCCCCAGACCGCCCGGACTCCCCAACATGAAGTTGTCGAGCACCGAGAAGGGCAGAAACACCAACGGGTCTTGATGAAGCATGCCGATCCCGGCGGCGATGGCGTCCCTGGGTGACGCCATCGAGATCTCCCGACCGTCGAGGATCACCTCGCCGGAGTCGGCCTCCAGGAACCCACTGAGCACCTTCATGAGGGTCGACTTGCCGGCGCCGTTCTCGCCCAGCAGCCCGTGGAGCTCCCCGGCCTCGACCGCCAGGTCGATGCCGTCGTTGGCCCTCACTGCGCCAAAATGCTTGTGGATCCCGCGGAGTTCCAGCCCCATCGTCGGCCCGAGGCTAACCCGGCGGCACCGGGCGCGCGTGGGGGAAGGGCCGCGACCCTTCCCCCACGAACGAGAGCGCTCTAGCTCGGGGCGCTCGCTCCGAGCATCCCCTCCAGCAGCTGTTCCGTGTACCAGAGCTCGAGGTCGTCGGCGACCTCGCCGTCCTCCAGATACACGCTGCCGTCCTGGTAGTTGAGCGGTCCGGTGAACAGTTCCAAGTCGCCGCTCGCCAGGTCGTCGATGAACTCGTCGAGGGTCGCCGCGTTCTCCTCGGAGAGCCCTTCGCCCTTGAAGAACCCGACGCCGCTGGTGTCCGGGTTGTTGGGATCGTCCCAATCGGGCCCGAACCACTCCCACTCCGCCTCGAAGTCGCCCTCGATCACCGACTCGACGATGTCGAGATAGGTGGGCCCCCAGTTGAAGTAGGGGACCCCGAGACAGATGGAGGGCGCCTCTTCGCAGGCTCCTTCGTAGTCGTAGGGCACCGCCCAGACCTGTTCGTCAGCGGCGGCACGCTGGCCCGCCACCACCAGGGCCTCGGTGGTGTCGATGCCCGACACGACCACGTCGGCTCCGCCGTCGAAGAAATCGTTGGCGACCAGCGTCGGGTCGAGCGTCACCCCGGGAATGTTGAACCAGAACCCGATCCAGTTCACCTCGAAGGTCAGATCGTCGCCGCTGTTGCCGCGGTACTCCTCCCAGCAGTACTTGGCACCCAGGTACACCGAGTTGGCGAGCCGTCGGGTCTCGTCGTTGATCAGCGGGCCGAGGTAGCCGATGCTGCCGGTCTGCGTCGTCAATCCTGCGGCGCAGCCGGCGATCATCTTGCCGTAGTACATCCGGCCCATGGCGTTGCCCAGATTCTCGAGATCACCCCGGTAGGCCTTGCCATCCTCCCAGGCGCTGTCTCCCGACGACCAGATCATCGGTACATCGGGGTGCTGCTCGGCCGCAAGCTCGATACCGTCTCTCATGTCGTCCGACGTGGCGAAGACGAGTTCCGCCCCCTGGGAGATCATGTCGGCGACCACCTGGTCGACGGTGACATCAGGGCGATCGGCAGTGTTGACCACGTCCAAGACGATCATCTCTGCGCCGAGCTTCTCAGCGACGTACTGGCCGCCCTCGAAGTGGGCCTGACTCCAACCCCGGTCGTTCTGGGGTCCGACCAGGATCATCCCGAAGGTGAAACCCTCACCGGAGACGTCATCGTCACCGCATGCCCCGGCCACGAGCGCCAGCACGGCCACGAGGGCGACAAACGTCACCCACCCTCTCTTCTTCATGTGAATCCTCTCCTCCTGGACCACTCCGGCCATGCTAGGCCGCCGCACCGACACCGACCGTGTCGAAGGGCCCGTGGGTAGGCTCGCCCGGGGAAAGGAGAACTCATGGAAGCCTTCATTCGAGGCCTGCCCAAAGTCGAGCTGCACATCCACATCGAAGGCACCTTGGAGCCCGAGATGATGTTCCGTCTCGCCGAGCGCAACGGCGTCGAGTTGCCGTTCGCAACCGTCGATGAGATACGGGCCGCCTACGAGTTCACCGATCTGCAGTCGTTCCTCGACATCTACTACCAAGGCGCCGCCGTCCTCCAGACCGAGCAGGACTTCTACGAACTCATGTGGGCGTACCTGGAACGGGTGGCGGCCGAAAACCTTCGGCACGTTGAGATGTTCTTCGACCCCCAGACGCACACCGAACGGGGAATCCCCTTCGAGACCTTCATGAGCGGGTTCGCCCGGGCTCGGGCCGACGCCGCCGATCGTCTCGGCGTCTCGACCATGCTGATCATGTGCTTCCTCCGACATCTCTCCGGAGATGCCGCCCTCGAGACCCTGGAACAGGCGGCACCGTTCCTGGAGGCCATCGAGGCGGTCGGCCTCGACTCGGGTGAAGTGGGGAACCCTCCAGAGAAGTTCGAGAGGGCGTTCGCCGAAGCCCGCAAACGCGGCCTTCGTGCCGTCGCTCATGCCGGCGAGGAAGGACCGCCCTCCTACATCTGGGGTGCCCTCGACGTCCTCGGTGCCGAGCGGATCGACCACGGCGTCGCCACCGACCAGGACGCCGACCTGATGCAGCGGATCATCACCGAGCAGATCGCCCTCACCATGTGTCCGCTGTCCAACGTCAAGCTCCGGGTGTTCGACACGCTGGCCGATCACAACCTGAAACGCCTCCTCGACTCCGGCGTCCGGGTCATGCTCAACTCGGACGACCCCGCCTACTTCGGCGGATACCTGACGGAGAACTACCTCGCCGCTCAAGAGGCCCTGGCGCTCGACGAGGACGACCTGGCTCGTTTGGCCCGCAACGGGATCGAAGCGACGTTCCTCGATGCGGACCGCAAGGCGGCACTGCTCGTCGAGCTCGACACCTACCTCTCCGACCAGGGCTGACGCGGGGCGGCATCCACCCCGCTCGAGGTGCACCGCACCTAGGGCCGAAGGACCCTAGGAACCCACCCCGCCGGTGCGTTATCCACAGGGAGACCGATCGAGGGGGACGCAAGGATGCAACGACTCCTGGGCCTCATGCTGGTGGCCGCCGTGATCGCAGCCGCCGCCGGGACGACCCCGGCCGCGGCGACCGCGACCACCGACTACACCTGCGGTGGAGCCGACGCCACGATCGTCGGCACCGATGGTGACGACGTGCTCACCGGCACCACCGGGCCGGATGTGATCGTGGGGCTGGGGGGCAAGGACGAGATTCGGGGCCTCGGCGGCGACGACATCATCTGTGGCGGCGACGGGGCCGATCGCATCTTCGGGGGCGGCGGTAGCGACGACCTGCGGGGCGGGGGCGGGCCGGACGAGATCGACGGAGGCGCGGGAGCCGATTCCCTCTCCGGCTCGCGAGGCAACGACATCTTGTCCGGTGGGGACGGACCCGACGAGATCGTGGGCGGCTCCGGTAACGACGAGGCCCGCGGTGGGGGCGGATTCGACACCTGCGACACCGAACGTCGCTCCGGCTGCGATCGAATTGCCCTGGAGCCCGGCGACCGGGGAGTCGCCGTCCGCCAGCTGCAACAGTCACTCACCGATGCCCTCGTGTACCGGGGACCGATCAACGGACGCTACGACGACAAGACGGCGGCGGCGGTGATCACGTTCCACAAGGTGATCGAGCGCCCCCGAACCGACACCTGGCAGGAGGCCGACTGGGACCGCATCGCCGAGTTCGAGCCCCGGGTCCCCAAGCGCCGCACCAATGAACCCGACCGGGTCGAGGTGGATATCGGCCATCAGGTCGTCTACCTCATCGAAGGCGACGAGGTGGCGGCCATCATGGCGACGAGCACCGGAGGCGGCTACCTCTACTACAGCAAGCGGGTCGAGGCCTGGGTCTCGGCATGGACGCCGCGCGGCTCGTTCCGGTTCTTCAACCACGCCAACGGATGGAACTGTGATCCCCTCTACGGGTGGTGCATCTACGAGCCCTGGTCGTTCACCACCGGCTACGCCCTGCACGGGTACTCCTCGGTTCCCCCCTACCCCGCATCGCACGGCTGCGTCCGAGTCCACAACTGGGAGGCCGACTGGCTCGAGGACCATCTGTCGATCGGCATGCGCATTCACATCTGGGACTGAATCTCGGGTCCAAAGCCCCTTGGCGCGGCCCCATCGCCCGGCAGATGATGGGGCCATGAACGATCTCGAGCGGGTCCTTCGAGAACTGGCACGGCTCACCGAACGGCTCACCCGCCTCCCCACCGCGGCAGAAGAGGACCGCGAGTCGCTCGAGGCCGAACGCGACGACCTCGAGGGGCAGGCCGCCCGGCTTCGCGACAAACGGGTCTCGTGATCACAGAGACCACCGTCGCGGCTATGGTGCGCCGCGATGGGGTCGACACCCGAATCGTCGTTGCGTGGTCCCGACGACCACCCGCGTGAGCGAGAGGCCGGGGGGGTCTGGGCGATCGACCCCGAGCAATCCCAGTCGGCGTCGCTCACCATCGATCCCTTTGTGGGGTATCGCCTGTGGCGACTGGTTCCGGCCGGCCGCTACGGGGACGACCCCGGCGACCCGATCCTGACCAGCGCCACCACCAACACCATCTGGGAGGGCGCTCGGCAGATCGCCGGCTGCCGGACCCGCCTCCCCATCCGGGTCGGTCGCAGCACGATCCGACCCCACCCGGAGAGGCCCGCCCCGGCCCTCGACTGCCGATGCGGCATCTACGCCATGAAGCACCCGATGCGGCCCCCCCGCCCTTGGATGTGGGCCCACGGAGCCGTCGAGTTGTCCGGCATGGTGTTCGAAGGAAGCCGCGGCTTCCGGGCCGGACGGGCTCGCATCATTGGTCCCCTCGAGATCATCGTCGGCACGGGGTCCCGCCCGGAGTGCCTCAAGCCGCTATGCCCTCGCCCCGCCGAGTGGATCAGGATCGGCCCCACCCTCTACCTCCCCCGGTGCCGCCAACACCTCGAACCACCGGGTTCGTTCGTCAACCTGCCGCTCACCGACTTCCTGGACAGGGTGGCGGCGTCCTTCGCCGTGCGGTACGGCGTGACCATCAAGGAGCAATGACCGTGGATATCGGTGAGATCGAACGCATCTGGGAGTCGGAGCCGCTCGAGGAGCCGGCGTCGGTGCCCGAGGAGACCCCCGAGCCGGTCGAACAGCCCTCTCCCGCATAGGCGAACGCGTGGCGTGAAGGCACCAGATCGGAGGTCCCGACGCGTGCCCGCTTGCTGTCGGCGTTGCTCGTGATGGAGTGACGCTCAGCCCCGACCACCGCTCGCCCAATCCCGGCTGCGGACCCCGGATACCGGCCAACCCGAGAAGCGGCGCGCCACCAGGTTGGTGACACCATCCCGGTATTCGAGGATCCCATCGACGACGAGCCCGACGCTGCGCCGGGCCACCTCCCTCTGGCCGAACCACACATCGGGAAGAACCACCACGTTGAGTATCCCCGTCTCATCCTCGAGATTGAAGAAGATCACCCCGCGGGCGGTCATCGGACGCTGCCGATGAGTCACTACGCCTCCCACCCGAGCCCGCCGTCCGTGACGGTGGCCCGCCAGGGCCTCGGCAATGGTGAGGCATCCGTCGGCAGTGAGGCGCTCTCTGACGAACTCCACCGGGTGATGCACCGAAACCCCCGTCGACCAGAGATCCGCCTGGGCCTCTTCGGAGCGGGTCATCACCGGGAGGACGGGCGGATCGGCCCCCTCGACCAGGGGCAGCCTTCCCGGGCCCACACCGGCCAGCGCTCCCGCCGCCCACAGCCCCTCCCTCCTCTCCACCCCGAAGCAGGAGAGCGCACCGGAGGCGGCCAGCCCCTCGAGCCCTTTGACTGCGACACCCGTCCGCTGAGCGAGATCCACCACCGAGTCGAACGGGGCGTTGAGACGGGCCGCCTCGATGCGGGCGATCTCGGCGTCTCCCAGGTTGCGCACGTAGCGGAGACCCATCCGCAATGCGGTGGCCATCCGGATCGGGTCGTCACGGGTGCCGCGCCCTCTGCGCCACTCCATTCCCAGATGCTCAACGGTGTCGTCGGGATCGAGATCCCAGGGCACGACCGTGCAGTCGTACTCGGACTCGTTCACATCGGGTGACAGCACCACGACCCCGTGGCGGCGGGCGTCCTGCACCAGGGAGTTGGGGCTGAAGAAGCCCATGGGCTGGGCGTTGAGAAGCCCTGCCAGGAACTCGGTGGGCCAATGGAGTTTGAGCCAGGCCGACATGTACACGATGTAGGCGAACGACACCGAGTGGCTTTCGGGGAAACCAAACGACGCAAACCCCTGCAGCTTCTCCCAGATCTCGTCGGCGGCTGTTCCGGTGATGCCCCGGGATGCCATCCCCGCATAGGTCTCCTCGCGAAGCTTCGCCATCTCCTCATCGGATCGCTTGTGCGTCATGGCCTGACGAAGCCGATCCGATTGCCCCGGGGTGTAGCCGGCGCAGATGCGCGCCAGCTCCATCAGCTGCTCCTGGAACACCGGCACCCCCAGGGTGCGCCGCAGGATCGGTTCGGCGCTCCGGTGGGGGTAGGTGACCGGCTCCTCGCCGTTGCGGCGCCGTAGGAAGGGATGCACGGAGTGCCCTTGGATCGGGCCGGGGCGGATCAGCGCCACCTCGATGGCGAGGTCGTAGAAGGTTCGCGGCTTCATTCGGGGCAGTGTGGCCATCTGGGCTCGCGACTCGACCTGGAAGACGCCGACCGTGTCGGCGCGGGTGAGCATCTCGTACACCACCGGCTCCTGGGGCAGAGCGGCGAGATCGAGGGTGACCCCGTGGACCTCATCGATGGCGTCCACGGTGAGGTGGAGAGCGTTGAGCATCCCCAGACCGAGGAGATCGAATTTGACGATCCCCATCGAGGCACAATCGTCCTTGTCCCATTGGAGCACCGAGCGGTCTTCCATTCGGCCCCACTCCAGGGGAACCGTCTCGGCGAGAGGCCGATCGGCGATCACCATGCCTCCCGAGTGGATGCCGAGGTGACGCGGGAAGCCGTCGAGGCGGCGGCAGGCGTCGACGATGAGGTCCGTCGTGAGACCGGCCGGGAGTTCCAGGTGCTCGCCGATCTCGGCCGTCTTCCTGGTATCGAGAAACCGGGTGAGCCCGTTGACTTGGGCCTGTGTCAGCCCGAACGCCTTGCCCACGTCCTGGAGCACCGACCGCGCCCGATAGGTGATGACGTTGGCGACCATGGCGGCCCGCTCCCGCCCATACCGCTGGTAGCAGTACTGAATGACCTCCTCACGCCGCTCGGCCTCGAAGTCGACGTCGATGTCGGGGGGCCGGCCGCGCTCGGCCGAGAGGAACCGCTCGAAGGGAAGGCCGAGGCGGATGGGGTCGACCCTGGTGAGCCCCAGGCAGCGACACACTGCCGAGTCGGCGCCGGAACCCCTGATCTGGCAGTAGATGCCCCGCGATCGGGCAAAGCGAACGAGATCCCACACGACGAGGAAGTAGCCGGGAAACCCGAGGTCCTCGATCGTTTGGAGCTCGTGGTCGAGCCGTCGCACGGCGGCGGGATCGATGGCGCCATCACCGGGATAGGCACGGCGGGCACCCTCCAGAGCCAGATGGCGGAGGTACTCCATCTCGGTGGTGAAGGCCCCCGGCATGGGGAAATCGGGCAGGCGAGGTGCCACCAAGCGGAGATCGAAGGCGAGGGCGGCACCCAACTCGGCGGCCCGCTCCACCGAGCCCGGGTAGCGCCGGAACCCGAGCGCCATCTCATCCGGTGTCCGCAGTTGGCGAAGGTCGGTCGCCGGCGCGAACCCGTGGCCGGCGTCGAGATCTCTCCTCCCGCCGACGGCGGCCAGCACTTCGGCGAGGTCCGCCTGAGAACGAACGTGATAGTGGACGTTGTTGGTCGCCACGGTGGGGACCCGGGCCTGGACGGCCACCTCGGTCATCAGATCGTTGCGAGGGTCGTCCTCGGGCATCCCGTGATGCCACAGCTCCACATAGAGGCGGCCCGGGAAGAGCTCGCGGAGCCGCCGGAGCGCCTCGAGGGCGCCCTCCCGATCTCCGGTGAGTGCCGCCCGGGCCACGGCACCCTGCCGGCACCCCGTCAGTGCCACCAAACGGCCGCGATGAGACGCCTCGGCGAGGTCCCCGTAGTCGTAGACGGGCCGATCCTTCTCCCCGCGGAACTGGGCCCGGGTGACGAAGTGGGACAGCGCCGCATAGCCGGTGGGATCCGGGGCGAGCAGCACCAGGTGATCTGTAGGAGCCGCATCGATGGGTTTGGGACCGTGCATCCGCCTGATCCGTCCTCGGTGCCACTGCCGTGGGTCGTCGCGGCGCTCCCGTCGCCCCCGAACCGGCGGAGCGCCGCGCGGCATACCCACCTCCACGCCGTAGACGGTGGGGAGCCCGGTCGTCTCGGCGGCGAGACGAAACCGCGCCGCCCCGTACAGACCGTCGTGATCGGTGACGGCCAGGGCCTCATATCCGAGCTCCGCGGCCCTCTCGATCAGCTGGTGGGGGTGCGAAGCCCCGTCGAGAAAGCTGAAGTTGGTATGGCAGTGCAGCTCGGCATAGCGGGTCATGGGGTCGGCAGTCTATCGAACATATGTTCGGGAGACTGTCCGCCGGCATCCGTCGGGGGGTAGCGTGGCGCCAATGGCAGCGGCGCCGGTCGGGATGCGGTCCTTCTTCATGGTCTGGGCCGGTCAGCTGGTCTCCGTCACCGGAACGGCGCTCACCGGCTTCGGGCTCCAAGTGTGGGTCTTCCTCGAGACGGGGTCGGTGACGAAGCTGGCTTTCGTCTCCCTGTTCCTCTCGCTCCCGGCGGTGCTGCTCTCGCCCGTGGCCGGAGCGCTCGTCGACCGCTGGGACCGCCGTCTCGCCATGCTCGGCGCCGACGCCGTCGCCGGGGCCGCCACGCTGATCGTCGTCGCGCTCTTCTTCACCGACTCCCTCGAGCTGTGGCACGTCTACCTCCTGATCGGGGTCGGGGCCGGCGCCAACGCCTTCCAGGTCCCCGCCTGGATGGCCGCAGTGCCCCTGCTCGTTCCCAGACGTCACCTGGGACGGGCCAACGGCCTGGTGCAGCTCAACGACGGGCTCTCCCTCGTGTTGGCACCCGCCCTGGCCGGTGCGCTCCTCGCCACGGCCGGCCTCGGCGGGGTTCTCCTGGTCGACGTCGCGTCGTTTGCGGTCGGGGTCGTCACGCTTGCTTTCGTGCGGTTCCCCCGCCCACCAACCACAGAGGAGAGCGCAGGCACGGGTTCGATCAGGGGAGACGTCGCCAGCGGGTGGTCCTACTTGCGGCGCCGCGTCGGGCTGCTCTACCTGCTCATGATCTATGCCGCCGTCAACTTCGTGTTCAGCATGGTCTTCGTGCTTCTGATCCCGCTGGTGTTGTCGTTCGCCACGGAGACGGCCGCAGGCGCCGTGTACACCATCGGTGGGGTCGGGGTGGTCCTCGCCAGCCTGGCCGTCGGGGCCTGGGGTGTCCCCCGCCGCAAGGTCGCCGCCGTGATGGTTGGGATCTTCGCCGACGGCATCTTCCTGATGATCGCCGGGTGGCGGGCGGCGTTGCCGCTGATCGCCGTCGGGGCGTTCCTGACCTTCACCAACGGCACGGTCGTCAATGCCACCAGCCAGGTCATCTGGCAGACCAAGGTGGCGCCCGCCATCCAGGGGCGGGTCTTCGCTCTCCGCCGGATGCTGGCGCAGCTCATCTCACCGCTGGCGATCGTGCTCGCCGGTCCCCTGGCGGACCGCGTCTTCGAGCCGGCCATGGCCGACGGCGGCGCGCTGTCGGGTTCCGTGGGGCGGATTCTCGGAACCGGGCCGGGCCGGGGAATCGGCCTGATGATCGTGCTCTCGGGCATCGCTATCTCGGTGCTGGCGACGCTCGGCTGGCTGCATCCCCGGGTCCGCAACCTCGAAACCGAGCTCCCCGACCAGCTCCCGGACGACGGGGAGGCCTCGCTAGCCTGAGCAGATGCCGCGACCGGTCCACTTCGAGATCCACGGCGACGATCCGAAAAGCGCCGCCCGCTTCTACACCGAGGTCTTCGGCTGGAGCTTCGACCGGTGGGGGGAGCAGGAGTACTGGCTCCTCGGAACCGGCGATGAGGCTCCGGGAATCGACGGGGCGGTCGCCCCGTCCCAGGAGCACGGCCAGCCGGTGGTGCTCACCATGGAAGTAGAGGATCTCGGTAAGTACATCGCCAAGGTGCGAGAGGCCGGCGGGACCGTGCTGCTCGAGCGGGCTCCGATCCCCGGCGTCGGATGGTTGGCCACGGCAACCGATCCGAACGGCGTGCTGTTCGGCCTCATGCAGCCGGATCCCGAAGCGGGCGGCTGATGGACGACCCGGCCGACCCCTGGGGAGGGAGGACTCCCTTCTTGCGGCGTCCCGCCGTCAGGGTCGCCGTCACCACGATCGCCGTCGGCTCGTTCCTCCTGGTGACTCTGCTGTCGACCTGTGCGCCACGTACCAGGGCGCCGGCCACCACGACGACCATCCCCGGCGTCCAGGCGGCCGACCTCTAACCGAATCGCTTGCTCCAGGCGACCAGATCGGCCAGCGACACGTTGCCGCCGCACAGGATGAGCACCACGTGCTCGCCGAGCCGATCCGCGACGCGGCGCGCCGCTGCCAGCGTGCAGGCGGCGGCCGGTTCGGCGAGAACCTTGGCCCGCTCCATGAGCAGGCCGATGGCCCGGTAGGCCTCGGCGTCGGGAACGACGACGACTCGCTCGAGCAGTGACCGGGCCGCGGCCAGCGTTGTCTCCGAGACCCACGGCGCCGCCAAGGTCTTGGCGATCGACGTCGGTGTCATCTCCACGACGTGTCCGGCGCCCAGTGCTCTCGACATCGCATCGGCGCCGGCGGTCTCCACCCCCCAGAGCCGCACCGTCGGCAGGGTATTCCGCAACGCCGTAGCCACGCCGGTCATCAGGCCACCCCCGCCGATGCTGACGAACACGTCGGTCGCATCGGGGGCATCCTCGGCGATCTCGAGCCCGAGCGTGCCGTTCCCGGCCATCATGTTGCGATTGTCGAAGGGATGGCAGAAGGCCAGGCCCCGTTCGGAGAGCTCCTCGGCGCGCTCGAAGGCCTCGGCCACCGAGGGGGCAAAGTCGACGGTTGCCCCGTAGCCGATGGTCGCCTGCACGTAGTTGTCGGGGGTGTCCTGCGGCATGACGATCCGAGTTGAGATGCCGAGCATCTGGCCCGCGAAAGCCAGGCCCTGGGCGAAGTTCCCGCCGCTCATCCCGACGACACCCCGGTCTCGGGCCTCGGCATCGAGGTTGATGAGCTGGTTGAAGGCTCCTCGCGGCTTGAAGGAACCCGTCTTCTGGAACAGCTCGAGCTTCAGCGACACCTTCCGCCCGAGCAGAACGCTCAGACTGCGGCTCGCCACCAGCGGCGTGCGATGGATGTGGGCGGCGATCCTGCGCTCCGCCTCGCGGATATCCTCGAGCGTCGGTCCGGTCACCGCCGGGACCCTACTCGGCCGGCGCATCGTCCTCGCGATGGCCGTCCCAGGCTTCCACCGCCCATCCGCGGCCACCCTCCTTGTCGGCGACGGCGAGACCCAGGTGCCAGCCGGTCGGCCGGCCGGGGCTCTCCCAAAGCGCCCACGTCAGCGCGGCGGCCTCGGAGCCGACCCTCTCTCCTGCTGCCGGCCAGTCGAGACCGGCGATGGCCGCCACCACCCACCAGGCGGCGAAGCGGCCCGCCGGCGTCCCGGCCCGCCGACCGTAGGCACCCCCCGAGGCGGCCGCCCACGCCATGTGGGCGAAGGCGGCGGCGGGATCCACGGTCACCGGGCTCACGGCTCCGGCATCCAGGGCGGCGATCGCCTCGCCGACCCCGCCGCGCACCGCCGCCACACGGCACCCTCCGTTGGACTGTTCCGACCAGGCACGGCCGAGGGCCAGCAGCGCCTCACCGACCTCGCCGGCCGCAACGGCCTCGCCGGCAGTTGCGGGCCCGATGCGATCCAGAGCCGGCATCGGGGGCGACGGGAAGTCGGCTTCGCGAGCCCGATAGGTGGCCACCGAATACGAGGGCTCCCACGGCTCGAGCCGCAACGGTATCTCCAGGATCGAGTCGTCGATGGACGGGTCGCCGGAGAGGTCCTCACCCCGGATCACTCGCTCGTGGGCGGCCATCGTCCGAGGCGGACCGACATCGACGGCGGGGCCGAGGTCCGACCACGAATGGGTCGACGCGGCGACCTCCCACAGCGGTCCGAGCGCAAACCGGCCGGCGCCTTCCCGGATCACGGACCCCGCCCACTCTGCAGGCGCCTCGAGTGCCACCCGGTACTCGGCGTACTCGGCCGCCGGCCACAGCTGCAACCCTCGCTCGAGAGCATGCCGGCATCGATCTCTGAGGCGGATCACCTCGTCCCATTCCCGCGCCGCGCACAGGCCGTCGACCAGCCGGGTGAGCTCGTCGAGATCACCGCGACCGACCGCCTCGGCGATCGGGTCGGAGGAAGCGGGGGAATCGCGATCTTCCATCCGGAGCACGGTAGCGGGGACCCCCGCGGCTAGTGTTTCGGATCGATGCGCGGTCTCCAGATTCCCCATTGGCTCGCCTTGCCGATCCTGGCCCTGAGCACGCTGACAGCCGCCGCCGGGGCGCTCCTGATGCTCTACGCCGCCGCCAACGGCGAGTACACCCCGGCTCTCCTCTCCGTCGCCGTGTTCGCCGGCGCCGCCCTGCTCTGGTACGCGGCTGATGTGGCGGGTCACCAGCGGCCGTGAGCGCCTGGTCGAGATTCCTGCAGCAGATGGGCCGCCGCGCTTGGTTTCCCGCCGTCGCCCGGCGGGTGGCACCGCCGGCCGATCGGGTGCTGTACCGACTCACCGGCGGTTGGCTCACGGTGGTGGGGCACGACGTCTTCCCCACCCTCCTGTTGACCACCACCGGAAGGCGCACCGGCCGCCGGCACACCACACCCTTGTTATACATCGAGGAAGGCGATTCGATCGCGGTGCTCGCCACCAACTTCGGGAGGCCCAACCACCCGGCCTGGGCCTACAACCTGGTGTCCGAACCCGAAGCAGACATCCAGATCGGTCGGCTGCGAACCCGGTATCGGGCCCACCTCGCCGATGCCGACGAGTTCGCTCGGCTGTGGCCGCGATTCGTCGAGTTGTGGCCTGCCTACGAGAACTACCGACGCCGTTCCGGTCGGGACGTCATGCTGTTCGCTCTCGAACCGATTTAGCATCTCGTCGCATGGCGATTGTGAAGCGGATGACTGCTTCGATCCCGCTCATCCCGGCGGCCGCCGCCGCCTTCGTCGCCGGACAGGTCCTCAGGGCCGCCCATCGCTCCGACCTGCCCTCGTTCCCCAATCAGGACGTCTCCGGTGAATTCGGTGATCCCCGCCTGCCCCCTCTGACCGTGGTGGCGGTCGGCGACTCGTCGCTGACCGGGCCCGGTGTGGAGCGTCTCGACAACGTTTGGATCCGTCGAGCGGTCCACGGCTTCACCGATCGCCACCACGTCCGGCTCGTCTCGCTCGCCGTCGGCGGGTCCAAGGCCCGCGACGTCATCGAAGGGCAGCTGGCGACCGCGATCGAATTCCGGCCCGACATCGCAGTCGTCTCGGTGGGATCCAACGATGCCATGCGGGGGGTTCGCGTCACCCGCTACGCCGCCGAGCTCGACCACATCGTGACGAGGCTGGAGGAGGTTTCGGGCTCGGTGATCGTCCTCGGTATGGGCGACCTCGGCTCGATACCCCGGCTTCCCAAGGCCCTGCGCCCCTTCCTCACCCGGCGCTCGACGGCGTTCAACGAAGCTGCCCGCGAAGTCGCCCTGCGCCATCCCCATGCCGTCAAGGTGTACACGCAGGGGCGGATCTGGGCTGCCTTCTGGGAGGATCGCACGCTCTTTGCCGGCGACCTCTTTCACGCCAACGACGACGGTCACGGGGTATTCGGGGCCGAGGCGACCGTCGCCTTCGAAGCCGCGTACGCCATGGCTCACCGCATCGACCGCTGAGGTTCGGTTACCCTGTGCTCACTCCGGGGAGCTCGGAACGAGGCCGAGCTGAGAGGGCGGCCGGAACGCCGCCGACCCGCAGAACCTGAACTGGGTAATGCCAGCGGAGGAAGACGTGAGCCGATCGGCAGTGATCTTCTCGGGTGGGAACCCCCTTCCCCGGTCGCCGCGTGCCCTGGTCGATCCCCGCGCCTTCGTGATGGCCGCCGACGCCGGCCTCCACGCCGCCCTCGAGATCGGCCTCGACGTGGACCTCGTGGTCGGCGACTTCGACTCTGCAGATCCCGGCGTCGTCGCCGACGCCCGCCGCGCCGGTGCCGCCATCGAGGCCCATCCTCGCGACAAGGACGCCACCGACCTGGAACTGGCGCTCGACGCCGCCCGGGAGCGGGGCCTGAGCCCGGTTCGGGTGATCGGCGGTTCGAGCCTCGACCGCATCGACCACTTCCTGGCCAACGCCTTGCTGCTCACGGGCGAGCGGTTCACCGGCCTCAGCATCGACTGGTGGGTGGAGGACGCCCGAGTCGTCATCCTCAGGGACCGCGCCGCGCTCGCCGGAAACGTCGGCGACCTGGTGACGATCCTGGCGGTGGGGGAACCCGTCTTCGGCATCGTCACCGACGGGCTGCGCTGGGAACTGAGAGGAGCCACCCTCGAGCAGGCATCGACGCGAGGCGTGAGCAACCTGCTGACCGCCGAGCAGGCATCCATCTCGATCGAACGAGGAGTCGCCATGGTGATCCACACCGGGAGCCCGCGGCCATGAGGCGGCTCATCGTCGCCCTCACGGCGTTCGTCGTCGTTGGAGCCGGGTGCGGCAACGACACCGAGTCGGGGACCGTCACCCTCCTGACCCACGACTCGTTCGACGTCGGGGAGGAGATCCTGGCCGAGTTCACCGCCGAGACCGGCTGGCGGGTCGAGGTGCTGGCGGGTGGCGACGCCGGCCAGGTCCTCAACCAGGCGATCCTGGCAGCGGGCAACCCGGTCGCCGATGTCCTCTTCGGCGTCGACAACACGTTCCTCTCACGGGCGCTCGACGCCGAACTCTTCCTCGAGTACCGCAGCCGGCGCATCGACACGGTTGCGCCGGGACTCGATCTCGATCCCCACGTCACGCCGATCGACTTCGGCGACGTCTGCATCAACATCGACCGCACCGCGTTCGCCACACCCCCGAGCACCCTCGAGGAGCTCACCGATCCGGCGTTCGCCGGGACGCTCGTCGTCGAGAACCCGGCCACCTCGTCGCCCGGCCTCGCCTTCCTGCTGGTGACCGTCGCCGTCTTCGGCGAGAGCGGCGACACCACCTGGCGCGACTTCTGGCAGGGCCTGGTTGCCAACGACGTCGCGGTGACTGCCGGATGGGAAGACGCCTACTACGGGGTGTTCTCGGGAGGCTCGGGGGCAGGCGACCGCCCCCTCGTGGTGTCGTATGCCTCATCACCTCCGGCCGAGGTGTTGTTCGCCGTGGAGCCGACCGAGACTGCGCCGACGACGGTCCTGACCGACGGGTGCTTTCGCCAGATCGAGTTCGCCGGCATCCTGCGCGGCACCGACGATCGCCAGGGGGCGGAGGCGCTCATCGACTTCATGCTGAGCCGGTCGTTCCAAGAGGACATCCCACTGCGCATGTTCGTCTTCCCGGCCAGCACGGAAGCCACACTTCCCGAGGTCTTCGCCCAACACACGGCCGTGCCCGACGAACCCGTGTTGATGGACCCGGAGATCATCGAGGCCAACCGCGAGCGATGGATCAGGGAGTGGACGGACATCGTCCTGCGCTGAGCCGAGCAACCCGCCTGGCACTGGTCGGCATCCCGCTGGCCTTCCTGGCGGTCTTCTTCGCATGGCCGTTCGCTTCGATCGTGGCGACCGGCCTGTGGCGGGACGGCCGGCTCGAGTTCTCGGCGTTCGAACGGGCCCTCGGCGAAGGCGACCTTCTCGGCGTGCTCTGGTTCACCTCATGGCAGGCGGTGGCGTCGACCGTGGCGACGTTGCTGGTCGCCCTGCCGGGCGCCTACGTCTTCGCCCGGTACGAGTTCCGAGGGAAACGCCTGCTTCGGGCTGCCGCAACGATCCCGTTCGTCCTTCCGACGGTGGTCGTCGGGACCGCTTTTCTGGCACTCCTGGGGCCGGGAGGCCTCCTCGGGATACGCCTCGACGGTTCGATCTGGGCGATCCTGATCGCCCACGTGTTCTTCAACTACGCCGTCGTCCTGCGCACCGTCGGCGGCCTCTGGTCCCATCTCGATCCCCGACTGGAGGAGGCCGCCCGGAGCCTCGGTGCGGGGCGGTGGCGGGCCTTTTGCAGCGTCACCCTCCCGCTCCTCCGTCCGGCACTGGCGGCAGCAGCCTCGATCGTCTTCCTCTTCACCTTCACATCCTTCGGGATCGTGCTGATCCTCGGCGGGTCGCGGTTGACGACCCTCGAGGTGGAGATCTATCGCCAGACGGCCGTGCTCTTCGACCTCCCGGTGGCCGCGATGCTGGCGGTCGTCCAGTTGGCCGGGGTGACCGCCATCCTCCTCGCCTACAGCCGGTACCAGGAGCGCACCGCCGTGGAGCAGCACCTGAGGGCCGGTTCCGAGACCGCCCAGCGCCCGGCGACGGCCGGTCAGCGGGCGGTGGTCGGAGGGGTGCTGACGTCAATGGCGGTCCTGCTCGGCGCGCCGCTGGCCGTCCTCGTGGAACGGTCCTTCCGGAGCGGCTCCGGCTACGGACTCGGGATGTATCGAGCGCTCGGCAGCGACGACGGGATTCGAGCCGTCGAACCGCTCCAGGCCGTGGGGAACTCCCTCGGCTTCGCCGCAGTGGCGACGGTCGTAGCCCTGGCGATCGGCCTCAGCGCCTCGGTGGTCATCGCCACTCGCCGCAACCGGGCGTCGCGGTGGTTCGACACGCTGTTGATGCTGCCGCTGGGAACCTCGGCGGTGACCATCGGGTTCGGGTTCATCGTGGCCCTCGACGCGCCGGTCGACCTCCGGGCCTGGCCGTTGCTGATTCCCATCGCCCACTCGCTGGTCGCCATCCCCTTCGTGGTCCGCAGTGTGGTCCCCGTGATGCGCTCGATCCGGGGCCGCCTCCGCGAGGCCGCCGCCGTTCTCGGGGCGCCTCCGGGCCGGGTGTGGCGCGAGATCGATCTTCCCATCATCGGTCGGGCGGCCGCCGTCGGCGCCGGATTCGCCGCTGCGGTCTCGCTGGGCGAGTTCGGGGCAACCGCCTTCGTGGCCCGCCCCGACACGCCCACACTGCCGCTGGTGATCTTCCGCTACCTGGGACGACCGGGAGACCTCAACTTCGGGCGCGCCATGGCCCTCGGAGTCGTGCTCATGATCATCACCGCCACCGTCATCTCGATGATCGAGCGCTTTCGCGCTCCGGGGATGGGGAGCTTCTGATGCTGGCCGTCCTCGGCGCAACCGTGCGATTCGACCGCCTCGAGGCGGTGTCCGGCGTCGACCTCTCCGTTGCCGACGGCGAAACGCTGGCGTTGCTGGGTCCCAGCGGATCCGGCAAGACGACCCTTCTGCGGGCGATCGCCGGCCTGCAACGACTCGATGCCGGCCGGGTGCTGTGGAACGGCGCCGATCTCCAGCACGTGCCGACTCACGCCCGCCGATTCGGCGTGGTGTTCCAGGACTTCGCACTCTTTCCCCATCTGGACGTCGGCCGCAACGTGGAGTTCGGCCTCCGCATGGGCGGCGTGGAGGCGTCCGAGCGACGCCAGCGGATCGCCACAGCGCTGGCACGCGTCGAGCTCGCCGGCTTCGAGCGGCGCCGCATCGACACCCTTTCGGGGGGCCAGGCGCAGCGGGTGGCGCTGGCGCGAGCCCTCGCTCCCGAGCCCCGCATGCTGCTCCTCGACGAGCCGCTCGGTTCTCTGGACCGGCCGCTTCGCGAGCGGCTCGTAGTCGAGATCCGCGAGCTGCTCGATCGCCTGCGCATCACCGCCCTCTACGTCACTCACGACCAGTCAGAGGCCTTTGCCGTGGCTGACCGCATCGCCGTGATCCGCCGGGGCCGCATCGAGCAGCGAGGCCCGGCCGAGGATGTCTGGCGGCGCCCGGCCACTGAGTTCGTCGCCGAGTTTCTCGGGTTTCCGACCATCCTCACCGCCACGGTCCGGGGCGGCGTCGCCGACCTCGGCCGTCTCGGCAGCCTCTCCCTCCCCGACGTGCCCGATGGAGAGGTGCGAGTCGTGGTTCGGCCCGATGCGGTGACCCTCGACGACACCGGGCACCTCGAGGGCGTGGTCCGGGCCCGAACCTTCCGCGGCGACCACGTCGCGTTGGACGTCGACGTCGACGGAACCCGACTCGACGTCCGAGGGGATGCCGCCCCCGGAGCCCGGGTACGGCTCCGGGTCGACCCGACGGGAGTCGTGCCGCTGAAGCCCTCCTAGGCGGCCACGTCCACCCAGCGGGCGCCGGAGGCCCGCACCAGGTCGCCGAGATCGATTGGATACACCGTGGTGGGCGTCCCCGCCGCCGACCAGACCTCCCCGTGCCGCTGCAGGCTCAGATCGGCAACGACCTCGACGGACGTCTCGTGGCCGAAGGCCGGCGTCCCCCCGGCGGCGAAGCCGGTGGCCGCGCGCGCCTCTTCCAGGGTGGCGCGTCTGGCGGACCGCCCCCCGGTCGCCGCCGCCAAGCGGTCCGGGTCGACTCGACGATCCCCCGAGATGATCGCCACGATGGCCCGATCGTCGACCATGAACACGATCGACTTGGCGATCGCGGACAGCTCGCAGCCCACCGCCGCGGCCGCGTCGGCCGAGGTCTTGGTGCCCTCCGGGAAGAGATGAATGTCGATCTCGAGCCCGAGTTCCCGGGCTGCGTCGACCACGCGTCGGGTGGCGGCTGGGAGCTTCACGGCGCCCGACGGTACTACGGTCAACAAGGGATGGACTCCATCAGGTTCGATGTGTACGGGCGATTCGAAGTGGTGGTCACCCGGACCCCGTCGGGGTGGCGCGTCGTCCGCTCGGGGGCTGCAGGCAAGCGCTCACTCGACGGCGAGTTCCTGGGCCGCACGTCACCGAAGCGGGCCTGGCCGACCGACTCGAGATCCTCTTCCACGAGTCGGGACGTCCCGGTGCTCGCATCCGCAGGATCCCGTAGGGTGGAGTCGACCAAGGAGGGGCCGATGAGCGAAGAACTGATCGGCGTCGTGAGCCACTATTTCGGAAAGCCCTGCGTGGCGGCCATCGAGGTCACGACCGGTGAGATCAGCGTGGGCGACACGATCCACGTCGTCGGACACACCACCGACTTCACTCAGACCGTGACCGAGATGCAAGTGGAGCATGAGGCGGTCACCGGGGCGCAACCGGGGGACCAGATCGGGATCAAGGTGGGCGAACGCGCCCGAGTCCACGATCGGGTCTTTCGAGTGAACTAGAGCCCGGGCTTGAACACCATCGCCCAGACCACCACCACGAGGATCACCGTCTCGATCGTCGAGATGATGGCGATGCGCCGGGCCCGAGGACCTGCGGCCGGCGAACCGGCTTCGAGCTCACCGATCAAGGCCCTCGTCTGCGGCGCATAGAAGGCCATACCGAGCACCGCCCCGATCAGCACACCGACGAACCCGATGCTGATCCACGCCTGGTCGAAGCCCCAGCCGTCGACCCGCAGCACCAGCCAGACGCCGGCAGCCAACGTGACGATGCCGGCCGCGGCGAACACGTTTCCGGCCACCAGCGTGTCGTTGGCGAAACGGATGCGGTCCTCATCCCCCGCTTGGCGCTGGCGGGCTCCGTAGACCTGGACCAAGACGGATCCACCCACCCAGACGGCGGCGGCGACCACGTGAACGACCTTGAGCCAACCGTTGAGATCCGACAGGTCCATGAGGGTCCTCCTCGACCGCGAGCCGGCCGGAGCATAGCCCCCGGCCCCCCCGTACTGCATGCCCGGGAGACTCGTTAGGGTTGAATCCGCCGCGGTGCGGCAACCCGCGACTCCGACGTCACAGAAGGGAGCCTCGATGATCGGGCCGGACATGGTGCACGAGACGCTCCGCAAGTACCAGTTGGTCGACGGGTTTCCGATCGTGCTCGATCTCGAGCGTTCCGAAGGGGTGTGGATGTACGACGCCCGCACCCGGAAGCGCTACCTGGACGCCTTCTCCTTCTTTGCGTCGTGGCCGATGGGCTACCGGCACCCCATGCTCCGGGACCCCGACTTCCTCGCAGAGATGCAGCGGGCGTCGGGCACCAAGGTCGCCAACTCGGACGTCTACACCACCGAGATGGCCGCATTCGTCGATGCCTTCGGGTCACGGGTGACCCCATCCGGCTTCCCCCACCACTTCTGGATCTCGGGCGGGGCGCTCGCCGTCGAAAACGCCATGAAGACGGCCTTCGACTGGAAGGCCCGCAAACTCGGCCGTACCTCCTTCTCCGATCAGGTCGAGGATCTCGTGATCGTGCACTTCCGCGAGGCGTTCCACGGCCGATCCGGATACACGCTCAGCGTCACCAACACGGTGCCCGACAAGATCGGTCTCTTTCCCAAGTTCCCCTGGCCGAGGGTGCACAACCCCACCGTTGCCTTCGATCTCGACGGAGGGATCGCCAACGACGTCGAGGCCGAGGAGCACCGTGCCATCGAAGAGCTCGAGGCCGCCTTTGCGGCTCACGGCGACAAGGTCGCCGCGATCCTCATCGAGCCGATGCAGGGTGAGGGCGGTGACAACTACTTTCGCACCGAGTTTCTCGCCGAACTCCGCCGCATGGCCGACGAGCGAGAGGCGATGCTCCTCTTCGATGAAGTGCAGACGGGGTTCTTTGCATCGGGGAAGGCCTGGATGTGGCAGCACCACGACGTGGCGCCCGACATCGTGGCTTTCGGCAAGAAGACCCAGGTGTGCGGCATCTATGCCTCGCCCCGGGTCGATGAAGTGGCGGACAACGTGTTCTCCCTGTCGAGCCGGATCAACTCGACGTGGGGCGGCAACCTCACCGACATGGTGCGCTGCCGGCGCTTCATCGAGATCATCGAGAAGAAGGATCTCGCCGGCAACGTCACCGAAATGGGCGACCGACTGATCGCCGGGCTGCGCGACATCGCCCGCTCCACGGAGGCGTTCGGCAATGTGCGCGGCATGGGATCCCTGGTGGCGTGCACCCTCCCATCCCGCGAGCAGCGCAACGCAATGCTCGGCCGGATGTTCGAGAACGAACTCGTCGCCCTCCCCTCGGGCCCGGTGGCGATCCGGTTCCGGCTCCCCTTCGTGATCGGGGCCGCCGAGATCGACGAGATGCTCAACCGGGTGGCCGCCAGCGTCGCCTGAACCTACGGACCGAGCAGACGGGCCAGATCCTCGAGCTGCTCCTCGATGCCGTAGCTGTTGAGTGACTGCGAGACCTGGGCCAGCGCAATGACGATCAGGGCGAGCACGATCGCCCAGCGGTAGAGCTTGTCGCTCATGGTGCCTCCTTTCCCAGGGAAGTCTCCCACGCCGGGCCCGCTCCCACCCGCCCTACGCTGGCCGGGTGCAACAGCGGATATGGGCGGCGGTGCTGCTGGCGGCCTTTGGGTGGGGCTCAGGAGGCGTTGCCACCCGGATGGCGCTCGGCGACGGCGCCACTCCCTACGAGATCGCCCTGGCGCGGGGCCTGCTGGCGGCGATCGCCGTCGTCGCCTATCTCGCCGTGCGCCGCCGGTTGCGTCGCCCCGACGGCATCGTCCTTCGGGTTGGGGTCGTGATGGCGTTCACCAACCTCTCCATCCCCTTCGTGCTCTCCAACGTGGCCCTGCAGTACGCCTCGGCCGGCTTCGTGGCGCTTCCCGCTGCACTGATCCCGCTCATGACGGCGGGACTCGCCCACTTCCTTCTCCCCGAGGAACGGCTCAATGCCGGCAAGGTCGTCGGGCTCGTCATCGCGCTTGCCGGCGTCGCCGTTTTGCTCCTCTCTGGTGACAGCGGCCTGCCCTCGGGTGGGAGACCGCTGGTCGCCGGCGCCCTGAGCCTCGCCTCGGGAATCACCATCGCCGCCGGGTCGATCTACGCCAAGCGGCACGCCGGTTCGTACTCCACGATGGACGTGGCCGGCATCCAGTTCACCTTCGGTGCGCTCGGAGTGGCCGCCGCCGCGCTGCTGGTAGGCGATGGTCTCGGCGCCGGTCCGGTCGCCGCCTGGCCCGAGATGGTCTACCTGGCGGCCGCCACCACGTTCCTCCCGTTCACCCTCTACTACTGGCTCATCCGCCACGTGACCGCAACGTATGCGTCGGTGATCGGCTACGTCGTGCCGGTCTTCGCCGTCGCCGCCGGTGTCGTCGTGCTCGACGAGCAGATCCAGCCCGGCATCCTCATCGGAGGTCTGCTCATACTGATCGGCGTGCTCATCACCGATCGCATCGAGCGGGCCTGAGCGGTCCCTATCCTGAACTCGATGGCAACGCTCCGATGGCTGGCCTTTGCCGCCGGACTCGGGCTCGTGGCGAGCACGGTGATCGCGGTCATGAAGGTCCTCATCGTGCCCCGACGGTCGTGGACGTTCATCTCAGCGACCGTGGGACGCAACGGCTTCCGGCTGTTTCACGCCATCGCCGTTCGGCTCCCCAGTTTCGATATGGCCGACCGCTTCCTCGGCTTCCTGGCGCCGTCCGTGATCATCGGCACGCTGGGAGCCCTGCTGGGGTCGTTCGTGGTGGCCTTCGCTCTGCTGCTCATGCCGTGGGGTGACCCCACCATCGGGGATGCGTTGCGGGAAGCGGGTTCGTCGGTGTTCACCCTCGGATTCGTCTCGACACCGGAGGCGGTGCCGACGGCCCTCGACGTTGCCGCGGGAGCCACCGGCATGATCTTCGTCGCCCTCACCATCGGGTGGCTTCCCGCCCTCTACTCGGAGGTGAAACGGCGCGAGGCGCTGGTGAAGCAACTCGAGGGCTGGACCGGAACCCCGGCCTGGGGTCCCGAGATACTGGCCCGTCTCACCATGGCAGGCGCCATCCACCGCCTGCCGCAGGTGTTCGCCGACTGGGATACCTGGTGCGCCCAGGTCTCGGAGACCCACATGAAGTACCCCGTGCTGAGCCACTTCCGGTTGCCGAGATCCCGCAACCACTGGCTCATCGCACTGCTGGCGGTGCTCGACGCGGCCGCAATCGATCTGGTCCTCCGGCCGTCCGCCGACCACGCCACCGCCCGCCTCTTGCTCACGCAAGGCGCGACCTGTCTCCGCCACGTCGCCTACCCGATGCGGCGGGTTCGAGACGGGGCAAGCGATCCCGGGATCGATGTCGGGGAATTCGTCGCCGCCGCCGAACGCCTCACTCGGGTGGGATACCCGGCCGAACGCTCCGCAACCGATGCCTGGCGCGAGTTCGCCTCGTTGCGCTCCTCCTACGCCCCGCTCGCCGCGGAACTCGCCTTCTGGCTCCTGGCGGTGCCCGCCCCCTGGAGCGGGGAACGTGATGGCTTCCCGGGCCTCGTGTGGTGGCCCGAGTCGCCGGCGCGTTGGATCACGGAGTCCTAGCCGAGCCCGAGGAACTCGAGAAGATCGGAGGCGGCGGCGGCGGCTGCCGAGAGGAGCGCCGCTTCGGACCGATCGAGCGGTTCGGAGGGAACCCCCTTGAGGTCCACGTAGAGCTTGAGTTTCGGTTCGGTACCGCTCGGTCGGACCAAGACCCGCCCCTCGTCGCCGAGCGTGAACTCGACCAGCGCCTGGGCCCCCAGCCACCGGGGCCGATCACCGGCCCCGTCCCGGTAGTCGGTGACCTCGGTCACCGGCCGGTTCCCCAGGATCTCGGGTGTCCGGGTGCGGAGCAGGTCCATAGCCGCCGCGATCGCCTCCAGTCCCTCCGCGCCGGGCCGCACGACGCTCACCTGGGTGCTCACCCAGAGTCCGTGGCGGCGATACAGCGCCGCCAACCGGTCGAGGACCGTCTCGCCCGATGCGGCGGCGTCGGCGGCGAGATCGGCGAACCACACCGCCGCACTGATGCCGTCCTTGTCCCGCACCGCGGACCCGATGGTGTAGCCGAGCGCCTCCTCGTAGCCGAAGACGAATCGGCCCTCCCCGGCGTCTTCGAGATCCATCGCCGCATTGCAGATCCACTTGAATCCGGTCAGCGTCTGGGTGAACCGGCCGCCGGCCTCCGCGGCGAGGGCTCCCAGCATCGGCGAAGAGACGATGCTGTTGATGACGATCGGGTCCTCCCCACCGAGGCGCCGCAACACGTGGTCGGCGAGCAGCACCCCGATCTGGTTGCCGGTCAACGCCCGCCACTCGCCCCCCACCGGCACGCACACGGCGAGACGGTCGGCATCGGGGTCGTTGGCGAGCACCAGGTCGGCATCGACCCGGACGGCGAGCTCCTCGGCCAGATCCAGGGCCCCCGGCTCCTCCGGGTTGGGGAACGCCACCGTGGGGAACCTTCCGTCGGGCTCCCCTTGCTCGGCCACGACGTGGACCTCCCGATGGCCGGCCGCCTCGAGGGCGCGCACGGCCAGCTCTCGGCCCACCCCGTGGAGCGGCGTGTAGACGAGGCGTTGCGGCACCGGCGCCGATCCCACGAGGGCGCCGATGCTTTCGAGATAGGCGGCCGCCATCTCCGGCCCGATCGGCTCCACGCCGGGGGCCGACCACGGATCGACGGCCCGGGGAACGTCTGCAGCGGGCGGGGCGGCCTCGATGGCGGCGGCGATGTCACCATCGACCGGCGGGATGATCTGGGCGCCGTTGCGGTCGTACACCTTGTACCCGTTGTCCCGGGGCGGGTTGTGGCTGGCCGTGATCACCACCGCCGCAGCGGCTCCGAGGCGCAGCGCGACAAAGGCCACCAGCGGGGTGGGCACCGGCTCTTCGAAGTAGCGCACCTCCAACCCCTCCGCAGCCAGCACCGCCACGGCGTCCTCCGCAAAAGCGGGACTCGACAACCTCGCATCGAAGCCGACCACCACCGGACCGCCGTCGCCTCTGGCGATGAGGTAGGAGGCGAGACCGGCCGTAGTTCGGACCACCACCGCCCGGTTCATGCGACTCGACCCGGCTCCCACCACACCCCGGATCCCCGCCGTGCCGAACCGGAGCGTTCCCCCCATGCGCTCCTCCAACTCGGCGACATCGTCTCGATCCAGGATCGCCTGGAGTTCGGCGCGCGTCTCGGGGTCTGGATCGCCGGCGATCCAAGCTCGGGCGGCGTCCCGGAGGGCGCCGGACATCAGAACAGCTTCGAAGCGAGCTTCTGGGTCAGCTCGTCCTGACTCGACCAGGGGACCATGTAGCCACCCTCGTCCCGGATGCTCTCCAGGTTCTCGGCGACGTCCTCGGGGGTGAGGGGGCCATCCGTCTCCGGGTTCTTGAAGAAGCCGTCGGTGAGCCCGACGAAGAATCGGCTCACCGTGCCGCCGGCCACCGACCAGATCTCACCCGAGAGGGCGCACGCCTCGGAGGAGAAGTAGGCGACCACCGGCGAGACCAGCGCCGGGTCGAGCTTGCCGGCCACCGGGCCCAGCAGCTCTTCGGTCATTCGGGTGCGGGCCACCGGGGCCAAGGTGTTCACCTTGATGTCGTACTTGGCGCCCTCGACCTTCAGCACGTTCATGAGGCCGACGAGACCCATCTTGGCGGCCCCGTAATTGGCCTGACCGAAGTTGCCGAGTATCCCCGACGCCGACGACGTCATCACGATGCGCCCGTAGCCCTGCTCCCGCATCACGCGGAAGGCCGGTCGGGTCACGAAGAAGGCGCCCTTGAGGTGCACATCGAGAACCGCGTCGAGGTTCTCCCACTCGAGATTGTGGAAGGCCTTGTCGCGCAGGATCCCCGCGTTGTTGACCAGGATGTCGACCCGGCCGAACTCTTCGACGGCACGCTGCACGATCGCGGCGGCGCCTTCCGGGTCGGCGACGGAGTGGTGATCGGCGACGGCGGCGCCCCCGGCCGCCACGATCTCGCCGGCTACCTCGTCGGCCGGACGCTGCTCCTCGCCGGTGCCGTCGACGGATGAGCCGGGGTCGTTGACCACCACGGCCGCCCCGCGCCCGGCGAGCAGACGGGCGTGATCGGCGCCGAGCCCGCGCCCCGCACCCGTGACGATCGCTACGCGATCCTGGAAGTCGATCATGAACCCTCCCTTCGCCCGGAGGCTACCCCCCCGACGGCGGTGCGCAGTCGGCGGGCCAGGTTGCCGCGCGACCCGATCGAGATCCGGTCGAGACCGAGCCATCCGGCCATCGCCCTGAGCTCGTCGGCGAGCGGACCGGATACCGCAGACGGTTCTCTCCCCGCCTCGACGAAGGCGCCCGGGACCAGCAGCACGCCGCCCTTCCGATCGGCTTTGAGGTCCACCCGCGCCACGAGCCGGTCGCCGAGGAGAAAGGGAAGCACGTAGTACCCGTACTGCCGTCGCGGAGCCGGTACGTAGATCTCGATGCGGTAGTGGAATCCGAAGAGGCGTTCCACCCGCTCCCGGTGCCAGACCAGCGAGTCGAACGGACAGAGCAGCCGCGGCGGGGCCGAGCGACGGGGCACGGTTGCTTCCGGGTCGAGAAACGCCTCCTCACGCCACCCCTCGACTCGGACCGACGACACCGAGCCCTCACCGACCAGCCCTGCCAGCACATTGCGCACCGCCGCGGTCCGCAAACGGTAGTAATCGGCGATGTCGGCGGCGGTGCCGATGCCCAAGGCCCGCACCGCCTTCATGGTGAGGTTTCGGGTGGCCTCGGCGGCATCGGGAGCTCGGCGCCGCAGCACATCCTCGGGGATCACTCGTTCGGGCAAATCGTAGATCCGGGTGAAGTTGCGACGGTCGGACACCGTGATCCGGCCCGTGGCGAACAGCCACTCCAGGGCCACCTTGCCCTTGCCCCATCCCCACCAGGGCCCGGTCCGGTCGCCGGGGTCTTCGAGGTCGGCCGCCGTGACGCGCCCCCGGGACGCCACCTCTTCCAGCACCCGCTCTATGTAACCCGGCTCCTCGCCCATCAGCTTCCTGGTCCTCGGCCCCGGTTCGACGGCCTCCATTCGGTGGCGAAACAGCGGCCAGTCGTCGATCGGGAGCAGCGACGCCACGTGGCCCCAGTACTCGAACAGCTCCCGTGCCCGATACGCCCGCGCGATGAGGGTGGGGTCGTAAGGGCCCAGGCGAGCGAAGAGAGTGAGCCGGTGGGCCCTGGCGAGGACGTTGACCGAATCGATCTGGAGCAGCGCCACATCGGCGAACGTCCGGCGCAGGTGACGGAGATCCACCCGCCCGGACGGGCGCTCCCGGTGGAGGCCCTGGGCCGCGACGGCAAGACGCCGGGCCCGCGCCGGCGGGAACTGCTTCACTCGCCCGAGAACTCGGGAGGCCGTTTCTCCAGGAAAGCCGCCACTGCCTCCGCGAAGTCCTTGGTGCGGAACAGCGGAAGCAGTTGAAGGAGGACCCGCTGCACGTGAGCCGGGTACTCGTCGGATCGACCGGCCCGCATCATGCGCTTTGCCGCTTGCACGCCGCGCGGCGGCATCGATGCGATCTGATCGGCGAGTTCCCGAGCCCGGGCCCGGGTCGCATCAGCGTCGTCGGCGAGCTCTGAGACCATCCCGGCGACGAGCGCTTCCTCACCATCGAGATCCTCCCCCAGGAAGTAGAAGCGGGCGGCCCGCTCCCAGCCCACCAGGCGGGGCAACAGGTAGGTGTCGCCGCTCTCGGGAACCAGGTTGCGCTTGGTGGCCGGCAAGAGCCGTCCGCTCCTGGCCATCACCCGGATGTCGGCGTTGAGGGCGATGCCCACTGCGTACCCGGCCGCGGCACCGTTGACGGCCGCCACGACCGGGGTGTCGATGTCCTGCATCACGACGATCGGCTCACGGTGCGGGTCGAAGTCGAATGCCAGTGTCTCGAGACGCTCCATCTCGCCCATCGCCGCGACGAGGTCGAGCCCGGCACTGAAGGCGTCGCCGGCGCCGGTGATGACGATGCAGCGGACGGCGGGGTCGGCGTCGGCCTCCCGGATCCGACCGGCCAAGACCCCGAACATGTCGGGGGTCAGAGCGTTGCGCCGCTCGGGACGGTTGAAGGTGATCGTCGCCACCGCACCGTCGCGCTCGAAGAGTACGTCGCTCATGCTCCTCCACAGGGGCGGTTCGGTAGCCTACCCGCATGCTGCGCACGGCCTGGTACGCAGTCCGCAGCGTATGCGGATTGGTTCTCATCGCTCTCTACACCGTGGCGACCGGGTCGTATCTGATCGTGCTGACACGGATCAACGACCGCTCCCGGCAGATCACACCGATCATGCGCAGCTGGGGACGACTGTTCCTCTTCGTCGCCGGGGTGAAGATGGAGACGATCGGCACCGATCGTCTCGACCCCAAGGGGTCGTACGTGCTGGTTTCCAACCACCTCTCGAACCTGGACGCGCCGCTGCACATCGCAACGATCCCGGTGTCGATCCGATTCCTCGCCAAGATGGAGCTCTTCAAGATCCCCCTCTTCGGAGCTGCGATGCGCTCGATCGGGATCGTCGAGACCGACCGTCGCGCCGGTACCACTGCCCACCGCGCCATCAACCGGCAGGTGGCCCGGGTGGTGGATCTCCAGTGCACCCTGCTCATCTACCCGGAGGGAACCCGCAGCAAGGACGGAGAGTTGCACGCCTTCAAGAAGGGCGCCTTTCGAATCGCCGTCGACAACGGGCTCCCGGTGGTGCCGATCACCATCGCCGGCACCGAGCGGGTGTGGCCGCCGGGGAAGAACATCGTGCGCCCCGGTGTGGTCAGGATGGTGATCCACGAGCCGATCCCGACGACCGGGCTCACCGCAAGGGACCTCGACGATCTCCGCAACCGCGCCTACGCCGCAGTCTCGGGCACCTGGGACCAGATCCGGGCCTAGACCGCCGCTCCGATCACGATGTTGTCGACGGCTCGCTCCGTCGTCTCGTCCGTCTCCACCATGCGGTATACCTGCTCGGCGCGGATCACCTCGACGAGGTCCCCCACGGCCTGGGACACCTCCTCGGCGGTGAACAGCACCCCCGGGTCCTGCGGCCCGCCGTAACCCTCGGTGAGGTTCGCCGAGTCGTGCCCGATGATCACCAGGCGGCCTCCCGGTGCCACCGCCGCCGCGGCGTTGCGCCACACCGCGCGGCGCTCCCGGACCGGGATCTGCAGGTAGACGACCATGACCAGATCGAAGGCACCCTGCGGTGGGACCCAGGAGCGCAGGTCGGCCGCCCTCCATTCCACGGTGACCCCGGCTTCTGCCGCCAGCGCTCTGCCCTGAGCGAGCCCCACCTCGGACCAGTCGACCGCAGCCACCTCCCAGCCCTCTCCGGCCAGCCACACGGCGTTGCGCCCCTGGCCGCAGGCGAGGTCGAGCGCCCGACCCGGAGCGAGCTGGGCGACCGCCTCGACGAGGAAGCCGGTCGGCTCGGCGCCCCAGGGAAAGTCCTTGGCCCGGTACCTCTCATCCCAGTCGTCGCGGTTCATCGGCAGCGTACCGCCCCGGGTCAAGCCGAGGACGCCAGGACCTTGCCGATCCTGTCGAGCCCCTCGTTCAGGTAGTCGTGGGGAAGGCCGAACGAGATCCTCAGGTGCCCCTCCACCCCGAAGAACGCCCCGGGCACGACCAGCACGCTCTGCTCGCGCCTGATCCGGTCGGACAGTTCCTCTGAGGAGAGATCGAGGTGGTAGCGGGCGAAGCCGATGGCGGCCGCATCCGGGGGTTCGATGCTGAGCAGATCCGAGTGGTCCGCCACCCAACTCTCGAGCACCGGATAGCCGCTTCGGATGTAACCCCGGGTCCGCGCCAGGAGCCGGGTGCGAACCGGTTCCGAGAGAGCCAGGGCGGCGAGGTGATTCGCCAGCATCGAAGCGCTGATCGTGGTGTATTCGTGGCGTCTCCACACCGCCGAGATCAGTTCCGGGGGCCCGACCGCCCAGCCGATCCGGAGACCGGGGAGCCCGTAGGCCTTGCTCATGCTCCCCACGACCACGACCCGATCGCCCCGACCCCAGAAGGTGGGGGTCTCGGCCTCGCCGGTCCGCTCCGCCCCCCGATACACCTCGTCGGCGAGTACCCAGGCGCCGACCCTCTCGGCGGCCGCGACGATCGCATCCATCTCCTCGGACCCGAGCACCTTGCCGGTGGGATTGTTGGGGTTGCACACCGCCACCATCCGGGTCCCCGGAGTCGTCGCCGCCTCGAGTTGCCGCCGGTCGAGGCGCCAGCCGTCTTCAGCCGACAGACCGAAGGTCGCCAGGCGGGCGCCGTGGTTGCGGGCGACACCCCAGATCTGGAGGTAGTTGGGGGTCATCACGGCGATGCCGTCGCCCGATCCCACCACCGCTCTCGTCACCGCGTAGTTGGCTTCGATCGCTCCCACCGTCACCAAGACTTGATCCGGATCCGCCCCGTACAGTCGAGCGATGGCCTCTCGAAGCTCGGGGATCCCGTTGGCGTGGGGGTAGTTGAGGTCGATGGAGGCCAGCGCCTCGGGTGATGAGTCGGCCAGCTTCAGCAGCTCTCCGAGGGTGACGGGGTGAACCCCGCTCTCGGAGAGATTCACGTCCACCTCCTGCTCGAAGTGCGACATGAATTCCTCGAGGGCGAAGGGAGTGAACGTCATGGCGACAGCGTAGGCCGGAGGTGGCGGCGGTGCCGACTAGTCGTAGATCCCGGTGAGAAAGCACCGACCGGCGCGCACCTCACAGAGGAAGGCGCCCGCCGAGGTGACGATCTGGTACCGATCCGAGGGGTTCTCACCCTCCCACCAGCGCCCGGTGTTGCGCCAAGGACCGGCCCAGGTGAGCACCGACTCCCACCGGCTTCCCAGCCGTACTCGGGTCGGGAACCCCGCCTCCCACTCCACCTCCAAGGGCTGCGGCTCGGGCGGGACGAGCGATGGGGCGGGGGAAGGAAGCGCTCCCGGCCAGGGGGCATCCGGATCTCGGGGCGGCGAGGGGGCCTCTTCCCCCCACCGGTGCCACTGGATGCGCTCCCGGGGCTCCCGCCCTCCCTGGGGTCGGGCTTGGAGCACCGCATCCGAACCCAGCAGCGTCTGTGCTCTGACCAGCGCCCGGCCGGCTTCCAAGTCGGAGACGGGGTCTTCGTCGAGACGCATCTGGCGGCCCCCGTCGGAGAAGTCGCCGGGTATCAGGCGAAGCCGAGCCAGCCCTCCCGGAACGCCCCCCGACTCCACCCAGGCCTGCAGCTGCCACCGGATCCGCTCAACGAGTTCGCTCTCGTTGAAAGCGTCGTTGCTCCTCCACGTCCGATCTCTCCGCACCCCTTGCGCCGATACGGCCTCGATGACCAGGCGATGCCAGCCGCCCTGGATACGGACGGCGAGAGCGCGCGCTGCGAAAGCGGCTCGCTCCATGTCCATGAGAGGCGGGTCGAAGTGCTCCTCGACGAAGATCTCACTCGGAATCTCCCTCCCGACGACCGAGCGGGCTTCTCCGGCGGCGAGACGATGCGCTTCCAAGCCCGGCGCCCCAAAGCGGGAAGCGATGGCCGCACGCGGCAGTGAGGCCAGCCCCCCCAGGGTTCCGACCCCCAACCCCCGCAGGGTCTCGGCGAGCTCGGCAACACCGAGCGACTCGACACCGAGTTCGGCGAGGAACTCCGCGGTATCGGTGATGATCTTGGGGGGATCGGCCGCCGCCATCTTGGCCGCGAAAGGTCCGTCGGCGAGGCCGATCCGCGCCCCTCCTCCGGCGATATCGCTCACCGCCCTCGCAACCCGCTCGATGACGGCCTCCTCGCCGCCGTAGTACCTGGTCGCCCCCGCCACCGCCACGTAGAACAGCCCGGGCCGGTCGATCTCGACTCCGGGAACCACCGACTCCGCGGCTCGCACCACCGGCTCAAAAGCAACCATCTCTGCCACGGGATCGGCGGTCATCGTCACCGCCGTCGGGCAGATCACCTCCGCCTCGCGACGGCGCATCCCGACCTGCACCCCCGCTGCAGCGGCACGCCAATCGGCGGCGACGATCAGACCCCTCTCGTCGACCGCCTGATGGGGCTCATCCGGCGGCGCGTCCCGGCGGCGCAGCGGCCAGTCCGGGAACCAGACGCAGAGCGTCCGAACCATCGTCCTCCACCTCGAGTGACTGCTCGATTCCCCGCATCGCCTTTCCGGCCGCCTCGAACACGAGCCGCCGCGTCGCGAGACGGCCGTGACCCTGACGGGCACCGCTCCACACGACCCGGGAAGACCGCAAACGGAGATGGGCCAGACCGGAGGGGAGATCGCCCCGTACGGGGCGCAACAACAGCGCCGCCCGCCGAGCCCGGGTCAGCGCCCCGAGGCGGCGCAGCAGGGATTCATCGACGCCCGCCGGTACCTCGGCGTAAACGGCCCGCAACCCCTCGAGGAGAGCCGCCGTCACCTGAGCCCAGCGGCCTCGGTCGGGGCAACGCACCACGACCAGTCGCTCGGGGCCGAGCCCCACCTCCCAGGCAGCCGCCGGGTAGAGCCACCCCCGCACATCGACGGCGGCGACCAGTCCCGGGCGATGGGCCAACATGGCCAGGCCGAGACGAGTCAATCCGGAGCCGGGAGGCCCGACCAGGCCGAGGACCCGCCCCGGCTCGGCACCGAGATCAGGCGGCCACGGTGAGACCACCGTGTAGTCGACGCTCTCCTGCAACATCCGGCCGCCTCACTCGGGCCTCACAGCCTATCGAACATATGTTCGATAGGCAATCGAAGCCCGGCGGCCGAAGGCTAGAGGCCCTTCTCGAATTCGTCCTCGAAGGAGACCACAGTTCGGCCCGGCTTCTGATCACGATCCCCGCTGCGCGAGGACCGATCGTCGCGCCGCTGGCGGTCGCCGCGATCATCGCGCCGCTGGCGGTCACCGCGATCGTCGCGCCGCTGGCGGTCACCGCGATCATCGCGCCGCTGGCGGTCACCGCGATCATCGCGCCGCTGGCGGTCACCGCGATCATCGCGCCGCTGGCGGTCACCGCGGTCCCCACCTCCCCCACCGGACCGCTCACCGCCCCCGGCGTCGCCGCCGGACTCCGGCTCGGAGGCTCCGGGGAGATCGAGACTGACTTTGCCGGCACGATCGATCTCGCGAACCATCACGGTCACCTTGTCGCCGAGGCTGTAGACGTCCTCGACCCGGTCGATCCGCTTTCCGCCACCCATCTTCGAGATGTGCAGCAGTCCGTCCCGTCCCGGAAGGATGTTCACGAAGGCTCCGAACGATGTGATGTTGACGATCTCGCCCTCGTACTCGACACCCACCTCGGGCTCGGGCGGGAAGGCGATCGTCAGGACCCGCTCCTTGGCGGCGGCCAGCGCCTCGCCGTCGGCGGAGGCGATCCTCACCGTTCCGTCGTCCTCGATCTCGAGAGTGGCACCGGTCTCCTCTTCGATCTCGCGGATGATCTTGCCCTTCGGGCCAATGACCTCGCCGATCTTGTCGCGGGGGATCTCCACCGCCTCGATACGCGGTGCGTAGGTGTTGAGCTCCTCGCGCGGCGAGGGAATCACCTCGTTCATCTTGTCGAGGATGTGAAGCCGAGCCACCCGGGACTGCTCCAGGGCCTGGGCCAAGACCTCGGCAGGCAGGCCCTCGATCTTGGTGTCCAGTTGGAGCGCCGTGATCGTCTCGGCGGTCCCGGCGACCTTGAAGTCCATGTCGCCGAGAGCGTCCTCTGCCCCGAGGATGTCGGTGAGTGTCACGTAGCGGTCCCCATCGGCGATGAGCCCCATGGCCACCCCGGCGACCGGCGCCTTGATCGGCACGCCGGCATCCATGAGCGACAGGCTGGAACCGCACACGGAGGCCATCGACGACGACCCGTTCGAGGAGAGGACTTCCGACACGAGCCGGAAGGCATAAGGGAAGTCGTCGGCAGTCGGCACCACCGGCAGGACGGCCTTCTCGGCGAGCGCGCCATGGCCGATCTCGCGACGCTTCGGGCCCCGCATGAAGCCCGTTTCCCCAGTGGAGAACGGTGGGAAGTTGTAGTGATGCATGTACCGCTTCGACTCCTCGATGGAGATCGTGTCGAGCATCTGCTCCATACGAAGCATCCCGAGCGTCGTGACGTTCAGCACCTGGGTCTCCCCGCGCTGGAAGAGGCCCGAGCCGTGGGCTCGCGCCACTATCCCCACCTCGACGTTGATGGGTCGAACGTCGGTCGGGGTCCGACCGTCCAGCCGGATTCCCTCTTCGACGACCCGAGCCCGCATCAGCTTCTTGCTGACCGACCGAAAGGCCTTGGCGGCGGCCGGGCGTTCCTCGTGATCCTCGTCGAGACCCAACTCGCCGAGCACGGTCTCGAGGACCTCGGCTTCAGCCGTATTCCGTTCCTGCTTCCCGGCGATCGTGATCACGTCGGCGAGGCGGGACTCGGCGGCGGTCGCAACCCGCTCGTACAGGTCGTCGGTGTAGTCCTCGACGATCGGCCACTCGACCTCGGTGATCTCCCCCACCGCATCTCGCAGTTGGAGCTGCATGTCGATGAGCGTCCCGATGTACTCCTTGGCCTCCTCGAGGCCGGCGGCGACGACGTCCTCGGTGACCGGCGCCTGCCCCTCTTCGATCATCCTCACGGAGTCGGGAGTGGCGCCGGCCTCGACCATCGCAATGTCGATGCCGCCGGCGGGATTCCGCTTGCCGACCACGATCATGTGGAAGACGGACGTCTCGAGATCCTCGAACGTCGGCATCGGATTCCAGGATCCGTCGACGAATGCCATGCCGACCCCGCCGACCGGACCCTCGAAGGGGATCGGGCTGATCGACAGCGCCGCCGACGCTGCGTTCAGCGAGGTGATGTCGTAGGGATTGATGTCATCCACCGACAGGACCGTCGCCACGATGTGGGTCTCACAGCGATAGCCGTCGCGAAACAGCGGCCGCAAGGGTCGATCGATGAGCCGGGCCGAGAGGATCGCCCGCTCGGTGGGACGTCCCTCCCGGCGAAAGAACGATCCGGGGATCTTGCCCGCGGCATACATCCGCTCTTCCACGTCGACCGTCAAGGGGAAGAAGTCGATACCTTCCCGGATTCGGCGGCTGGCGGTGGCCGTGGCGAGAACCTCGGTGTCGCCTACTGCGGCGACCACGGCGCCGTCGGCCTGCAGGGCAAGCTTCCCGGTGGTCAGTGTGATCTCGGCATCTCCGATGATGCCGGTGATGGTGTGCTCTTGCACGCTCTCATCCTCCATGTAGGGGGAGAGCGAACCAATTACCAGTGGTCACACCTCGAGGGTATCGAGAGGTGGCAACTAGCAACTGGCCTCTCCCTGTTCGCGCTCTCATGCAGCGAGGCGGCCCGGGGGCCGCCTCATGCGTTCAGCGCCGCAATCCGAGCTGTGCGATCACAGATCGATAGCGCTCGACGTTCTGATCTCGCAGGTAGTCGAGAAGCCGGCGACGCTTGCCGACCATCATGATCAGGCCCCGCCGGCTGTGATGGTCCTTCTTGTGGACCTTCAGATGCTCGGTGAGGTGGTTGATCCGTTCGGTGAGCAGCGCCACCTGGACCTCGGGCGAACCCGTGTCGGTGGCGTGCGTGCCGAAATCTTCGATGATGGACTTGGTGTCGCGCATGAGAACGGCCGGGGTTCGACCCGGCGAACAGCCAGCATAGCACCCCTGATGTGGCAAGGCGATTTCGCCTCAGAGCAACGCCTCGGCCTCGATCTCGACCATCCAGGCCGGGTCGAGAAGCCCGGCCACGACGACCACCGTGGCCGCCGGAGCCGCCTCACCGAACATCTCGGCATGCGCCCTCCCCACCTCCGGGGCGTGGGACGGGTCGACGATGAAGACCCTGGTGCGCACCACCGCATCGAGGGTGGCTCCCGCCTCGTCGAGCGCGGCCTGGATGATCTCACCGCACCGCAGCGTCTGCCGGTAGGCGGTTGACGCCACCGGCTCGCCGGGTGGGGGAATCGGCGCCGTCCCCGAGACGAGAATGCGGTCCCCGACCCGGATCGCCCTGGAGAAGCCCATGGATGACTCGTAGGGAGAGCCGGAGCGGATCCTGCGACGCATCCGCCGAGGCTACCGGCTAGACCGCCGAGATTGACCCGTGACTCCCTCCGTTCCACATGCCGGGTGGTGCCGGCCGTCGAGGCGGGGGCAGGTCGCACGATCCGGGAACGGCGATCTCCGAGGCGATGCACCGGGCCACCCGCGGATCGGTGAGGACTGCGTTGTGGGCTTCCGAGACGCGTGCCGGATACCGGAAGGGATTGCCGAGGAACGCGGCCAGCGGTCCGGGGCCGTCGTCGGGAGCATCGATGACCCGGAGACCCGCCGGGTGATCGTCGAAGTTGGTGATGCCCGCCTTGGGATTGCGGATCACCAGCACCTCCACACCGGCGGCCCGCCCCAGATCGACCCGGCGGTCTCGGCACCGGGGATCACAGGCGATCGGGTCGTAGCCGCCGTCGTCGGGGATGGGTCCCCACCACCTTCCCAGGCTCTGGACCCATCCATGCAGACCGGAGGCCAGAGGGGGATCGAGCAGGACCGCACCCCGCACCTCGGGGACCCGGACCGGAGAACCCGCATCCCACCGCGCCAGCAATTCGGCGATGCCGGCCCCACCTTTGGAGAACCCGACCAGGAATATCGGGCGCCCCTCATTGCCCAGTCCGGCCAGGTAGGCGTTCAGTGCATCGGCGGTGGCGTCGACCGAGGCCGTCTCCGAGGCCCCGATCGGGTCGGCACCCTCGACGATCCACCGATAGTCGAAGAACCGGGTCTGCGCCGGATCCAACTCCATGAGATCGATGAGGGCCTCGAACTCGGGGGCGCCCGCGGTGCCGTGGCCGCCGACGAACACCACCAGCGGATCGCTCGCCAACGCCAGCGCATCACCGGGTGCATCACCCGGGGCATCGTCGACGCGGCGCCGGGTGCCGGCGTGAGCGACGAGGCCCAGCAGGCCCGCGGCAACGGCGGTCGGGATCACCGGCGGGGCAGAAGGCCCCGGGATCGGTGATGAGGGTGCCGCCGCAGGCCGGGCCGCAACGGCATCGGGCCCCGGGCTGGGATCCGGGGCGAGAAATGGGCCGGTGAGCCAGAGTGCGACGAGGCCGGCGGCGAGCACGAACGGTTCCTTGGGTGAGGCCCGGACACCGTGCCGATCTTCGGCCCGTGGGTCAAGAGAGGAGTCGGCGTGCCTCGGCGATGTCGTCGTCGATCTGGGCGATGAGCTCCTCGACGGATGGGAACTTCCGCTCGTCGCGAATGCGGGCCTCGAAGCAGACCCGCAGGTCGGCGCCGTAGAGATCGTCGTTTCGATCGAGGAGATGCACCTCGACCGTCTCCCTGGTTCCCCCGAAGGTGGGCCGGATCCCGATGTTGGCGACCGCCGGCACCGTTCCCTCGCCGGGTATCTCCACCCGAACGGCGTACACACCTCGCGCCGGCACGGCCAGGCCGAGAGGGACGTCGAGGTTCGCAGTTGGGATTCCGATCGTCGTCCCCCGCCCCTCCCCCTGCACCACCCTCCCCGGCAGCTCGAACGGTCGTCCCAGGGCCTCGGCGGCGGCACCGATGTCGCCGTCGGCGATCAGGGTGCGAATCCGGGTCGACGACAGTGGCCCGTCACCGTTGACCAGTCCGACCACCTCGACCTCGAAATCCCAACGATCGCCATAGTCCCGGAGCGAGGCGACGTCCCCCGCCCGGTCTCGGCCGAAGCGGAAGTCCTCACCGATGACGATCGCCGAAGCCCGGAAGACTCCGACGAGGATGTCCCCCACGAAGTCTTCGGGGCTCAGGTCGCGCACGTGGCGTTGAAAGGCCAGCACCCCGGTGACATCGAGCCCGAGGTCGCCGAAGAGTTCGATCCGCCGCCCCAGCGTGGTGAGAAGCCGAGGGGCCCGCTCGGGGGCGACGACCGACATGGGGTGACGATCGAATGTCAACACGGCCGACCGATCGCCGCGGGCGGCGGCGGATCCGATCACCATTCCCAACACGTGCCGGTGGCCACGGTGGACCCCGTCGTAGACGCCGACCGACACCACGTGGCGACCCTCCAACTCCCATCTGCGGGGGTTCCCGTGGAGCACCCTCACGTCAGCACGACCTCCGGTTTTGCCGCTCCGCCGGCGACACGGTAGACGGCGAGCAACCTCCCTCCCTCCCCCACGACCCGGACAGGTCCCTCGAGGGTCGGCCCGAGCGCCGCCGCGGTGAGAGCGGTGCCGTGTGACACCGCCCGAGCCACCTCGGAGCCCACATCGACCCTCGGAAGATCCGCCAGGGCCTCGAGAGGCGTCAACAGTGGTGGTGGAGTGACGCCGAGGTCGTCCATCGACACCGCCGCGTCGACGTGATGTGATCCGATCGCCGTCCGCCGCAACTCCCCGAGGTGCGCCCGTCCTCCCAGCGCCCCCGCGATGTCGTCGGCAAGCGTTCGAATGTACGTGCCCGATCCGCACACCACTCGGATCGTCGTCTCCGGGTACTCCCCGGGGGCATGCTCGAGGATCTCGATCTCGTGGATGTCGACGGGCCGTGGCGCTCGCGCCACCTCCTTGCCTTCCCTGGCGAGCTCGTAGAGCCGCCGCCCGTCCACTTTCAGGGCCGAAACCATCGGCGGCACCTGATGGATCCGGCCGACGAAACGGCCCGCCGCCTCGGCGACCTCCTGCTCACTCACCGGGAGCGGCTCGCGAGTGAGCACGGCGCCGTCTGCATCGAGCGTATCGGTGGCGACCCCGAACCCGATCCGGGCCACGTAGGTCTTGGGTTGCTCCTGCACGAACCGGATGAGACGGGTGACCCGCCCGACGGCGACGACGAGCAGGCCGGTCGCCATCGGGTCGAGCGTGCCGGCATGGCCGACCTTGCGAATCCCCGTGCTGCGACGCACCGCCGCAACCACATCGTGCGAGGTGAGCCCGCCGGGCTTGTCGACCAGGAGGAAGCCGTCAGTCACGGAGTCGGGAACGAATGCGCTCGACCACATCGTCGGGGGCATCCGAAGTGGTGAAGCCGGCCGCGTTGTGATGGCCCCCGCCCCCTTCGCCTTGGGCGATGGCGCCCACATCGATCCTCCCCCGAGATCGCAGGCTGACCTTGTGGCCCCCTTCGACCTCCTTGAAGAGCACGGCCACATCGGCCTCCCGCACGATGCGGAGGTCGTCGATGAGCGGGTCGAGGTCTTCGTGACCGATGCCCCCGGCCTCGAGGTCCGACGTCGTGACCGTCGAGGAGACCAGTCGGAGTTCGGCGTCGAGCCGGGCCCGGCCGAGCACCGCCGCCGAAACGGCGAGGTAGCCGAAAGGGGCCGATTCGTAGACCTGCTGGCCGATCTCCTCGGGCCGGGCGCCGTGCTCCAACAGCTCGGCGGCGATCCGCATGACCTCGGCATCGGTCGACGAGTACTGGAAGCGGCCGGTGTCGGTCACGATCCCGGTCAACAAGCAGGTCGCCACCGATGGGGTGATCGGCCAGCCGAGCTCCCGGATGAGGGCGTGGCACAACTGGGCTGCTGCAGCGGCTCCGGCGTCGATCACCCTCACGTCGCCGAAGTCCCCCTCCGGAGGGTGATGATCGACGACGATCACGGCGGCCGCACCCTCCGACCATTCGGCGAGCTCGCCGATTCGGGTGGCGATACCGGTGTCGAAGACTACGAGCACGCACTCCCCCGCAGCGGGGAGGGCTTCTGGCTTCACGATCGGAGCGAGATCGAGGAAGCGGTAGCCGTCGGGCACGCCATAGTCACCGCCGAACACCGTGACGGCCTCGGAGCCGGCTTCCCGCGCCGAGTGCGCCAGCGCCAGCGCCGAGCCGAGCGCATCCCCATCCGGGGCGACGTGTCCGGTGGTCACCAGCATCGTCGCCCCGCGAATGAGTTCAGCCGCTCTCCGGATCTCCTCCGGTGCCTTCACCCTGTTCCTCCTCGCGAAGCCGGCGCAGCAGCGCCTCGATCTTCATGCCTTGCTCGATCGCCGAGTCGACCTCGAAGCGAAGCTCCGGCAGGTACTTCAACCGAACCCGCTTCCCCACCTCAGAGCGGACGTGTGCCGACGCCCGCTCCAATGCCTTTCGGGTCGCGACGTGCTGCTCCTCGTCGCCGAGCACCGAATAGTAGACCTTGGCGCTTCGCAGGTCGGGGGCCGTGTCGACCCCGGTGATCGTCACGAAACCGAGCCCGGGATCTTTGAGACGGCCCACCTCCTCTGCGATCGACTCGCGCAACAGTTCGTTGACGCGGCGCATTCGCGGTCCGCGACTCATGACTCCTCCAGATAGGAGACCCCGATCTCGAGCAACTCGAAGTCGGGGTGGTCGAGAAGGGCCCGGTGCACCGAGTTGACGACCCTTTCGAGGTGGCCGGCCTGAGGCGCGACGAGCGCCGCGCCGATCGTGGTCCGCCGCCACTGATTCTGATGATCGACCTCGCCGGCGGTGACGGGGAACTTGGTGGTCAGCATGGTGATGAGAGCCTTGACCTTGTGGCGCTTCTCCTTGAGCGAACCCACATTGGGAATCCGCAGCTCGAGACGGAGAGCGGCGGCGTGCATCGCGCTCAGGCCGGGGCGACCTCCCGGACCTCGTAGGCCTCGAGCACGTCACCCTCCTTGATGTCCCGGAAGTTCTCGAGGCCGATGCCGCACTCGAAGCCGGCGGCCACGGTCCGAACGTCGTCCTTGAAGCGGCGGAGCGAACCGATCCTCCCTTCGTACACCACCACGCCGTCGCGCACCAGCCGCACCCGGGCGCCTCGCGCCATCTCCCCCTCGGTGACGTAGGAACCGGCGATCGTGCCGAACCGGGGGGCACGGAAGGTCGCCCGCACCTCCGCCGACCCGAGCACGGTCTCGACCTCTTCGGGGGCGAGCCTGCCGACGAGCATCGCCTCCATGTCGTCCAAGAGCTCATAGATGACCCTGTAGGTGCGCACCTCCACGCCGGCGCCCTCGGCGGCCTTGCGAGCCTTGCCGTCGGGGCGAACGTTGAATCCGAAGACGACCGACTCGGTGGTCTCGGCCAGCAGCACGTCGTTCTCGCTGATGCCTCCCACCGCGCCGTGGATGAGTGTGACCATCCCCTTGTCGCGCTCGATCTTGGCGACCGCATCGCGGATCGCCTCCAGGGACCCGTGAGCGTCGGCCTTGACGATGATCCGGAGTTCGGCGTGGTCGGCCGTTCTCAGCTCCTCGAGCAGTCCGGCGAGCCGATCGGCCGCACTAGGCACGACCAGCTCCTCGGTGCGCATCTGATCCAGCCGCTCGGCAGCAAGTGACCGGGCCGCCCGGTCGTCGGCCACGACCTCGAAGCGGTCGCCCGCCGCCGGCACATCGTCCCAACCCATGATCAACACGGGCGTGCTCGGTTCGGCCTCCTGCACCTCCTGGCCGTTCTCATCGAACATCGCCCGGACCCGACCGGAAACCGCCCCGGCCACCAGGGCATCGCCGCGGCGAAGGGTGCCCCGCTGCACGATGATGGTCCCGACCGGACCGCGACCCTTGTCGAGTTGGGACTCCACCACCGTGCCCGAAGCCGGGACCGATGGATTCGCCGAGAAGACCTCCAACTCGGCGATGAGGTCGATGTACTCGAGCAGCGGCTCGATCCCGGTTCCCTCGAGCGCCGAGATCTCGACACTGACGACCTCGCCACCGAGCTCTTCGACGACCAGACCGTGCTCGGTGAGTTGCGCCCGGACGGTGTGGGGATCGGCAGCGGCAAGATCGGTCTTGTTGATCGCGATCACGATGGGCACTCCGGCCGCCTTGGCGTGGCTGATCGCTTCAACCGTTTGGGGCATGACACCGTCGTTGGCCGCCACCACGAGGATGACGATATCGGTGATCTCGGCGCCCCGGGCCCGCAACTGCGTGAACGCCTCGTGACCCGGCGTGTCGATGAACGTGATGGCCCGATCCCCCCGCTTCACCTGGTAAGCACCGATGTGCTGGGTGATGCCACCGGCTTCATCGGCCACGACGTTCGCCCTGCGGATGGTGTCCAGCAGCTTGGTCTTGCCGTGGTCGACGTGACCCATCACGGTCACCACCGGGGGTCGCAACTCGAGATCGGCGGCGGCGTCCTCGAACACCGCCTTGGGCCGCACCAGAGGCTCCGGAGCTTCTTCTTCCTCGGCGGCCGCGGCCTCCACCTCGATGTCGTACCCGAGTTGGGCGGCGATCTGCTCCAGATGCTCGGCGGGGATGGGCTGGGAGGCGCCCGCCATCTGGCCCCGCTCAATGAGGAACTTCACGACGAGACCCATCGGCCTCCTCGCCAGATCGGCGAACTCCGCCACGGTCACACCCTCCGGGACCCGCAGGAGCCGGCGTTGAGGCTCCTCCTCGGCGGCTTCGGCTTCAGGTTCGGCGTCGGCGTCGGCGTCGGCTTCGACCTCGGGGGCGGCTGCTTCGTCAGGCTCCGCCGCCGGTTCGGCTTCCCCGCGCTCCTCCTCGTAGGAGAGCCGGATCAGGGCCACCGAGTCATCGTCGACGCCGGAGGAGGCCGTCTTGAGCTCGACGCCCAGCTCGGCGGCGCGCTCGATCACCTCCTTCGATTCGACTTCGAGCTCCCTGGCAAGCTCGTACACCCGCATCAGATCTCAGCCTCCCGCGGCTCGGTGCATTGTCCCATGGGCACCTCAGGCCTCCGGCTTGTCGTCGGCGCCGGTATCGGCTTCGGCTTTGGCTTCGGCGACTTCCCCCTCGGCGGAGTCGTCCGCCGCCGGCTCGGCAGGGTCGTCCGCCGCCGGCTCGGCAGGGTCGTCCGCCGCCGGCTCGGCGGTATCCGGCGTGTCTGCTGCGGCGCCGGCCTCCGGCTCGGCGTCCGGCGGCTCGCCGGTTTCGGCGGCGGTTTCCGCCGGGGCCTCCTCCGCCGCTTCTCCCTCGGGCACCCCGCTTCCCTCCGGGACCTCGCCGCCCGCGGCGGCTCCTCCTTCGGGTGCTTCGGCCCCCCCGGTTGTCCCCACGGACTGTTCGGTTTCCGAACGAATATCGATGCGGTATCCGCTCAAGCGGGCGGCCAGACGGGCGTTCTGCCCCTCCTTGCCGATGGCCAGCGAGAGCTGGTGGTCGGGGACCACCACGACGGCCTCCCCCGCCTCGTCGAGGATGACCTGTCGCACCTTGGCCGGGCTCAGCGCCTCGGCGATGAACTGCTCGGTGTTCTCACGCCACTCGACGATGTCGACCTTCTCGCCGCGCAGCTCGTTGACGACCTGGCGAACCCGCGATCCGCGGGCACCCACACAGGCACCGACCGGATCAACGTTCGGCTCCGTGGAGGCAACGGCGATCTTGGTGCGGTGGCCGGCATCCCTGGCAATGGCCCTGATCTCCACCACTCCTTCGACCAACTCCGGGACTTCGAGTTCGAAGAGACGGCGGATGAAGTCGGGGTGGCTGCGGCTCACCACGATCTGGGGGCCCCCATGGGACCTCCGGCGCCGCTCATCGTCGGCCTCCTCTTCTTCTTCCTCCTCGGTCTTGTCGCCCCGGACCTCGAGCACCAGCGCCTTGATACGCGCCCCCCGCTCCAGCCTCTCGTAGGGAATCCGCTCCGACGAGGGCATCACCGCTTCGGCGTTGCCGAGATCGAGGATCACGGATCGGTGATCGGACTGCTGCACGATGCCGGTGACGAGGTCGCCCTCGCGACCCTGGTAGATCTCGTAGACCTGAGCCCGCTTGGCGTCGCGGAGCCGCTGCATGATCACCTGCTTCGCCGTTTGCGCTGCGATCCGGCCGAAGTCGTCGGGAGTGTCCTCCCACTCCCTGATGACGTTCTCGTCCTCGTCCAGCTCCTGGCCGTACACGGTGATCTCACCGGTGTCCGGATCGATGGTGACCCGGGCCTCCTGGGCGGCGCCCGGCGTCCGCTTGTAGGCGGACACGAGCGCGTTGGCGAGCGCTTCGAGGATCGTCTCGGCGGGAACACCCTTCTCCCGCTCGAGAGCGTGCAGCTCCTCCATGAAGGTGAAATCCATCGTCTACCTCACTTACGGCCCGGCTTCGGGGCCCGCTCCCACCGGAATACGGTGCGCGCACCGGTGACGGCGTCGAAGGCGATGCTCCGCAGATCGTCGCCGATGCGCACCGAGAATTGCTCTTCACCGACCGCGTCGAGCAGCCCGCGATGGTTCGTGGCGCCCTCGACCGGGGTCCTCGTGGTCACCACGACCTCGCGGCCCACCGATTTGCGGTAGTGGGCGCGACGCCGAAGCTCCCGCTCCAGGCCGGGCGACGTCACCTCCAGGGTGAACGGGCCGTCGATGGAGTCTTCCACGAGGCGCGACAATCCGCGAGACAGGTCGGCGATTCGATCCACATCGAGGCCACTCTCGACGTCGACCGTCACCTTGAGGATTCGGCCCCGGCCCCGGCCGCGCAAGGCGAGATCATCGAGCTCGATGCCCTCGGCATCGAGATACCCCTCGATCTCGGGCCACAGCCGGTCGGTGTCCATCTTCCGCTCTCCAAAAAAACGAGCGGGCACGGGGCGCCCACTCATTGCGTCCACTCGGTTGCTGGCCAGCATACCAGAGCGCGCGCCGGCCCCACCCGGCTCTCACCGGGCGGGCAGGGACCAGGCTACCGACGTTGGGTGGTCACCGCCGCCGCCACCACGTCGACGGCATCACCGAGGGGGATCCGCTCCACCGTCCGATCCCTCCTCCGCATCACCTCGACCTCGCCGTCGGCGAGACTGCGGGGACCGACGGTGATCCGGTACGGGATCCCGATCAGTTCGGCATCGGCGAACTTGACACCGGGCCGTTCGTCGCGGTCGTCGAGGATCACATCGATGCCCGCCTCACCGAGACCTCGGTAGATCTGCTCGGCCGCATCCGTCACGGTGTCGTTCTGCTGCACCGCGGTGACGACCACTTCGTAGGGAGCGATCGACACCGGCCAGACCATCCCATCCTCGTCGTGGTTTGCCTCCACGGCGGCCGCCACGTTCCTCCCCACGCCGATACCGTACGAGCCCATCACGATCGGGCGTTCCTTCCCCTCCGGATCGAGAACCACGGCCCCGAGAGGCTCCGAGTAGGTCGTGCCGAGCTTGAAGATGTGCCCCACCTCGATGACCCGAACGACGTCCAGCGGCTCGCCGCATCGAGGGCAGGCCTCCCCGGCCTTGACCCGGCGCAGATCGAGCCAGCGGCCGACCTTGATGTCCCTGTCGACGTCCACGCCCCGCAGGTGCCAGTCGTCTTCGTTGGCTCCGGTCACCATGTTGCTTCGGCCCCGGAGAGCGGGATCGGCGACGATCGGGTACTCGGCGACCCCGACGGCACCCAGACTGCCCGGGTCGGCTCCGAGGGCACTGCGGATCTCGTGAGCCTCGGCCGGGCGGATGTCCGTCGTTCCCATCCCGTCGATGAGCTTCTGCTCCATCAGTTCGTGATCGCCCCGCAACAGCGCCAGCCTCATCTCCCCGTCCACCATGTAGGCGAGGGTCTTGATCTGCCGATCGGCGGCGGCAAAGTCGTGGGCCTCCGCCAGTGCCGCAATCGTCCGTATCCCGGGGGTGGGGAGACGCTCGGGCTCGCCCGGCCAGGGCTCATCCGCGGCCTCGGGGAGCTGCGCCGTCGCCTTCTCGGTGTTGGCGGCGTAGTCACAGGACCCGCATACCGCGATGTCGTCCTCGCCGGCGTCGCTGGCCACCATGAACTCCACCGACTCGGATCCGCCCATGACGCCCGAAGAAGCTTCGACGGCGATCGTGTCCATGCCCATTCGCTCGAAGATCCGCCGATACGCCTCGTGGTGCCGCTTGAACTGGATGTCGAGGCCGGCCTCGTCCAGATCGAAGGTGTAGGAGTCCTTCATGGTGAACTCCCGGACCCGCAGCAAGCCGCCCTTCGGGCGGGGTTCGTCGCGGAACTTCGTCTGCAGGTGGTACCACATCTGAGGGAGATCGCGATAGGACGACATCTCGGCTGCCAACAGGGCAAAGATCTCCTCGTGCGTCATCGCCAACGCCAGGTCGGTGTTGCGGCGATCCTTGAAGCGCAGCAGCTCCTCGCCCACGGAGTCCCATCGGCCGGTTTGCTTCCACACCTCGCCGGGGTGGACGACCGGCAGCAGGAACTCCTGGCCCCCGATACGGTCCATCTCCTCACGGATGATGTTGGAGACTTTCGTGGCCACTCGCATCCCCAGCGGCAGCAGGGAGTATGAACCCGCCATGAGACGGCGGATGAAGCCGCCGCGAACGAGGAGCCGGTGACTCACCGCCTCGGCGTCGGCGGGGTCCTCTCGCAGCGTCGGAATGTGGGCCTGGGACCAGCGCATGGCCGCTCCTGATCGGATCGGCGGCAGGATAGTGGCGCCTCAGTCGCCCCCGGCGATCTTCTCCACCGCCGCCCGCCGCTCGGCGACCAGATTGGCGTCACCCTGGGCCTCGAGGAGATCCCGGGCGGTGGCCGCAGCGAGTTCCTCGGCGCGGTCGTCTGCGGCGGCGAGGCGGGCGTCGAGGCCCTCATCGGCCAGCCTGCGCGCCTCATCCAGCAGGGCATCGACCATCTCGTGCTCCGGCACCACCCGAACCACCTTGCCCTTGATGAAGAGGTGCCCCTTCCCCCTGCCGGCGGCGATGCCGATGTCGGCCTCCCGGGCCTCACCGGGTCCGTTGACGACGCAGCCCATCACCGCCACCTGGATCGGCAGCTTCTCTCCTTCGAGCGCTTCCTGAGCCTGCCGGGCCACCGCCATCACATCGATCTCCGCCCGGCCACACGAGGGACACGCGATCAGGTCGAGACTCGACCGTTCGCGGAGCCCGAGTTGCTCGAGCAGCCTCCGGCCGGCTTCCGCCTCCTCGACGGGATCGGCGGTGAGTGAGAAGCGGATGGTGTCTCCGATGCCATCGAGAAGAAGCGCGGCGATCCCCGCCACCGATTTCATCAAGCCGGCCGGAGGCGGACCCGCCTCCGTCACCCCGAGGTGCAAGGGATAGTCGACTCGTTCCGACAGCAGCCGGTAGGAGGCCACCATCGAAGGCACATCCGAGTGCTTCACCGAGATCTTGATGTCCTCGAACCCGACCTGCTCGAGGAGGCTGATCTCTTGAAGGGCCGACTCGACCAACGCCTCCGGCACCGCCGCGCCGTAGCGCTCCAACAGATCCCTGTCGAGAGATCCGGCGTTCACTCCGACCCGGATCGGGACGCGGCGATCGGCCGCGGCTCTGGCGACCGCCTTGATGTGCTCCGGTTTGCGTATGTTGCCGGGGTTGAGGCGAAGACCGGCCACCCCGGCCTCGAGGGCGGCCAGGGCGAGCCGGTACTGGAAGTGGATATCGGCGATGATCGGCACCGGCGACCGCGGCACGATCTCCACCAAACCCCGGGCGGCGGCCACGTCGTTGCAGGTGATCCTGACGATGTCGGCCCCCGCCGCCCCCAGGGCGTAGACCTGGGCCAGGGTGCCGTCGACGTCGGCCGTCTTGGTGGTCGTCATCGACTGCACCGTGATCGGGGCATCGCCACCCACCAGCACGCCGCCGACGGAGATCTGCCGAGTGGGTCGACGCGGGATCATCTGGGGCATCTCAATTCAGCCGGAACGGGCGGGCGATGTCGAGGTAGATCGCCAGGACCCCCAACAACACCATGAAGATCACCACGGCGGCCGCCACAGGAGCCAGCTTACGAACGTCCGCCGGCCGCCCTCGAATCCGCTCGTACAACGCCACGGCAAAGTGGCCGCCGTCGAGCGGGTAGATCGGAATCACGTTGAACAAGGCCACGAACACGTTGACGAGAGCGACCAATTCGAGCGTGAAGGCAAACCCGAACCGCTGGGTCGATGCCCCGATCTGCACCAGCCCGATGGGGCTCGCCGGGCGCACCTCATCGATCGCCTCCTGATCGCCCGACACCGTGGCGGCCACCAGGTCGCCGAGACCGCTGAACAGCTGCCACATGCCCCGGGCGCTGGCCACGACCGCGTCGACGATCCCCTGACCGGCGTCGACGATCCCGCTGATGGGCCCGACGCGCTCGGTCGTCTGGGACGGCCGCACCCCGAGGAAGCCCCGCTTGCCGCCCGCCTCGTCGTCCACCGCAGCCAGGTCCACCGGTACGGTCAGGCGCTCCCCGCCGCGTTCCACCGCGAGGGTCACCGACTCACCGGGCCGGGCGGCGATGGCGTCGACGAGATCGACCCAATCCTCGGTCGCTACTCCGTCGAGAGCGAGAATCGTGTCTCCCTCCTGAAGCCCGGCGGCGGCCGCCGGGCTCTGGGTGCCGTCGTCCAGGGTGGGCGATATGCCCGCCAGCGTGGTCGTCACCTGACCGACGCCGACCATCGTGAAGATGACCAGGTAGATCACGAAGGCGACCACGAAGTGACTGGCGACGCCCGCCAGAACCACGACCGACTTCTTCCAGAACTCCTTCTCCCGGTACGTCCGGCCCTCGTCGGCGGCATCGACCTCCTCGTAGAGGTTCATGCCGACGATGCGCACGTACCCGCCGAGGGGAATCCCCTTGATCCCGTACTCGGTCTCGCCTCTCTTGGTGGACCACAACTTGGGTCCGAAGCCAAAGAAGAATTCGGTCGCCTTCATCCCGAGCGCCTTGGCCGCGAAGAAGTGGCCCGCCTCGTGGATCATCACCATCGAGATGATCCCGAACAGGACGATGAGACCGCCGATCAACGCCGACTCCGCACAACGGGTATGACGCTACCGGCCGAGTGGGCTAACACGAACCACCGAGGTGCTGCTGGGCGACCCTCCTCGCCTCACCGTCGACTTCGAGCACCTCGGCAACGGAGCCGACGGGACGCGGTGCGACCGACGCCAGAGTCTGTTCCACGACCACGGCAATGGACCCGAACCCGATCCGCCCATCCAGGAAGGCCTGCACTGCGATCTCGTCGGCGGCATTCAGCACCGCCGGCGCCGAGCCACCCATCCGCCCCGCTTCATACCCGAGCCGAAGGCACGGAAAGGCATCGAGATCCGGGTCCTCGAAGACGAGCGACCTCCCCGGGAGAGAGAACGACGGTCGACCGATCGTCGCCGCCCGAGCCGGATGGGTGATCGCATACTGGATCGGCACCCTCATGTCCGGCTCCCCCAACTGGGCTTTCAGGGACCCGTCGACGAACTCGACGAGGCTGTGAACGACGCTCTGAGGGTGGACCACCACCGAGATGTCGTCGTAGTCGAGACCGAACAGGAAATGCGCTTCGATCACTTCGAACGCCTTGTTCATGAGGGTCGCCGAATCAATGGTGATCCGGTTTCCCATGCGCCACGTGGGATGCTGCAGCGCGTCTTCCGGCGTGACGGCGGCCATCGCATCCGCCTCCCAACCACGAAAAGGCCCGCCCGACGCCGACAGGATGAGGCGCCGCACCGATGCGGGATCCTCACCCTGCAGGCATTGTGCCAACGCGGAGTGTTCGGAATCGACCGGGATCAGCTCGCCGCCGCCGCGCTCGAGGGCCGAGATCACGACCTCCCCGCCGGCGACGAGGCTCTCCTTGTTGGCGAGGGCCAGCCGGTTGCCCGCCTCCAGTGCGGTCACCGAAGCAGGCAGTCCTGCCGACCCCACGATCCCGTTCACGACCGTGCACCCCCGGGATGCGGCGAAGTCGGTCAACGCCTCCTTGCCGATCGCGAGCCGATCCCCCAAGGCTTCCCGCAAACGGCGCTCCTCGGCCCGGGTCGGCGCCGCGGCTCCGACCGCGGCCTCGGGGAAACGGGCGGCGGCAGCCAGCAAATCATCAGAGCCCCGGCGAGCAGCCATGGCGACCACCGGCACTCCGAGATCCTCCGCTACGTCGAGCGTCTGACGCCCGATGGAACCGGTGACACCGAGGACGACGAGGGGTCTCAGCCCAGGTACCCCTGCGCGGTGTACAGGACCCAAGCAGCCGGAAGCACGAACAGGAAGGCATCCACCCTGTCGAGGATTCCACCGTGGCCCGGCAGGATGGTCCCCATGTCCTTCACACCGAGACTGCGCTTGAACATCGACTCGGCGAGATCCCCCAGCGGTGCCATGACCGCCACCACGAGCCCGAGGGCTGCGCCGGCGCGCACGTCGAGGGTGGGCTCCGTGAGCCAACCCGTCGCCAGTGCGGCGCCGATGGCCAGCACCACCCCCCCGGCAAGGCCTTCGATCGACTTGTTCGGTGAGAGGATCGGAGCCAGCGGCGCCGATCCCCACGCCCGCCCGAAGCCGTAGGCACCGACGTCCATGGCGACCGTCGCCACCACCAGGGCGATCACGAGCGTCCTGAACTCCTCGGCAGCGACGATCGGCATCGCAAACGCGGCCGTCCCGGCGACCCAGGCAACCCCGAGAACCGTCAACGCGCCGTTGGTGAAGGCATTGCGGCGCTGTGGTGCGAAGGCGTAGAAGAAGAACACGACGATTGCGGTGAGGAAGACCCCGGCCGGCACGGCGATCGGTCCGTGGAACCAGGAGGCGACCAGCAACCCGGCTCCACCCAAGTACCCGAAGAGCGCTACCGGCTGGTAGCCCCGCTGCCGCAGCGTGGTGTAGAACTCGATCAGGCCGATCATGATGATCAGCCCGATGAAGAGCCCCAGCGCCGCTCCCCCCGCCCACAACGACCCCAGCAGCAAGCCGACGAGGATCAAGCCCGTCACGATCCGAAGACCGAGGTCGGAGCGGCTGGGTTCGACGTATTCCTCGTCGGTGCCGAGGTCTTCGACGTCCTCGAAACCCACCACGCCCGTCTCTAGCCCCGGCATCGGTGCGGAGAGTGCCTGCCACTCGCGTTCCTCGGTGCCGGCGGCATCGATCGCCTCGGCGAGGCCTCGGTGATCGGTTGTCACGGCGCCGGAGTACATCTCCTCAGACCACTCGTCGTCTTCGTCGACGAACCAGTCGTCGGACTCCTCGTCTCCGACGGGCTCCTCGACCTCCTCGGCTGAGGATTCCGGCGCGACCTCACCGGCCTCGGCAACCAGCTCGTCGACCCGGTCCTCCCAATCGGCGGGGGCCGGGGGGGCCATCGGGGTGTCGGGGGGTGGCGGCGGCGGACCCGTCTCCGGTTCGAACAGTTCGAGTGTCTCACCCACCTTGGGCGTCTCGGGAAGGTCGGCCCACTCTGCGTCGGCAGGCTCCAACGGAGGCACGTCGACTTCATCCTCATCGACCTCGGCGAACCAGGCGCGCGGGATGGCGGTGGCATCGCCCTGCCACTCGGCCTCTGTTTCGGTGATGCCCTCCGGCTCCGGGGGAACATCGGTGTCGCCGGGGATCCGGGGTTCGACCGCTTCGACGAGGGGTGGGTCCACAGACTCAGCGGTCGGCTCCGGTTCGGGCACCGCCGGAGGCTCACCAAAGAGTTCGTCTCCCCGGTCGGGGCTCGCTTCGACGACGGGCTCTTCGAGCCACCCCTCGTCGATTCCTGCCATCGGCTCCTCGGCCCACTCCGCCGCGGCCTCCCCGGGCTCCTCGGCGAACTCCTCGACGGAGACACCTTCACCAACCCCCTCGATCGGCTCCTCGGCCGGCTCCGCATACTCCTCGTATTCCTCTTCAGGCCAGACCGCCGTCTCCTTGCGGCGCTGCCACCAGCGCCGCTTCGCCACCGGCTCCTCGACCCACTCCACCGCGGCCTCCCCGGGCTCCTCGACCCACTCGGCCCACTCCCCGGCAGCCTCCCCCACCGACTCACCGACCCCCTCGCTCGGCTCCTCGGCCCACTCATCGGCCGGCTCCGCATACTCCTCGTATTCCTCTTCAGGCCAGACCGCCGTCTCCTTGCGGCGCT
>JBFFRY010000017.1:0-53072 GCA_041572755.1 Acidimicrobiia bacterium | reverse complement strand
CGGTGGCCTCGTGCCCGATCTGAGCGTCGGCCTCCTCGATCTCCATGTAGGGGTAGGTATCGGAGCGGCTGTCCTCGTCGAGGATGAGGGCGTCGCAGCGCACGAACGACTTGACGCGGTCGGCGTTCTCCTCGACCCGCAGCAGGCCTCGGTAGCCGGCCCGGCCGCCATCCTTCGAGATCGACTTGGAGGTGATCAACGAAGTGGTGTCGGGGGCGGCATGCACGATCTTGGCCCCGGCGTCCTGGTGCTGACCTTCGCCGGCGAAGGCAATCGAGAGTACCTCCCCGTGAGCCCCCGGCTCCATGAGCCACACCGCCGGGTACTTCATGGTGAGCTTGGAACCGAGGTTGCCGTCGACCCACTCCATGGTGGCGTTGCGGTAGGCAACCGCCCGCTTGGTCACCAGGTTGTAGACGTTGTTCGACCAGTTCTGGATGGTCGTGTAGCGGCAGCGGCCCCCTTCCTTCACCACGATCTCGACCACGGCCGAGTGCAGCGAATCGCTGGAGTAGACCGGAGCCGAGCAGCCCTCGACGTAGTGGCAGTAGGCCCCCTCGTCGATGATGATCAACGTCCGCTCGAACTGCCCCATGTTCTCGGCGTTGATGCGGAAGTAAGCCTGAAGGGGCTGGTCGACGTGGACCCCCGGCGGCACGTAGATGAACGACCCTCCCGACCACACCGCCGAGTTCAAGGCGGCGAACTTGTTGTCGTTGGGCGGGATGATCGTTCCGAAGTACTCCTGCACGATCTCGGGGTACTCCCGCACTGCGGTGTCCATGTCGCAGAACAGCACCCCCAACGCCTCGAGGTCCTCCCGGTTGCGGTGGTACACCACTTCGCTCTCGTACTGCGCGGTGACCCCCGCCAGGTACTTCCGTTCCGCCTCCGGAATACCGAGCTTCTCGTAGGTCGACTTGATGTTCTCGGGGACCATGTCCCAATCCTTGGCCTGGCCCTCGGTCGGCTTGATGTAGTAGTAGATGTCGTCGAAATCGATCGTCTCCAACAGCCCGCCGCCGCCCCAGGTGGGAACCGGCTTGCGAAGGAACCGTTGGTAGGACTTCAGGCGGAAGGCGAGCATCCACTCCGGTTCAGCCTTCATGGCCGACATCTCGCGGATGATCTCTTCACTCAAGCCCTTGCGCGGCTTGAAGACGTAGTCCTCCTCGTCGGACCACCCCAATTGGTACTTGCCGAGATCGATGTCGACGGTCGTCATTCGGTGCACTCACTCCTCGGGTTCGGGCGCAAGCGCAATTGTGGCACGGCTTGGGGCCCATTCAAGGTGGCAATCGTGAAGACTGCGGCGGCGCCGGTACGGAGTGGGGGGAGTGGGGAAGACCGACCCGTACCCGGCGCCCACCGCGACACCCATTACAACACCACCGGGGGTTTATGCGTTCCTAGGCTGGCACGATGCCCGCGATCGTGATCGGCGCCGACACAGCCCTTGGAGGGTCCATCGCCGAGGCGCTGCTCGCCGGGGGCGGCGAAGTACGGGCATTCGTGACCCGGCCCGCAGCCGCCGAGCCTCTCAAGGCCGGGGGCGCCAAGGTGGCCGTCGGTGACGTGAGTGATGCCTCCCACATCGCCGGGGCGGCCACCGGGTGCTTTGCCGCCGTGGCGATCATGGAGGCCGCCGTCGACGACCGGGAGCGGGCCTTTGCCGCCGACGTCGACGAGGTGCTCCGCCGGTGGGCCGAGGCGCTTCTCGAAGCGGGAGTACGGCGAGCGATCTGGGTTGCCCACCCGGGATGCGACCCTCCTGTCGCGGGAACTCCCGAGGAGACCGTCGTGGCAACCGAGGACCGGCCGGCGGCCGACGTCGTCCTCGAGGTTCAGCACCTCGAGGAGGCCGCCGAACTCCCTTGACCGGGCCGCTCACCGGGGCGTATGTTTGCGGTGGTTGGCCAAACACGAAGACGTCGTTCGCGTGAAGGGGACGGTCGTCGAAGCTCTCCCCGACGCCATGTTCCGCGTCGAGATCGACGGCGGGCTGGAGGTCATCGCCCGAGCTGCAGGGAAGATGCGCCGGGGCCGCTACATCCGGATCCTGCCCGGCGACCGGGTCGACCTCGACCTCTCTGTCTACGACCCGAGCCGGGGCCGCATCGTGTGGCGCTACAAGGACTAGGTGGTCAGACCTCGCGGAACAGGTAGGGGCGGATCACATCGATCCGGTCCTCGAAGCCGCCGGGGTGCAGATACCACAGCGTCGCCGCCACCGACGACAACAAGGCGTTCCCATCCTGAGGGGTGAAGCAGAACCCGACGAGCTCGTTGCCCCCTCGCACAGCCAGAGTCTCCACCGGCACCACCGTCTGGCTGAGGATGCGGCCGAAGAATCCGTGGTCCCGCCCGAACGAGAAGATCTGGTTGGCCGAACGCTTGAAGGTGAGGGCGACCCGGCTGTTGGCGGCGAGCCGCTCGATCGCCCCGTCCACCGTGATCTCCTCGTCGAGAAGGAGACTGAAGTGGAGGGCGTGCATGTACTGGCTGTTCAGCTTCACCGCCGAGGACCAGATCGGCAGGTCGTGGCCCAGCGTCGCATACAGCTCGTGGGCATCGCGGGCGTGATGGGTCCCGAACGCCGCATCCGAGTGGATCCCGACCACCGGCGAGGGGACGAACGAGCCGTCCTGGCTGATGTCGTTGGCCCGGCGCATGCACAGGAAACGGCCGCTCTCCAGGTGGGAGGTCCCGTCCGGATCCATAGCGAGAGCCTTGATGAGCACCGAGATGTTGTGGGTGTTGCACGAGACCACGTGGATGAAGCGGTCCTCGCCGCGGACGAGCGCCTCGTCGTTGATACCCCGGGCATACATCTTGCCGAAACCGAACTCCGATCCCTGAGCGAGAAAGCCCAGCGGGCCCTCGACCGACTCGTAGAGGTTCGACTTGTTCTCGTTGCCGGCCGGGGTGCAGTCGATCACCACCGAGGCCCGCTCGATCGCCTCCCTGGCCTCGAGCTTGGGGGCGTGCCCCAGCTCCTCGAACGCCTTGCGCCGACCGGCATCCACCGCCAGCACCGCCCCCCGGCGCACCAGATCATTCACCTTGGCTCGCTCGTCGATCAGTGGCGTCCGCTTGTGGAACGTGACCTCGTCGATGCCGAAGGCCTCCCGGTCGTCGGTCAGCAGACCGATGAGCGGCTCCCCGATGGTTCCGGTTCCGACGACATGCACGATGCTTGCCATGTGGGCCTCCCCTTCCGGAGGCCATCATAAGGTCCGCCTCGGATCCGCTCGGGCCGGGCGTAGGGTGGGCTCATGAAAGCCCTCCGCTTCCACGGCCCCGGAGACCTCCGCCTCGCCGAGGTCGCCCAACCCCAACTGCGCCGCGGTGAGGTGCTGGTCGCCGTCGAGGCCTGCGGGGTGTGCGGATCGGACCTCCACTTCCTCGACGGCACCGCCCGAACCGACCACACCCCGATCACGCTGGGGCACGAGATCGCCGGTCGGGTCGCCGCCGAAGGAAGCCCCAACTGGTCGGAGGGGACCCCGGTGGTGGTCCGAGCCGGGGCCCAGTGCAGCGATTGCCCCCGATGCCGCCAGGGCCGTCCCAACCTGTGCCTCAATCTCCGGGTCGTCGGCATCGACGAAGACGGGGGGCTCGCCGAGTTCGTCGCCGTGCCGGAGCGCACCCTGACCGAGCGCCCGGCCGGCCTCGACCCCGCCATCGCCGCCCTGGCCGTGGACGCCGGGGCAACCGCCCTTCATGCAGTGACCCGCAGGGCCGGGGTGCATCGAGGTGACGCCGTGCTGATCATCGGGGTCGGCGGCCTGGGCACCTTCGGCGTCCAGATCGCCGCCATGCTGGGAGCGGCACCGGTGATCGCCGCCGACGTCGATCCTCTGGCACTGGAGCGGGCCTCCGCCCTGGGCGCCGACGAGACGGTGCTGGTCGAGCCGGGGGTGTCGCTCGGACGAAGGGTGAAGCTGCTCACCGACGGCGGAGTCGACGCCGCCGTGGAGTTCGTCGGCCGGGCGTCCACTGTCGACGCCGCCGTGAAGTCGCTGCGCTCCGGCGGGATCGCCGTCGCCGCCGGCGTCGGCACCGAACTGCTCACCACCATCCCGCCCGTGTTGTGGTCGAACAACGAGTACTCCCTCGTCGGGTCCTACGGCAGCCTGCCCGGCGACGCCGAGACGGTGCTGCGGGCCCTCGACGAGGGGACGATCACCCCGCCGCCGATCACCAGAACCCCTCTGGAGTCGGCCACCGAGCAGATCATGGCGATGGCGGCGGGCTCTGAGGGAAGCCGCGGCCGGCTCGTGGTCAACCCCTAGCCCAGCAGCACCCGTCGCATCAACTCGACCGGCGGCGCCCCCCGCGACAGCAACCGGTCGTGGAACTCCCGCAGGGAGAACTCGGCTCCTTGCCGCTCCCGGTAGTCATCGCGAAGCCGCAGGATCTGCAGCTTGCCGAGGGTGTAGGAGAAGTATCCGGGATCGAAGGTGCCCCTCTCGGCCTCGGCCCGGGCCGGCGTCTCGGGATAGAAGGCCCGGTCCACGAAGAACCGGGTCGCCTCATCGACCGACATCCCGTGAGCGTGCATTCGGATCGCACACACGAAGCGGCAGTTGCGGACCAGGGCTTCGCCGAGTTGGGCTAGACGGAAACGGACATCGCCGTTGCCCCAGCCCGCCTCCCACATCATCTGCTCGGTGTAGTGCGCCCATCCTTCGACGAAGGCGTAGGACGCCACCCGGCGGGAAACCTCGGTGGGGGCCCGATTGACGTGGAGAAAGTGGACGTAGTGGCCCGGGTAGGTCTCGTGGATCGAGATGTCTTGCAGCGCAAAGGTATTGAGGGCAGCCATCCACTCGGCCGTCTGTTCCTCGTCCCAATCCAACTCCGGCGGGGTGACGTAGTAGTAGGCCTCGGTCGCCTCGGTCTCGTAGGGGCCGGGAGTGTCCATCAAGGCGAACGCCCAGCGGAGATGAGGGGGCGTCGAGGCCACCAGCGCCCGAACCTCACTCGGCACGGAGACCAATCCCCGGTCGATCACGAACGAGCGGATCTCCTCGAGCAGCGACTCGGCCGCCTCCACCATCCGATCCGGCTCCGGCCTGACCGCAGCGACATGGCGGGCGTAGACCTCGCCCGGATCGCCCTTGGGATCGAGTGCGGCCGCCGCATCGCGGAAGGCCTCCCCATTGGCTTCGAGATCGTCCTCGCCGAGCGCCAGCAGGTCGTCGAGCGGCAGGGAGACGAGCTCGCCGACCCGCAGCAGGTCCTCCATCGCCTCACCGCCGATGGCAAAACCCCCGTCGGCGGCGGGGAGCAACTCCCTCTCGATCCAAGCCGCATAGGCCTCCAGCGCCGCAGCGGCCGAACCCGCCGCATCACCGAGACGCGGTGAAGCTTCCGAGCCGAAGGAGCCGGGAAGCTGGTGACGCAACGAGTCGGCCATGCCCCGGGCCTGGCGAACCGCCCACTCGCAATAGGTCGTCGGCACGACCCGGTCCAGATTGGCTCGGGCCCGATCGAGCAGTGCGGGAGCCTCCTCGAGGAGGTCGGCGACGATCTCGGCCCGAACACCGGCGGGCGCATGGGAACGGGTCACGTAGACGGTGGTGTCGAGCGGATCGATGTACCACATGGGATTGCGACGCCACCAGCCCATTCGGCGCCACTCGAAGAGCGCCGAGTCGAGGGCGGTGCCGAGATGCAGTCGGTCGAGTTCCTGATCCACCGAGAGACCTTCGAGCCCCCACAATCGATCCCGAAGCATCTCGAGACGGTCCAGTTGCGACTCGACGGCCGGGACCGACAGGTCCGGCACGCGACCGTCGTAGTCGTGCTTGCCCAAGGAAACCGCCTCGGCCGGGTTGAGGTTCCACAGAGCAGCCGAAACCCAGTCGACGATCTGATCAAACATCGTTGACACCGCACGACGAGGCTAGCCGTCGAGTCCGTAGCATCCTGAGGGGAGGAACAGACATGACCCGCGACCCATATCTCGCCGAAGCCGTCGCCGAAGCCGAAGCCGGCCTGGCCGAAGGCGGCATCCCGATTGGATCGGTCCTCGTGATCGACGGGTCGGTCGTCGGCCGGGGCCGCAACCGCCGGGTCCAGCAGGGGTCGGTGATTCGTCACGCCGAGATGGACTGCCTCGAGAACGCCGGCCGGCTGCCCGCCTCGGAGTACCGCCGCGCCGTCCTCTACAGCACGCTGTCACCGTGCGACATGTGCAGCGGGGCAATGCTGCTCTACGGCATCCCTCGCCTGGTGATCGGAGAGAACCGGACCTTTCGCGGCCCCGAGGACCACCTCGCCGGCCGGGGCGTGGTGATCGAGATCGCCGATGACCCCGATTGCCTCGCCCTCATGGAGCCCTTCATCGCCGCCCAGCCCCACCTGTGGTGGGAAGACATCGGCGAGTCCCCGGCTACCTGAGGACGCCCCGCTCCCAGACCGCGACGAGACGCCCGTACTGCACGTTCGTCTCCCTGAGCTCTAAGTGGCTACCCATCGCCACGATGCGGCCCCCGTCCATCATCACCACCCGGTCGGCCCGCTCCGCGGTGCGCAGCCGGTGGGCGATGACGACCGCCGTCCGGCCCCGGAGCAGTCTGGCCAGAGCCCGCTCCACCTCGACCTCGGTCTCCGGATCCAGGTTGGAGGTCGCCTCGTCGAGAACGATCACAGCCGGATCGGCCAGCAGTGCCCGCGCCAAGGCCACCAACTGCCTCTCGCCCGCCGAGAAGCGGCCGCCCCGCTCCCGCACCATCGTGTCGAGACGCTCCGGCAGCGACCGCACCCAAGCATCGATGCCGATCTCCCGGCACATCTCCCACAGCTCGTCGTCTCCCACCTCGGGTCTGGCGTACCGCAAGTTCTCTCGCAGGGTCCCGTTGAACAGAAAGCCTTCCTGGGGGATGAGAACCAGGTGATCGGCACGAGAGGCCTGGGTGACCTTTCTCAGGTCGTGGCCGTCGAGCGTGACCCGGCCGGACCCGGGCTCGTAGAAGCGCAACGCCAACCGGGCCAGAGTCGACTTCCCCGCCCCGGTCTCCCCGACTATCGCCACCCGCTCACCCGGGGCGATGAGCAGGTCGACCTCCCGGACCACCGGGACCCCCGGCTGGTATTCGAAGCTCACGCCCTCGAAGCGCAGCTCCCCACGCAACGGCGCCGACAGGGGCCCGGCATCCGGGGCATCCCCGATGGCCGGCTCGACGTCCAGCAGCCGGAAGAGCTTGGAGAAGGCGGCGGAGGAGGACTGCAGCTGGTTGTAGGTGTTGGAGAGATTGATGATCGGTTGGAAGAACCAGTCGAGATAGAGCAGGAACACCACGAGGGAGCCGAACGTGAGGCTCCCGTCGAGTACCCGACGACCGCCCAGCAGAAGGACCGTGGCGATACCGACCGTGCGAAGGAACGCCACGGCCGGGAAGTACCAAGCCACCGCCCTGGCCGCCCGCATGTTGGCTTCGAAGTAGCGCTCGTTGACCCCCCCGAAGGCCCCGGCCTGGGCTTCTTCCCCGGTGAACGCCTGCACCACGCGCACCCCGGTGATGCCCTCCTGGAGGCTGGCGAGCACCCGGCCGATGCGCTCCCGCACCTCTTGATAGGCCCGGGAAGCGAACCGCTGGAACACCCGGGACACGATCAGCAGGACTGCGATGAGCACGAAGACCTGCAGGGCGAGGGTGGCGTCGACGAACAGCATCGCCGCCGCCACCCCGAGAACGGTCAGCACGTTGGTGGTGAAGCTGACGGCTCCCTCCTCGGCGAACTCCTGGATCGACTCGATGTCGTTCGTCATGCGGCTCACGAGGACCCCGGCCTTGGACCGGCCGTAGAACGCCATGTCGAGCCGCATGAGATGTCCGAACACCGTCGACCTGAGCTTCAGCAGATAGCGCTCCCCCAGCCGGGCAACCACGTACTGGGCGGTCCGTTGCGCCAGGTATTGCACCAGCAGCAAGCCGAGGAAGGCCAGGGCCGCCCTGGTGATCAGCCCGCGGTCGCCGGTGGCGATGCCGTCGTCGACACCGCTCCGGACCGCCAGCGGGCCGAGCAGCCTCGCCGTCGTGGCCACGACCGTGGCCGCCACGGCGGCGAGCGCCGGCCTGAGGAGGAATCGGCCGAGCCCGGCTGCCCGCCGGATGAGCTGGGGCTGCTGCCGAGTCATCGCCGGGCCTCCTCCTGAGCGAGCACCTCCGAATAGCGGGGCACCGTGGCCACCATCTCTCGGTGGGTCCCCACCGCCGCCACGACACCGTCTTCGAGGAACACCACCTGGTCCACCAGGTCGAGTGTCGAGGTCCGATGAGCGATGATGATCGTGGTGCGGCCCCGCATGACCTGCTCGAGGGCCGCCAGCATCTCGGCTTCGACGAGGGCGTCCACCGAAGACGTGGCGTCGTCGAGGATGAGGACCTGCGGATCCCGCAGGACCGCCCGGGCCAGGGCAATACGCTGCCGCTGACCTCCGGACAGCGAGTAGCCGCGCTCCCCCACAACCGTGTCGTATCCATCAGGGAGATCGACGATGAAGGCATGGGCCTGGGCCAGCCGGGCTGCCAGGCGCACCTGCTCGTCCGTGGCATCGGGGGCCCCAAACGCCAGGTTCTCCCGGACCGTGGCCGAGAACAGGAAGGTCTCCTGGAACACGACGGCGACCTCGTTCCTGAGGTCTTCGAGCCGCAGCCGCCGGACGTCGACGCCGTCGAGGGTCACGGCGCCGGCGGTGACGTCGCGAAATCGAGGCACCAGGTGGGCGAGGGTCGTCTTACCGGCGCCGGTGGCGCCGACCAGACCAACCGAGGTCCCTCCGGGGATGACCAGGTCGACTCCGCGGAGGACCTCATCCTGGTCCGGATAGGCAAACCGCACGCCGCTGAAACGGACCTCACCCCGGCCGGGAGGCGTCGCAACCGGATCCGGGGGGTCATCGATCCCCGGCGCGGTTCCCAGCAGGATGTGGATCCTGGTGGAGGCCGCCGCCGCCCGGGGAACCTGAGCGAAGAACCACCCGGTGATCCGCAGCGGGAAGTTGAGGATCGCCAGATACTGGGTGAAGGCGACGAACTCTCCGAGCGTCAACTGGCCTCCCACGACCCGAATCCCACCCAGCCACAGCACGGCGACCGTGGCCACCGCCGGGATCATCTCGAACCCCGGCTGATAGGCGGCACGAATCCACGCCAGGCGGAGGGTGCGCCGGAAGATCCGCTCGGCCCGGTGATCCAGCTTTGCCTGCTCCTGCGACTCCTGCCCGTAGGCCTTGATGACCTGGATACCGCCGATGGATTCCTCCACGATCTGGCTCAGGTCGGCGAGGCGCTGTTGCACATCGAACGAGAGCCGGATGACCCGCCCGGCATAACGCCGCGCCGCCAGCAGCAGCGTCGGCACTGCCAGCGATGCCACCGCGCCCAGCACCGGGTCGAGGATCAGCAGCACCGTGACCACGGTCAAGAACATCCCCAGGTTGGCCAGGGTGATCGGCAGCATCGCAAAGATGAGTCGCACCTGCGACAGGTCGCTGGAGGCCCGGGCCATCAACTCCCCCGTCCCCGTCACATCGTGGAAGCTGAATGCGAGCGTCTGGATGTGCTCGAAGATCCGGTTGCGGAGATCGGTCTCGGCTCGGTAGGAGACCCGGAACCCGAAGTAGCGCCGCACCCCGATACCGAGGCCCAAGAGCACGCCGGCCCCCACGACGGCCAGGCTGAGGGGCATGATCAGGTCTCGCCGGCCGGCCGTGATGCCGCGATCGATGACTTGGGAGGTCAGGAAGGGCACCGCGATCACCATCGCCATCCACACCACCGCGCCGAGGATCGCCAGGGCCAAGTCGCGGCGATAGGCACCCAGCGTCGTCACCAGCAGGCGGACCCCCGATCGGATCTCGCTTCGTTCGCTCACCGCGCCCCCATCGATGTGACGAACAAGGCGCCGAAGAGGATGGCGAATGCCCCCATGTAGAGCCAGACGAGCATCACGGCCACGGCTCCCAGTACCCCGAACGTCGCACCCAGCGAAGGCGTCAGCGACAAATAGAGACCGAAGCCGAGGCTGGCCAGCACCACCCCGGCGGAGGCGACGAGGGCCGCCACCCAGGTGCGGGGCAGCGGCTCGGGGGGGCCCCAGCGATAGAACGCCAGGAGAAAGAGGAACAACCCGGCGGCGGAGACCGGAACCCGAAGCCAGGTCCAAATCACATCGATCGCCTCCACACCCGTCAGCTCGGCGAGGAACCCGCTGCCACGCCCGCCCGCCACGAGCAAGAGCGACGACACCAGCAGCGCGGCACCGCCTCCAATGGTCAACGCCGTCCCCAGGAGCCGCAACTGGACCGCAGACCGCCGCTCGGTGCGGTCCTCGACGCGGGCCAGGGCCTTCTGGAGGGCGACCACCGCCCGGGAACCGAGCGCCAGAGCCAAGAGGACCGACACGGGGATGAGCCAGCCCTGCTGCCCACCGATGCGATCGCCGACCTCCTCCAGCAGATCGGTCACGAAGGTCACCACCGCTTCGGGCGCATAGGCGGCCATCGCCGTGGTCACCCTGTCGAGAGCCCCCCGATCGGCCCCCACGAAGGCGGCCACTCCCAGCAGGGCCACCCCGAGCGGGACCAAGGCCAGAAAGCCGTTGTAGGCGACGGCCGCCGCATTGAGGCCGAGCTCGGCCTCGCGATACCGGCCCCACAGTCCCCGGACGAGCGTCCGGTATCTCCTCACGGCGACGCTGACCTCCACCGCACGAGCATAGGATCACCCGATCCCCGGCCGGTCGTCGGCGCAATCGCGGCCCCCCGGTAGAGTTTGCGCCCGGATGCCGCCCAATCGCCATCCCCTCACCGTTGCATCGGTCATCGCGCTGATCCTGGCGACGGTCAGTCTCGTGCTGTTTGCGGTCTTTGCCCGCGACGGCGGAACCGACGAGACCACCACGACCGCGCCGGTCGCCGCCACGACCGATCCCACCACGACGGTCGACACCGCACCGTCGTCGTCGACCGCGCCCGGCACGACCGCAGGCGACCCGACGACGACGGAGACCACCGAAGCGCAACCCCCGCTTCATCCGTGGGTCGACCGAAGAACCGTCGGCCGGCCGTGGGGCGAGGCGGTGACCGGCCTGCTCACGTTCCGCGGCAACCCCACCAACACCTGGTACGGAGTCGGGCCGGTTCCCGCAACCCCGCAGATCGCATGGCGCTACCCGGCCGAGGGGCCGATGTGCTCCCAGTCCACCGATCTCGGGGTGACGACGACCTGGTGTGGGAACGGCTGGACCGGTCAGCCGGTGATCTGGGAGCGACCCGACGGCGTCACGGAGCTCATCTTCGGGGCCTACGACCGGGCACTCCACTTCGTCGATGCCGAGACCGGCCTGGACACCCGCGCTTCGGTCCCCACCGGCGACATCATCAAGGGGACACCCACCATCGACCCCGACGGCTACCCGCTCGTCTACTTCGGGTCGCGCGACAATCGACTCCGCATCCTCGCCCTCGACCGGGGCGATCCGATCGAACTGTGGAGCGTCGTCGCCGACCTCAACGTCGAGGGACGATGGAACGACGATTGGGACGCCAGCCCCCGGATCGTCAACGACATCATGTTCGAGGGCGCCGAGAACGGCATCTTCTACATCTACAAGCTGAACCGGGACTACGACGGTCAGGGTCTGGTGACCGTCGACCCGATCCTGCTCTTCAAGATGGAGACCTACGACGACGCCCTGCTGGAGGCGATCGGACCCGGCTACCCGGCGGTCAGCGTGGAGAACTCGGCGGCGATCTTCGAGGGGACCGTCTACTTCGCCAACTCCGGCGGAAGGGTGATCGGCCTCGACATCACCGACGTGGAGAACGGCATCGCCCCGATCGTCTTCGACTACTGGGTGGGCGACGACGTAGACGCCTCGATCGTCATCGACGAGGAGGGAATGCTGTACGTCTCGGCCGAATACGAGCGCTACCTCCTACGCGCCCGGGACTTGGGCCAGCTCATCAAGCTCGACCCAACCAACCCCGACGATCCCTACCTGTGGGGCATGTACTCATTGGTCGACTCGCCGGGGAAGGGCGGGCTCTGGTCGACCCCCGCGCTCGGTGACGGCGTCCTCTACGCCGTCACCCACAAGGGCTTCCTCGTCGTCGTGGACCGGGACACCGGTGAGGAAGTCTGGGTCGACGAGGTCGGCTTCGGCTCCTGGTCGTCACCGGCCGTCGTGGACGATCGCCTCATCGTCGCCACCAACAGCGGGATGCTGCGCAGCTACGACATCACCGATCCGCGGATTCCGGTTCTCGACTGGGAGCTCAAGGTGGGCGAGGCCAACATCGAGGCCTCCCCGGCGGTGTGGAACGGCGTCATCTACGTCGGGGTACGCGACGGGTACCTGTACGCTGTCGGGGAGTAGCCGACGGGGGAACCATGCACCACACCGTCGTCGGAACGGCGGAGGTACGCCGGATCGCCCGGCGCGGGTTTCCCACCTACCGGTTCGCGCTGGCCGACGGGACGCCACTCGCCGCCATGGGTCGCTATTCGTGGTTCAACATCTATCTGGGGCGCGGCCAGAGGATCCTCCTTCCTTCGGGAGAACAGTGGCGGATGCGGGCCGTCGGGTGGGCCAACGCCATCTGTCCCGTCATCGTCGACGTCGAGCAACGCAAGGTCGCCCGGTCGGCCCCCGGTGCCAAGAACTACGGGATCAACGGCCCCGACTACGCCTACGTCCTGTATGCCGACGAGGGCCGACGCCGCAACCGATGGATCCTGCGGCACCATGAGGACGACGTGGCCGCGATGACTCGTCGCCCCCGCACCATCGAAACCGACCGGCCCGTACCGCTGGCGGCAGCGTTGCTCGGGTTCGTGGTGATGCAGTTCGGCGTGCCCGGTCAGGAGAGGCTGGCGGCCCCCCAGGGCTGGTGACGGCTTCAGAGAACGGTGCCGAGGAACTCGGCGACCCGCCGGTAGGCGACTCTCCGGTTGGGCAGCCTGACCAGCCCGTGTCCCTCGTCGTCGAACACCAGCAGCTCGGTGTCGCGACCCAGCTCCCGCAGCCGGGCCACTATCTGTTCCGCCTCGCTCACCGGCACCCGGGGGTCGTTGGCGCCGTGGATCACCAGCAGCGGGGCCGTGATGCGATCCACCATCGAGGTCGGTGAGATCGACTCCAGGAACTCCCGATCGTCGTCCAGGCTCCCGTACTCGGCCTCCCGGAGCGCCCGCCGGTAGGCCCCGGTGTTCTCGAGGAACGTCACGAAGTTGGTGATCCCGACGATGTCGACGCCCGCCGACCAGAGCTCCGGGGCGGTCGCCATCGCGGCCAGGACCATGAAGCCGCCGTACGAGCCCCCCATGACGGCGGTCCTCGAGCCGTCCAAGTCGGTGCGCCCGGCCACCCATCGGCCCACCTCGTTCAGGTCGGCGACCGAGTCCATGCGCCGGCGGCGATCGTCCAGCGACTGGTAGGTGCGTCCGTATCCCGACGAGCCCCTCACGTTGGGAGCCACCACGGCGTACCCGGACGCGAGGAAGTACTGGTAGATCGGATTGAAACCGGGCCTCTCCTGTGCCTCCGGCCCGCCGTGGACGGAGACGATCACCGGAGGGCGGGCCACACCAGGCGGGCGGTACACCCATGCCGGCACTTCCAATCCGTCGAACGACTCCACGGTGACGGCCTCCGGCGCCACAAACGTGGCGGGGTCGATCCCGGCGGTCGACGACCGGGTGACCCTCACCGGGGTCGCTTCCCCGGCCTCGACCCACCAGACGTCGGCGTTGAGCGCCGGACCACTGATGGTGAACAGCATGCCCGACTCGTCCGGGGCGATGGTCAGCCCTCCGGCGACCCCCAGGGGGAGATCCACCGCGCCGCCCACTTCGAGCGACTCCGGATCGAACCAGGCGAGACGGGTGGCGCCGTCCCGATTGACGGCCAACGCCCCCAGCCGATCCGAGACCGCCAGGCCGTCGACATCCGCATCCTCGGGACCGAAGGCGGTCCAGGCATCCCCATCGACCCGATGGGCGCGGCGATGCTCGCCGTCCCGGTCGCTCACCAGGAACACTCGCCGCCCATCGGCCGCGAACGCCACCGGTGAGTGGAGGCGCGGTTCGGTGTGAGGGGTCAGTTCGGTGACCTCGCCCGTCGCCAGCGAGACGACGAGCGTGGTCGAGTCGACGTTGGAAGCGGCCCGCCCGACCAGGGCCGCATCGTCGGTGACGTCGACGACGGCGCTCCACCCCTCCAGGCGGGCGACGAGGCGCTCTTGCCCGTCGAGGGTTCGCAACCAGAGATCGAAATCGACCCCATTGCGTCGGTTGTCGCAGAAAACGAACCAGCCACCGTCGGGCCCGAACTCGCCGAAGCGGTGGATCACCTCGGGGTCCACGACCAACCGGCGTTCCCCGAACCCTGCAGGATCGACGGTGTGGAGCTGCATTCGCTCGTTGCCCCCGGTGTCCCGCGAGAAGACCACCAGCTCGGGATCGGTCGGCGAGGTCGCCACGCCGCCGACTCGCTGGTCCTCGAACGTCAGTTGGCGGGGCCAGCCACCCCCGGCGGGGACCGACCATGCCTGAGGAACGCCGGTGATGTTGGTGACGAACACCACCGTTTGACCGTCCGCGGTGAGACGCCCGCCGCCGGCGGAGCGAATGTCGAGGTAGCGATCCAGGTCCGGCACGGGCACGAGGGTAGGGGGCCGGATTCCGGTAGCGGGCCGAAGCGGCCACACTCGGCTCATGATTCGACTCACCGAGACCGCCACCACCCTGCGTCCCCTCGCCGAGGTCTTCGACTACGTGGCCGACTTCACCACCACGGCGGAGTGGGATCCCGGCATCCGGGCGTCCACCCTCCGCTCCGGGGACGGCACGGTCGGTTCCGTGTACGACGTCCAGGCGACGTTCCTGGGACGCGAGGTGCCGATGACCTACGAAGTCGTCGACTACGCAGAGAACGAGCGGATCGTGATCCGGGGTGAGGCCCCCACGGTGACCGCCGTCGACACCATCGAGTTCGCCGAGCAGGAGGACCGGACCGTCGTGACCTATTCGGCCGAGTTCACGCTCAAAGGGGCAATCCGTTTCCTCGAGGTCCTGCTCCGCCCCCTCTTCGGTCGTCTCGGTCGCAAGGCCCTCGCCGGCCTGGATGCCGTCCTCAACCCCTGATCTCTTTCCGGGAACGAAACGTCGCCCACGGCTTCGGCTCAGACACGGAGCCGGATCGGGGGCAGGCATCTCGGTGGGGCGAACTGCCAAGAAGAGCCGCTCGCTAACCTGGCCGATCGTGCGCTACGACTACACCACCGTCACCCCCGAATCCGTGACCAGGGCCGTCGACGAAGCGATCGCCGCCGGCGATCGACTGGCGAACGGTGTGGCCGCCGTCTCCGATCCCCGAACGTGGGCCAACACGATGGCGCCGCTCGATGAGATCGGGGCCCTCGTCGTTGCCGCCTACGGCACCGGGCCGTTCATGGGGCGGGTCCACCCCGACAAGCAGGTGAGAGACACCGCCACCGAAGCCGAGGAGCGGCTCACCAAATGGCAGTCGGATCTGGCCTTCCGCCGGGATCTCTATGAAGCGGTGGAAGCCTATGCGGCGACCACCGAGGCGATGGCACTCGAAGGCGAGGAGGCCCGCCTCCTGGCTTTCACCCGTCGTGACTTCCGGCGGGCCGGTCACGCCCTGGGAGAGGCCGAACGCGCCGAGCTGCAGAGGATCCGCACCAGACTGGTCGAGCTCGGTGTGGCGTTCAGTCGCAACATCGACGAGCACCAGGACGGGCTCGATCTCACCCCCGAACAGCTCGGCGGGCTTCCGGCGGACTACCTCGAGCGGCTCGCTCCCGGGTCGGAGGAAGGCACCCTGAGGGTGAGCCTCGATTATCCCGACTACTACCCCTTCATGGATCTGGCCGACGACCGGGATCTCCGGCGGCTCCTCCAGTTCAAGTTCTACAATAAGGCCGCCGAGGTCAACACTCCGCTGCTGACCGAAACGGTCGAGCTGCGGCGGGCGATGGCCTCGATCTTTGGCGTGCCGTCCTGGGCCCACTACGCCATGGAAGAGAAGATGGCCCGGGAGCCCGGGGTGGTCGAGGCCTTCTACCGGGACCTCATCCCACCACTCCAGGCGAAGGCCGAGGAGGAGCTCGCCGATCTCCGGGCCACGCTGGCGATCGACGACCTCGAGGGTTGGGACCACCGTTACGGGCACACCAAGATCAAGCGGGAGCGCTTCGGGATCGACCCGAGCGAAGTGGCCGCGTACTTCCCGCTCCAGGCGGTGCTCGGCGGCATGCTGGAGATCACCGGCGAGGTGTTCGGGCTGGAGTACCGGCCCATCCCCGCCCCCAACGCCTGGCACTCCGATGTGACCGCCTACGAGGTCCACGATCGGGAGAGCGGCGATCCGCTGGCCGTCTTCTACGCCGACCTGTTCCCCCGCGAGGGCAAGTTCGGTCATGCGGCGGCCTTCGATCTCGTCCCGGGGCGAGCGACTCCCGACGGCTACCAGAACCCGGTGACGGCGATCGTGGCCAACTTCACCAGGCCGACGGCCGACACCCCGTCGCTCCTCAAGCACGAAGAGGTGGTGACCCTGTTCCACGAGTTCGGGCACGTGCTCCACAACAGCCTGGGACACACCCGCCTGGTTCGCTTCACGGGGTTCAACACCGAGTGGGATTTCGTCGAGGCTCCCTCACAGATCATGGAGCACTGGTGCTGGAACCCCGAGGTGCTGCAGCGGTTCGCCCGTCATCACGAGACCGGCGAGCCGATCCCCGACGATCTCGTTCGGCAACTGACGGCGGCCCGGGATCTCCACATCGGGCTGGCGATGCTCCGCCAAGTCTCCTTCGGCAGCCTCGACATGGCCTTCCACGGCCCGGGGGAAGTCAAGGATCTCGCCGCCATCACCAAAGAGACGTCAGAGGTCGCCAAGTTCCCGCATCACGAGGGAACCTTCTACCCGGCTTCGTTCGGTCACCTCTTCGGTTACGACGCCGGCTACTACGGCTATCTGTGGTCCCGCGTGTTCGGGGACGACATGTTCAGCCGATTCGAGGACGAGGGCGTCCTCGATTCGGACCTCGGGCGGGAGTACCGGGCCAAGATCCTCGAGCCCGGCGGCTCCGAGGACGCCGCCGAGCTGCTCCGCGACTTCCTGGGCCGGGAACCGAATCAAGAGGCGTTCCTGCGCCATCTCGGGATCACCGAAGCGACCTAGGAGATCGGGCGCAGCATGCCCCCGTCCACCTGGAGTGTCGCACCGGTGATGTAGGAGGCGGCACCGGACAGGAGGAACAGCGCCGCGGCGGCGAACTCGCCCGGATCCCCGTAGCGCCCCAGCGGTATCGCCCGCTCGAAGCCCTCCTTGACCTCGGCAACCGGCATCCCGAGGCGACGGGCGGCGTCGTCGTCGAGAGCCGCCACTCGAGAGGTGGCGATCCGTCCCGGAATGAGGTGGTTGACCCGGATCCCCTCGGCCGCCCACTCGTCGGCCAGAGTCTTGGCCAGGGCGGCCACGCCGGCCCGAAAGACCGTCGAGAGGACCAGCGTGCCGATCGGCTGCCGCACCGACCCCGAGGTCAGGAACAACACCGCCGAACCGCGCTCTAGATGCGGCCGCGCCGTCCGGGCGAACTCCATCGCCGACCGCAGCGTCAGGCGATAGGCCGCATCCCACTCCGACGGCTCGAGGTCGCCGAAACGACCGGGCGGCGGTCCTCCCGCATTGGGGACCACCAGGTCCAGCCCGCCCCAGGCCGCGGCGACGTCGGTGACCCACCGGTCGGTCTCCCCCGGTTCGCTCACATCGCAGACGGCCGCCACCACCTCGCCGCCGGTATCTCGTCGGAGGCGTTCCGCGGCTTCCGTGATGCGGTCTTCCCGGCGGCTGCAGATCGCCACCCGGCACCCTTCCGTCGCCAACGCCCCGGCAATGGCGTAGCCGAGGCCGTCGGAGGCGGCGGCCACCACCGCTCGCTTCCCGGTCAATCCGAGCTCCACGACCTCGACGCTATCAGCCCGTCGGTCGCTTACCGACCTCGTCGCGTTCGATGTGATCCACCGTGCGCCACTCCTTGGGCACTTCGAAGCCGGCGAGCCGGCGTCTCGCATAGGCCTCGACTCGCTCGATGTCGACCGAGCCGGCCAACACCACATCCGCCACCACCACCGAACCCCAATCCGGATCCGGTCGCCCGGAAACCACGATGTCCTCGACCGCCGGATGCCCCAGGAGCACCGATTCGACCCGAGCAGGGTGGACGTTCTCGCCTCCCGTCACGATCACCGCATCGGCTCGGCCGAGCACGCGGAGCCTCCCCTCGGCGTCGACGGCGCCCAGATCACCGGTCCGATGCCAGTCCCCGGCCCCTCTCGGTTCCTCCCCCAGGTAGCCGGCGAACACAGCCGGACCGCGGATCTCGATCCGACCGTCGAGGATCCTCACCTCCATGCCGTCGAGAGGCCGACCCACCGTGGAGGGATCGCCACCGTCGTCGGTGGCAACCTGCGAGCAGGCCTCGGTCATCCCGTAGGTGGGCAGAGCCGGGATCCCGGCGGCCCGGGCCCGTTCGATCAGCTCGGAAGGGATCGGTCCTCCACCGACCAGCACCGCCCGCAGACCCTCGTACGGACCTCGATGCACGGCCAGGATGCGTCGCAGCTGGGTGGGGACCAGCGAGGCGATCGTGACCCGCCCGGTCGCCATCAGATCGGCGCAACGTTCGGCATCGAATCCGTGCTCGAGCACCACGCTCCCGCCGGCTTCGGCCGACCGCCACAGGATCGACAGGCCACCCACGTGCGCCAGCGGCAGCACACACAGCCATCGATCATCGGGGCCGTTGGGAATGCGCCGCCGGGAAGCGGCCACCGCCGCCGCCACGTTGGCCCCGGTGAGCACCACCCCCTTGCGGGATCCACCCGAACCGGAAGTGAACAAGACGAAGCGGGCCGACGAGTCCGGCGGCCCCCACGCCACCGAGGCTTCGGACCGATGGGGGAGGTCGAGACGCAGCGGAGCCCACAAGCCGCGCACCCCCGCTTCCCGGGTGAGGACCATGGCTTCGACCGCCGGCAGACGGGTCGACACCGGTACGGCCCATACACCGGCCCTGGGGAGCCCCCACACGGCGGCCGCCGCCCGGACCGTGTTCTCGCCCCAGAACGCCACGCGCTCCCCCGGCCCGAACCCGCCCCCGGTGACGGTACCCGCCACGGCGTCTGCCGCCTCGTGGAGGTCACCGAACGAGAGAGTGACTTCGCGGTGGATCAAGGCAGGGGCATCCGGGCGATCCCGTGCCGCCTGTGCCACCCAGTCAGCCATCGATTCCGCTCACGGCCGCCACTACAGTACCGACGTCCCACTCCATGCCCCGGAGGCACTCATGCCCGTCGACTGGACGCCTTCCGGCGACTACACCGACATCGTCTACGAGACGACGCCCGGGATCGCCAAGATCACCATCAACCGGCCCGAAGTCCGCAACGCCTTCCGGCCCACCACCCTGTTCGAGCTGTCCGCAGCATTCGAGGCAGCCCGCAACGATCCCGAGATCGGCGTCATCATCCTCACGGGCGCCGGCGACAAGGCGTTCTGCTCCGGGGGCGACCAGAAGATCCGGGGCGACGCCGGCTACCTGGATCCCCGCGGCACGCCGCGCCTCAACGTCCTGGACCTCCAGATCCAGATGCGCCGGCTCCCCAAGCCCATCATCGCCATGGTGGCCGGCTACGCCATCGGCGGCGGGCACATCCTCCACCTCGTCTCCGATCTCACCATCGCCGCCGACAACGCCGTGTTCGGCCAAACCGGTCCCAAGGTCGGCTCGTTCGACGGTGGCTACGGGGCCGGGCTGCTCGCCCGCATGGTCGGCGACAAGCGTGCCCGCGAGATCTGGTACCTGTGCCGCCGGTACACGGCCGACGAGGCCTACGAGATGGGAATGGTCAACAAGGTCGTCCCGCTGACCGAACTCGAGGAGGAGACCGTGGCCTGGGCACGGGAGATCCTCGAGAAGTCGCCGCTGGCCATTCGACTGATGAAGGCCGCGATCAACGCGGCGTCGGACGGGTTGGCCGGGCAACAGCAGCTCGCCGGCGACGCCACGCTCCTCTTCTACATGTCGGAGGAAGCCCAGGAGGGACGCAACGCCTTCAACGAGAAGCGTTCACCGCGCTTCGACGAGTTCCCTCGGCTTCCGTGAATCCGTGGCTGCTGGCGGCCCGCCCCCCGACCCTGTGGGCGGCGGTCGCCCCGGTTCTCGTGGGTGCCGGTCTCGCCGCCGGAGAGGGGGTCTTTCGCTGGGATGCCCTGGCCGTCGCCCTGCCGACGGCGGTCCTCATCAACATCGGGGTGAACTTCGCCAACGACGCCTCCGATGCCCGTCGCGGGGTCGACACGGCCGGACGAATCGGCCCCCCTCGGGCGGTGGCCTCAGGGCTGATAAGCGAACGGGCGATGTGGTGGGGGGTGGCGCTCGTCTTCGGGCTCGCCGTCGCCGGGGGGATCTACCTGGCGGCGATCGCCGGCTGGGTGGTGATCGCCATCGGGGCGGCTTCGATCGCTGCCGCCCTCGGCTACACGGGCGGTCCGGCACCCTACGGCTACCGGGGGTTCGGCGAGATCTTCGTCTTCGTCTTCTTCGGGCTGGTTGCCACCGTGGGGAGCCGCTACGTTCACGATCGATCCGCGCCGCTCGACGCCTGGTTGCTGGCCGTGCCGATCGGCATGCTGGTCACCGCCATCCTCGTGGCCAACAACGTCCGCGACCTCCACGGCGACCGCTCGGCCGGCAAGCGCACCCTCGCCGTCATCCTGGGCGGGGAACGCACCCGCCGCCTCTACGGGATCCTCGTCTACGGGGCGTTCGCAGTGCTCACCGTGTGCGGCGCCGCCGCCTGGGTTCCGCGCGGTGCCCTGCTCGGCCTGGTGGCGGCCCCCGCCGCCGTGCCCATCGTGACCACCGTCTCCCGGGAGACCGCCGGGCCCGCCCTGATCGGCGCCCTCAAGGCGAACGCCCGGCTCCACGCCGCCGTCGGTGCTCTCGTCGCCGTCGGCTGCGCACTCTGACTCAAGCTTCGAGCCGGGAATGACGATGCACCATCGAAGCGGCGGTGCATGATCATTCGCACTGCTGCTCAACATGGACGGTCTGATCACCGACCACAAATCGATCTGGAGCCGGCCCCGAGGGGTCGGCTCGATTCTTGGGAGTATCGTTTCGCGATCGACCGCAACTTCACCTTCGCCACCTCGTTGGTTGCTGCCCTGGCACGACTGGGTGTCCGGCACGCCGCGGTCACCCCCGGTTCTCGGAACACGCCTCTGACACTCGCCTTGACCGAGCACCTCCGGGACTGGAGCCACCACGACGAGCGGTCGGCGGCCTTCTTCGCCTTGGGGTTGGCCAAGGCCACCGGGATGCCGGTCGTGGTGTGCTGCACGTCCGGGACCGCGGTCGCCGAGCTCTATCCGGCAATGATCGAGGCCCGCTACGGAAGAGTCCCCCTCGTCGCGCTCACCGCCGATCGCCCCACCGATCTGCTGGGCACGGGGGCTCCGCAGACCATCGACCAACGGGATCTCTACGCCACCAACCCCAAGTGGAGCGCCGACGTCGAGGCGGAAGACGATGCCATCAGCCCGGTCGACTTGGCCGAGGAGCTGGTGGCGGCCGCCCTCTCACACCCCCCGGGACCGGTCCACCTCAACGTGCGCTTTCGGGAACCCCTGATCCCGACCGGGGCCCCTGCGCAGTCGGATCAGACACCCGACCCGCGACACCCGCCGCCGGGCGTCCCCACCGACCCGACGGAATCCCTCTCCGAATCGATCGGCGGCCGCCGCACCCTGGTCGTGTGCGGACCCCAGGACGACCCGGAGCTCCCCGGGGTGCTCGGTGCCTGGGCGGCCCGGACGGGCATCCCGATCGTTGCCGATCCTCTCTCGCGGCTCAGGGCCGGTCCCCACGACCGCTCCCGGGTGGTGGCCACCGGTGACGTGCTCGCCACTGCGGGCTTCTGGGATCGCGCCCGGCCCGAAGTGGTGCTCCGGGTCGGGGCCCTCCCCACCTCCAAGCCCATCTGGGCCTGGCTCGACGCCAACCCGTCGGTGGCTCAGATCGCCGTCGATCCCACCGGATGGCGCGACCCGACCGGATCGATCGGCCACCTGAATGCCGACCCCGCAACATTGTTTGCCGGACTCGACACCGCACCGGCCCCCCAGGATTGGACCGACCGCTGGACGGCGGCCGACGCTGCGGCGGCTCGAGCGCTCGCCGACACCGCCCGGGCCCAGCCGTTCCCGAACGAGCCCGGTGTGGTGCGGGCGATGGCCGAAACGATCCCCGACGGCTCGGTCCTCCACACCGCTTCCTCCATGCCGATCCGCGACGTCGATCTGATGTTCCCGTCGACGGAGCGATCGGTGTGGATCACATCGAACCGGGGCGCCAACGGAGTCGACGGGTTCATCAGTTCCGGTCTGGGGATCGCCGCTGCCGAGATCGGTACCACGTACCTCCTCGCCGGCGACCTCTCGGCGCTGCACGATCTCACCGCCCTGGCGACCGCCGCCCGCCTCCACATCCCCGTCCTGGTCGTGGTGATCAACAACGACGGTGGCGGGATCTTCCACTTCCTCCCCCAAGCCGGATTCCCCGACGAGACCTTCGAGCGACACTGGGGAACACCCCACGGCGTGGACTTCGTGGCGGCCGCCGAGGCGCTCGGGGTGGCGGCCCGGCAGGTCGGCGACCCCGGGGAACTCGAAGCCGCAGTCGCCGACCGACCCCACGGGCCCCGGCTCCTGGAAGTTCGAACCGACCGCCGCGACAACGTCGGGGTTCACTCGGAGCTGCGGGCCGCCGCCGCTGCTGCCCTCGAGAGCGCGGGTCTCTAGGCCTCGGTCAACAAGTCGAGGAGCGGGCTCAGCTTCAACCTGGTCTCGGCGACCTCGGCATCGGGATCCGAGCCGGCCACGATGCCGTTCCCCGCAAACAACACGGCCGTCTCGCCGCGCACCAGGGCGCAGCGCAGCGCCACCGCCAGCTCTCCATCGCCGGCCGCATCCACCCAGCCGAGCCCACCGGCGTACCAGCCTCGGTCGATCATCTCGAGCTTGCTCATCAACCCCAGAGCGGCGGGGGTGGGGTGGCCTCCGACCGCGGGGGTGGGATGCAACGCGCCGGCGAGTTCGAGAGCCGAGACCCCGTCGGGGATGCGTCCGGCGATCGGCGTGGCGAGATGCTGGACGTTCCCGAAACGCTCGACGACGGGCGTCGCCGGCATGTCGATCATCTCCGCGACAGGTTGGAGACGCCGCACGATCTCGTCGACGACGATGCGGTGCTCTCCGCGGTCCTTGGCACTGGCCAGCAGGGCCTCCCCCAGCCGGCGATCCTCCTCCGGGACGGGGCTCCGCGGCGCCGATCCGGCGAGCCCGAGGGTGTGGAACCGGTTGCCCTCCTTGGCGACCAGCAGTTCCGGGCTGGCGCCGACGACGGCGGCGTCGCCCCGCTGCCAGCAGAACACCCGGCATCCCGGGAAGCGATCCCGCAGCAGCGAGGCCACCTCGAAGACCCCCACCGGGGCACCAACGCCGATGCGGACCGTGCGGGCCAGCACGACCTTCTGCAGTTCGCCACTCTCGATGACGCCGAGCGCGTCGGCGACGGAGCTGCGCCAGTCGTCGACGGACGGCACCGACTCGATGGTGTGAACCGATCCCTGTGGGGCCTCGGCCGGCCCCGGCACCCGCAGCGAAGCGGCCGCCGCCAGCACGGCCCCCGGATCTGCACCCGGTGGAACGGCGATCGTGAGCCGGGATCGACCCGCCTCGCGCACGACCGTGATCTGGGGCACCACGAGCAGTGCGGAGGGGAATCCCTCCCAATCTTCACCGGTGGGACCGTCCTGATCGAAAGCGAAGACGATCAGGGCGGTGGCCTCCGGAGCCAGCCCGGCGGCGCCCTCGATCAGCTGGTCGAATCGGTTTCTCCCGGCCCCGGCCACCTGGGTGGCGATCCCGAGCCCCCCGACCGACTTGCCGTCGGGAGAGGCGAAGAAGACTGCGGTCCCAAAGCCGGCGGCGCCGGCACGAACGAGGTCGAGGGGATCGGTCTCGACGGAGACCGAAGCAATGGAGGCGCCGCCTCGAAGGGCCTCGCCGATCTCGTTGAGAGCCGGTCGGGGAATCAGCACGTGCGCGAGCATACCGGGGAGCCGGATCCAAACCGACGGGCCACTAGCTGCCTGCCCCCACCATTCCGGCGATCATGGATCCGAGGACCTCGGGCTGCTCCATCGGCACGAAGTGGGTCGCATCGGGAACCGTCCTGACGCCGACATCGGGGAACCGGCTCGCCTGCTGTTCGACGAAGGAGCCGGGGTGGCTCTCCGATCCCGCTCCGGCCACGAGCAGGACCGGGCACCCGATCTCCCCGAGTCGATCCCAGGCACCGTGAACGGTGGCCGAACGGTAGAACTCGGCCTCGACGTCCGGATGGCACTTCAGAGCCCAGGAATCGCCCTCCGGGCGAAATCCGTGCGCGACGTAGGCCCGGAGCGCTTCGTCGTCCCATCCTGCGAAGGGCCCGCGGCCGGCGTATGAGGCGAATGCCTCCGATGCCGAGCCGAACGTCCTTCGACGGCGACGGGCGGTTTCCGCCATGGGGTTGTCCTCGATCCGCACGAACGGACCGGGGAAGATGATCGGCTCGACGAGGACCAGCGAACGGAAGGTTCCCGGTTCCATGATCTCCGCCATCGCCAGTGCCGCAGCTCCGGACGAGTGGCCGATCCCCACCGGCTCCTCCCAGCCGACCGCGGCGACGGCGGTCAGCACATCCCGCCCGAGGTCCCACCAGTCGAACGGCGGATCCGGTGCCGCCGAGTCACCGTGACCCCGCTGATCGATGGCGAGGAACGAGTGTTCCGACAGAACCCCGTCGAGCATCGGGAGCCAGGTCTCCTTGCAGAATCCCGTGGCATGCACCACGACGAGATGGGGCCCCGGCATCGGTCCGACCCGCCGCAGCACCGCGATCGGCAGGCCGTCGTGGCTGACGATCGGCGGCACGTCAGCCGGCGCTGTTGAGCTTGCGATCGTCGACCTGATACGTCATGTCGCTATCGACCCGCACCACACCCGAGATACGCCGGCTGAGTTCCTCGAGCAAGTGGACCTCGGTACGGCTCTCGAGTTCACCGCCGAGATGGACTACGCCGTCGGCGACAGTGACGTCGACGCCGTCCGGATCGAGGAAGAGCAACCGCCGGATGACATCCTCGCGGATCTCGTCTTCGATCACGTCATCGGGCTTGGTGAACGCGTTGACGACGTCGGCGCGGCTGATGATTCCCTCCACGGCGCCCTCCGCGCTGATCACCGGCAGCCTCTTGACGTTGCGGCTCGCCATGATCCGGGCCGCCTCCCCCAGCGTCGCCTCCGGGGTGATCGTCGTGACCTTCTCGGTCATGACCTCCCCGACCATCTCGGCGGACGGACCTTGCGGCTCGCCTTCGCCGAAGAGGGCGTCCAGGAGGCTCATCCGGTAGGGGCGGTCGCGGGTGGCCTCCTGCCTGAGAAAGTCTCCCTCGGTGACGATGCCGACGATGCGACCCTCGGCATCGACGACCGGGAGCCCGCTGATCTTGTGGCGGACCATGAGCCGAGCCGCCTCCTTCAACAGGGTTTCCGGCCGCACGCTGACCGGGTCGGTGGTCATGATGTCCCGCACCTTCATGGCCGTCTCCTCGTCCCCTCGCTTAGTCCCCTTTGGCGATGAGGACGTCGCACGGGGCTTGGTTGACGACCCGATGGCTGGTGCTGCCCAGCACCAGCGATGCGAGGTCGCCGCGGCCGCGGCTCCCGACCACGATGAGACCCGCACCGACGTCCTGTGCGTATTCAACCAGGGCGTCGGCCGGGTAGCCCTCCAGGTCGATGCGATGCACGGGAACGGAGGTCTCGTCGAGGAGTGGGCCGACCCCGGCCCACACCCCCTCTCGCTGTGCATCGGCGAACTCTCCGGCTGCGGCCGGCACTCCGGCGAGCACCGCCAGCATGGCCGGCGGGACGTGGGCGACGAAGACGGCGTGGAGTTCGGCATCGAGCATGGTGGCCAACCGAAGGGCCTTGCGGGCGGCGATCAGGCTTCGATCGGTGTCGTCGACGCCGACGACGACGATCACGACGGCCACGTCTCCGGGGGATAGCGGTGGCGACGCTGCGCCTCGAGCCGGGCGGCATAGGCGGCGGCCTCGCTGCGGCGGCTCATGTCGAGCTTGGCGAGCACGTTGGAGACGTAGTTCTTGACCGTCTTCTCGGCGAGGAACATCCGTTCGGCGATCTCACGGTTGGTGAGTCCCTCTGCGATCAGGTCGAGAATCTTGCGCTCCTGGTTGGAGAGACGGGCCAGCAGGGGGTCGTCGGGTTCCTCCCCGCGGATCCTGCGGAAGACCCGTTCGGTCATCTCGGGATCCAGCAGCGACTCCCCCCGGCCCACCTTGCGCACGCTCTCAATGAGGTCTGAACCCTTGATCTGTTTGAGCACGTACCCCGAGGCACCCGCCATGATCGACGAGAAGAGTGCCTCGTCGTCGGCGAAGGACGTCAGCATCAGCACCTTGATGTTGGGCCACCGAGCCCGGATCTCCCGGCATGCCTCGATGCCGCTCCCGTCGGGGAGACGCACGTCGAGCACGACCACGTCCGGACTGTCGTAGCCGACCCGCCGGATGGCCTCGGCCACCGTGCCCGCCTCGCCGACGACGCTTATGCCGTCCTCGGCGTCCAGCAGAGCCTTGAGGCCCTGGCGAACCACTTCGTGGTCGTCCACCAATTCGATCTTGAGCGTCTCCGCCATGACGTCACCATACCGGGACGACGCCGTTGCGCTCTGAGGCCGATGACCCGGACGGACCGGCCAAAAGTCCCAAGTAGGATGGCGCCCCGTGACCAGCGGATTCACCCCGGATCGCATTGCCGGGTTAGTCGAGGGGGCCGCCAGCGTCGTCGGCCAGGTCGAACTGGCGGGGGTCCTCCGATCCACCGTCGAGTTCGCTCGCGACATCACCAGGGCCCGCTTCGCCGCCCTGGGGGTGTTCGGAGACCACGGCGGGCTCATCGACTTCATCCACTCGGGCATAGGTGAAGCCGATGCCGCCGGGATCGGCGGCCCGCCGAAGGGGGTGGGGGTGCTCGGTGCGATCACCGGATCGACGATTCGCATAGACGACGTCAGCCAGCACATCGATTTCAGCGGCTTCCCCGGAGCGCACCCGGAGATGAAGTCGTTTCTCGGGGTTCCGGTCAAAGTCGGGGAACGAGTCTTCGGCAACCTCTACCTGACCGACAAGGAGGGGGGCTTCACCGAAGAGGACGAGATACTCGTGGAGTTCCTCGCCGTGACGGCGGGATCGGCGATCTCGACCCTCCGCCTCCAGGATCGGTTGCGGCGGGCCGCGCTGCTGGAGGACCGGGAGCGCATCGCCCGAGACCTGCACGATTCGATCATCCAGGACCTGTTCGCCGTCGGCCTCGGGCTCCAGGCTGCCGTCCGGCTCATCGACCGGCAGCCGGAGGCGGTTCGGGACCGCCTCGACGAGGCGATCGACCAGCTCGACGAGACGATCGGCTCGCTGCGCCGCTACATCTTCGATCTCCGTCCGCCCGTCTGGGCGCGGCCCAACCTGCAGCGGGAGCTGGCCGAACTGGTGGGGCACCTCGCCGCCCCCTATCCGGCGAAGGTGTCGCTGGAGGTCTCGTGCCCCCCGGACCTGGTGTCGCGCGAGATCGCCGACGAGCTGATCCAGACCGTCAAAGAGGCACTCTCGAATGCGCTCCGCCACGCCGAAGCCGACAAGATCGACATCAGGGTCGGCTGCGGAGCCAACCAGGCGGTCGTCTCGGTCTCCGACGACGGCAAGGGGTTCGATCCCTCGGAGCCCGGCTCGGGCATGGGTCTGGCCAACATGGCGGCCCGGGTCGCCGAGGGCGGCGGATCGTTCGGCGTTGAGAGCGCCCACGATCAGGGGACCGTCGTCCGGGCCACCTTCACGCTCGGCGACGACTGAGGCCCGCTCCGAGGACCCTGAATCGTCAGGGACCATCGGCCCCAGAAGATGGGACGGTCGCCGGCCGGGCCGACCCGAGCCCGGTCCTACGATGTGCACGCGCACCAGAGAGGCATCATGCAGTGGGTCTACGGCTTCGAACAGGTCTCCGACGCCGAGCAGCGGGTCGGCGGCGACTGGGAGGGCGTGCGGGGTCTCCTCGGTGGCAAGGGAGCCAACCTCGGTGAGATGACCCGGATCGGAATCCCGGTGCCACCCGGCTTCACGGTGACGACCGAAGCCTGCCTCGCCTACCTCGATGCCGGCGAGACCTTCCCCGAGGGAACGTGGAACGAGATCACGGCCGCTCTCGAGCGGATCGAGGCCCAGACCGGGAGGCGCTTCGGGGATGCCGCCGATCCCCTGCTGGTTTCGTGTCGCTCAGGGTCGAAATTCTCGATGCCGGGAATGATGGACACCATCCTCAACATCGGGCTCAACGACGAGGTTGCCGGCGGCATGGTGGCGCTGACGTCCGACCCCCACTTCGTCTACGACTCCTATCGCCGCCTCGTGCAGATGTTCGGTTCGGTGGTTCTCGGCATCCCCGACGACGATTTCGAGGAGGTGCTGACGAAGCATCGGGCCGCAGACGACGTGGCCACCGACTCCGAGCTCAGTGTGGACACCCTGAAGCAGGTCGTTGCCGAGTTCCACGCCCTCGCCATCGGATTCCCCACCGACCCGATGGAGCAACTCAAGGCGGCCGTGGAGGCGGTCTTCCGCTCCTGGAACGGGAAGCGGGCGGTGGACTACCGCAACGCAGCCGGCATCCCTCACGACCTCGGCACCGCCGTGAACATCCAAACGATGGTGTTCGGAAACACCGGCGGGGACTCGGCGACCGGGGTGGCGATGTCACGCAACGCCACCACCGGGGAACCGTCGCTCGAAGGTGACTACCTCATCAACGCCCAGGGCGAGGACGTCGTTGCAGGCATCCGGGCCACCAAACCGATGAATGAGCTCGCCACCGAGATGCCGGAGCGTTACGAGGAGTTCGCCGACATCGCCGAACGGCTCGAGCGTCACTACCGCGACATGCAGGACATGGAGTTCACCATCGAGCGCAACAAGCTCTGGGTCCTGCAGACCCGCGACGGCAAGCGGACCGCTCAGGCTGCAGTTCGGATCGCCGTCGACCTCGCCGACGAGGGACTGATCTCCGAGCGAGAGGCAGTCATGCGGGTATCACCCGACCAAGTTGACTTCTTCCTCCACCCACAATTCGACAGAGCCTCCGTCGAGGACGCCCCCCTCATCGCCACCGGCCTCAACGTCTCCCCGGGGGCGGCAGTCGGCGTCATCGCCTTCGACGCCGATCTGGCCGAACGCTGGACTGAGGAGGGCAAGCAGGTCGTCATGGTTCGTCCGGAGACCAAGCCCGACGACGTCCACGGCATGCTGGCTGCGGAGGGAATCCTGACCAGCCGGGGAGGACGAACGAGCCATGCGGCCCTCGTCGCCCGCCAGTTCGGCAAGCCGGCCGTCGTGGGCGTCGCCGACCTGGACATCGACCTGCAGACTCGCACGATGACGGTCGGGGGGCGCGTCATCACCGAAGGCGAATGGATCTCGATCGACGGCACGACCGGCCGGGTGTACCACGGGCAACTCGACACCGTGGTACCCGACATCGACGATCCGTGGCTGATGAAGTTGCTCGCCTGGGCCGACGGTGCCCGCACCCTCGGCGTCCGGGCCAACGCCGACTACCCGGTCGATGCCGAACGAGCCCGGCGATACGGGGCGGAAGGCATCGGCTTGGCCAGAACGGAGCACATGTTCTTCGAGACGGAGCGCCTCCCCCACGTGCAGCGGATGATCATGGCCACCGATCCCGGGGAACGGGAGGCGGCGCTCACCGCCCTGCTCCCCCACCAGCGGGAGGACTTCGAGGGCCTCTTCCGGGCGATGGACGGTCTCCCGGTGATCATCAGGCTCATCGACCCGCCGCTTCACGAGTTCCTTCCCGCCCGGGACGACCTCGTCGACCGGCTCAGCGAACTGCGGATCGCCGAGGCGGCCGGGGACGACGTCGCCGACGAACTGGCCGAGGTCTCCCGGCTGATGAGCCGGGTGGGAGCGCTCCAGGAGGCCAACCCGATGCTGGGCACCCGCGGCGTCCGTCTCGGCATCATGCTCCCCGAACTCACCCGCATGCAGGTCCGGGCCATCTTCGAGGCCGCCTGCGAGGTGACCCGGGCCGGCGTCGACGTCCGGCCCGAAGTGATGATTCCCCTCATCAGCCATCACCACGAACTCAGCCGTCAGCGGGAAGTGCTGGAGACCGAGGCAAAGGCGGTGATGGCCGAGCAGGGCATCGAGGTCGACTACAGGTTCGGCACGATGATCGAGATCCCCAGGGCGGCTCTCACCGCCGACCGGGTGGCCGAATTCGCGGAGTTCTTCTCCTTCGGCACCAACGATCTGACCCAGACGACCTTTGGGATCAGTCGGGACGATGCCGAGGCGGGCTTCCTCGTCTCCTATCTCGAGGAAGGAATCCTCGAGCAGAACCCCTTCACGACCATCGATCGGGACGGGGTCGGCGAGATCATGCGCATCGCCGTCGAGAAGGGCCGGGCCGCCCGGCCGGATCTCGAGGTGGGGATCTGCGGGGAGCACGGCGGCGATCCTCAATCGATCGCGCTCTGCCACGAGCTGGGTCTCGACTATGTGTCCTGCTCGCCGTTCCGGGTACCGATCGCCCGCCTGGCCGCCGCCCAGGCGGCGATTCGATCCGACACCTAGGGACGAACACTCCTCGACGATCCCGTTCGCGGGACGGGCCTCGCTCCGCCATCGGCGCGTCCCGTCACCGCAACCCGAGGCCGCCCCTACGCCACACCCAAGACCACCGACGGGTGCTTGGGGAACATCGCATTCACGAGAGGGCCGACCAACCGGTTGGGAATCCGGCAGTCGGCGCGAGTGGCAGCCAGCTCGGAGAGGGATGCAGAGCCGAACAACAGACGCAGGAAGGTGAGTTCGGGGAACAGCAGATCGCCGTCCTCCAGATGTTCCGGGTCCCAGGGCTCCACCTCGGCGAGCCGGCCCCCGTCCAGCCGGATGCGGATCCCGGAGGTGTAGAAGGAGAGGCGCACCTCTCCGCTGTGGGCCACGAAAGGCCCGGCGGCGAGCCGATCCTCGATCACCGGGGCGATGTGGCGCACGAAACCCGCCACATCGGGGACCCGCACGTACCAGGCATAGCCTTCGACCGGCTGCAACAGGTGGGGCAGCACCTCCGCCGCAGGATGGTCGCCACTGGCCAGTCGGATCTGATGAGCCCCCTTGGCCGCGGCCATCGTGCCGAGGCGCCGCAGCACAGAGGGGGTCACTTCACCCCACGAGACCCCGGGCACCAACTCGAATGCGGTCACCCACAAGCTCCCCCGCCACACCTCCGGCGCGGTCACAACCATCCCCACGGGCTCGTCATCCCGCTCCACCACCCACAGCTCGCGCACCTGGGAGCCTCCGGCGCTCCGCCCCCCCAGTTCGAGCCGCCACATCTCCTCGTCGAAGTCGGTGACCACGAGGTACCGGCGGGTTCCCGATCGGTAGGTGGCGGTGAGGAACGCCACGTCCTTCTCACCGGCCGGCCGCATCGAGCACGGCTCGGCTTCGGGGGCCGGGGGAAGGCCGCCGAGGGGTACGGCGTGGCCGTTCACCAGGTCGAGCGCCATCTCGTAGCCGAACCGGCGGTAGAACCAGGGGATCCCGGTGATCGCCTGGACCAGGTCGCCCGCCCGGGCACTCCAGTCGTGAACCAGATCCATCAGGCCCCCGGCCAGCCCCCGCCGCCGCCAGTCGGCTCTGGTACCGACGATCTCGGGGCGGCCCACACCGAAGGGAATTCCTCCGTAGGTCCACGTCTGCGGGATCAACGCCGTCGAAGCGATGATCTCTCCGGATCGATCGTCGACGGCCAAGGCGAACATCTCGCAGTCGAAGCTGGGGTGAGGGCGTTCGAGGAGGTCCCGCGCCCAGATCGAGACGGGCACATCCGGCCCACCTTCCTCGTCGGGGAACACGTCGAGCACGAAAGCCTGCATCGCCTCGGCGTCACCGGGCTCGCCGCGCCGGAGCGTGACACCCTCGGTGAACGGCCGGGGCAACGTCACGAGGTCCGCAATTCCGCCGACGGGATGTCCTTGCGGCTCGGCAGCCACCGCCGGGAGACCGGCCGCACGCGCATGCGGAGGTCGACCACCTTCAGCCCCCGGCCCGGCTCGAGCACCTTCACCGGGTTGAGGTCGAACTCGGCGATCTCGGGGAGCTCCTCGACCATCGCCGACAACCGGAGCAGGGTCTCCTTGAGCGCCGGCACGTCACCGGCCGGGCCACCCCGATATCCGTCGAGGAGCCGGGCCGACTTCACCTCGGCGATCATCTCGTCGACGTCGACGTCCGTCACCGGGTTGATCCGGAAGGCCACGTCGCCGATCAACTCGACGAACACCCCGCCGAGCCCGAAGGCGATGAGCGGACCGAACGAGGGATCCTCGGTCATCCCGAGGATCACCTCGTGACCTCCCCCGACGAACTCCTGGACCAGGGCGCCCTCGGCGTCGCCGACGACCCCGGTCACCCGATCGAAGGCGGCGCCCACGTCCTCGTCGCCCCGGACGTCGAGGACGATGCCGCCCACATCCGACTTGTGGAGGGCACTGGGAGCGACCACCTTGAGCACCACCGGGCCACCGATCTCGCGGGCCGCCGCCACCGCCTCGTCCCGGGTCGCCGCCGTTCGGGATGTTGCCCGGGCGATGCCGTAGGCGTCGAGGACCGCCTCGGCGTCGGCGGGGTCGAGCCACCCTCCCTCGGGACCCAGCCGCTCGAGGGCCCGCCCGACAACCTGCCGGGCATCGTCCTCCTGGGTGTCGGGGAACGACACCGTCTGTCCCTGCTCACGGCCCCGCCATTCCGCATACCGGACCGACCGGGCCAGGGCTTGCGCCGCCGGCTCGGGGAAGGGATACGTCGGGATTCGAACACCTTCCTCGACCGGTCTGGGCCGAGAGTCGGTGTCCGCCTCCATGAACACGGCAAGCACCGTCTTGTCGAACTCCCTACCGTCGACGACCTCCTGGACGGCGGCTTGCACCTCGGCGAGGGCGCCCGGTGTGGTGGGAATGAAGATCACGATCACCGCGTCGACCTCGTCGCTGTCGACCAGATCGGAGAGGCATTGCCGGTACTGCTCCGGACCGGCGGAGGCGATCATGTCGACCGGGTTGCGGACCGCCGCCTCAGGGGCGAGCCGGGTTCTCAGGCGGTCTTGCAATTCGGCCGAGAACTCGGGCACCTGCAGACCCTCGGACTCGAGCGCATCGACACCGAGGATTCCCGGACCCCCGGCGTTGGTGAGCACGGCGACCCGGCGCCCCTTGGGAAGCGGCTGGTTGGCGACGAGCGAGGCGATGTCGAACATCTGCTGCAGGGTGTCGACACGGATCACCCCCGTTTGCCGGAACAACGCCGAGACGGCCACCTCGACGCTGGCCAGCGCCCCGGTGTGGCTGCTGGCGGCCCTGGCTCCCGCCGCGGTCCTCCCCGACTTCACGGCGATGATCGGCTTCTTCTTGCCGATCCTCCGGGCGATCCGGGCAAAGCGCCTCGGGTGTCCGAACGACTCGACGTAGAGCAGGATCACGTCGGTGGACGGATCGCCCTCCCAGTACAGGAGCAGGTCGTTCCCGCTGACGTCGGCCTTGTTGCCGACCGAGACGAACGACGAGATCCCGATCTCGAGCTGACGGGCGTAGTCGAGGATGGCGATGCCGAGAGCCCCACTCTGGGAGGACATGGCCACGTTGCCGCGCGGGGGGAATGCCGGGGCGAAAGTGAGATCGAGGCTGACCGCCGGATCGGTGTTGAGCAGACCCATGCAGTTGGGGCCGACCATCCGCATGCCCGCTTCGCGGACCATCTCGAGGAGCCGACCCTCGAGCTCCGACCCCTCGGGACCGGTCTCACTGAAACCGGCGGAGATGATGACCAGCCCCTTGACACCCTTCTCGACACACTCGGCCACCACCGGCATCACGACGTGAGCCGGCACCACGATCACGGCCACGTCGACCGGGTCGGGGATGTCGAGCACCGAGCGGTAGGCGCGCACCGATCCCACCACCGGACTGCTCGGATTGACGGGGAACACGGCGCCGGCGAAGCGGGCGTCGAGCACATTGCGCATCAACCGCCCACCGATCGACCCCGGATCGCGGCTGGCCCCGATGATGGCGACGCTGCGGGGGTAGAAGACGGGAAGCAGTGAGGCGGCCACCGCCCGTTGCTCCTTGTCGGATTCGGCTCGCCGCGCCTCATCGGAGAGCTCGACGGGGAATTCGACCGTGTACATCCCGTCGCCGACCTCTCGCGTCATCCGATAGCCCGAGCCCCGAAACAGGCTCATCATCTGGTAGTTGTCGGACAGCACAAAGGCCCGGAACGCCTCGACCCCGTCGTTGCGGGCGTAGTTGGTGAGGTGAGTGAGGAGCTGGCTCCCGATCCCCCTCCCCTGATGGGCGTCCTCGACGGCGAAAGCCACCTCGGCGATGGTGGGCTCCTCGGCCAGCCGATCGTACCGACCGACCGCCACCACGTCGGAGCCGACGGCGGCGACGAACGCCATCCGATCGTGGTAGTCGAGCCGGGTGAAATAGCTCAGTTCCTCGGCACTCAGGTCCTCCTTGTGCCGGAAGAACCGGTGATACACGCTCTCACGGCCCATGCGGCGGAACATGGCGTGGACCGCCTCGGCGTCGTCGGCCCGCACCGGCCGGATCTGGGCGATGCCGCCGTCTCGCAGCACCACGTGGAAGTCGTACTCGGCCGGATAGACCACGCTGGCTCCTCGGTCTGCCGGCCCGATTCTGGCACCTCCACGCCACGCGCCCGGCGCCGGTCGGGAGAGGGATCAGGGCGAGGGGCCCCACCCCGCGTGGTCTCCGGGGGCCACGAGAACCGGCCCGGCACCGGAGGTGACCGACTGGACCCAGATCCCACCCCGCCCGTCGCCCGCCGTGCCGGCGTAGGCAAAGGCATCGGAGCCGGGAGACCACGCCGTTTCGCTCCTGGCGTACTGGTCGTAGAACGGGACGTACGCTCGCAAGTCGAGTCCGCTCGGCAGGAACGACGGGTATTCGGCGGCGGCGCCGTCCTCCCACACGCCCCAGTGGACGGAACCCCCCTCGGCGACCTCGAGTGAGAGGAGCCGCTGCCCGTCCGGACTCCATTCGAAGGTGAGCACCCGGCCCCGGGAGGCGGTGGCGATCTCCCCCGTCTCCAGGTCGAGCACGCTCAAGATGCCGGGTGCCGCGGTGGGAACCCGTTGCAGCGATGCCTCGGTCGCCCCCGTCGAGCTCACCAGATAGGCGACCCGGGCTCCGGCCACGTCGAAGGCGATCGAGCCGGTGAACTCCAGCACCACCTCGGCGTCATCACCTTCGGGGTCCTCGACCACCAGCTGGGAGCGAACCGGCCCGACCGCGGCGTACACGATGCGGTCCCCCACCCAGGCCGGGGCCTGGAATGAGGCCGGCTCGGCGTCGATGACCCGGTCGATCGAGCCGTCCAACTCCTGGATGGCGAGCCGGGTCCCGCCCACCATGGTGACGATCCGTTCGCCGTCCGGCGACCAATCGAAGAAGAACGGTTGTCCGAGGTCGAAGGGGACCGACGTGAGCGAGGAGCCCACCTCGATCATGGTGGCCGTGATCCCGCCACCGCTCGGCGTGCCCAATGCCAGCAGGTGGTCACCGGTCGGACTCCACGAGAGATAGAAGGGCGCCGCCGCGAGCGCGACGCTTCGTCCCCCGGTGGCGTCGTGCTTGGAGACATGGAGCAGGGCCCCTCCGACACCGGCTTCCACCCAGGCCAGCTCGGTGCCGTCGGGCGACCAGGTCGGCTGCCGGAGCACCAGGGCACCGTCGGAGCGGTCCAGATCCACCCGGTCGCCGCCGTCGGCCCGAATCGTGAACACCGCACCCGACCCGTCGAGCACCGCCAGCCTGCCGGTCTCGATCACACCGCTGCTGCAGGCCGCCAGCCCGAGGGTGAGCGCGGCGAAGAGGACCGCTACGGGTCGATCTCGCAACTCACCACGATCGGTTCGTCGAATCCGCATGTGTCGATCCCGGGACCACCGTAGAGCGCATCGAGGCCTCCGCGCCCGTGGAGCACATCCTCCCCCACCCCGCCCTTCAGCTCATCGTTCCCACTTCCACCGCGAAGCTCGTCTCCACCCGCCTTGCCGAAGATGACGTCGGCTCCGGCCTGTCCGATCAGGAGATCATCGCCCCTCTGGCCGAGGATGACGTCCGCACCGTCTCCACCTCGCACCGTGTCGTCGCCCCCGCCGGCACACACGACGTCGTCGCCTCCCCGGCCCCGGATCTCGTCGTCGCCTCCCCGGCCGACGATCACGTCGGGACCGGGAGTGCCGATCAGGACGTCGGGACCGTTGGTGCCGACCAGCGTGGCGGGAAGGCCCCGGCACGACTTGCCGGCAACGAGCCCGGTGACCTCCGAGATCCATCCGGCATAGGAGGCGGTCCGGGTATAGACGCCGGGGAATCCGGGGTCGCCACAGCCCTCACCCCAACTGGTGACCCCGATATGGAGGTAGCCGCCGCCGTCCCACACGAACATCGGGCCGCCCGAATCTCCCTGGCAGGAGTCGCGGCCCCCCGAAGGGAAGCCGGCGCACAACATGACTTCGGCGAAGAACTCGCTTCCGTAGGAAGCCCGACAATCCGCCTCGGACTGGATCGGCACATCGGTCTCCCGCAACTCGTCGGGGAAAGCGGGCGTGCCCGGCGGTTGCCCCTCGGTCTGGCCCCATCCGGCCACCGTGGCGATGGTCCCGGCGTCGAAGGCCGCCGCATCCGATTCCCGCGCCCAGGGGATCGGGGCTCCCGCGGTCGCCGGCGAAGCCAGCCTCAGGAGGGCGATGTCGTTCTCGAGCGTGACGTCGTCGAAGCCGGGATGGACGACGACCTCGGCGATCCCGATCCTCTGCCCGGCCGCCGTGCCGAGGTCGTGGCGCCCGACGATGACCTCCAAGTCGTCGACCCCCAGGGCACCCCCGTAGCAGTGGGCGGCGGTGATCAACCAGCTGTTGGAGAGCAGCGCGGCGCCGCAGCGCAGGCTCACCGAACCGGACCACACCAGCGCCCCCATGAAGTCGTACTTCCCCGGTGGATCGACCTCGGTCCCGCCGACGATCCTCACCGGCGAATCGGCTTCGGCCCCACCGACGATCTTCACCTGCGGGAACGCGTCGTCCTCGGCTCCCAGGGCGGGAGCCGCCACCAGACCGAGCAGGAGGAGGACGATGAACGAGCGGCGAGTCACGGGGCACCACCCTAGACGACACTCCGGCGTCGGCGGCAGGCGGCCGCCGACGCCGGACACGGGTCGGTCTTCGCCGAGATGCTATCGGATGGAAGGGGGGCGCGTCAGGCGTAGGTGCGAATCACCTCGTCGAATGCGGCAACGTGCTCGGCGCCCGGCAAGGCGACCACGACTCGATCGACACCCGCCTCGGCCCAGGCCTCGATCCGGGCCGGATCCGGCGGAGACCCGACGGTGATCTCGAGGGCGTCGGGGTCGCGGCCCGCCTCCTCGGCCGCCCGTCGCGCATGGGCGATCAGGTCGGCGACCACCTCCCGGGGCCGGGTCCCGGGGAAGAACCCATCGCCCAGCTCACCGGCACGGCGGGCCGCCCGCTTGCTGTGACCCCCGACGACGATCGGGATCGGGCGCTGCACCGGACGGGGGCGGGAGTAGACCCGCTCGAACGAGGCGGCGGGGCCGTGGTGACTGGCGAGATCCTCGGTCCACAGTGCCCGCAGCGCTCGAATGGAATCGTCGGTGCGGTCTCCCCGATCCGCGAACGGCACTCCGAGGGCCGCGAACTCCTCGGCGAGCCAGCCGGACCCGATCCCGAGCACCACCCTGCCGCCCGACAAGACGTCGAGCGTGGCCGCCTGCTTGGCGAGGATCACCGGGTTGCGCTGCGGAAGGATGAGCACACCGGTTGCCAGCCGGATCGACGAGGTCACCGCGGCCACGTAGGACAACCACACCAGCGGGGCGGGGATGTCGAAGTCCTCGGCACCGCCCGCCATCCGGCCGCTGCGGGCGTAGGGGTAGGCCGAGGCGTAGCCGGCGGGTACCACGACGTGCTCCACCGTCCACATCGATTCGAAGCCCGCCTGCTCGGCCGCTCGAGCAGCGGCGACGGCGCCCTCCGGTTCAACGGCGGGACCGGTGTTGGCAAAGGCCAGACCGAAGTGCATTGGGCGCAGAGCCTAACCGGAGCGCTCCCGCCTCAACGCCGCCACAGGTGGCGGGTGAACAGCAACAGCACCGGGAAGATCTCGAGGCGGCCCAGGATCATGAGGAACGACAACAGCCACTTCCCCCCGATGGTGATCCCGGCATAGGTGCCGCTGGGGCCCACCTCCCCGAGACCGGGGCCGATGTTCCCGATCGCCGAGGCCACCGCCGATGTGGCGGTGATCAAGTCGGTTCCGTCGCCGAACGCTGCCTCAGAGATCGCCAGCAGCACGGTCCCCGCCACGAAGGCGAGCATGTAGAAGATGAAGAACGACTGGATACTCGCCGCGATCTGCGGTGGCACCGGCTTCCCCCCGAAGCGGGTCACCAGGATGGCGTCCGGGTAGACGAGGCGCTTCAGATCGGCGGATGACGAGCGAAACAGGACGCCGTAACGGAATGTCTTGATGGAACCCGATGTCGATCCGGCCATGGCGCCGCAGAACATGAGCACGACCACACCGATCTGGAGCCACTCGACCCATCCGGCGAAGTCATCGGTGACGAACCCCGTGGTGGTGACCAGGGCCACCGCTGCAAAGACCCCATTGCGGATGCTCTCCATCCCGCCGGCCTCGGCCCACAGCCCGGCCACGATGAGGACTGCGGCACCGGCCACGATGCCGGCGTAGAGCCGGAACTCCGAGTTGCGCAGGTAGACCCCGGGGTGGCGCAGCGCCCGGTAGTGGAGTGCGAACGACACGCCGGTGGCGAACATGAACCCGATGATCACCCATTGGGTGTAGGCCGAGAATCCGGCCACCGAGTCCGGTTCGGTACCGAAACCGCCCGACGACACGGTGGTGAGGCCATGAGCCACGGCCTGGAAGGGGCTCATGTCGCCGAGCGACAGCAGCAGGAGGGCGAGAGCGGTCATCGCCAGATAGACGAGCCAGAGGCGTTTGGCGGTCTCTCGAAACCGGGGGGTGAGCCGGTCGGGCTCCGGCCCCGGTGCCTCGGCTCTCGCCAACTGCACCCCACCGACGCCCAGAGTGGGAAGGATGGCGATCGACAGCACGATGATCCCCATCCCCCCGAGCCACTGGGTGGTCGCTCTCCAGATGAGGATGCCGTGGGACAGTTGGGAGGGGTCGGTCACGGCCGATCCGGTGGTCGTGAAGCCCGCGGCGGCGGCGAAGTAGGCATCGGTGACCTCGGAGATCGCCCCGGTGAAGAGATAGGGGAGCATGCCGAACGCGGCGAGCACGAAGTAGGCGAGACCGGCTGCGGCGAACCCCTCACGCGTGGTCAACTCCCCGGGACGGCCCCACACCCGCCAGGCGAGGAGCCCGGCGGTCACGGTGACCGCCGCCGCACCGGCGATCCCGGCGGCGTCGGACCATTCCCGGTACCCGGCGGCGGTGGCTGCGGCCGGCACCATGGCGACGCCTCCGGCGGCGACGACGGCACCGATGATGTAGGCCAGACGTCGGTCGGGGCGGCGCCGCTGGGTGATGCGCTCGACTGCCATCAGCCGGCGAAGAGCCGCTCGACCTCTTCGATCGAACCGGGGGCCGCCAACACGATCAGGTGGTCCCTGCCCTGGATCACGGACCGTCCGGTGGGAAGGAACACGTCGTTGCCGCGGATGAACCCGCCGACCACCGCATCGTCGGGGATGGGCAACTCGGCGAGGGTGAGGCCGACCGCGGGAGCATTCGGGTTGACCTCGATCTCCATCGCCTCGGCCGACGTGCCTTTGAAGGTCGCCACGGACAGGATCCGGTCACGGCGAACGAAGCGAAGGATGGCGTTTGCGGCGGCCACCCGGGACGACACGGTGGCATCGATACCGACGCCCTCGAGGAGACCGGCCACCTGCAGGCGACCGAACCGAGCGATCGTATGGGGGGCACCCACGGCCCGCGCCACCAGGCACCCCATGAGGTTGACCTCGTCCCACCCGCTCAGGGCCACCACGACATCGCCGTCTCCGAGGCCGAGTCGATCCAGGACCTCGGGATCGGTGGGGCTGCCGTGGACGACGAGCGCCTCGCTGCGGCGGGCGATGGCGGCAGCCCTTTCCCCTTCGGCCTTGACGATGACGGCGTTCATGCCGTCTGCCATCAACAGCTCGACGGCCATCTCGGCGATCCTGGTGCCCCCGAGCACCACCACCCTGCGGACGGTGCCGTGGTGGATGCCGATGAGATCGGTGGCCCGCTGCACCTCCTCGGAGCGGACCATGAGCAGCGCCCGATCGCCGACTTCGAAGCGCGACAACCCGCGCCCCATCAGCGTTTGCCCGTCACGCACGAGCGCGGCCAGAACCCAGTCCCGCTCCAGGTCGCGGCGCCGCAGCTCCACGACGCTCTGCTCGGCGGCCTTCGACCCCGCCTTGACGGCTCCTCCGACCAGTGCCAGTCGGCCCCCGGCGAACTCGACCAGATCGGACACCCCGTGGTAGCGCACGAGGCCGAGCACCTCCCGGGCCGTCGACTCTCGGGCATCGATGATCACGTCGACCCCCAGCCCCGGCGACACCTCCCGCAGATCGGTGTCCTCGACCCGAGCGACGGTGCGACGAGTACCGAGGGCCTTGGCACTGTGGCAGGCCATCATGTTGGCGCCATCGTTGTCGGTCACGGCCAAGAGGAGGTCGGCCCCTTCGGCGCCGGCCTCCTTCAGCACGGTCGGACTGGCGCCGTTGCCGGTGATCACCAGCGCGTCGAGCCGATCCTGGGTCTTGGCCGCCTTCTCCTCGTCGGCCTCGATGACGACGACGTCCTGACCCTCGGCGATGAGGCGTTCGGCCAGGTACGCGCCGTCATGGCCAGCACCGATGATGACCACACGCATGGGAACCGGCATGGACTCCAGCGTACCGCCGCCGACCGGACGGACCGCGACGCGCCGGAGGGGCCCCGCAGGGCCCCTCCCACGTCTCTCGGGTCAGGTGCTGGCGCCGCCGCAGGGGGGACCTCCACCGAAGTCGCCGGGGCCGGGCCGGCCCCCGCCACCCCCGGGACGCTGGGGACCCTCGTTGACGAAGGTCGTGATCCGCTCGGTGGCTTCGGCCAGCTTCTCGTCTGCTTCTTCCTGGGTGATCCGCCCGTTGGCGACGGCCTCGTCGAGCTTCTCCTCGACGTCGGCCACCAGCGAAGCGATCAAGGCATCGGTTTCGCTGCCGGCAATCTCGGCCAGGGTGGCGCCGTCCCGCAGCTGGGCCACGAGCTCCTCGACCTCCATGCCGAGAAACTCGGCAGCGGCACCGATCAAGAGCCGGGCACCGCGATGGGGGCGACGCTCCGGCAGCGCCTCAGCCAGGGTCTCGGCCACTGCTTCGGCCTGGGCCTGAGTGATGGTCCCGTCTGCGACCAGGGGGCCGAGCGCCTCCAGGATCTTGGCAACCGGGCCGTCGCCGGCCGCGGCCTCGTCGTCGCCGCCGCCGGTCTGGGCCAGGGCGATGCCGGACATCGTCAAGGCCATCACCAGCAAGACGGTGACGCCGATCTTGAGCGTCTGCTTCATCTCACACCTCCTCGGTGTCTCCGTGATCCAGGGGATCCTTACGAGGAGAAGGTTCGGGTACGCCTGTACGAGGACGGTTAAGACCGATTCAGGGTTTGGGAAAGCCCGAGTGGAGCACTGCGGCCCCGGTCACCGCCCCGGCCCGGAGCCTGCTGAGCGCCTCCTCAGCTTCCTCAAGGGGGAAGGTCTCGGTGATCGTGCGGAGCGGGGTGGCGGCTGCCGTCGCGAAGAAGGCCTCGCCGTCAGCCCGCGTGAGGTTCGCCACGGAGACCACGGACCGCTCCTCCCACAGCAGGCGGTAGGGGAACGAGGGAACGTCGCTCATGTGGATTCCGGCGCACACGACCCGCCCTCCCTTGGCGACGGCTCCCAGGGCGACCGGGACCAGTTCCCCGGCCGGTGCGAAGATGATGGCGGCATCGAGGTCGGCGGGTAGGGCCTCGTCGGCGTCGCCCGACCAGGTCGCTCCGAGCTCGCGGGCGAATGCCTGCGTGTCGGAGTCACCGGGCCGGGTGAAGGCGAAGACCTCCCTGCCTTCTGCGACGGCCACCTGAGTGAGCAGGTGGGCCGCGGCCCCGAAGCCGTATAGGCCGATTCGGCGGGCCTCACCGGCGAGCCGATAGGCCCGGTACCCGATCAATCCCGCACACAGCAAGGGCGCGGCGGCGACGTCGTCGAATCCCACCGGTATCGCGAAGCAGTAGCGGGCATCGGCGACGACGAGCTCGGCGTAGCCGCCGTCGACGGTGTATCCGGTGAAACGCGCCCGATCACACAGGTTCTCCCGGCCCGAGATGCACCAGGGGCACTGACCGCAGGTCCAGCCCAGCCAGGGCACCCCCACCCGATCGCCGATCACCGGTTCGGTGACGCCGCTTCCGGCGGCCACCACACGGCCCACGATCTCGTGGCCGAGCACCAGCGGAAGCTTGGGGTCGGGAAGCTCACCGTCCCGAATGTGGAGATCGGTGCGACACACGCCGCACGCCGTGACTCGGATCAGAACCTGGCCGTCGGCCGGGACCGGGTCGGGCACCTCGGCAACCCGCAGCGGGCCCCCCGGGGTGAACAAGAGCGCGGCCCGCATGGAGCCACGGTACCCGTCACTGGAAGCTGACGAACACCACCTGGGGAGTCAGCGAGAGCACGTCGTCGGCGCTCGGGGTGGGACGGTCCTCATCGAAGAAGTTCTTCCACCCATACCGCCAGGTGAACTCCTCCCATCCGGCAGTGATATAGCTCCAGGTCCCCAGCTTCGTGGGGAGATCGCCGTGCCCGTCCATCTGGATCACGACCGCCAGCTCCGGGGGGGTCCGGATGTTCTCTCGGTTGACCAGCATGTCGAGCCGGAACTGGTGGAGCAGCAGCAGCTTCTGGGGAAGGCCGTTGCGGCGTACGAGTTCTGCCAGCCAATCGACGACCGTGTTCACCTCGGCGGCGCGCACGCTGCCGATCTGGCGCAAGTGAACCTGGTCCGGCTTGAGGCGCCACTCCGGGTCGAGTGCCAGTCCCACGTGAGGCTCGAGCAGCAGCTCCTCGTACAGCTTTGCCTGGGTCAGGAAGTCGGTTCGGCCGGGCTGCAAGTCCAGCACCACATACATGTCGTGCTGCGCCGCAAAATCGACCCACTCCCGGAGCTGCTCGACGGAGGTCTCGCTGGAGTAGTCGCCGTCCGCACCCGGCCCCGCATCGGCGATGGTGGCGATGATCTCCCAGGTGGGGAGCATGTCGACGCCGTCGCCCTCATAGGCCTCCCGGAAGGTCTCGATCCGGTCGAGGCCGCGGCGCATCGTCTGTTCACCCAGCGATCCGAGGGCCGGGGCTCCCGGATGCCCGTACAGGGCCACCAGCCGCCGCCCCGGGAACATCAGGAAGCCGCCCCCGGGCAACTCGCTCCCCTCGGTGATCACCGGCAGTTGCCACTCGGCTTCCTCCTCCGGGACGTCGCCGACGAGGCGCACGATCCGGGCCCCGCCATCGCTGGCCTGAATCGCCCGACCGACCTCGGGGATTCGCCGCAGGTCGGATCCGTCGACGAGGCCCATGAGGCCGCCGGTGAGACCGGCCGCCACGGCGGCGGCCAGAGCCGGCAGGGGGCTGTTCAGATCGACGAGCCAAACCTCGCCGGTGGTGCCGGCGCCGGTGACCACCGCCGGGGGTCCTTCGAGGGGCACCGGCGCGAACTCGGCCTCACCGGTGGACGGCTCGGCCGTCGTCGACGTCACATCGTCGATCGGGGCGGTGGTGCTCGGACTGATCGTGGTGGTAGTGGTGGTCGTGGTCGGCGGAGGCCGGAGCCGGCTGCCCTCGTTGATCGAGTCGACGACGGCGGACACGGTGGCAGCCCCCGGGGGACTCGGCAGCTCGACTGCCTGCTGCACGCCGATCAGCTCGTCGAGCCGGAGGGCAAGCGCATCGAGGTCCCCCTCGTAGGGAATCACCTCGGCAAAGGCGGGAGGGGTGGCGATGACGTCGCCACCCACCATCATCACCCGCTGTGGGGCAAGCCGATCCAATTCGGCGGTCACCAGCGCCGTCGAGAGTGGCGAGTCCACCAGCATCGGTGCGTTGAGCCCCGCTGCCAGGCGGGCGGCCAGGGCCGCCCGGTCGAGATCAGCATCGGAGACCACCACGACATCGGTGGCGCACTCGAATGCCGCCTCCGACAGGGCCACCACGACTGCCGCCGCATCATCGCCCGCCACGAACTCGGTCCCGCTTCCACCGGAGGGAGCCGGAGCGGTGACGGCGCAAGCCGAAGGCGGGATCGTCGACGCCGAGGTCGCCGGGGCCGTCGTGTCGCCGCCCGTGCTCGAGGTCGACGAGTCACCCTCGGTACCGGGTGCGACGCCGGAACTCCCCGAACACGCTGCGGCCACCACGACCGCGACGGTGAGATTGGCGACGCCCCGATACCTGGCCATGTCCGGGCGAGGGTAGCCGTACCAGGAGGGTGAGGAACCTAGGGGGTCGCCTCCCAATCGATGGCCACCTGGTGCTCCGGATCGTCCCGGTCGACCGCCACCTCGACCTCCCGGCCAGGGCCGATCCGGCCGACCAGGGCATCGGGGACCCGGTGGAGGATCTGAGCCGGATAGGTGTCCCAGCCCGGGAGCTTGACGTCGAGGCCGACGAGGAACAGATCGTCCTCCCATCCGGCATCGCCCTCGTCGGCGAGTCCCAGATCGACGAGTTCTCCCATGCGCTGCATGAGGGTGATGGTGGCTCGGCCCCGACGACCCCGCGCCAGGGTCTCGGCCGCCAGGTTGCGGCGGTCGGGCGGGATCTCCCGAATCGCAGCGATCAGCGCCTCCGGATCCGCATCACTCAGCCGAGCCGGTTCTTCTCGAACGCCCCGGGTCCAGTCCACCACGACCTTTGCGGGATCGACCGGATCGACGACCACCCCCACCGAGACGCCGGGGCGGATCGACCCCAGGGCGGCCATCGGCACCACCTGCTTCACCGTGGCCGGGTAGGGATCGCCGCCGCGGGGCGGTGTCACCTCCAGGTCGAAGCCGATCACCGGACGGTTGTTCACCCGGACGGACGTCTCCCTCATGCCGGTCACCCGCGCCTCGGTCGGGGTCCCCGACTCGATCAGTCCCGGTCGCAGCCCGGCGACCGGTCCGATCTTGCGCCCGACCAGGTAGAAGATGAGCCCGAACGGCAGCATGAAGCCGCCGGTTGCCAGGAGGCCCCCTCTGGCCTCCCCCGGTGCGAGGAGACCGGCGATCAACAGCCCGAACCCGATGAGCACGTTGATCCCACCGGCGATCGTGAACGCCTTCACGCCTGCCAGCGTAGAAGACGCGGGGCGGGCCTGCCGTGCGGCTCAGGGTTCGGCCCCGGGAGGCCGATAAGGGACTCATGAAGCGCACTCTCGCGGCACTCGCCGCCGCCGTCGTCTTTGCGGGATGCGGCGGCTCGACGTCTCCCGATCCGACGCCGCCGCCGGCCCAGGAGCCCTCCGGTTTGCCCACCCGAGTGGTGGGCGACGCCCAGGACGTGGCCGACCGCCTCGAGCAGCGGAACCAAGACATCGAGTCGTTGGTTCCCTAGGACGGCAGATTCGACCGGTGGCCGCTGCGGCTAGATTGAAGCGCCGGCGGCCGTTGGGAGGACGAGTTGGCCCCGGTCGAGCCCCGCTACGAGTACCGCGTCTGGGGATCTCGCCTCGAAGACGTGGCGGCCCGTTTCCGGAGCGTCTCGCTCCCGAAGCCGGTGCAGATCACCACGGAGGTCTACCTCGTTGCGCCCACCGTGTCCCACGTGAATCCCAAGATCCGCCACGAGGTCCTCGACATCAAGGTCCTGCTCGGGGTCGTCGACGGGTTGGAACGCTGGGAACCAGGCCTGAAGGCCGGTTTCCCCCTGGACGATGGAACCCTCGCGACCGAGGTCTTCCCCCTCCTGGGGATGACGGCACCCCCCCTGCACCGGCCGTCGTACGCCTTGGACCAGTTCCTCGATGAGATCGTCCGACCCCACGCCGACCTGCAGGCCGTGGAGATCCACAAACGGCGCGAATCGTTCGTCGTTCACGATTGCATGGCCGAGCTGGCTGATGTCGCGATCAACGGATTCGAGCAGCAGACGGCGGCACTCGAGTCTGCCGATCCGGCCGCACTGAGCCGGGCGGTCCGGCTCACGAAGGTCGATGCCAGGCCCAACACGAACTACCCCACCGCGATCAAGCATCTCATCGGGTGGACCGCCGAAGATGCGAGCGCCGCATGGCCCGGGAGATAGAACGGAAGTTCCTGGTCGTAAGCGACGACTGGCGTTCCGGTGCCGCCGGCACCTCCTTCCTGCAGGGCTACCTGTCGACCGTGAAGGAACGCACGGTCAGGGTCCGCGTCGTCGGGGACGATGCCTTCCTGACGATCAAGGGGATCACCATCGGCGCGACCCGTTCGGAATTCGAGTACCCGATCCCGGTCGCCGACGCCATGCACATGCTCGACGAGCTCTGCGAGCAGCCGATCATCTCGAAGACCCGGTTCGTCGTGGAGCACGAGGGCCACACCTGGGAAGTCGACGAGTTCGAAGGTGCCAACCGGGGACTGATCGTGGCCGAGATCGAGTTGACGCGCGACGACGAGCCGTTCGCGGTTCCGGCGTGGGCCGGGGCCGAGGTCACCAACGATCCCCGCTACTTCAACGCCAACCTGATCGCCCACCCGTACACGGCGTGGTGAGAGCCCGGGCTACGGAGCCGCCAGCATGGCGGCTGCCTGCTCGAAGGCCGACGGTCCCAGCCTGAGCACGGGAACACCCGGATCCTCGATCTCGGTGCCGCTCATCGATGCCTGCGCGAAGACGATCGAGTCGACGTCGTGCTCCTTCGCCAGCCGACCGACCGCCTCGGACACCAGGCGGTCGTGGGTCTCGGTGTCACCGGCACCCCGGGCCGCAAAGGCCTCTTCGACGACGGCCGTCTCGACGGCCAGGTCGTCGGGGTTCAACCCGCGCCGCAGTGCCTCGGCCATCAGGGGCTCGATGATCTGCGCCGGACTGGTGGGCACCGTGCCAACGATCCCGATGCGGGTACCGAGATCGAGGGCCTCGGCCACGAGGGGTTCGGTGATGCACAGGGTCGGGAGGTTGGTGAACTTGCGGACGTGGGTCATCCCCTCGCCCACCGAGGTGCAGGTGAGCAGCAGCATGGCACCGCCGGCCTGTTCGGCCTCCCGGACGTAGGAGAGAAGCCGGGTGGCGGTGACGGGTGAGACCTCACCGTCCGCCATGGTGTCGGCCAGCAGCGAGGTGTCCAGCATGTGCTGGATCTCGACGTCGGGATGCGCTTCGAGGAATTCCCGCTCGAGCGGACCGATGATCTTGTCCATCACAAAGGGCATGGTGTGCAACATGAACAGCCGCTTCTTCATGATTTCTCTCCTTGGGGGCGCTGGCGGGCCGGGGAGGCCACCACCTCGTTGCGGATGACCCCGATCCCTTCGACCTCCAGTTCGACCACATCACCCACTTCGAGCCATCGGTCGAACGACGACATCGGTCCGGTCCCGTGATCGCTGGTTCCCGACGCGATGAAGTCCCCGGGATAGAGGTACTGCTCCTGTGAGATCCACTCGATGATGCGGGGGAACTTGTGGTACATCGCCGACGAGTTGTCGTCGGCGACGACGTCGCCGTTGATCCGGGCCACCATGCGCAGGTTGTCGTAGTCGAGCGCGTCGGGGGTCACCAGGCAGGGGCCCATGATGTTGGCGTGCTCGAAGTTCTTGCCCTTGGCGGGGCCGAGCATCATCTCCATCTCCCGGAACTGAACGTCCCGTGCCGAGATGTCGTTGTAGATGGTGAAACCGGCGATGTGGTCCTCCGCCTCCTCAGCCGGGATGTTGATGCCCTTCTTCCCGATGATGAGACCGAACTCGAGCTCGAAGTCGAGTTGCTCGGTGAAGACCGGCTTGTAGATCGGATCGTAGGGGCCGGCGACGATGGCGGGACTCTGCGTGAAGTAGGGCGGAGAGTCGAAGAAGACGTCGGGAATCACGTCGCGCCCCATCTTGACGTGCTCGTGGAACACCATGGCATCCCACACGATGTTGGGGCGGGGCACCGGTGCCAGGAGACGGACCTCGTCGAAGGTGTAGACCACCCGCTCACCGTCCGGACCGGATGCGGTCCCCTCGGCCTCGGCGACCATCGCCAGGCTCGCCTCGACGACCCGGCGCGCCTTGTCGCCCCTGGTCAGGTAGCCGACCATGTCGGGGGGGACCAGGAAGCGGGCGTACTCGCCGGCGTCCGGTTCTCGCCGCTCGTGGAAGTACCAGGCGGCCGCTGCCGTCAGATCGATCAGGTTCCCCCGGGCCTCGGCCCCGATCCTCGTCCGTTCACCCAGCGGAGACTGCACCGCAAACGTGTAGAGCCTCACTCCGGCCTCCCTCCCTCGTCATCATCTCGTCTTGGCGCAAACCAGGGCCACGTCGGCGACCGATGAGTGTGCTCGACGGCGGGTGACCCCGATCGGGGGAGCCGATACTCGATCTGGTCGAGCATGCAGGGCCGGACCGGATCGGGCACCGGGCCACTGCGGATCAGGGACGATCGGTCAGTCATCCTCCGGCTCCTCCTGAAGCGCAAAGAGGACCTTCTCCGCCGAGAGCGGCAGATCGGTGATCCGGATCCCGATCGCATCGGCGATGGCATTGGCGATCGCCGGGGCGGTGGCGGCCGCCGCCGGCTCGCCGATTCCCTTGGCGCCGAACGGGGCCTCGCTGTGCTCGGACTCGACGATGATCGGCACGATCTCGGGGAGATCGTGCATCGTGGCCAGTTTGTAGTCGAGGAAGCCGTTCACCCCGATCCGGCCGTCGCGAACCGCCAGATCCTCGAACAGGGCGTTCGAGAGGCCCATGATCACCCCTCCCTCGATCTGCTGCTCACAGGTCGTGGGGTTGATGGCCCTGCCCACGTCGTGCGCAGCCGCCACCTTGACGATTCGCACCACTCCGGTCTCGGTGTCGACCTCCACTTCGACGGCGTGGGTGGCGAGCATCCAGAAGATGCTGCTCATCCATTCCATCCCCGGCTCGGCCTTGAGCAACGGGGATCCGGCCGTGGTGAAGCGCGCCTCGGCCATGATCGAATGCCCCTCGAAGCCGAACGAGCCCAGCAACTCGGCCACCGTGATCCGGGCACCGGCGCCTTCCTCCGAGATCAGGCCTTCGTCGAGGTCAAGCCGTGCCGAGTCGACACCGAGCGCCTCGGCGGCGAGCCCGAGGATCCCGTCGCGAATCTCCTCGCCGGCCTGCTTGATCGCCGCGCCGACGTGGTAGGTGGTCCGGCTCGAGGCCACCGGACCGTTGAACGGCGACACCGCGGTGTCGGTCGTCGAGATCGCCACCGCGTCCAGGGGCACGCCGATCACGTCGGCCGCCATCTGGGCCAGCACCGTGTCCTGCCCGCCGCCGATCTCGGGGGCAGCACACAGCACCGCCACCTGGCCATCCTGTTCGACCTTGATGACGACGTTGCTGCTGGTGGGCGTGGCGGTCGGCTTGATCATCGTGGCCAGGCCCTTTCCCCGCCTCAGATGCGGCTCAGGCGGGTCCGCAGCGGGCTCTCCCCAATCGATCTCGGCGGCGGCCCGGCGCAGCGTCGCCTCGAGGTCGATCCCGTGCATGATCTGCCCGTTGAGGTAGGGGTCGCCTTCGGTGTAGCCGTTCTTGAGCCGGAACTCGAGAGGGTCCAGGCCGAGACGTTCGGCGACGACGTCCATCTGCGATTCGCACGCCCACGTCACCTGGGTGGTGCCGTAGCCGCGATAGGAGCCCGTGATCGCCCGGTTGGTGTACACCTGACGCGACAGCAGCCTCAGGTGCGGAATCCGGTAGGGCCCGAAGACTGTTTGGGCGCCCCGGATCGCCACGCCGACGGTGTTCGAGGTGTAGGCGCCGCTGTCCCACAAGATGTCGGCGCTGCGAGCGATGAGCAGCCCGTCCTCCCGGACCCCGGTCTTGAGCGTCAAGATCGCCGGCACCCGCAACTGGGAGGCAACGAGATCCTCCTCGCGGGACAGCTCCACCCGGACGGGTCGGCCCCCGCAGTGGCGGGCCAGAGCCACCGCGGCGGTCTCGGCGATCAAGGTGTTCTTCCCCCCGAACGACCCACCGACGTAGCCCACGATGAGCCGTACCCGGTTGCTGGGGATCCCCAGCGCCGCGGTGAGTTCGTTGCGCACCTGGAAAGGCCGGTCGGTCGAAACCCACAGGATGTAGCTGTCGGCGGCCGGCTCGTAGCTGGCCACCGCCACGTGGGTCTCGAGGGCGGCGTGGCTCACGGCGTGGGCGGTGAACGTGTGCTCGACCACCAGATCGGCGGCGGAGAAGCCCTCGTCGACGTCGCCACGGGCGTAGCGGTAGATCGTGTTGATGTTCGTTCCCGGCACGATCTCGTGCGATCCCCGCTCGTAGGTCTCCAGGTCGGGATGCACGAGCGGTGCATCGGGGTCCAGCGCGTCCTCCATCTCGAGGACGGCCGGGAGTTCCTCGTACTCGATGCGAACACCGGCCAGCGCCTGCTGGGCCTCGATCTCGGTGGCGGCCGCCACGGCGGCGACCGGCTCACCCACGTAGCGGACCCGGTCGGTGGCGAGGAAGGGCTGATCCTTGATCGCCGACCCGAAGGTGTAGGGGAAGTCGGTCCCGGTCACCACGGCCACCACGCCCGGCGAGGATTGTGCCGCCGTGGTGTCGACCGACACGATCCGGGCATGGGGGTGAGGGCTGCGGAGCACGGCTCCGTGGAGCATCCCGGGGAGACGCACGTCGGAACCGAACACCGCCCTGCCGGTGACCTTGTCGCGAGCATCGAGACGGGCGACGCGCCGCCCCACATAGCGGGTCATGTCCTCTCCTCCGCCAGTGAGGCGATGGCCTGCAACACCTTGGGTTGGGCACCACAGCGGCACAGCACGCCGTCGAGCGCATCCTTGGTGTCGTCGATGCTCGGCCCGGGGTCGCCCCTCAGCAGCGCCTCGGCGATCAGGACGGTGGCCGGGGTGCAATACCCACACTGGAAGGCGCCCGCCTCGACGAACGCCTCCTGCACCGCATCGAGGATGCCGTCGGGGGCGATGCCCTCGACGGTCTCGACGATCCGCCCGACGGCGTCGACGGCCAGCATGAGACAGGAGGTGACCGCCCGGCCGTCGACCAGCACGATGCAGGCCCCGCACTCCCCCACGCCGCAGCCTTCCTTGGCCCCGGTGAGCAGCAGCTCCTCCCGCAGGGCTTCCAGCAGCGTGACGTTGGGCCCGATCACGACGACCCGGTCCTTCCCGTTGACGGTCAGCGCGATCGGCATCATGGTGCCGATCCCTGCGCCGCCGACACTGCATCCCGAAGGGTCCGCCGGGTGAGTACCCGGGTCAGGGCGGTGCGATAGGCGGCACTGGCCCTCACATCGCTGATGGGTGTCGCCGAATCGGCGGCCGCAACGCCGGCTTCCTCCAGGATGGCCTCGCTCGGAACGGCGCCGCACAGCACTTCCTCGGCGGCACGGGATCGCAGCGGGGTCGGTCCCACCGAAGCCAGGACCACGCAAGCATTGGCGATCGTCCCATCGGTGATGACCAGCGAGGCCGCCGTCCCGACCAGGGCGATGTCGGTGCCGCCGCCGCGTTTTCCCAGTTTACGGAAGGCGGCTCCGGCGCCGGGGGAGGAGAGCGGCAACCGGATCGACGTGATGATCTCGTCGTGACGGAGGACGGTCTCCCCGGGGCCGACGAAGAGGTCGGCGACGGGGATCTCTCTGGTCTCGGCGCGGCTCTCGACCGTGACCGTTGCATCGAGCGTCATCAGCGGCGGTGCCAGATCGGAGGCCGGGGAGGCCCGGCCGAGGTTCCCGCCGATGGTGGCAAGGCGCCGAATCGGCAGTGAGGCCAGCACCCGGGCCGCCGCCGCCAGAGCCGGATGTCGATCGCGTACGACGTCGGATTGCTCGACATCTCGCACCGACGTGAGCGCTCCGATCCAAGTCGAGTCGTCCTCGGCACCGACACCGCGGAGACCTTCGATCCGCTTCAGGTTCACGACCGCCGCCGGATGCTCCTTCCCCGACTTCATGTCCACCAACAGGTCGGTACCCCCGGCCAGCACCCGGGCATCGGGATGTTGGGAGAGGAGCTCGGAGGCCTCCGATGCGGTGACCGGTTCGAAGTAGGTGAAGGGGGGTATCCGCTTCACGGTTGCATCAGCTCCAGACAGACACCGTCGGGAGTGGCTACGTAGGCGATCTCAAAGCCTCCGGCCCCCGGCCGCCGTTCATAGACGGGGAGCCCCTGCTCCTCGAATCGAGCGAGATCACGAGCGAGATCGTCGGTGATGATGCCGATGTGCTCCAGGCCCCAGTGGGGAACGGTGGCGGAGGGGGCGGTCGGTTCCTCGGGGTCGGGGAGGGTGATCGTGATCTGGATCCCGTCGAGGCGGACCGGCACGAACAAGATCGAGCGGAACTCCACCTCGGGCAGCACCTCGGCGCCGAACATGTCGGCCCACCATTGGGCACTGGCGCGGGGATCCTTGGACTTGATGTGGACGTGATGGAAGCGGTGCGCCATGTCCCTCCCCGACTGGTCAGGATGAGCGGAGGCGG
>JBFFRY010000016.1:0-58904 GCA_041572755.1 Acidimicrobiia bacterium | reverse complement strand
GCCGGGGCCCCAGCCCCGACCTCCTCCGCAACGTGGGGCCCCAACCCCACGGCGGCTGTTCACGCGGCCTCCATCTTCTTGGCCTCGGCGAGGACGTCGTCGATGCCGCCCTGCATGTAGAAGGCCTGCTCGGGGATGTGATCGACCTCGCCGTCCACGATCATCCGGAACGAGCGGATCGTGTCCTCCAGCGGCACCGTCTTGCCCGGGTAGTTGGTGAACTGCTCGGCCACGTAGAACGGCTGGGAGAGGAACCGCTCGATGCGACGGGCTCGGCCCACGATCAGCTTGTCCTCTTCGGAGAGCTCATCGATGCCCAGGATGGCGATGATGTCCTGCAGGTCCTTGTAGCGCTGCAGGATCTGCTGCACCTGCCGGGCGGTGTTGTAGTGCTCGTCCCCCACGATGCGGGGGTCGAGGATTCGGCTGGTCGAGTCGAGCGGATCGACCGCCGGGTAGATGCCCTTCTCCGAGATCGAACGGGACAGCACGGTCGTGGCGTCCAGGTGGGCGAAGGTGGTATGCGGCGCCGGGTCGGTGATGTCGTCGGCCGGCACGTAGATCGCCTGCAACGAGGTGATCGAACGGCCCCGCACCGAGGTGATCCGCTCCTGGAGCGCCCCCATCTCGTCGGCCAGGGTGGGCTGATAGCCGACCGCCGACGGCATGCGGCCCAGCAGCGTCGACACTTCGGAACCCGCCTGGGTGAAGCGGAAGATGTTGTCGATGAAGAGCAACACGTCCTGGCCCATCTCGTCGCGGAAGTACTCGGCCATGGTCAGCGCCGACAGGCCCACCCGCAGGCGGACGCCGGGCGGCTCGTCCATCTGGCCGAAAACCAGGGCCGCTTTCTCCAAGACCCCCGACTCCGCCATCTCCAGGTAGAGGTCGTTGCCCTCGCGGGTCCGCTCCCCCACGCCGGCGAACACCGAGACGCCGCCGTGCTCGGTGGCGACCCGGTGGATCATCTCCTGGATGATCACGGTCTTGCCGACACCGGCGCCGCCGAACATGCCGATCTTGCCGCCCTGCACGTAGGGCTCGAGGAGGTCGATCACCTTGATGCCCGTCTCGAACATCTCCCGCTGCGATCCCACGTCCTCGAAGCTGGGCGCCGGCCGGTGGATCGGCCAGCGATCCTCGGCCTGGAAAGCGGCGGGATCGCCGTCGAGCGGTTCCCCGAGGACGTTGAAGATGTGCCCCAGGGTGTTCGGACCCACCGGAACCGTGATGGGCGCCCCGGTGTTGATGACCTCGGAGCCACGCACCAGGCCGTCGGTCGGCTTCATGGCGATGGCGCGCACCCGGCTACCACCGAGGTGCTGGGCCACCTCGGCCACGACCCGCTGGGTCTCGCCGCCCACGGTGTACTCGAAGGTGACGGCGTTGAGGATCTCGGGCAGGGCGTTGGGCGGGAACTCGATGTCCACCACCGGCCCGGCCACCTTGACGATCCGTCCGGTGCTCAGTTCGCTCACGGTTGCTCCTTGTTCATCCTTTGGTCAGAGCCTCGGCGCCGCCGACGATCTCCGAGATCTCGGTGGTGATCTCCGCCTGCCGGGCCTGGTTGGCCTTGCGGGTGAGGATCCGGGTCAGCTCCTCGGCGTTCTCGGTGGCCGCTTTCATCGCTCGGCGCCGCGCCGCATGCTCCGACGCCGAGGCGTCGAGGAGCATGCCGAACATCATCGCCTCGACGTACCGGGGCAGCAGCCGGCTCAAGATCGAGCCGGCGGAGGGCTCGTAGGTGTAGCCCACCGCACCGCCATCGGCCGCTTCGATCTCCTCAGGAGGCTGGATCGGCAGCAGCGGCCAGCGGGTCGGGGTCTGGGTGAGAGCCGACACGAATCGAGTCGTGGACACCTCCACCGAGTCGATGGCCTCCTCGGCGTAGTCGTTCATCAAGATGTTGGCGATGGCCCTCGCATCCCCGTAGCCGGGGGTGTCGGTGACCCCCAGGAAGGACCGCTCGACCTGATAGCCCCGATAGCGGAAGTAGCTCTGCGCCTTCTTCCCCACCACGTACAGGCGGTAGTCGGTGTTCTCGGCCCGCAGCTCCAACAGGCGGCTCTCCGTCATCCGGATCACATTCGTGTTGTAGGCCCCGGCCAGGCCGCGGTCGCTGGTCACCGCCAAGACACCCGCCGTCCGCTGCGTTCGCTGATCCAGGAGCGGGTGCGAAGCGCCGCCCGAGGCGGCGGCCACCTTGCGGATCACGTCGTTCATCCTGTCGGTGTACGGCTGGGCGGCGGAGACCCTCTGCTGAGCCCTCACGATGCGGGAGGCGGCGATGAGCTCCATGGCGCGCGTGATCTTCATCGTCGACTGGACGCTGCGGATCCGCCGCCGGATTTGTCGGAGCTCGGCGCTCGCCATCGCTACTCCCCTTCGAAGGTCGCCTTGAAGATCTCGATGGCGGCATCGAGTGCTTCGGTGTCGGGAAGCTCGCCGGTCTCGCGAATCTGATCCATGAGGGCGCCCTCCCGGGTCCGCATGTAGTCGGCCAGACCGGCCTCGAACTCGGCGATCCGTTCGGTGGGCACCGAGTCCATGCGGCCGTTGGTGACGGCGTAGATGACCACGATCTGATCCTCGACCGGCACCGGCCGGAACTGCGGCTGCTTGAGAACCTCGACGACCCGGCGCCCCCGCTCCAGCTGGGCCTGGCTGGCGGCGTCGAGTTCCGAGCCGAACTCGGCGAAGGCCTCCAGCTCCCGGAACTGCGCCAGGTTGAGGCGCAGCGGGCCGGCCACCTTCTTCATCCCCTTCACCTGGGCGTTGCCGCCCACCCGGGAGACCGAGATGCCGGCGTTGATCGCGGGCCGAACCCCCGAGTAGAAGAGGTCGGTCTCCAGGTAGATCTGGCCGTCGGTGATCGAGATGACGTTGGTCGGGATGTAGGCGGACACGTCGCCGGCCTTGGTCTCCACGATCGGCAACCCGGTCAGCGAGCCGCCGCCCAGGTCGTCGGAGAGCTTGGCACAGCGCTCCAGGAGCCGGCTGTGGAGGTAGAACACGTCGCCGGGATAGGCCTCCCGGCCGGGAGGCCGACGGAGCAGCAATGAGATCTCACGGTAGGCAACGGCCTGCTTCGACAGGTCGTCGAAGATCACCAGGGCGTGCTGCCCGTTGTACATCCAGTACTGGCCCATCGCCGAACCGGCGTACGGGGCGTACATCTGCAGCGCCGGCGATGACGAGGCGGGGGCGTTGATGACGACGGTGTAGTCCATGGCGCCGTGCTCGGCGAGCACCTCGACCACCTCGGCTACGGTCGAAGCCTTCTGGCCGATCGCCACGTAGATGCACTTCACGTCCTCGCCGCGCTGGTTGATGATCGTGTCGATCGCCACGGCCGTCTTGCCGGTCTGGCGGTCGCCGATGATCAGCTCTCGCTGGCCCCGACCGATCGGGATCATGCCGTCGATCGCCTTGATGCCGGTCTGCAGCGGCTCGTGCACCGGTCTCCGCTGCACCACCGTGGGAGCCTGGGTCTCCAAGATCCGCCGCTCGGTGGTCTCGATGGGGCCCTTGCCGTCGACCGGGTTGCCGAGCGTGTCGACCACCCGGCCGAGCAACGCATCGCCGACGGGCACCGACAACACCCGTCCGGTCTGCTTGACGGGGTCGCCCTCCTGGATGTGACTCGCCTCAGCCATGATCACGGCGCCGATCGAGTCCTCGTCGAGGTTGAGCGCCACCCCGATGAGGCCGCCTGGGAATTCGAGGAGCTCGCTGGCCATGGCCAACGGGAGGCCGCTCACTCGGGCCACGCCGTCCCCGATGGCGCTCACATACCCGACGGTCTCGGCTTCGAGGGAGGGTTCCCATCCCTCGACGTGCTTGCGGAGCGCCGCCGTGATTTCCTGAGGGTTGATCGTGAGTTCCGCCATCCTGCCTGCCTTACTGGGTCAACACGTCACGTAGCTCGGTGAGTCGATGACGAACCGAGCCGTCGATCACCGTGTCCCCGACCCGAGCCACGATCCCTCCGAGGACCGTTGGGTCGATGACCGTCTTCACTTCCACCTGCTTGCCGGTGGCCCGTCCGAGAGCTTCGGCGAGACGGGCGACCGTTGCCTTGTCCAACGGGACCGCGGTGCGTACCTCGGCGATTGCCCGATCCCGCTCGGCGGCGGCCCGCTCGGCGAGTCGATCGGCGATGGCGGGGAGCTCGGCGCTCCGGCCGGCGCCGACGACGAAGTTCACGAGGCTCACGGCCAAGGGAGAAGCCTGACCCTCGAGCAGCTCGTCGATGACCGCCTTCTTGCGTTCCAGGGGCAGACGGCGGTCGACGAGCGCCTCCCGCAACTCCGTCGACCCCTGCAGGGCGCGGGCGATCCGGAACAACTCGTCGCCCACGCGCTCGAGCGCGCCCTCTGCCTTGGCGATCTCGAGGATGGCCGTTGCGTAGCCCTCGATGCGATCCTCTGCCGCCATCTAGTCGCTCAACTCCCCGAGTTCGTCGATGTAGCGGTCGACGAGCGCCTGCTGGCTCTTGCGGTCAACCGTCTCACCGACCACGCGCTGGGCGAGGTCGAGCGACAGCGCCGCCACTTCCTGCTTGATCTGGTCGGCGGCACGTTCCCGCTCGGCCGCCGCGTCCTCGCGCGCCTTGCGGGTGATCTCCGCCGCCTCGCCCTCCGCCTTGGCGACGACGTCACTGCGCACCGATTCGGCGGTCTTGCGGGCGTCCTCCACGATGCGGTTGGCTTCGGTGCGGGCCTCGGAGAGCTGCTTGCGATAGTCGCCGAGCAACCCCTCGGCCTCCTCCTTCGCCTTCTCCGCTTCCTGGAGCTGGCCGGTGATCGCTTCCTGCCGTGCCTCGAGGGCCCGCTTGATCGCCGGCACCCCCCAGCGCCAGAAGACGAGGAAGACGATCGCAAAGGCGATGATGCCGGCGATGAGTTCCTCGTATGCCGGCAGCACGAGATCGATGCCCTCCGGCTCCTCCTCTGCTGCGAGGTAGATGATGCTTGCGAATAACCGAGTCATGGCCTCAGGCGAGGAAGAAGAGCACGAACCCGATCAGGGCCAGCGCCTCGGTGAAGGCAATGCCGAGGAACATGGTGGTCCGCACCATGCCGGCCGCCTCTGGTTGCCGCGCCATGGCCTGGACGGCGTTCCCGGCCACGATGCCGATGCCGACGCCGGGACCGATGGCCGCCAGGCCGTAGCCGATGAGGGCCAACGCACCGCTGATGTCTTCCATAGTTTCCCTTTCGATCAGTGTTCCGGATGCACCGACGTCTGGATGTAGACCGCCGAGAGCAGAGTGAAGATGTACGCCTGCAGGACCGAGACGACGATCTCGAAGAGGAAGATCGCCAGCCCGATCGTGAACCAACCGACGCCGATCACCGACCGGGCGCCGATGTCGCCGACCTCAATGATGAAGATGTAGCCGCTGACCAAGAGCAGGCTCAGCATCACGTGCCCGGCCACCAAGTTGGCGAAGAGCCGGACCGCGAGGGTGAGCGGCCGGAGGACGAAGGTCGAGACCAACTCGATGAGGCCAACCAGCGGCCGGAGGCCGAGCGGGACCGACTTGGGCCACACGATGTCGCTGAAGTAGCGGGGCCCGTTCTTTGCGAAGCCCACAAAGATGAAGATGAACCACGTGAGCACCGCCAAGAAAGCGGGTATCGCCATCCGGGAGGTGATCGGGAAGTTCACGAACGGTGTGATCTCGAAGAAGTTGCCCACGAGGATGAACATGAAGAGGGACAAGAGGTAGGGAAAGTACCGGATCCCTTCCGGCCCGATGATCCCGATGGCGATCTCGTCCCGCACGAAGCCGACCATGCTCTCCATGGCGAGCCCGTACCGCGACGGCACCACCCGGGGGCGCCGGAACGCGAAGAAGATGAGGGCCACCGCCACGAAGGCGGCGAACAACATGAGCAGCATCGCCCGGTTCACGTCGAAGCCGCCGATGCTGAACACGACCGGCGTCTCGAAGAGTTCGTTCACGAACTCCGGAGTGCAGATGATGTCTTCCGCCGGATCGCACTCGATCGCGACAATCAGCTGGTCCACTCCAACTCCCTTTCCCGTCCCTTGGCCACCGCCACGGTCTCCCAGGCCAGCAGCGCGAAGTAGCTCGCGACCACGGTTATCCCGAGCGCCGGCCGATCGACGTCGATCAGCGCAGCGACGGCGAGCATGGTCACCGCGATCAGGCCCAGCCGCAGGAAGAACCCGAGCAGGGCGGCCGCATGATAGGCACCCAATGAGATGCGCGCCGCCACGGACAACATCACACCGGTCAGGAGGTAGTACCCGACCACGATGGCGAGCCCGATGGCGGAGGCGATCGCTCCGTCGACGCCCCTCGCGATTCCGAAGAGGGCGACCAGCGGCGGCCCCACGATCACGATTCGCCGCACCGTGTGGCGGGCGAGCACGCTCTCAACGTCCCGGTTGATCATCCTGCCTCTTGGCGATGTGCCACATCTTCCAGAATCCCGTTACAGACCCGGCGACGATGCCGATGACGACCCCCGCCGGGTCGGTCCCCAGCCACCAGTCCGCCAGGAAACCGAGCAGGAATCCCGACATCACGGTGGCAAAGAAGCCGGCTGCTTCCATACCGGCTCCCAGAGACTTGCGGAGGTCCTCGTTGACACCGCTCACCGAAATGCACCCCTTTGTGGCGGCGCTCGAAACCTACCGGTGACGACCGGGGTATCCAAAATCGTCAGACGTGCCCGGGGAAGTCGGGCGGGTAGGCCGGGAAGGCAGCCGCCAATTCGGCGGTCCTCCCCGCCACCGTCTCGAGCGTCGTGGGCTCGTCGCGACGCTGGAGGGCCGTCACCACGAGACGGCCCACTTCCTCCATCTCGGCTTCGGCCATGCCGCAGGTGGTGGCCGCCGGGGTGCCGATCCGCAGCCCGCTCGCTTGGGAAGGAGGCCGGGGATCGAACGGGATCGCATTGAAGTTCACGGTGATACCGAGAGAGTCGAGCAGGCCGGCCGCCTCCTTTCCGGTGAGTTCGGGATCGATGGAGCGGAGGTCCATCAAGAAGAGATGGTTGTCGGTTCCACCGCTCACGATGCGAACCCCCATCTCCCCCATGGTGGTGGCCAGGGCGTCGGCGTTGGCGACCACCCGGCGGGCATAGTCGCGGAACTCGGGCGCAGCCGCCTCGTTGAACCCGACCGCCTTGGCGGCGATCTGATTGTTGAGTGCCCCGCCCTGGCCGATGGGGAACACCCCCTTGTCGATCGCCGGCCCGTACTCCGCCTCGCAGAGGATGAGCCCGCCGCGCGGCCCCCGCAGCGCCTTGTGGGTCGTTGCGGTGACGACGTGGGCATGGGGCGCCGGGTTGGGGTGCGCTCCCCCGGCGATGAGCCCGACCAGGTGGGCGGCGTCGACCATCAGCAGGGCTCCGATCTCATCGGCGATCTCCCGGAACCGGGCCCAATCCAGGATGCGGGAGTAGGCCGAATACCCGGCCACGATCATCTTGGGACGCTCGGCGACCGCCACCTGCCGGACATCGTCCATGTCGACCAGTTCGGTGTCGGGGTCCACTCCGTAGCCGACGAACTCGAACGTCATGCCTGAGAAGTTCACGTGGGAGCCGTGGGTGAGGTGCCCTCCCTGGTCGAGGCGCATTCCCAGGATCTTGTCGCCCGGTTCCAGCAGGCCGAAGTAGACGGCCATGTTGGCCTGCGAGCCGCTGTGGGCCTGGACGTTGGCGTGTTCCGCTCCGAACAGTGATTTGGCCCGCTCGATGGCGAGGGTCTCCATCTCGTCGACGACCTCACACCCCTCGTAGTACCGGCGGCCGGGATAGCCCTCCGAGTACTTGTTGGTGAACACGGAGCCCGACGCCTGCAGCACCGCTCGGGACACGAAGTTCTCCGATGCGATGAAATGGAGATGGCTGCGCTGACGTTCGACGTCGGCACCGATCAGCGCTGCGATCTGGGGGTCGACGGCCTCCAGGGGCCGCGAGTCGGTCATGGCTGCTCCTCGGATTGCCGGATCAGGCTAGTGCCGATTCACAGCCTGGAGATTGGCACCGGTCCCTCCCGGAGTATCTGCGGTTTCGACCCGGTGACGTCGACGACCGTCGAGGCTTCCCCGCCCCCTGACGGGCCGGGGAGATAGAGGTCGATGCGATCCCCGAGGGCCTCGACCGCCTCCTCCGAACCGGGCGACGGCGGATCACCGGACTGGTTGGCGCTGGTCACCGACAGGGGCCCGGAGGCCCGGAGCAGACCGAGGGCGATGGGGTGATCCGGGACCCGCACACCGACGGTGTCGCGCTCGGCATCGCCCAGCCAGGCCGGGGCCCCGGCGACCCGGGGGAGCACCAGCGTGAGGGGACCGGGCCAATGCCGTTCGGCCAGACGGCGAGCCGACCCGGCGAGGCGGGCCACGGTCTCGACTTGGGCGACATCGGCCGCCAGGATCGAGATCGCCTTCGCCTCGTCCCTGCCCTTGATCTCGTAGAGGCGGTTCACCCCGCCTTCGTGGAACGGATCGGCTCCGATCCCGTACACGGTGTCGGTGGGAACACCCACGACTCCGCCCCGCCGCAGCAGGGCCACCGCCCGGGCAATCAGCGGGTCCACGTCACACGCAGCACGAGGCACCCTTGCGCGCCACCAGGATGCGGTCCTTCCCGGCCAGGTCCCGGCGCACCTCCCGGTCGAAGCCGCCGAAGAGTTCGAGCGCCGCCTCCCCCTGCGTCTCCCCGATCTCACAGATCACCCAACCCCCGACACCCACCCACCAGAAGGCCTCGTCGGCAATGGCGGCGAGGATCTCGGTGCCGTGCGGTCCGGCCACGAGGGCTTCCCGGGGCTCGTAGTTCCGGATCTCATCGGGCAGCGTCTCGAAGTCGGCTTCCGACACGTACGGCGGGTTGGCGACGATCAGATCGAAACGGCCCATGAGGCGCTTGGGAAGCGGCTCGTAGAGGTCGCCGTGGAGGAACTCGACGTCGAGAGCGAGCCGGGCGGCGTTCTCGCGCGCCAGCGACAGGGCTTCCTCGCTGACGTCTGTGGCATACACCCGTGCCTCGCCGAAGGAGTGCTTGAGCGCCAGCGCCAGGCCCCCCGCGCCGGTGCCGAGGTCGAGGATGGCGGTCCCGGGGCCGGCCTCGCCCAGCGAACGAACCGCCTCCTCCCACAGCAACTCTGTCTCGGGGCGGGGGACGAGAGCCCGGCGATCCACCGCCAGGTCGACGGGTCCGAAGGGCACCGTTCCCTCCAGATACTGAAGTGGCTCCCCGGCTTCCCGGCGGGCGACCAGGTCGTCGAGGAGCCGCCGGGAGGTGTCGTCGAGATCGAGCCTCAAGGCTTCGGCTCGCGATCGACCTGACACCGCCATGACGAGCCGTTGGTACTCGTGGGTGGGGATCATGTCGCCTTTCACTCCGAGTCCGTGAGCCTCCGGGCCTCGTCGTCCATCGTGAGCGCATCGATGAAATCGTCGAGATCGCCCTCGAGGATCTCGGGAAGCCGCTTGATGGTCATCCCCACCCGGTGGTCGGTGACCCGGTTCTCCCGGTAGTTGTACGTGCGGATCTTCTCGGCTCGCTCGCCGGTTCCCACTTGGGAGCGCCGGCTCTCGGCCAGCTCGGCGGTCTGACGCTCCATCTCGATCTGATAGAGACGGGCTCGCAGCACCCGCAGCGCCTTGGCCTTGTTCTGCAGCTGCGACTTCTCGTCCTGGCAGGTGACCACCAGCCCGGTGGGCTTGTGGGTGATGCGGACCGCCGAGTCGGTGGTGTTCACCGACTGGCCCCCGGGTCCCTGGGACCGGAAGACGTCGACCTCGAGGTCGTTCTCGGCCACCTCGACCTCCACATCCTCGGCTTCGGGAAGCACCGCCACCGTGGCGATCGACGTGTGCACTCTCCCCTGTGACTCGGTCTTCGGCACCCGCTGCACCCGGTGGGGGCCGGCTTCGAACTTGAGCCGCGAATAGGCACCCTTTCCCTTGACGGCGAACGTGATCTCTTTGAATCCCCCTGCTTCCGAAGTCGAGCTGTTCATCGGCTCGATGCCCCACGACCGCCCCTCGGCGTACCGCTGGTACATCCGGTAGAGGTCGCCGGCCCAGAGAGCCGCCTCGTCTCCGCCGACCGCGGCCCGGATCTCCACGATCACGTCCTTCTCGTCGTTGGGATCCTTGGGCACCAGCATCAACCGCAACCGCTGCTCCAGGCCGGCGGCCTCGGCGGCCTTGGTCTCCGCCAGGCTCTCGAGGTACGAGAGCATCTCGCCGTCGTCCTCGGCGGCCGCCAGCTCGCCCGCCTCGTCCGCTTCGGCAACCGCCTGCCGGTAGGCGCCGAACGCGTCCACCACCGGCTTCAGGTCGGCGTGCCGCTTGGCGATCTCGGCGTACCGGGCCTGATCGCCGAGCACCTCGGGATCCGCCATGGAGGAAAGGGTCTCCTCGAAGGCCCTTTCGACCTCCCCGAGCCTCTCCTTCAGATTGGCGTCCATCAGCCGAATTCGGCCTCGAGCGCCGCAGGCGCGATCTCCCCGCGGGCCTCGACCTCCCGGCGCTCGTCGGCGTCGAGAGCGGCCAGCAGGCTCGCCACGGCCACCTCGACCTGATCGGTGGCCGGCTCCCGGGTCGTCAGCCGCTGCAGCCAGATTCCGGGCTGGGAGGTCACCCTGAGCCAGGTCCGGTCGGCCGCCGCCTTGAGGACCTCGTAGGCGAGGCCGGCGATGACGGGGATCAGCAGCACCCGGCTGGCGATCAGCCACGGCCACGACGGGCGGCCGATGGCGGTGAACACGACGAGGGCGATCAAGATGACGATGAGCAGGAAGTTGGTCCCGCAGCGCGGATGCCGGGGGCTGTACTCCTGAATGGCCTCCACGCTGAGCGGTCGGCCCGCTTCGTAGGCGTGGATCGTCTTGTGCTCGGCCCCGTGGTACTCGAAGACCCGGCCGATCTCCTTGGAGAAACCGATCGCCCAGATGTAGCCCACGAACAACCCGACCCGGACGATGCCGTCGACCAGGTTGAACAGGATCGTCGACTCGCCGAGCAGTTGTTCCGCTCCCCGGGCCACGAGGAGTGGAAGGACCATGAACACCGCAAGGAAGAAGACGAGGGCGATCACCATCGCCCCAACCACATGGCGGGTGCTCAGCTCCTGGTCGTCTTCCTCGCTGGCCTTGATGGTCGACCACGAGAGCGCTCGCATGCCGAGGTTGAGCGACTCGGCCAGCACCAGCACGCCGCGAACGAAGGGCACCTTGGCCCAGCGGGATCGCGCCGAGAGCCGGGGCAGCTCGTGGCTGATCGCTTCGATGACGCCGTCGGGCCGGCGAACGGCAACGCCCCACGCCGAGGGGGCGCGCATCATGACGCCTTCGATGACTGCTTGGCCGCCGACGGTGGCGCCCGGTGGGCGGCTCACCTACTCCTCCGAGGGCTCTTCGGCGGTCTCCTCGGCCTTGTCGTCGGCGGTCGCCTCACGAGTGAACGTCTTGCGCCCGTAGCGGCGCTGGAAGCGCTCGACGCGGCCGCCCGAGTCGACCAGCTTCTGCTTGCCCGTATAGAAGGGGTGGCACTCGTTGCACAGCTCAACATGCATCTCCCCCAACTTCGTCGAGCGCGTCGTGAACGTGTTGCCGCACGAGCACGTCACTTGCGTCTCGGCGTATTCGGGATGGATTTCGGTCTTCACCTGGTCTCCTCGATCATCCGTTTCCGGTCTTGGCCACCTCGGCGAGGAACTCGTCGTTCGACTTGGCGTCCTTGAGCCTATCGATGAGCAGCTCCAAGCCTGCCGCCGGCTCCGCCAGCGCCATGAGAACCCGCCTTAGCTTCCATACCTGGGCGAGCTCGTTCTTGGTGAACAAGAGTTCTTCCTTCCGCGTTCCCGAGGCCGGGATGTCGACGGCGGGATACACCCGCTTGTCGGCGAGCTTGCGATCGAGACGCAGCTCCATGTTCCCGGTCCCCTTGAACTCCTCAAAGATCACCTCGTCCATCCGGGACCCGGTCTCGACGAGGGCGGTTCCCAGGATGGTGAGGCTCCCCCCCTCTTCGATGTTGCGGGCCGCCCCGAAGAAACGCTTCGGAGGGTACAGGGCGGTCGAGTCGACACCACCCGACAGGATGCGGCCGCTGGCCGGTGTCGCCAGGTTGTAGGCCCGGGCGAGACGGGTGATCGAATCGAGGAGGATCACGACGTCGGTGCCCATCTCCACGAGCCGCTTGGCCCGCTCGAGGGAGAGTTCGGCCACCTGGGTGTGCTCCTCGGCGGGTCGGTCGAAAGTGGAGAACACCACCTCGCCCTTGACGGAGCGCTGCATGTCGGTGACTTCCTCGGGCCGCTCATCGACGAGGACGACGATCAGGTGGCACTCCGGGTTGTTTTGGCTGATCGAATTGGCGATCTCCTTGAGGACGGTCGTCTTGCCGGCCTTCGGCGGCGACACGATCATGCCTCGCTGGCCCTTGCCGATCGGTGCGATGAGGTCCACGATCCTCGCCAGCATGTGGTTGGGCTGCCCCTCGACCTCGAGGTGGAGCCGGGAGTCGGGGAACAGCGGGGTGAGGTCCCCGAACTTGGGCCGCTTGCGGGCTTCCTCCACCGACATGTCGTTGACGGTTTCGATCCTGGTCAGCGCCGGGAACTTCTCCTGGGAGCGGGGAGGACGGATCGGGCCTTTCACGAGGTCACCTTTGCGCAGACCGAACTTCCGGATCTGGCTGGCCGACACGTACACGTCCTGCTCACCGGGCTTGTAGCCGGTGACCCTGAGGAACCCATAGTTCTCGGGCAGGATGTCGAGGATGCCCTCGCGCACTTCGAGCTCGGACTCGTCGTAATCCCGCTGGCCCCCTCCGCTGCGCCGTCGCTTGCGCTGCTGCTGGCCCTTCTGGTCGCCCTCGGACCGCTGCCCGCCCTCGGACCGCTGCCCGCCCTCGGACCGCTGCCCGCCCTCGGACCGCTGCCCGCCCTCGGACCGCTGCCCGCCCTCGGAGGCCTTGCCCGCCTCGCCGTCCTTGCCGTCCTCGGCACCGGCCTTGGCCTCGGCCCCGCCTTTCTCGGCGGGTCCATCGCCGTTGTCCCCCACCTCGGCGGTGCGGACCTCGGCGGCGGGAAGCTCGACCGACACCGGATCACTGCTCGCCTCGAATCCGTCGTTGTCGAGGATGGCGGCGATCAGTTTCGACTTCTGCAGCGACTCGTGATCGGCCACGTCGAGGGAGGCTGCAATCGTCCGCAGCTCGTCGAGGGTCTTCTCCTGGAGCTTGGCTCTGCTGGTCATGAGGTCCTTTCGGAACGCTGGTCGCGGAGGGCCTGCTGATAGGCCTCCCAGTCGGCGTCGAAGCGCTCGATGCCGATGTCGGTGAGCGGGTGGTTGAAGAGCTTGTCCATCACGCCGAACGGCATCGTGGCCACGTCGGCGCCGATGGCGGCGGAGGCCACGACGTGCTGGGGATGACGAAGGCTGGCCGCCAAGACCTCAGTCTCGTAGCCCTGAACGGCGTAGATGCCGACGATCTCACGCAGCAACTCGAGACCGTCGTTGGCGATGTCGTCGACTCGCCCCAGGAACGGCGACACGAAGGTGGCACCGATCCTGGCGGCCAGGATCGCCTGTGCGGACGAGAACACCAGGGTCACGTTGATGGGAATGCCCTCGGAGGTGAGTCGGGCCCCGGCGGTGATGCCCTCTCGGGTGAGAGGAACCTTGATGACCACGTTGTCGGCGATGGCGGCGAGATCGCGTCCTTGGGCGACCATCTCCTCGGGTTTCTCCGCCACCACCTCGGCGGAGACCGGCCCGGGCACGAGAGCGGTGATCGCCTTGATGAGGTCGGGGAACTCCATGCCCTCACGGGCGGCCAACGATGGGTTGGTGGTGATTCCCTCGCAGATACCCCATCCGACGGCGGTCTCGATGTCGGCGAGATGGGCGGTATCCAAGAACAGCTTCACTGGTGCCTCCAGGGTCACGCGGCGTTGCGCAGTGACATTGCACGGGAACGTTTCGTTCCGGTTTGGAAAGATCGGGCCGACGGCCCGGCGAGCATTCTACGTGATGCAACGCCCGCGGCCAAGGCAGAATTCCCGACTCACCACCCGAGGTGAGTGACGAGCGCGTCGAATTCGGCCGGGATGGGGTCCGGTTCGGGGACCCCGTGCAGCGCCGTGGCGGGATCTTTGAGGCCGTGCCCGGTCAGGGTGCAGACGACGGAGCCTCCGGGGAGGTGCTCCCGGTAGCGAAGCACACCCGCCACCGACGCCGCCGAGGCCGGCTCCACGAAGACCCCCTCCTTCTCGGCAAGCAGCGCATAGGCGGCGAGGATCTCGTCGTCGGTGACCTCGGAGATGCGGCCTTCGGATTCGTCCCGAGCCGCCACCGCCCCATCCCAGGATGCCGGGGCTCCGATGCGGATCGCCGTGGCGATCGTCTCCGGGCGAGCCACCGGTGCTCCGTGCACGATCGGCGCCGCCCCCGACGCCTGGAAGCCCCACATCCGGGGTGCGGTGTCGGCCGCTCGATACCCCCTCCAGTAGGCGGTGATGTTGCCGGCGTTCCCCACCGGCAGCGCATGCACGGCGGGCGCTCCCCCGAGCGCATCGATCACCTCCCAGGCACCGGTCTGCTGGCCCTCGATGCGGTAGGGGTTGATTGAGTTGACCAGCACGATGTCGAACTCCGTGGTCACCTTTCGCACCAGCTCGAGAGCGTCGTCGAAGGAACCGGCGACCGCCACCACCCTGGCGCCGTGACGGATCGCCTGGGCCAGCTTGCCGAGCGCCACGTTGCCGGCCGGCAGCACGACCAGGCACTCGAGACCTGCCCGAGCCGCATAGGCGGCCGCCGAGGCCGAGGTGTTCCCGGTCGAGGCACAGGCGACCGCCCGGGCTCCCTGCTCGACGGCCTTGGAGACCGCCAGCGTCATCCCCCGATCCTTGAAGGAACCGGTGGGGTTGACACCCTCGTATTTCAGGAAGACGTCCCGCTGCAGTTCTCGGGACAGGTATCGAGCCGGGATGAGGGGCGTGTTCCCCTCGAGGAGCGTGACGACCGGCGTGTCGTTGCCGACCGGCAGGCGATCGCGGTAGGCCTCGACGACCCCCGGCCAGGTCACACTTCGTCGCTCTCGACGCGTATCACCGCCGCCACCTGCTCGACGACCTCGAGCGACCGAAGGGCATCGACGGCCGCCCGCTGCCGTCCCTCAGGTGCCTCGTGGGTGATCAGCAGCAGGGTGGCCTGATCCCCCCGGCCCTCCTGCCACACCGACTTGATGCTGACGTCGGCATCGCCGAAGGCGGTGGCGATCTGTGCCAGGACCCCCGGCCGATCGACCACGTCGAGCCTGACGTACCACTTGGTGGCGACGTCGGTGAAGTCGCGTACGTCTCCCGGTGCGAACCTGATGCGGGGTGCCACCTGGGACGAGGCCACCAGTTCGCGGGCGGCGTCGATCACATCCCCCAGAACCGCGGTGGCCGTCGGCTCGCCGCCGGCCCCGGGACCGGCGAACAGCAGTTCGTCCACCGAGGGTCCTTCGATGAAGATCGCATTCGTCGACCCCCGGATCGAAGCGAGGGGATGGTCCAGACGAATGAGGGCCGGATGAACCCTGGTGCTCACCCCCTCCGAGGACCGGTCGGCGACGGCGAGGAGCTTCACGGCGTATCCGAGCCCTCCTGCGAAGGCGATATCGACGGTGGACAGGCCGTCGATCCCCTCCCGGTACACCCGGGAGGGATCCACCCAGATGCCGAACGCCAGACTGGCCAGGATCGAGGCCTTGGCGGCGGCGTCGCTGCCGGTCACGTCGGCCGTCGGGTCGGGCTCGGCGTAGCCGAGTTCCTGTGCCTCGCCGAGCGCATCTCCGTAGGGGATCTGCGCCTCCGACATGCGGGTGAGAATGTAGTTGGTGGTGCCGTTCACGATGCCCATCACCCGGGTGATGTGCTCCCCCGCCAGGGTCTCGGAGAGGGGGCGAATGATCGGGATCCCTCCGCCCACCGCCGCCTCGAAGAGGAGGGGCACGCCGGAGCGCTCGGCGGCGGCGATCAACTCGCGGCCCCGGGCGGCGATGAGTTCCTTGTTGGCGGTGACCACCGGCTTGCCGGCTTCGAGGGCTCCGAGGACCAGATCTCCGGCGGGGTCGGTGCCGCCCATGACCTCGACGATCAGATCGATGGACGGATCCCCGATCAAGTCGAGCGGCCGGTCGGTGAGCACCCCCTCGGCGAGCGTGAAGGGGCGATCCTTGGTCAGGGAGCGCACCGCGACCTTGCGCACCTCGAGGTCGAGGCCCGTCTTGGCGGTGACCACCTCGTGCTCGTCGGTGAGCCGGCGCACCAGGGTGCCTCCCACGACCCCCGCGCCCACGATGCCTATGCCGACTGCCATCACGCGATGGTAGGCGCCGTTACATGCGGTCCGGTGCCGAGATGCCCAATAGGCCGAGAACGGCCAGCATCACGCTCTTGGCGGCCTCCACCAGCCACAGCCTGGCCTGGGTCAGCTCGGCGTCGTCGGTGACGATCCGGCAGTCGGTGTAGAAGCGGTGGAAGGCGGTGGCGACGTCGTAGCCGTAGGCGGTGATCCGGTGGGGGGCGCGATGGGCGGCCGCTTCCCGGACCTCCTCCCGAAGCCGGTCGGCCTGCTTGAGGACCTCGATCTCGGCGGGGTGGACGAGGAGCCCCAGATCGATCTCCTCGATCGGCCGACGGACCACCCCCTGCTCGGCGGCGAATCCCTCCAGGCTGCGCATGCGGGCGTGGGCGTACTGGAGGTAGTACACCGGGTTGTCCATGCTCTGCCGCTTGGCTTCCACCAGGTCGAAGTTGATCGTCGTGTCGGGGCTGAAGGCGGCCAGGAAGTAGCGGGTGGCGTCGGGGCCCACCTCTTCGAGGACCTCTCGGAACGTCACGAACTCCCCGGCCCGCATCGACATTCGGATCGGCTCCCCGCCGCGGGAGAGGTTCACCATCTGGGTGATCACGATCTCGAGACGATCGGGGTCGTAGCCCAGGGCTTCGACCCCGGCCTTCATCCGGGGGATGTAGCCGTGATGGTCGGCCCCCCAGATGTTGATGACCCGGCCGAAACCCCGCTCGAACTTGTCGCGGTGGTAGGCGACGTCGGGAGCCAGGTAGGTGTACCGGCCGTCGGAGGTGACCAGCACCCGGTCCTTCTCGTCCCCGTACTCGGTGGTCCTGAACCAGGTGGCCCCCTCCGCCTCGTAGACCTGTTCCCGCTGCCGCAGCCGCTCGAGGGCGGCTTCCACTTCGCCGCGGTCGTGCAGGGTTCGCTCGCTGAACCACTCGTCGAAGGGTATCCGGGCGATGTCCAAGGTCTCCTCGATGTCCCGCATGGCCCGCTCCAGCCCCCACTCCAGAACGGCCGCCCGCCGGGCGTCGTCGTCGAGTTGCAGCAGCGCGTCGCCCCGTTCGGCGGCCAGCTCGGCTCCCCAGTCGGTGACGTAGGCGCCGTGGTACCCGTCTTCGGGGATCTCGGCGTCCTCTCCGAGCGCCCGCCGATACCCCGCCTCGAGGCTGGCGGCATAGCGGGTCATCTGGGCACCGGCGTCGTTGTAGTAGTACTCCCGCTGCACTTCATGCCCGGCGTAGTCGAGGATCCGGGCGATCACGTCGCCGACCACGCCACCCCGGCCGTGGCCGATGTGGAGCGGCCCGTTGGGGTTGGAGGAGACGAACTCGACCTGGATCTTCTCGCCGGTTCCCGCCGCCGTTCGAGCGTGGTCGGGACCGCCGGTGGCGGCGGTGCGGAGAACCTCCAGGTACCAGTCGCGGGTCAGGCGGAAGTTGATGAACCCGGGTCCGGCGATCTCGACGCCGTCGAGGTAGGGCACTTCGGGCAGGTGCTCGACGATGAGCGCCGCCAGGTCCCGGGGAGCCATGCCGGCGGCTTTGGCGCCGACCATGGCGGCGTTGGTGGCCCAGTCGCCGTGGTCGCGGTCGCGGGGCCGCTCGATGACGAAATCGATCGACGCATCGGCGAGCGACCCACTCTGGTGGGCGGTGTGGAGTGCCGCGGCCACGGCGTCGTGAAGGGCCTCGGGGAACACGGAAACCTCGCCTCTGTGCCGCCGCATCGTACCCCCGGTGGGTGCCGCGGCGGCGTTGGTACACTCCGCCCGAAGCCCTCGTAGCTCAGGGGATAGAGCGCCGGCCTCCGGAGCCGGGTGCGCAGGTTCGAATCCTGCCGAGGGCGCTCCTCGTCGTGCCGGCCGTCGGGTTTCTTCCCGCTCCACCACTCACGACCGGGCCTCGACGTCCCTAGAGGATCCGGCTCAGGGCCTCCCCGAAGCCGAGTTCCCGCCCCAGCACCATGGTGTCCATCGTGATCGCCACCGACCAGTGGAGGGCCACCCCCCACAGGAACGAGCGGGATCGCAGCGCCAGGTACCCGAGGAGGAAGCCGGCCACGATGGCGGCGAACGTCTCGGGCGCCGGCTTCCCAAAGTGGATCATCACGTAGGGGATCACCATCACCGGGATCGCATACCAACCGAAGCGCCTCTCCAAGCCGAACAGCAGGAAGCCCCGGAAGAAGGCCTCGACGCCGAGGAACTGCAGCCCGTAGAACAGCTGGAAGCCCCAGAAGTGCCACCCGCCGGCGACCGCACCGTCGTACAAGGGGTACTTCGCCTGAAACGACCCGAAGGTGGACGCCCAGGCCAGCAGGGGAATCATGGCGACGAAGAACACCACGTAGGGCCAGATGTGGCGCCACCGCCACACCAGGCGCCACCCCCAGTCCCGGGGCGACTCCCGCAGCAGGGCCACGATGCCGAGCGGCACCAGCACCCGCAGCACCAGCGACGACACACCCCAGTACTGATAGGGAAGCAGATCGAAATAGGGGTCGTACCGATCGCCGAGGGCACCGGCGACGTCCCGGTGGAGCTCGGTGCCCGAGAACGACGAAGCGAGACCCCAGTACTCGAACACGATGAGGAGCACCATCGACGTGACGAACACGGTCATCGTCCGCACGTCGAGATCGGAGCCGCGTTCCGGGGGCGGGCCTTCCATGCCACGGCACCGTAGCGGCCCCGGCTCGAGGCGGGGCCGGGGCGTATCATGCAGGTTCGCGAAATCCTTGGAGCGCCATGCCCCGACCCATCTGGAAGGGCGCCATCTCATTCGGGCTGGTCACGATCCCGGTCGGCCTCTACAGCGCCACCGAGAGCAAGCGGCCCAAGTTCCGGCAGCTGCGCAAAGGCGACCACACCCGGATCCGCTACCGCCGCGTCGCCGAGACCGACGGCAACGAGGTCCCGTTCGAGGACATCGTCAAGGGCTACGAGATCGAGAAGGACCGCTACGTCGTGTTCACCGACGAGGAACTGGAGGCGGCCCTGAAGTCGGGGAAGGCGGGAACGGTCGACGTCGTGCAGTTCGTCCAGAGCGAGGAGATCGACCCGATCTACTACCGGCAGTCGTACTACCTGGCGCCGGAGCAGACCGGGGTCAAGGCCTACGCGATCTTCGTGAAGGCCCTGGCAGAGAAGGGCATGGTGGGCCTGGCCCGGGTGGCCATCAGGGAACGGGAGTACCCGGCGACCCTCCGCAGTGAGGACGGGGTGATCGTGCTCGAGACCATGTACTGGCCCGATGAGATCCGCGAACCGGCGTTCGAGGAGTTGGAGGAGGAAGTCGAGATCCGCTCCGAGGAGGTCGAGATGGCCGAGATGATCATCGAGAACCTCACCGCACCGTTCGAACCGGACGCCTGGATCGACGACTCCCGGGCCGCCGTGGAGGAACTCGCCCGGCGCAAGATGGAAGGCGAGGAGATCATCTCCGTCGAAGCGGCTCAGCCGACCGGTGTCGTCGACCTGATGGAGGCGCTCAAGGCGAGCGTCGAGGCCACCAAGGCGAAGCGGAAAGCGGGCTGAGCCTCAGCCCAGCAGCGATCGGCGGAGGCGTTCCGCTTCCGCAACCTCTTCGGCGAACCGCAACTGGACCGCCATCACGAAGGCGGTGAGGCTGAGGAAGAGCGATGAGGCGACGGCGATGCCGATGAGCATGGTGTCCCATCGACGCTCCGGCGCCCAACCTTGAGTCAGGGGCCCTCGGCTTCCCAGGTGACGGTGTGCGGCGGGTCTTCGGTGAAACCCCGGAACCGGGGGTGACGGAGTCGTCCGGCGGCGGTCCACTCCCGATAGCCGACCGAAGCCACCAGCAGCGGTTCCACCCAAGAGGCCTCCGGCAGCTCGGGATCGGGTTCGAAGGGGCATCCGGGCCGGGCCATCTCATCGAGGGCCGAGCGGATGGCGACGAGGTCGCGCTCACGGAAGCCGGTCCCGACCGAACCGATCCAGCGCAGCGCCCCGTTCAGCCGGAGCCCGAGGAGCAGCGCCCCGAAGCTCCCGGCCCGGCCCCCTTCCCCCCTGGTGAACCCGCCCACCACCGCCCGGATCGTGTGGATGTTGGCGATCTTGCGCCAGTCCGGTGATCGGAGGCCGGGCCGGTAGGGCGAGTCGACCCGTTTGGCGACGATCCCCTCCAGGCCCCGCCCTCGGATCGCCTCCCACAGCGCCAGGCCGTGGCCGGGGGTGGTTTCTCCGACGACCACCGGGGCCGGAAGGCTGAGCCGCTCGAGGCGGGCACGCCGCTCCGCATAGGGCTCGGTCACCACCGGCACGGCGTCGACGAGCACGTCGAACACCACCAGGGTGATCGGGGTTGCCGCCGCCGCCCGCGCCGCGGCCCGTCGGTCGGTGAGACCCATTCGCTGCTGGAGGCGCTCGAAGGACGGGGAGCCGGATTCGTCGAGCGTCACGATCTCGCCGTCGACCACGAACGGCCGGTCGGCGGCGAGACCGGCGAGTTCCGGGTAGCGGAGGGTGATGTCGGTGCCGCGCCGGCCGTTGACCCTCGTCTCCCCGTCCCAGCTCACCAGGGCTCGGAGGCCGTCCCACTTGGCCTCGAAGGCCCAGGCCGCGTCGTCGAACGGTCCCGGCCACGGGGTGGCCAGCATGGGGAGGTATCGGGGTGGGCTCACTCGCCCCCGAGGGCCTGGCGCACCAGCCTGTTGACGAGCCCGCCGTCGAGCCCCTCGGCGCCCGACTTCATGATGTGCCCGACGACCCGGCCGGCCATCTTGGGATCATCCACCCCCAGTTCGGCGATGGCGGCGGTCACCAGGGCCCGGGTCTCCTCCTCGCCCAGGGCGGTGGGCAGCCATCGGCTCAGATAGTCGGTCTCGAAGTCGAGCTTCTCCACGTGCTCCCGGCCCCGTTCCCCGAGATCCTCGAACTCCCGCCGGGCCTTCTCCATCTTCTTGACGAAGGCGGCTATCACGTCTCCGTAGAGGGCGTCGTCGACCTCACCGGAGAATCCGGGTGCGGCCTTCGCCCGGGACACCTCGGTTTCCACGGATCGGATCACATCGAGCCGACGGCGATCCCTGGCCCGCATGGCATCTCTCAGCTCGGCCTGCAATTCATCCTTTATCGACATGGCAATTCCTCGCTCGTGGCCGCCGATCGGCAGGGTACCCGATGCGCCGGTGGGGTCGACTCGCCCCGCTCGGAACCGGTTCCAAGAAACCCCTTGACCGGCCCCACCACTGCGCCTATCTTGGGGTCCCGCGGTTTGTGAATGGGATCACATTTGCGCGCCGCATCTGGAAGAACACAAGAGACTGAAGAGCAATGCTGACCATCACTGACTGGCGCGAACTCGCCGCCTGTCGCGATTCCGAGCCGAACCTCTTCTTCCCAATCGGAACCACCGGGCCGGCCGTCGACCAGATCGACTCCGCCAAGGCGATTTGCGCCGAGTGCACCGTGCAGGAGGAGTGCCTCAACTACGCCCTGGAGACCAACCAGGAAGCGGGTGTGTGGGGTGGGTACGCCGAGGATGAGCGCCGCCGGCTTCGCAAACGCTGGCTGGCGGAACGGCGCCGACGCGCCTCATAGCAATCCAACGACGACATGCGGAGGCCCGTCGCAAGGCGGGCCTCTCCTCTTGGGCTCTCAGGGCTCTCAGCCCCGAAAGCCCACCCCGTCGTGCTCTTCATCCGCCTCCAACTCGATGAAGGCGATCTTGTCGGCCACCAGTCCGTGCCGGCGCCCCTTCTGGTCGGTGATCCACACCAGGGAGCCGTTCCCCGCCATCGCCTTCTCGATCTCCCCCACCACCTGGTCGGCGTCGGGAACCTCGAGATCGAGTTCCCGGGGCGCCTGGCTGAGTCCGATCCTGATCCGCAACGCCGTCTCCTCGTGAGCTGCCGGCGAATCGTAGCCCCACCGGGTTGCGGTGCGGCTCAGGAGATGACGAGTTCCGGGTGAGTGCGGACCCGGGGGCGGCGATCACGGATCTTCGTGGCGATCTCGTCGAAGGCGGCTTCGACCTCCGACCCGGGCGCCGCCAGGTACGCCGGCTGACCTCGATCGGCGCCTTCGCGCAATGCCGGCAGGAGCGGCACCTTGCCGAAGAGGGGCACATCGAGTTCGGCGGCCAGCGTCTCACCGCCGCCCTCACCGAAGATGAGGTATCGCTTCCCATCGTCCCCGGTGAACCACGACATGTTCTCGACGACGCCCATGACCTCCTGATTGACCTTGGTCGCCATCAGGCCGGCCCGCCGGGCAACCAGTTGGGCCGTCGGCTGCGGTGTGGTGACCACCACTGTCTGCGACCTCGGCAGGAACTGGGAGAGAGAGATCGCCACATCGCCGGTTCCCGGGGGCATGTCGATGAGCAGGAACTCGGGTTCGTCCCAGAAGACGTCCTGGAGGAACTGCTCCAGGGCTTTGTGCAGCATGGGCCCCCGCCAGATCACCGCTTGATCGGGGGCCACGAAGAAGTCCATGGAGATGGCGCGCACCCCGTGAGCGACGGCCGGTATCAACAGGTCGGCGACGGCATTGGGGGGGCGTCGGATCCCCAGCATGCGGGGGATGGAGAACCCCCAAACGTCGGCGTCGAGAACCGCGACGTCGTGCCCGGCCCGAGCCAGCGCCACAGCGGTGTTGGCCGTCACCGAGGACTTCCCCACCCCTCCCTTGCCGCTGGCGATCGAGATCACCCGCGTCCGCGACCCTTCCCGGCCGACCATCGGGCCGGAGCCCCGCAGCGAGGCCGCCAGTGAGGTCAGCCGATCCTCCGCCATCACCGGGGTGTCGACCACTACCGGGCCCGGGGCCGCTGCGTCGGTGACCGCCGCCACCAGATCGCCGGCCGGCCAATGCTGGGAGGGCACCGCCACGGTGAGGCGCACACCGCCGTCGTGCTCGTCGACCACATCGACCATGCCCAGCTCGCCCAACGGGCGGCGAAGGAGCGGCTCGGTCACGGCGGCGACGGCGGCGGCAACGGCTTCGAGGTCGGCCACGGCTCTCCTTGGCTAGGGGGGCCCGAAAACTATAGTGACGGCCGGTTTCACACCTATGAGCACGGGCTATTTCGAACGCACGGTCGGTGACCTCGCCGCAACCCTGGGCGATGCCACCCGGCGCGGCATCTACATCTCGGTGCGCGAAGCCACCGAGCCCTCCACGGTGGCGGCGATCGCCGATGCCTTCGGCATCCACCCCAACGTCGCCCGGCACCACCTGGACCGGCTGGTGGAGGACGGCTACCTCGAGGTCGAGGCCGGGCGGCCCGGCGGCATCGGGGCCGGCCGGCCGGCCAAGCACTACGCCGCCACCGCCAAGGAGATCGCGGTCGCCTATCCCCCCCGCCGCTACGACCTGCTCGCCGAGCTGCTGGTCCAGGTCGCCGAGCGTCTCGACCCCGCCGCGGCCCCGGAGGCCGCCGAGGAGGTCGGGAGGTCGTTTGGGAGGCGCCTGGCGGCCGAGGCCGGTCTCAGCGGCACCGGGGGCACCGCCGAAGCCCTCGAAGCGGTCTCGCGGACCCTGCTCGGTGTCGGCTTCGAGACGGCGTTCGAGTCGGGGAGCCTGGTGACCCATCATTGCCCCTTCGGGAAGACCGCCGCCGAGCATCCCGAGGTGGTCTGCCGGCTGGACCAGGGGATCGTGACCGGCCTCCTCGAAGCCGTGCGCAAAGGCACCGGCGCCGTCGTCGTCAACCCCCATGAGGGTCCCGACGACGCCTGCATCGTGGAGATCTGAGGGAGCCGCGCAGCCACGGGGGGTCGGTATCCTCAGGATCCGGTCGTCAGGAGGTTCGCATGAGTACAGCGCACGATCCCTTCGGCGCCCGCAGTGTGATCGAGACCCCCCTGGGGTCCCGCACGGTCTATCGGCTCGAGGCCCTGAGGTCGGTCGCCGACATCGACCGGATCCCGTACTCGGTCAAGGTCCTGCTCGAGGCCGTCCTGCGCAACCACGACGGCCGCATCGTCGAGGACGAAGACGTCCGAGCCCTCGCCTCATACGACGCCACCAAGGTGGGTGAGACCGAGATCGCCTTCAAGCCGGGAAGGGTCGTCCTCCAGGACTTCACCGGGGTGCCGGCGGTCGTCGACCTGGCCGCCATGCGGTCTGCGATCGTGCGGATGACCGGCGATCCGGCGTCGGCCTCGAAGGTGAACCCCCTCGTCTCCTCGGATCTCGTCATCGACCACTCGGTGCAGGTGGACGAGTACGGGTCGGCGGCCGCCCTCCTGCTCAACAGCGAGAAGGAGTTCGAGCGCAATCGTGAACGCTACGAGTTCCTGAAGTGGGGACAGCAGGCCTTCGACAACTTCAAGGTCGTACCCCCCGCCACCGGGATCGTCCACCAGGTCAACCTCGAGTATCTCGCCAAAGTGGTGTGGGACGACGGTGCAACGCTCTATCCAGACAGCCTGATCGGGACCGACTCCCACACCACGATGATCAACGGCCTGGGGGTGCTCGGCTGGGGTGTCGGGGGCATCGAAGCCGAGGCCGCCATGGTGGGCCAGCCGATCTACATGCTGGTACCCGAGGTCATCGGATTCCACCTCACCGGCCGCCTCCCCGAAGGGGCGACCGCCACCGATCTGGTGCTCCGAGTCACCGAGATGCTGCGGGAGCACGGGGTCGTCGGGAAGTTCGTCGAGTTCTCCGGCCCGGGGCTCGACGACATGCCCCTCGCCAATCGGGCGACCATCGCCAACATGGCTCCCGAATACGGGGCCACCGTGGGGTTCTTCCCGGTCGACGACCAGACTCTCCGCTACCTGCGGCTCACCGGACGCGATGAGGCCCGGGTCGAAGCCGTCGAGCAATACACCCGGCTCCAGGGCCTGTGGAGGGACGACGCCCGCGACATCGTCTACTCGGCAACGCTCGCCCTCGATTTGGGCTCTGTCAACCCCGCGCTGGCGGGCCCCCGTCGACCCCAGGATCGCGTCGATCTCGGCGACATGAAGCGGACCTGGCGCTCCGAGTTGGCGGCGGGCTACGGGGACCCCGCACCCGCCGCAGCGCCGGTGGCAATGAACGATCAACACTTCGATCTCGGCCATGGCAACGTGGTGATCGCCGCCATCACGTCGTGCACCAACACCTCGAATCCCGATGTGATGGTCGGGGCGGGGTTGGTCGCCCGCAAGGCCCGGGAGCGGGGTCTCGCCAGCAAGCCGTGGGTCAAGACCTCATTCGCCCCCGGATCCAAGGTCGTCACCGAGTACCTGACGGACGCCGGTCTCATGGACGACTTGGAGGCACTCGGCTTCCACCTCGTCGGATACGGGTGTACCACCTGCATCGGGAATTCGGGTCCGCTCCCCAAGCCGGTCGGCGACGCGGTCAACGGGCACGACTTGGTGGTGGCCTCCGTGCTGTCGGGCAACCGGAACTTCGAGGGCCGCATCTCCCCCGACGTCCGCGCCAACTACCTCGCCTCGCCCCCACTGGTGGTCGCCTACGCCCTGGCCGGGACGGTCGACATCGACCTCACCAGCGAACCGATCGGCACCGACCGCGACGGTGCCGAGGTGTTCCTGCGCGATCTGTGGCCCACCCAGGCCGAGATCGACGAAGTCGTGGCCTCGAGGGTGTCGCGGGATCAGTTCACGGAGCAGTACGCCTCGGTGTTCGAAGGCTCCGAGGAGTGGAGGGCCGTCGCCGTCGACGGCGGGGGGCTCTACGAGTGGAGCCCCGACAGCACCTACATCAGGGAGCCGCCGTTCTTCATGGACCTCTCAGCCCGGCCCGATCCGATCGAGCCGGTCCGAGGCGCCCGGGTGCTCCTCAAGCTGGGCGATTCGGTGACCACCGACCACATCTCGCCCGCCGGGACGATCGGCGCCGACTCGCCCGCCGGCCGGTGGCTCGTGGCCCAGGGCATCGAGCCGGCGGGTTTCAACTCCTACGGGTCCCGCCGCGGCAACGACCTGGTGATGACCAGGGGCACCTTCGCCAACATCCGCATCCGAAACGCCCTCGCCCCCGGCACCGAGGGGGGTTTCACCACCGACTTCACCGACGGTGAGATCAAGAGCGTCTACGACGCCGCCCTGTCCTATCGGGATGCGGGAACCCCGCTGGTGGTCCTGGCCGGCAAGGACTACGGGATGGGATCGTCGCGCGACTGGGCGGCCAAGGGAACGTTCCTCCTCGGCATCAAAGCGGTGATCGCCGACTCCTTCGAGCGCATCCACCGCTCGAATCTGGTGATGATGGGGGTACTTCCCCTCACCTTCCCAGCCGGAGAGAACGCAGACAGCATCGGGCTCGACGGGACGGAGACGTTCGACATCGACGTCGACGACGGCCTCACCCCCCGTCGGGAGATCGAGGTGCGGGCCACCAGAACCGACGGATCCACGGTCACTTTCGGGGCGGTGGCCCGGGTCGACACCCCGGTCGAAGTGGAGTACCTCCGCCACGGCGGCATCCTCCACATGGTCCTGCGCCACATGGCCGCCGGCCGAGCGTGAAGCGGTGCGGCGCCGGGGCGGGTGAGCGGGCTCAGTCCCCCCAGTAGCGCTGCTCCCGCCAGGGGTCGCCGCGCATGTGGTATCCGTTGCGCTCCCAGAACCCCGGTTGATCCCGTTCGGTGAGATCGAATCCCCGCACCCACTTCGCCGACTTCCAGAAGTAGAGGTGAGGCACGACGAGGCGCAGCGGCCACCCGTGGTCGAGGGCGAGAGCCTCACCGTCGTAGCGGTAGGCGAACAGGTTCCCCTCCCGGGCAAAGTCGTCGAGAGGGAGGTTGGCGGTGAACCCCTCCTCGGCGCGGATCACCGCGTGGGTGGCCTCCGGCCGCGGACCGGCCAGTTCGAGCAGATCGGCGACGGCGACGCCCTCCCAGCGGGTGTCGAGCTTGGACCACTTGGTGACGCAGTGGATGTCTGCCACGAGTTCGGCGGTCGGCAACCCGAGCAACTCGTCGTGCGTGAGCCGCAGCGGCCGTTCGACGAGCCCCCCAACCGTGAAATCCCAGTCGGCGAGATCGATCGACGGCACCGATCCGGCATGGAGCACCGGGAAGCGGTCGGTGACGTACTGCCCCGGAGGCACCCGGGCCGGATCGATGCCGGCCTCGGCGAGTTCCCGGCGTTTGCGCTCGAAGAATCCCATCCCTGCGGCATCCTATTCCGATGAGAGGGCTTGGCCGCGCCCCCCGGTATCGTGGCGGCCGTGACACTCTCGACGAATCGATGGCGGCTCGGGATGTTGACGCTCATCGCGGTGCTGGCCGTGATCGCCGGCGTCCTGCTGCTGGGCAACGGTGGCGACCCCGAGCCGGCGGCCGAGGCCACCCCCTTGTCGCTGCCCCCGCTGCCCAACGTCTCGGGAGGCGACGACGTCGCCCCCGACTTCTCCGTGGACCTCTTCAACGGGGACCGGTTCGTGTTGAGCGCCCACCTCCGCGATGACGGAAGGCCGCTCCTGCTGAATCTGTGGGCCTCGTGGTGCTTCCCCTGCCTCCAGGAGATGCCCGATCTCGAAGAGGCCTCCCGGCGGCATCCCGAGATCCTGATCGTCGGTGTCGCAGTCGACGACGATCCGAACGCCGCCGAGGCGTTCGCCGCCGAGATCGGCATCACCTATCCGATCGGCGCCGACGAGGCCGACCGGGTGAGCCGAGCGTATCCGGCCCCGGGGCTCCCGGCCACCTACCTCATCAGCGGCGACGGCAGGATCGTCGACGTCGTCTACGGGCTCCTGACCCCCGAGCACATCGAGTCGCTCATCGCCGCTCTCACCTGATCACAGGGTCCAGAAGACGGGGGTGAGGGCGACGATGCCGACCACCGTGATGATCGACAGGACCCACCCGAGACGGGCATAGTCGCCGAAGCGGTAGCCGCCGGGGCCCCACACCATCGTGTTGGTTTGGTATCCGACCGGTGTGAGAAACGAGGCCGAGGCGGCAACCGCCATGGCGATCGCCAGCGCCCGGGGATCGGCGTCCAGAGTCTCCGCCGCCGACAGCACGATGGGGAACATCAGGACCGCGGCGGCGTTGTTGGTGACCCATTCGGTGAGCACCATGGTCGCCAGCACCAGCCCGAGCAGCACCGCCCACGACCCCAAACCGGCGAAGCCGTCGGTGACGAGGTCGGCGATCTCCATCGCCAGGCCGGTCTCTTCGACGGCGGCCCCGATCCCGAATGCCGAGGCGATCACGACGAGGACGTTGGCGTTCAGCGAACCGACCGCCTCGGTGGGGGTGAGCACCCCGAGCACCACGACGGCCACCGCGCCGATCAGGGCGGCGTCCAGGATGTCCAGCAGCCCGGTGGCGGCGACCGCCACCACGGCCAGCGCCACCGCCGTCGCGATCGGTGCTTTCGAGGTGCGGACCGGGGCCGACTCGCCGAGACGGGAGACGAGGAGGAAGTCACTTCGGTCCCGCCAGCGAACCCGGAACCCGTCACCGGCGATCAGGAGCAGCGTGTCGCCCACCCGCAGCGGCACCTCCCCCAGCTTGCCGGCCACCCGCTGGCCGGCGCGGTGGACGGCAACGACTGCCGCCTGATACCGGCTCCGGAAGCCGATCTCCTTGAGGGTGCGGCCGGGGAGGGGGGAGGCCGCCCCCACCACCGCTTCGAAGAAGGCGAGCCGGTCGGTGTCGAAGACGGTCACGTCCTCGCCGGCGTCGAGGGTCAACCCCCTCAGTTGCTGCAGGTCGACGACCTCGCTGGATCTGCCCACGAAGGTGAGCCGATCCTCCCCCTGGATGTAGGTGGAGGGGCCGACGGGGGCGATGATGCGGCCGTGTCGCTCGATCTGCACGAGATACACCCCGGCCAGGTGCCGCAGTCCCCCGCTCCCGACGGTGTCGCCGTCCAGCGGCCCGCCCGTGCTGACCGTCATGCGCACCACGAACTCCCGAACGTCACCCATGATCTCCTCGTGGGCGGGGAGCCTGTTGGGGAGCATGGTCGGGGCCAGCGCAACGAGCGCCACGAGGCCGAGCGCCGTGATCGGCAGGCCCAGCTCGCCGATCTCGAAGAACCCCATGGCTTCCAGCCCGTGAGCCTCGAGCAGCCCGGAGACGACGATGTTGGTCGAGGTTCCGATCACGGTGACCATCCCGCCGAGGATCGCCGCAAACGAGAGCGGCATCAGGAACCGTGAGGCGGGCCGGCCGTTGTTCTCGGCCCAGCGGGAGATCGCCGGGACGAGCATCGCCACGATGGGGGTGTTGTTGAGGAAGGCGGAGGCACCCGCCGCCGGGATGACGATCCTGGTGAGGGCCCGGCGGTCGCCGCCACCGCGACCCAGGAAGCCGTGCACCAGCGGAGCGAGGATGCCGGTCCGCTCCACCGCCCCGGCCAGCACGTAGAGGGCCGCCACGGTGATGGGCGCCGGGTTGCTGAACCCGGAGAAGGCCTGGGTGGGGGTGATCACGTCGGCGACCATCAGCACCACCGTGGCCCCGAAGACCACGGCGGCGGGCACGGTCACCTCGCGGGCGAGCAGCACCACCGCCACGGCGATGATCCCCAGCGTGAACCATGCCTCCCAGCTCAAGGGGTGAGCTCCACCATGACGTCACCTTCCTGGACGACCTGATCGGGCTGCACCGCCACCACCGCCACGGTGCCGGGGGCGGGTGCCACGACCGGGATCTCCATCTTCATGGATTCGAGGATCACCAGCTCATCCCCTTGCGACACCACCTGACCCGGTTCGACGAGCACCTTCCACACGTTGGCCACCATCTCGGCGCAGATCTCCAACACCCCTCCTCTCCGTCGTCAGACCGGCAGCACGCCGTGCTTGCGCCACGGCCGGTCGAGAGCCTTGGTTCGGGTCATTGCGAGGCCGCGCACGATGGCGGCGCGGGTCTCGGCCGGGGCGATGATGTCGTCGACTGCCGACCAGCCGGCGGCGATGTAGGGATCGATCCGCTCCCGGATCTGCTCGGCGAGCGTCAGGCGCAGCGACTCCTGCTCCTCGGGGGGCGCCGCCTCGATCTGCTTGCGGAACAGGATGTTGACCGCTCCGTCGGGACCCATGACCGAGATCTCCGCGGTGGGCCACGCCACGATGTAGTCGGATTCGTAGGCCCGTCCGCACATGACGAAGTAGCCGGCGCCGTAGGCCTTGCGGAGCACGACGGTGACCTTGGGCACGGTGGCTTCGCTCACTGCGAACAGCATCTTGGCTCCGTGCCGAATGATCCCCTGCTTCTCGACCTGGCTCCCCACCAGGAAGCCGGGGACGTCGACCAGGAAGACCAGCGGGATGTCGAACGCGTCGCACAGCCACACGAAGCGAGCCGCCTTGTCGGCGGCATCCACGTCGAGCACCCCCCCGAGATGCATCGGTTGACTGGCGACGATCCCGGTCGAGCGGCCCTCGAAGCGGGCGAACCCGGTGATGAGATTGCGGGCCCATTCCGGCTTGATGGGAAAGAAATGGTGATCGTCGACGATGGCTTCGATCACCTTGCGCATGTCGTAGGCCCGGCGGGGCGCGGTGGGAACGATCTCGGCGAGCTCCGGGACCATTCGATCCCCGGGGTCGGCGGGCTCGGCCGCGGGTGGCGCCTCCCGGTTGTGCGAGGGCATGAACGACAGATACTCGCGGACCACCTCCAGGCACTCCTCGTCGCTGTCGACGGCGAGATCGGCGACACCCGAGATCTTGGTGTGGATGTCGGCGCCCCCGATCTCCTGGTCGGTGAGCTCCTCGCCGACGGCAGCCTTCACGAGGTGCGGGCCGCCGAGGGCCATCGACGAGGTGCCGCGCACCATGGGCACGAAGTCGGCGAGCGCCGGGATATAGGCGGTGCCGGCGGCACAGGGGCCCAGCATGGCCGCCACCATCGGGACGACCCCGCTCATGGCGACCTGCTCCCGAAACAGCGCACCGGCTGCGGCGAACACCGATCCCACCGCCTGCTGGATGCGGGCACCTGCCGAGTCGAGGAGCCACACCATGGGGATACGCTGGCGCAGCGCCAGCTCCCGCATCCGGGCGACCTTCTGTTCCCCAACGCCCCCCATGGACCCGCCCATCACGGTGAAGTCGTAGGCGGCGACGGCCACCCTCCGGCCGTCGACCGCGCCCACTCCGGTCACCACCCCATCGGCGGCGAGGTGCCGATCGCCCAGGGACGGGTCCATGTGGTCGGCGAGGAGGCCCATCTCGACGAAGCTCCCCGGGTCGCACAGCAGGTCGAGGCGCTCCCGGACGGTCAGCTTGCCCTGCTCGTGTTGGCGCTCGGCCCGCTCCGGTCCGCCGCCGGCCAGATTCCTGGCTCGCCTGTCTGCGAGTTCGGTGGTCCGGTCGTCCCACGGCCGATCGGTCGAAGCGTCGCTCATCGACCCCTCCACTCGGGAGGCCGCTTCTGGAGAAACGCGGCGACTCCCTCCACGGCATCCTCCGTGGAGGCGACCGCCGTCAGTCCCGCATGGAGATGCTGCAGGGCGGTGTCGAAATCCATGTCGGCCACTGTGTAGAAGGCATCCCGCCCCATTCGCAAGGCCGCCGGACTGCGCGATGCCAGGGTCGTCACCGCCTGGTCCACGGTGGCGTCCAGTTCCTCGGAGGGCACGACCCGAGTGACGAGGCCCGCCTCACAGGCCTCGTGAGCCGTCAGCCGGCTTCCCATCAGCATCATCTCCAGCACAGCTCGGCGCGGCATCACTTCCTGCAGCACTGCGGAGATCAACATCGGCCACAGCCCGATCGAGACCTCGGGTGTCCCCAGCGTGACGTGGTCGGCGGCGATGACGATGTCGCAACCGGCCGCCAGGCCGAGACCACCACCGAGGGCGTGACCATTCACTCGCGCCACGGTCGGCTTGCCGCACCGGCGCATCGACCGCAGCAGTTCGGCGAGAGCGCCTCGGGCCGCGTGTCCCGCGACGGGAGTGTCCACGAGTCCCCCGGAGAGATCTGCCCCCGCAGAGAAGGCCTTGTCCCCGGCCCCCGTGAAGACGAGCACCCGAACCTCGGGGTCGGCGGCGGCCCGATTCACGGCCGCCGCCAGATCGGCGATCACCTCGTTGGACAGGGGGTTGCGGCGCTCCGGGTCGTCGATCGTCAGGGTCGCCCGTGGGGCATCGACTTCGTAGCGAAGCACGCGGCTCCTTGATCGGCTGCTGCGAGCCTACCGAGCGCTCATGGCCCTAGACGCCTTCAACGGCACGCCGCTGGAGCACTCGCCGCAGGGCGGCGACCACCTCGGGGTCGTATTCGTAGGCGGCACCGCGATGGAGCAACTCGAGTGCCTCGGCGGGGACCACCCCATCTCTGGCCACGGCGTGGTCGTAGGTGGCGGCCACCTGGACCACCTGGGCCTCCCGCGGCAATGCCGGGTCCCGCTCCTCGCCGGGGCGGCGATACGGATCCTTGTGGCGGGCCACGATCGTTGCCTCCCGCTCGAGTGATGCCGATTCGGAGATGATGGCCGCACTCCACTGCGCCAGGTCCCGTCCGGTGTACTCGGCGATCGTCGGATCGTTGAGGACCACCCGCCCGACGTCGTGCAGCGATGCGGCATAGCCCACCCGTTGCACCCGGAACGGACCCAGGCCGAGTTCGGCACCGATCGAGCGGGCCAGTTCAGCCGTGCGGCGAGCGTGCCCCTCCTTCACGTAGCCCCCGGCCTCGGGGATCCGGCCGAGCGCCATGATGGTCTGCCGGTAGGTGCGTCGGGTCTGCGCCAGCCGATCCAGGGCGAGATGACTGAAGGCATAGGGAAGCCCGGCCAGCGGAATGCTCCACGATCCCAACACCGGGTAGGTGAGACCGAACAGCGCTCCTGCCGAGCCCAGGGCGAGGTAGGCCGGGCCGTCGGTGAGCGCTTCCCACCACACCATGCGGCGGAACGTCGCGTGGGATCGGACTCCGGTCAGCACTCTCATCGACGCCGCCACCAGATACCAGGCACCGATCGCCAGCATCACCAAGACGAGATGACCCGCCTCCCCGGTCTCCCCGAACGAGTCGACTGCCAGGTGACCCACTGAGAAGACCAGGACCGCAGCCGCGAGGGCGATCGGCTCGGCCGGGAACAGATCGGCAGCCGCTTTCGATCCCAACCGGTAGCGGACCCAGAGCAAGCCGATCGGGATGCCGATCGCAGCGGCACCGGTCACCACCCAGGCGCTCTCGGTGAGCATCCAGGTGGCAACGGTCACCATTGCGCTCAGGGACAGCCGGCGGCCTGCCGGGTTGGGAAGCGTGACGAGGTGGGCTGCGGCGAACACTGCTGCGGCCGCCAGGGTTGCTTCCCACGATCCCCGGGTCAACGCGACGGCGATGCCGGCGATGGGGGCCATGACCCAGGCGGCACCGCCGATGACGGAGCGATACCGGTCAGGCACGGAGGACCCTTTCCTTCACCAGCCGGGCCACCTCTGCCGAGGACTCGGCGTCTGGCGATCCGTAGACCTCGCCCCGATCTGTGATCGCCTTGATCAGGGCGCCGACGACGTCGACACCGAGCTGCTCGGCGACGCTGCGCAGCGCCTCGAAGGCCCCGTGCTGGGTCACCGCCGCCCGATACGAACGGGTGCTGGTCATCGCATCGAATGCGTCTGCCGCCGCCAGGATTCGTGCCTCGATCGAGATCTCACCGGCACGATGATCGAGCGCGATCCGGTGTTGAGCGGAGATCGCCACCATCGGACGGAGAAACTCGACCTCGGAGAGCACCTCGTCGACGACGGCCATGTGCTCGGCGGCCGACCTGCGTTCGTCCTCGGTGAGGGGTCCCTCCCGGCGCAGGAGCGGCGCCGGGACCGCCAATTTGCCGACGTCGTGGATCAGGGCGGCCCATCGCAACCGTTCCAGGCAATTCGGGTCGAGACCGAGCGCCTCGCCGGTGATGCGGCAGAAGTGGGCCACCCGCTCGGTGTGGCCCTTGGTGTGGGGATCGAGGGCCTCCACCACTTTGACGAACCCGCGAACGGTCTCCTCGTGAGCACGGCGCATCCTCCCGTAGCTCACCAGCCCGACGTGCCCCACCAGATAGGTCACCAGAATCAGCGGGAGGGTGGTCGGGCCCTTGAGCAGGTAGGCGGCCCCGAGGAGCCCGCCCAGGGCGGCCAGCACCATCAGGGTCAGGTGATTGGTCATCATCTTGGTCCACGGTCGGCCGGGTCGATCCGGGGAGACCGACCTGACGTAGAGCACGACGAGCTGGAAGTTGACCCAGTCGTAGACCACCGACGAGGCTGCCGCCCCGGCTGCCAACAAAGGGAGGTCGCCCACTTCGATCGGGCCGGCGGGCAGGAACAGGGTGAACACCGAGATCCCGGCGGCGGTCGACAGCACCAGTTGGCCGAAGTTGGCGGCCGGTTCCCGCCAACGCCGCCGCCGCAGGTCCTGGGGCTGGAGCAGGCCAAGCGCCGCCATGAGCACCACGGCCAGCATGGCGCTGTCGCGCCCGAAGGCCACCGCGGCCGTGAAGGTCACCATCGCCGAGGCGCTCACCATCAGTCCCTCGTTGACCTCGACGGCACCGAAGTCGAGCACGACGAAGGCGGCCGCCAGGGTGACCCACAGCCACCAGGGGGAAGGGAGCTCCTGGAACACCAACAAGCAGACGAGCGTCACCACGCCGGCAACGGCGAAGGTGGCTGCGAGGAGTGTTCCTCGCCTCTTCTGGGAGATCGTCTCGATTGTCATGATGGGTAGAGGGTGGCTCGGGCCGGTGCGACTACCCGATCTTCCAGCCGTCTATCGGACTACCGATCTTCCAGCCCACGTGGTGGGCGGTAAGCATGACGCAACATCATCACCTACCGCCTCCCTTTCGTTCGGTCTCGGCGCCGGTTCTAATCCGGCGTCGGCGGATCCGCTCCGCTGAACTCGCAGGGCTAGCCGTACGGTGGCCCGGGCCACCCGGACCGCTTGCTCCTTTTCCTGCTCTTCGGCAGGTTCCGGGCCGGCCTTCACGATTGTGAGGGCCGGTCGCGGGCCGTCTCTACCCGGCCGGGAACACTCGGCTCCCGGACCGCGCGCCACGATACCGGCCCACCACCGCACCCACCAAGCATTTCCAGGTCGGGACCCGCACCCGTGCAGGTGACATTTAGTGACCAACCCGGTTACGCTATGTAGTGGGCGAGGAGGGCAATTGGACGCGCGTGAGTTGGAAGAAACCCTCGCACGACTGCCTTCGGTCAATGCCGTGCGGGTCGCCCTCATGAAGGACGAGGTGCGCGAGGTCCACGTCTTGGCCGCGCCCGAGAAGTCGCCCAAGCAGGTCGTGAGGGACGTTCAGACCCTCGCCCTCGCCCGATTCGGCGTCGCCATCGATCGCCGGGCCATCTCCGTCGTCCAGATCGGTCCCGAGCGGATCTCCGTGCAGGAGGACCGGCCGGCGATCATGGGCGTCCACGAGATCCCCGAGGGATCCCGCACCACCGTGGCCGTGACGCTGCGTTGGCGCGGCGACGAGCACGTCGGAACGGCGACCGGCCCGGCCGCCCCGTCGGCCCGGTTGCGTCTCGTCGGTGAGGCGGCATTGCGCGCCGTGGAGGGCATCGTCGGTGACGAGGCACTGGCACTCGACGCCGTCGGCGCACCGGGAATCGGGATGCGCAAGGTGATGGTCGCCGTGATCGTGAGCACCGGCGCGCAAGGTGAGCAGGTGGCCGTCGGTTCGGCTCTCAGCCACGGCGACGACAGTGAAGCCACGGTGCGCGCCGTCCTCGATGCCCTGAACCGCCGCATCAGCCGCCAGGACTGACGGCACCCGCCCTAGGGTCCCCCCATGGGACACCGCCTGCCTTCCACGTTCGCCGGCACCGGGTCGGTCGCCGTGACTCCCCACCATCTGGCGACGGCGGCCGCCGTTGATGTCATGACCGCAGGCGGGAACGCCGTCGATGGGGCGGTGACCGCCAATGCGGTGCTCGGTGTGGTGCTGCCCACCACCTGCGGGATCGGCGGCGACCTCTTCGCCATCGTCCACCAACCCGGGATGGACCGGCCCGATGTGCTCAACGCCTCAGGGAAGGGGGGTTCGGGGCTCGACGCCGCCGCCCTCCGAGCGAGCGGAGCCATCGAGATGCCGCACTTCGCCGCCGAGGCAATCACCGTTCCAGGCTGCGTCGACGGCTGGGAGGAGATGCTGGCCCGACACGGCACGCGGCCGCTGGGCGAGCTGCTGGGTCCGGCGATCGATCTGGCCGCTGGCGGATTCGAGGTGTCCCCGGAGCTCAGTACCGCCCTGGAGAGGGTCGAGGGCCGCATAGCCGCCCAGGCCTCGGCACCTCCCCTCTATCCGGGCGGCCGGGCTCCCTCGCCGGGGGATACGATCGTCCGGGCCCGGCTCGCCGAGACCCTCCAAACCATCGCCGAGATGGGGCGCTCCGCCTTCTACGAGGGACCCATTGCCGCCGCCGTGGCCCGGGCCACCGATGGGATCCTGACCGTCGAGGATCTCGCCGCTTCACACGCCGACTGGGTCTCCCCGGTCGGAATCGACGTCTTCGGGCGAAGGGCGTGGACCGCGCCCCCCAACAGCCAGGGCTACGTCGCGCTGGCGGCTGCCTGGATCCTCGAACAGATCGATCCCCCCGCGGACCCCGAGGACCCGGCGTTCCACCACGCCGTCGTCGAGGCCTATCGAGCGGTGGCGTGGGAACGGGACGACCTCGTCGCCGATCCCGATCAAGCCCCCCTGCCTCCCGAGCAACTCCTGGCCCCCGAGCGGCTCCGTCGCCACCTGGCCACCTTCGACCCCGGCGCCGCCGTCACCCGCCCCGCCGCGAGCCCGATCGGGGGCGGCACCGCCTACTTGTGCACCCTCGACGAAGCCGGGATGGGGGTCTCGCTGATCCAATCGAACTTCACCGGAATCGGGAGCGGCATCTCGGCCGGCGACACCGGGATCTTCCTCCACAACAGGGGTGCCGGCTTCTCCCTCGTGCCGGGACACCCCAACGAGGCGGCACCCGGCCGGCGACCCCTGCACACGCTGTCTCCGACCCTGTGGACCGTCGACGGCAGGCTCGACCTCCTGCTCGGCACCCGAGGCGGACACCAGCAGCCCCAGTACCTGATCCAGACTGCCGCTCAGTTGTTCCTCGCCGGCCTGACACCGGAAGAAGCCCAGGCGCTTCCCCGCTGGGAGATGGATCATGCCGCCGCGGGGACCGGATCAGTCGTCCGCGTCGAAGCCCGGATGCCGGAACAGGTCGTCGCCGGTATGGCCGCCAGAGGACACGTCGTCGACCCCGTCGCCGACTTCCCGCCCGGATGGGGCCCGGTCTCGATCATCGCCACCGGTGCCGGCGGGTCGCGCCGGGCGGCGGCGGACCCGAGAGTCTCGACGGCGACGGCGACCGGCCGATAGGGATCGGCCGACCGTGGCCTGCACGTCGGGCGCCTCGGCCTCATCCGGGGAAACGGCTCCCAGCGTCCGGCCCTCCCGGGCGGCTTCCTTGACCTCTTCGAGGATCTTGCGGCGCACCCACCCCGTGTAGAGGGCGATCGCCACCCCCGCCAGCACGATGGCCGCCGCGATCGCCACCCCGATGATCCACCCCTTGCTCCCGCCCGGCACCGCTCCCGACTCATCGAACAGCGCATTCCGCCATTCCTCGTCGAGGCGGGCCAGTTCCGCCGGGTCGGGATCGGCGAACACCCCCGGCCCCGCTTCGGCGAACACGTAGCCGGTGAAGTCGCCGAGGCCCCCGTACTGGAACTCCGGGTTCCAGGTGATCGTGTCGGGAGCGGCGGCCGCCGCCCAGTCGTTGGCCGGCATCGGTTCCCGCAGCCCCACGTTGGCCCGCAGCATCACCGCATGGGCGATCTCGGTGGTGTTCGACACTCGCGCCACGTACCACCCGATCATGTCGGTGGCGAGAGGCTCCGGATAGCCCCCTCCGACCGCTCGCCATTGGGCGATGTGGACGAGACCCTCGAGCAAGGCCCCGTCCACGGTGCCGATCGACCATGCCGACACCAGGAGAAGATCCTCGGCGCCGAAAGCGACCGCCCGCAAAGGGATGTTGCTGTCGATCCCCAGGTCCCGGGGGGCGATCGCCAACTGATCGGCGAACAGACAGACACCGACACCGTCGAGGGGGGCGATCTCCTCCTCCAGGATCTCGGCGAACTCCGTCACGCTCGTGACGAACCGCTCCACCACGGGGAGATTGAGGCCGCTGGCCGCCACCTCGACCGGGCCGGCCATCCGGGTGATCCCAAAGCCGGTTTCGGGGAAGGCCGCGGCGCAGCCGTCACCCGACACCTGGGCCTGCGCCGTGGGAAGGCCCAGCAGCAGGGTCGCTGCGCCCAGGACCATCATGGCGAGTCGACGCATGGTGCTCCCTACACTGCTCGGGCACGCCGCTGAAGGGATCGCCATGGTAGCCCTTCTCCTGGTCCGCCACGGCGAGGCCGAGGGGAATCCAGAGCACCGCTTCATCGGACAGACCGATGTGCCGCTCACCGACATTGGGAAGGCTCAGGTCCGGGCGCTCACCGAGCGCCTCGTCGGTCTGCCGATCACCAGGGTCGTGTCGTCCGACCTCGAGCGCTGCCGCGCCACGGTGGCGCCCACCGCCGCAGCGCTCGGTCTGGAGCCGAGCGCCGACCCCCGCCTCCGCGAGGTGGACAACGGCGAGTGGAACGGCCTCCTGTCCGATGAGATCGCCGCCCGGTGGCCCGATCTCTTCGCCCGCTACCAGTCGGGTGAGGACATCGTCCGCCCCCGGGGCGAGGACTGGGCCACCGTCACCCGCCGCGTCACCGAAGCCCTCGACGAGGTCGTCGGGTCATCGAGGGCGGACGACGTCGTGCTGGTGGGCACCCACGCCGGACCGATCCTGGCCACCACCCTGCGGGTGGTGGGCGCCGGTCGCCGGAACGTGTTCACCGGACCATTCGGCTCCGTCGACCACTGTTCGATCACGGTGTTCCGGGGCAGCGAGATGCGACTGGTGGCGTACAACGACACCGGTCACGCCGGCGTTCACCCCTCCTGGATCTCGGCAACCAATCCCGCCCAGCCCTCTTCGTCGAGGTCCGGTGGGAGCGGGGTGTAGAAGCCGAAGCGCTGCAGGATCCCGGCGTAGCGAGCCTTGATCGCGGCTGCCAGTCGATCCACCGGGGCCACCACGGCGACCTCGCGCACCATCTCGTCCGACACCAGGTCCGGCAGACTCTCCCAATCACCCCGCCGCGACATCGCCGACAGCCGGGGACCCACCTCCCACCCGTGGGTCTCGAGCACGCCCCGGTAGGCCGGGGTCGAGGCGTAGAAGGCCACCTGCAAACGGACCGCATCGACGGCGGCCGCCACCTCGGCGTCGCTGCGCCCGGTGGCCACCAGCACGGCGCAGCATCGCTCGACGTCGTCGAGTGACCGACCCGCTGCGGCAGCTCCGGCGGCCATCGCCGGCAGGGTGACCTCGTCGATGTAGCGGCGGGTGTGGAAGGGGTGCACGTGGAACCCGTCGCACACCTCCCCGGCCAACCGGCACATGTACTCGCCGACCCCGGCGATGTACAGGGGGATCTCGTGGGGGATCGGGGCAGGGGTGAAGAACGGGGTCATGAGCGTGAACCGGTAGTTCTCACCCTCGAAGCGAAGCGGTTCGCCGCTGCGCCATGCACCCCAGATCGCCCGCAGCGCGGCCAGGTACTCGCGCATCCGAGGTCCCGGGTTGGACCACGGCATCGAGAAGCGGCGGGTCACGTGGGCCCGGACCTGGGTGCCCAGCCCCAGCAGGAACCGCCCATCGCTCATTTCGGCCAGGTCCCAGGCAGTGTGGGCCACCGTCATCGGGGAGCGGGCGAAGGCCACGGCGATGGCGGTCCCCAGTTCGAGGTCGGGAGCGGCGGCACCCGCCGCCACCAGCGGGAGGAACGGATCACGGTTGGTCTCAGCGGTGAACACGCCGTCGAAGCCGATCCGGGCAGCCCGTTGGGCGAGTTCGGCGGCGACCCCCGGCGGACTCGGAGGCAAGTAGTAGTCGACCTTCAGGACGGGCTCCGAGGTGGGGAGGCACCAGAGTATCCGAATCCGGCACCCCGGTACACTGAAGCGGGAAAGGAGCATCATGAAGCGATACGTTCGGCTCGGCTCGGTCGCCGCCGGGATAGCCGGGGGGATCGTCGCCCTCTTGTGGATGCTCAAGGATCGGTTCACCGGCCCGGCGCCGCAGCCCGTCACCGCCGAGGAAGCACCGAAGTTCCGAGTTCCTCCCCCCGCAGCACCGGCCGCCCCGACGGGCGCGGCCGACGATCTGAGTGAGATCAGGGGAATCGGTCCCGTGTATCAGGCTCGTCTGGAGGGAGCAGGCATCCGCACCTTTGCCTCCTTGGGCGCCGCCGATGCCGTGGAGCTGGCCGAACGCGTCGAGGTCCCGGTCTCGCGAGTCCAGGACTGGATCGACAAGGCGAGGCGACTCGAGAAGCGCTGACCCGGTGTACCTGACGGCACCCGAGGATCTGGCCACCCTGCTCGTCGACGAGCCCCCGTACCGTGTCGAACAGTTGCATCGGTGGCTCTACGAGACCCCGGTCCTGGAGACCGAGGCGATGACCAACCTCCCGGCGGGCCTGCGCGCCGATCTCGCCGATCGGCTGTGGCCGTTCGGCGTCGATGAGATGCAGACGGCGGATCAAGGCCGCACCGTCAAGTGGCTGTTCCGTGCCCCCGATGGAGCCGCCATCGAGGCCGTGCTCATGGGCTATCGGCGCCGCACCACGCTGTGCATCTCCTCACAAGCCGGGTGTGCCATGGGTTGCACCTTCTGCGCCACCGGCCAGTTCGGCTTCGAACGCCATCTGCAGGCCGGCGAGATCGTCGCTCAGGTGGCGTACGCCAAGGCCCATCTCGCCGCACATCCGATGCCCGACAGCCCGGCCCGGCTGGGCAACGTGGTCTTCATGGGCATGGGCGAGCCCCTGGCGAACTACGAGCACGTGCGGGAGTCGATCCGCCGCATGGTCGAGGTGATGGGAATGTCGGCCCGCTCGATCACCGTTTCGACCGTGGGGGTCCTCCCGGGGATCCGCCGGCTGGCAGCCGAGCCCTGGCCGGTGACCCTGGCCCTCAGCCTCCACGCCGCCGACGACGACCTGCGCGAGGGTCTCGTGCCCCTGAACCGCCGCTACCCCATCGACGACCTGATCAGAGCGGCGGCCGAATTCCGGGAGAGCAAGGGGCGGCGGGTGACCCTCGAGTGGACCCTCATCGACGGGGTGAACGACACCCCCGAACAGGCCAGGGCGTTGGCGTCGATCGCCATCGAGCTGCGGGCCCATGTCAACGTGATCGCCCTCAACCCGACCCCGCTCTCGTCCGAGCGGCCCCCGCCCGAGCGGCGGGTGACGGAGTTCGTGGAGCAGGTCGCCGCCTCGGGCGCCGCGATCACTCTGCGGGACACCCGGGGACGCGACATCGACGCCGCCTGCGGCCAACTTCGGGTGCGCAAGGCCGAAGGGAAAGGAACACCATGAACCCTGACACGGGCGACCCGGCCCCCGACTTCACCCTCACCGACCACGACGGCGACGAGGTGCGGCTCGCCGACCTGGCGGGACGCCGGGTGGTCCTCTACTTCTACCCGAAGGCCTTCACGCCGGGGTGCACCGCCGAGGCCTGCGACTTCCGGGACCGCCACGAGGTCTTCGCCGCCGCCGGCTACGAGATCCTGGGGGTGAGCCCCGACCCCCCGGAGCGCCTCGCCGAGTTCCGTGCGGAGCACGGATTGCCGTTTCGCCTGCTCTCCGATCCCGATCACGCCGTCGCTTCGGCCTACGGCGCCTGGGGGACCAAGAAGAACTACGGCAAGGAGTACGAGGGGCTCATCCGGTCGACGTTTCTGATCGGCGCCGACGGGACGGTCACCGGGGCGTGGCGCAACGTGCGGGCCAAAGGGCACGCCGAGCGCATCGCCAGAGAACTCTGATAGCCCCGACGGGAGGCTACGGCTTGCAGCTCCAATGGCCCCAGGCGCCGTCCGGGTGGCTCGCCTCGCTCCGCACCACCAACCAGGCCGACACCGCGACGTTGGCCTCGGGGTCGAAGATGCTGGCCCCGCCCCAGCCTGCCGCTTCGGCTCGGGACGGCCAGTAGAACGGCATCTGCTGGAACAGCCCCGACGCCCCCGAGTAGATGTTCACCGCCAGGGGGTTGCCGAGGCTCTCGCACCGCATCACCGCCAGGGCCTCCTCGACGAGATGATCGGGGAAGTACCGGGCCACCAGAGGCCGCCACGGTTCGACACCCGACCCGGGGGTCCACCCGGCAGCGTTTGCCGCCTCGACCGCCTCCTCGATTGCGGCGAGCGCCTCCTGACGCTGCTGTTCTTCCGCCTCCAGCCGCAGCCGCTCTTCTTCCTCACGACGCAGGCGCTCCTCCTCGGCGACCCGGCGGCGCTCCTCTTCCTCCCGCTGCCACTGCATCCGCAGTCCGGCGGCGACCGTCTCGGCCTCGGCCAGCTTCTCCCGGAGGGCGGCGAACTCGGCGGCGGCTGCCTCCACCACCCCCCGCTGCTCGGCCAGGTCCCGGCGTACCGTCTCCGACAACCGACCGAGATCGGCGCGCGCCGCCACCAGTCTCACCACGAATTCCCGATCGCGATCGGCCACCGCTCCCAGATAGGCCGCCTGGGCCCCGAGGTCGATGCCCGACCCCACGAGGAGACCGGCCTCCCGACCCACGTCCGCCGCCATGTACATGCGGGCGATCTGCTCCCGGGCCTCTTCGATGGTGTCCTCGATGCCCGCCTCCTGGGCGGACATGCGATCGGCGATCCGGTCGAGGCTGGCGGCGATCCAATCGAGCCGACGTTCCTCCTCAGCGAGCCGGGAGCCGGCCTGCCCCACCTGCTCGCGAAGCTCGGTGACCTCAAGATCGGCCGCCGCCAGGTCAACCTGTGTCACCTGAGCCCCGACGGGGACGGCCACGCCGAGCAGCAGCCCGATCGCCACGACGACCGCGACGCGCCGGATGCGGCGCCGGGGACCGCCGCCGCTGATCATGCGCTGCTCGGGGGTCTCCGGCCCGCTCATCAAGCCCAATCTTATGGATCCCCCGGAGTCATGCGGTCGGGCCCGTGGATGCGACGGCCAGCCGCGACGGACATGCGTTTCACAGCGCAGGTCCGCCACTAACATCCCTCGTCGTGCCTCGATCCCTCCGCATCGCCCTCATCGTTCTGCTCGTGCCCATCGCCCTGGCGCTGATGGTCGGGATCGTCTTCGCCGTGGATCGGGTCACCAACGGAGGAGAGATCCTGGGATCGGTGGAGGCGGGCAGCGTTCCTCTGGGTGGAATCAGCGAAGAAGAGGCCAGGGCCGAGATCGCCGCCTTCGAGGATCGGCTCCGCTCGACCCCGGTCGAGGCCACGGTCGATGGACGCACCTTCACTCTCGATCCGGCCACCGTCGACTTCGACATCGATGAGGATGCCATCGTCGCTCAGGCCCTGGAGGTCGGTCGCGAAGGCAATCTCATCGATCAGTTCACCTGGTGGATCGGCCGCCTCGGGGACGACCCGGAGGTGCTGCCGATCCCCTACACGTTCGACGGCGCCGCCCTCGAAGAGATCGTCGCCGAGTGGGAGGTCGAAGGGATCTCCGACCCTCCGACCGAAGGCTCCGTCGAGATCTCCGAACGCGAGATCGTCTTCGAATACCCGCGGGCCGGTACCGGTCTCGACCGGGTCGAGGCCGTCCGGCTCCTCGGGGAAGCCCTCGCTCGCGAGGATCGGAGCCCGATCCAGCTCCCCACGGCGAGCCTGGAACCGGCAATGTCCGCGGCCGACATCGATGCCGTCGTCGCCGAGGCCGAGGCGCTCATTTCGGAGTCGGTGACGCTCTACAACGACGAATACGACGCCGAGATCGTGGTGCCGCCTGAGATCCTCGCCACTGCGCTGTTCATCGGTCGTGACGAGTCGACTTCCCCGGTGACCTTCCCGATCGGCTTCCTCGGCCAGCCGCTTCGCCGCTACATCGAGCCCCGCACCGAACCGATGGGAACCGAGCCGGTCGATGCCGAGATCCTCATCAACGAGGACGACACGGTGACCCTCGTGCCGAGCACCCCCGCCTTCGAACCCGACCCGACGACCTTTGCGCGATCGGTGACGGCGGCCGCACGGTCGCCCGAGCGAAGCGCCCGGCTCGTCTTCGGCCCGGGGACCGAGGCCGAGTTCTCCACCGCCGACGCCGAGGCGCTCGGCATCAGAGAGAAGGTGTCCGAGTTCACCACCTTCCACGACTGCTGCCAGAGCCGGGTGACCAACATCCACTTGATCGCCGACGCGGTCGACGGGGCGATAGTGCTGCCCGGTGAGACCTGGTCGCTCAACGACCACGTCGGCGAACGCACCCTGGACAAGGGGTACCAGTACGCCGGCGCCATCATCGGCGGCTACGTCCAGTGCTGCGACAATCCCATCAACATCGGGGGCGGCACCAGCCAGTTCACCACCACGCTCTACAACGCCATCTTCTTCGGCGGGTACGAGGACATCGACCACACCCCGCACAGCATCTTCTTCACTCGCTACCCCGAGGGTCGTGAAGCCACGCTGGGATTCCCGGCACCGGATCTCGTGTTCCGCAACAACACCGATGCCGCGGTGCTCATCGACACCTCCCACACCGACACCTCGATCACGGTGAAGTTCTTCGGGGACAACGGCGGCATCGAGGTCGAGGCCGGGCTGTCGGATCGCTACAACTTCAGCGGTATCCGCACCATCTACGAGGTCAACCGGGACCTGGACCCCTGCGTTCATGGGAGCAAGGCCACCGGCCGGGTGAAGTCGGCGGGAAGCGGCGGGTGGTCGGTGGACATCTACCGCTTCATCACCCACCCCGATGGTGAGGAGACCACCGAAGAGTGGACCTGGCATTACATCGGCGGGTTCAAGGTGATCGAGTACAACCCCAAGAAGTGCCGGGAGTAGGCGCCGCCTACCAGCGCAACAGCATCGATCCCCAGGTGAACCCGCTCCCGAAAGCGGCCGCCACCACCAGCATCCCCGGTTCCAGGGCACCCTCTGCGATCGCCTCGTGGAGCCCGATCGGGATCGTGGCCGCCGTGGTGTTGCCGTAGCGCTCGATGGTGTTGAACACCTTGTGGGCGGGGATCTCGAGCCGCTCGGCGACCGCCTCGTTGATGCGCAGGTTCGCCTGGTGGAACACGAACAGGTCGACGTCGTCGATGGCGACGCCGTTGGCCTCGGTCGTCTCCACCACCGCCTCGTCCATCCGCTTCACGGCGTTCACGAACACGGCCCGGCCGTTCATGAGGGGGAAGTGGAGCCCCTTGTCGAGGAGGTCATGGGTCATGAACCTCTCGTAGGCCATGCCGGGAGCCGGCAGCCACAGTTCCTCGGCACCCCGCCCGTCGGCATGGACGTGGGTCGAGAGGATGTGAGTATCCGCGCCAGGGTCTGCGACGTCGGTGGCTTCGAGGACCAACGCGCCGGCCCCGTCGCCGAACAGCACGGTCACGTCGCGGCCCGCCGTCGAGACGTCGAGACCCTTGGAGTGCACCTCGGAGCCCACCACGAGGATCCGCCGGGCGAACCCCGTCCGGATGTACTGGTCGGCCATCGACATGGCGTAGATGAACCCGGTGCATTGCTGGCGAACGTCGATGGCGGGAATCCCGGGGGCCTCGAGCTTGGCCTGCAGGAAGCAGGCCGTGCCGGGGAACTCGTGATCCGGGCTCAGCGTCGCCAGGAAGATCATGTCGACGTCCTGGGGGCCCACCCCGGCGTCGTCGAGCGCCGCCCTGCTCGCCTCCAGCGCCAGGTCGGAGGTGGCGACGTGAGGCTCGACCCAGCGCCGCTCTTTGATCCCGGTCCGCTGGGTGATCCACTCGTCGGACGTGTCCATCACCTTCGACAGGTCGTCGTTGGTGACCACTCCCGGCGGCAGGCAGGTGCCGATGCCGGTGATCCGCGCTCTGGCCATGGCTCCCCCCGCTCGCAGGAAACCGATCGTAGCGGTTGCGTAGCATCGACCGTCGAGGCGAGGAGGAACGGCATGGCGGCGGAGTTCTACCGGGCCGGCGACGGTGACGCGGAGTCGCTGGCGGGATCGTCGGTGGCGGTGATCGGCTACGGCAACCTGGGGCGTTCGATGGCCCTCAATCTCCGTGACTCGGGCGTGTCGGTGGTGGTGGGCAATCGCGACGACGAGTACCGCCCGATCGCCGCCGACGACGGCTTCGAGCCTCGCGACATCGGGGCTGCCGTCGCCGCGGCCGACCTCGCCTACGTGCTCATCCCCGATGAGGAGATCCCCGACTGCTTTGCCTCAGAGATCGCCCCCGGGCTCGCCGACGGCGATGCCGTCTGCTTTGCCTCCGGCTACGCGCTGGCGTACCGCCTGGTCGAACCCCCGGAGAGCGTCGACGTCCTGCTGCTGGCCCCCCGCATGCTGGGCGAGGAGGTCCGCGCCACGTTTCTCGACGGGTCGGGATTCTTCACCTACGTGTCGGTGGAACGGGACGCCACCGGCCGGGCCCTCGAACGGTTGCTGGGCCTGGCGGCCGCCGCCGGCTCACTGCAGCGGGGCGCCATGCCCTTGAGCGCCGAGAACGAAGCGATGCTCGACCTGCTGATCGAACAGACCGTCGGACCCTATCTCGGCACCGCCATTCAGCTGGCGTTCGCTCTCGGCGTCGAGGCCGGTTTGCCACCGGAGGCGATGGTCCTCGAGATGTACATGTCGGGTGAGATGTCGCGCACGTTCCAGACCTTCGCCGACGTCGGGTTCTTCGAGTCGGTCACCTGGCACGGTGCGGTTGCCCAGTACGGGGGTTTCATGCGCACCCTGGAGATCGATCGGGCCGCCATGGACGCCATGTTCCGCAACGTGCTGGAGGACATCCGCACCGGCGGCTTCGCCCGCCGCTTCCAGGAGGAGCGGGAGGCCGGCAACCCGACCCTGACCGCCATCCAAGGGGTCATCGCCGCCGGAGGACCGCAAACCGAAGCGGAGCAGAGCGTGCGGACGGCGCTGGGCTAGGGATATCAGACGTCCCGGATCCCGTCCACGATCAGGAACACGGCGGTGATCATGAGGGCGACGGCCGTCATCCGGCCCGCCCACCGCAAGACCCGGTCCCCCAGCTCCCGGCGCGGCACGAGCCCCAGCAGGTTCACCGTCACCAACCCGATGGCGGCGCCGATCAGGCTGCCGGGCACCCCGTCGCTGGCCCCGGTCGACAGCGCCAGGGTGGCGATGACGGGAGTGAAGAGCCGGGGAAACGCCACCGGCCACACGGCGGCCCGCCAACCACGTAGCTCGGGTTCGGTGGCCGGTCGGGGCCGGACGACGTGAAGGGCCACGGTCAGCCCGGTCATGATCCCCGCCGCCAGCCGAAACGTCTCCGGCGAGGTCTCCAGGGCATCGAGGATGGGGCCGGACCAACCGGTCAGGGCGGCGACCGCCCCGAAGGTCAGCAGCGAACCGGCCGCCAGCACCCCGGGCCGGGCCCGGAGCCCCCCGGTCTCGGGCACCGACAACCGGGTGCGGGCCGGGTTGAAACCGCCCAGGTAGGCCACCACCAACATGATCCCGTTCATGCCGTCTCTCCCTCCAGCACTCGCAAGGCCCCGAACAGCGCCGAGAGCACGTGCTGCTGCCCGTCCATCTGGGTGTAGCCCCGGTAGAACCAGGCGCCCCGCGCCAGCTCGGGCCGGGGCAGCTCGGCCGCGTCGGCGGCACTCACCTGCCGCTCCGTCATGTATCCGGCGAGACACACCATGCGCTCCTCGATGTTCTCCCGCAAATCCGCCAGGCCGACATCGGCGACCGCCAGGTGGTGCAGCGCGGCGATCCCCTCCCCGGCCGTGCCGACCCCGGCCGGGGGCCCGGGGTACCAGCGGACCCACAGGTTGATTCCCTCCCCGGTCCGCTGCGCCTCGAAGCGGAGCCGCATCCCGAAGTAGCCGGCCAGGCGCCGGGCGAGGAAGACCCGATCGGCGTCGAGCATCTCGAAGGGCACGTCGCCGAGGGCGTAGGCGGCCCAGTGGTCGGGGAGCCGGGCCAGGTACCCCTCGGCCCGGTCCCGCTCGGCGGCGATGTAATCGACGGTCAGCAGCCCGGCATCGAGCCACTCCTCGTCGGGGAACTCGACTCCGGTGAGCACCAGTGCCCAGGCGGCCTCGCCGGTGGCGAACGGCCCGTAGGTGTCGGGGATGGGAGCCTCGGCGGAGCGGTCCCAGTAGGAGCGGATCGCTCCCGAGACTTCCTGCTGCTGCACCAGGAACCGGGCGACCCCCCGCATCAGATCGTCGTGGACCGGCTCGGTGGTGGCCCGGCGCCGCAGCGCCAGCCCCGCCAGCAGGAGCCCGTTGGCTCCCACCGGGAGATCGGCCTCCGGCTCCGACCAGGCCGCCCAGCCGCCGTGGGTGGTGATCCGGTTCAACATGTAGGAGAGGCCCCGGTCGGCGGCGGCCAGGATCGCCGGATCGCCGAGGGCCTCGTAGGCCTGGTAGAGCGACATGGTCACCCCGGCGTGGCGGGCCGCGTTGTACGACGGGGAGACCCGATCGGCCTCCATGTCGTACCCGTACAGGTAGCGGCCGTCGTCACCCACGTTGTCGACGATCCACCCGAGGGCCTCGTCGATGGTCGTCCTCACCTGCTCGGCGGTGACCGGAGGGCAGGTCTCCGCCGGGATCACCACGATGCGCAGCACCGTGGCGGCGGCGATCCAGACCGAGAGATGGACGGCGAGACGGCGTTTCACCGGCCCGAGCCTAGGCAGGGGTCGCCGGACCTAGCAGGTGGCGAAGTTCTCCGGCGCAGTCTGGTTGATGAAGAACCGCACGAACTGATCGATCCGCTCGTCATCTGCCGAGTCGGCCTGCATCTGGCGCCCCCAGGCGGTGACCACCACCGGCGCATCGAGGCCGGGGTAGGGGCTGACGATCACCTCGGAGCGTCGGGCATACCCCCGCAGCGTGCCGATGTCGTCCTCGGAGAGCTCCGGCTGATAGGTGATCCACACCGCTCCGTGCTCCAGGGAGTGGACGGCCAGCTCGTTGGAGACCGGCTGGTCGTAGGCCTGACACGGGAGTTCGGCGGAGCTGTGATTGCCTCCCGCCGGGGGATTGCGATCGTAGGCGATGGCCCCTTCGATGTGGGAGTAATCCCCGATCTCGACGACCTCGACCCCGTCGGGTTCCTCGTTGGGCCGCTGCTGAGGGTTTTCCGAGACGTCGGTGACGATGAACACGACGCCGACGACCACGGCGGCGAGGCCGACTCCCCAGATCGCCGGGCGGACCCAGCGGCGTCCCGAGGCCTGCCGTCCGGCCTGGCGTGGCGCCGGGCGGCTCTTCTTCTGTGATGAGGCGCGACGCGCCTTCCTCTTGTTGCTCATGAGGCCGGGCAGTGTAAGGGCGACTCCGGAGTTATGCACGCATGGCAGCATGGGGAGGTGACCGACCGCGACGTGCTCCTGCTGCTGGCCCTCCCGGCCTCGGGGAAATCGGAGATCCGCCGCTACCTCGACCACCTCGGCGAGGAAGCCCTCGGGGAGCTCGGGATCGTGGCTCCCACCGACCTGGACGACTACCCCTACGTCCACCTGATGCGGCGGACCTCCCAGGAGCTGCGGGCTCTGGGGGCCGATCCTGTGTTCTTCGCCGACGACGAGACCCCGATGCTGGAGCCGCGCGATTGGGGAATGCTCGTCCACCTGCTCAACGAGGATTTCGATTCCCTCCACGATCCCCCGCCGCACGAGCCGGGGCACGCCGGGTTCTGGCTCCTCCACCGCTTCGACCGGGCCCGCTCCCGGGCCGGCGCTCGGGCGCCTTTCGCAGGAATGGAGATCGAGACCCGCCGCCGCCTGGCCGAGGCGCTCGACGGCGGAGCGGCGGCGCTGGCGGCGGCGCTGCGGAACAAGCGAGACCCCCGGGGGACCATCATCATCGAGTTCGCCCGGGGCGGGTCCGAAGGGGCCGACATGCCCCTGCCCTTCGGCTACGAGTATTCGCTGCGGTGCCTCGACCCCGAGATCCTGCGCCGCGCCGCCGTGCTCTACGTGTGGGTCACTCCCGAGGAGAGCCGGCGCCGCAACCGGGAGCGGGCGAAGCCCGATGGGGACGCCTCGATCCTCTTTCACGGGGTGCCGGAGATCGTGATGCGTCACGACTACGGGACCGACGACATGGCGTGGCTGCTGGAGATCGCCGATCGGCCCGGCACGATCAGGGTCGACCATCCGGCGGGAACCTTCCGCCTCCCGGCGGCCCGCTTCGACAACCGGCGGGATCTCACCTCGTTCCTGCGCGGGGACCGGACCGAATGGCCTGACGAGGCACGGCACCTGCTCCACGCCGAGTTGCGCCGGACCCTCTCGAGCCTTCTCCGGTAGCGAGGGCCCCGAATCAGGACGATCGCCTCTGGCACGCCGCGTTCGCCGTCGTACCTTGGAGGGGTACAGCCACGCGAGAAAGGCGCCGGCCATGCGTTTCCGCCCGGCCATCGATGCGGCCACCGGTGAGATGTACCTGCCCGTGCTGGAGCGGGGGGTCCAGCTCCTCGAGGAGCCGCTGCTCAACAAGGGAACCGCCTTCAGCGAGGAGGAGCGGGATGCCCTGGGCCTGCGCGGCCTGCTCCCGTCCCACGTGTCCACGATGGACGAGCAACTCGACCGGGTGGCCGAGCAGTTCCACACCAAGGACTCGTCGATCGAGAAGCACATCTACCTGGCCGGGCTCCACGATCGCAATGAGACGCTGTTCTTCCGGTTCGTGCTCGAGAATCTGGAGGAGACCGTCCCGATCATCTACACGCCGACGGTGGCCGAGGCCTGCAGCCACTGGAGCGAGATCTTCCGCCAGGCGCGGGGCATCTACATCACCCCCGATGATCGGGGATCCATGGCGAAGGTGCTCCGGTCGCGGGGGATCCAGGAGATCTCGGTCATCGTGGTCACCGACAACGAGAGGATCCTCGGGATCGGCGACCAGGGGGCCGGGGGCATGGGCATTCCGATCGGCAAGCTGGCGCTCTACACCGCCGCCGCCGGGATCCACCCCTCGCGCTGCCTGCCGATCTCCCTGGATTTCGGCACCAACAACGAGGAACGGCTCGCCAACCCGCTCTACCTGGGATGGAGGGGGCCGCGGATCCGGGGCGACGAGTACCGGGAGCTCATCGAGGAGTTCGTCGCCGCCGTCAAGGAGGTCTTCCCGACGGCTCTCCTGCAGTGGGAGGACTTCGCCAACCTGACCTCGTTCCGCAACCTCGAAACGTATCGGAAGTCGCTCCCCTCGTTCAACGACGACATCGAGGGGACCGCCGCCATGGTGATCGCCGGCCTGCTGGCGGCGAAGCGGGTCACGGGTCGCGGCTTCGGTGACCACACCTACGCCATCCACGGAGCGGGGTCGGCCGGAACCGGGATCTACCGCCACCTGCTGGCGGTGATGGCCGACGAGGGCATCGACCCGGAGGAGGCGGGGCGGCGCATCCTGGTCACCGATTCCAAGGGGCTGCTGGTCGATGGCCGTGCCGGCATGGACGACCGCAAGAAGGCGATGGCGGCCTCCAAGGACATGGCCCGCAAGTTGGGGCTCAAGGGCCGCGAGGTCGGCATCGCCGAGGTCGTCGAGCTGTTCCGCCCCAGCGTGCTCATCGGCGTGTGCGGACACTGCGGCGAGTTCACCGAGCCGATGATCAAGGCCATGGCCACCGAGACCGAGCGGCCGGTCGTCATGCCGCTGTCGAACCCGACCTCGAAGACGGAGGCGCCCCCCGAGGACATCATCCGCTGGTCGGAAGGCCGTGCGATCGTGGCCACCGGGAGCCCTTTCCCCGAGGTCGTCTACGACGGCAAGACCCACACCGTCGGCCAGGCCAACAACGTCTACATCTTCCCCGGGGTCGGGTTGGGGGTGATCGCCTCTCACGCCAGCGAGGTCACGTCGGGGATGTTCACCGCCGGGGCGCGGGCACTGGCGGACATGGTCGAGGACGACATGGTGGAGCGCGGGGCCCTGTTCCCCCCGATCGACGAGGTGCGCACGATCTCGCGCAAGGTGGCCCATGCGGTCGCCGAGCAGGCCGTGGCCGAGGGCGTGGCCCGGCCGTGCGTGGATATCGAGGGCGTCATCGACCAGATGATGTGGAACCCGGCCTACCTCCCCTACCGCCCCGCCTGAGGGCCTAGGGTCGACCTGCGGCGAGGAATGGAGAAGCCATGCAGGTAGGGGTGATCGTTCCGCAGGGGTGGGTCGGCGAGTACGACGGCTGGGACCCCGCCGAGGCGTGGGAGCGGACGGTGGCGGTGGCGCAACAGGCGGAGCGTCTCGGCTTCGAGTCGATCTGGCTCTTCGACCACTTCCACACGATCCCGGAACCGACCGACGAGATCACCTTCGAGTCCTTCACCTCGCTGTCGGCCCTGGCGGCGCTCACGGAGCGGGTCCGCATCGGTCACATCGTCATCTGCACCGGGTTCCGCAACCCGGCCCTCACCGCCAAGATGATCAGCACGATGGACGTGATCTCGGGCGGCCGGATGGAGCTCGGGATCGGGGCCGGTTGGAAGCGCGACGAGTGGGTGGCCTACGGCTACGGCTTTCCCCCCACCGGGGAGCGCCTGGCCGCCCTGGGTGACCACCTGGAGGTGATCACCCGCATGCTGGAGCCGGGACACGCCACCTTCGATGGAGCCCACGCTTCGGTCTCCGATGCGATCAACGTGCCCGGACCGTTGCAGCGGCCCCGAGTTCCCATCATGGTCGGGGGCAACGGGCCCAACGTCACCTGGCGGTTTGCGGCCCGGTTCGCCGACGAGCTCAACGTCGACGGCATGACCCCGGAGCGGGTCGCTGAGGCAAGACCCGTGGTCCGTTCACGCTGCGAGGAGATCGGCCGCGACCCAGCGTCGCTGCGTCTCTCGGTGCACATCTGGCAGCAGCACGCCGCCGAGGCCGGGGAACCGCGGGTCGAGCTGCTGGCCGGCTACGCCGCCCAGGGCGTGGACCGGGTGATGACCCTCGTCAAGGCCTCGGCGACCGACGACGGGGCGCTGGAGGCGTTTGCCGACGACGCCCGGGCGGCGGGCGTGGAGATGGCCCCCTAGCCGGCCACGTCGACGTCGGCGCCGCTCTGCTCGTCGACGTCGACCGTGATGGGCTCTCCGTGGATCACCACGTCGGCGCCCTCACGCGCCTCGCCGGTCACCGAGTCGGTGGCGAAGACCGCGATGAACGCTCCCCCGGAGGCGTCCACCACCACGTCGCGGGCTTGGAGCTCGACGAGATCCGCCGCACCGCCCCCCGAGGCGATGATCCGGATGAGACCGATGGTCCCCCGCCCTCGCACGTCGGCACCGCTGTCGACTTCGATCTGCTCGAGGTCGGGGACCACCACTTGGACGAAGCGGCCTCCCCCGGTGACCCGGAAGGAGTCGAGCACCTCGACGACCAGCGTCCCGTCCTCCACCGTGGTGCCGATGCGATCGAGCAGGTTGTCGTCGTAGACGACGGCCACCAGCTGTCGGGACGATGCATCGACGGCCACATCGAGGTCGATGCCCTCGGTGACCTCGATCCGGTTGAAGGGCGCCAGGTCGCGCTCGTCGGTGACGATGTTGCGGGACCCGGCCGGGCCGCAGGCGGCCGCCAGGAGCGCCGCGGCCACGAGGGCGCCGAGGGCAGAGGACGGAGAGGTGAGGCGCATCGCCGGATCATGCCACGGCGAAGGCGGCGACCGCGTCGAGGACCTCTGCGCCGGCGAGCAACACCCAATCGTTGTGATCGGCTCCGGGGATCTCCAGCATCTGCTTGGGTCCCGGTGCCGCCTGATACAGCGCCCGGCTCTGAGCGATCGGCACGATGCCGTCCCCGGTCCCGGCGATGACCAGCAAGGGAGCGGTGACTCCGGCGATGCGTGCCATCGAGTCCCATCGGTCGGCCACCAGGGACGCCCCGAACGGCATCCACGCTGCGGCGATCTCGGCGATCGAGGTGAAGGGGGATCGCAGCACTACTCGCTCCGCCGCCGAGCCCTCGCCGGCGAGGGCCACCGAGACCCCCGATCCGAGCGACTCGCCGAAGGACACGACCCGGGCGGCCCGCTCGCCGGCCCAGGCCAGGGCGGCCCGCCCGTCGGCGAGCAGACCCTCCTCGGTGGGTTCACCGGGGTTGCCCCCGTAGCCCCGATAGTCGGTGAGGAGCACGCCCATCCCTCGTTCTGCCAGTCCGAGGGCCAGGTCGGACCGGTCGGCCCGGGTTCCGGCGTTGCCGTGGAACACCACGATCAGCGGATCGCCGGCCAGGTACCAGGCACCGAGTTCGAGGCCGTCGGCGGTGGTGAAGGAGATCTCCCGGCCTTCGGGAAGCACCGCCTCGATGAGGGGCATGGCGTGCTCGGGGTAGTAGATGAAACGGCGGGTCCAGCTCACACCGAGCGCTCCTTGACGATCCTGGCGATCTCGAGGCGCCGCAGCGCCCGGAGCCCGGGCCACTGGGAGACGAGGGCCACCACGACGATGGCGGCCGCCGTCCACAGGAACGTCGAGGTCCGCACGAACAGCGGGAACGTGAACAGGTCGCTGGAGAAGGTTCCCATGGCGGCCTTGGACACGTAGTACCCGACGAGCAGTCCGAGCGGGATGCCGGCCGCGGCCACCAGGAGGTTCTCGACGGTGATGAGCCGCGAGATGGTGCTGCGCCGGGTGCCCACCGCCAGCAGCGTGGCGATCTCCCGAGACCGCTCGGCGATGTTGACGCTCATGGCGTTGAAGATGAGCGCGAAGGCCATCGCCGCCCCGAACACCAGCATGACCCCGACGAAGGCGTAGAACAGCCCCATGTAGTCCTGGACGATGCCGTACAGGGCCTTGGCGTCGTCGAAGGCGGCCACGGTGGGCAACGCGGTGACGGCGGCTCGCACGGCGTCGCCGTCGACACCGGGCTCGTAGGCGATCATCGCCGCGGTGGCCGGCACCGCCTCTCCCACCAACGCCGCCGCCCGGTCTCGCGACACGTAGGCGAGGGTCCCCAGGGGTTCGGATACGAACCCGGTGATCTGCTCCGAGACCGTCACCCCTGTGGGGCCGACCGTCAGGGCGACGGTGTCTCCGGTCTCGACATTCAAGAGATCACCGAGCGCCTCCCCCACGAGGAGGCCATCGGGGGGCAGCTCGATCCAGTCGCCTCCCGGGGTGCGGAAGCCGTGCATGTCGGTGCCGGTCTCCATCGCCACAAGGGCGGTGTCGTAGTGGTCCCCTGCGGAACCGATGGAGACCGGCAGCTCCAGCACCGGTTCGACGGCGGCGATCCCCTCGATCGCGGCGAGATCATCGACGTCGCCCGCCGACACGGGCCCGGTGAAGTGGACGGTGGCGTCCTCCCGCTGGATCTCGAGGAACTGCAGGTCGAGCAGGTGCTCGACGGTGTCGATCATCCCCCACGAGACCAGCACGAGGGTCAGCGAGAGCACCACGCCGATGATGGTGTAGGCGGTGCGGCGGGGGTTGCGTTCGATGCCCCGCAGGGCCATCCGCCATCGGGCGGGGAGCCTCCGCAGTGGAGGGAGGATCCGTTCGGCGAGGCTCCTCCGGCCGGCCCGGGCCGGCGTCTCCCCCCGCATCGCCTGGGATGGCTGCACCCGGGAGGCGAGCAACGCCGGGGCCAGGGCGGCGAGCAACGCGGCGACCAGCCCGATGAGGATCCCCGTCGCCGCGGTCGCCGGGTGGAACTCGATGAGGGTGACCGGCACCGACAGCAGGTTGGTGTAGAGGTCGGTGATCAGCCGGGCCAGGAGCACCCCGGCGATGGCGCCGGGGATCGCCCCGGCCAGGCCGGGCACCAGCCCGTAGCCGAGGTAGTGGGTGAGGATCCGGCGGCGGGTGAACCCGTTGGCCATGAGGACGCCGATGGTCGGCCTCTGGGACCACACCAGGCGGCTGATCATGACGTAGGCGGCCATGGCGGCGGCCGCCAGGAAGAGGATCGGGAAGAACATGGCGGTCTCCTCGAAACCCTTTATGTCCTCCGACAGCGCGGCATTGGACGGCTGCTGGTCGCGGGTGTAGATGGAGGTCGCTCCGAGGTCCCTGGCGGCGGCCGACAGGGTCTCGGTCAGATTGTCGTCGCCGTCGCCGCCGTCGTAGTACACGGCCACTTCGTTGGGCCCGCCTCCCGCCGCCGCCCGGGCCAGTTCCTCGGTACCGAAGACGACCCCGAAGTTGTCCGGGGAGGTGAGCAGGTCCTGGCGGCTGCGGGCCGGCCAGATGTACTCCGGCGAGGAGGCCGCCGCCGCCACGGATTCGGCGCGCCACTCGGTCCCGACCAGGACCTCGACCGTGTCGCCGGGAGCGAGATCGAAGTGCTCGGCCATGTGCTCTTCGACGAGCACGCCGCCGGCCTCCCCCGGGTAGCCGCCTTGGAGGATCTTCAGTTGGTTCACCGGCGGCTGCGCCCCGGCCGGGATGCCGACCACCCGGCCCAGCAGCTTGTGATCGCCGATCCGGATGGGCAGGTCGGCCACCGTGCGGACCCCCACCGATTCGACCCCATCGAGTGCGGCGGCCACTTCGGCGACGGCGCCGGTGTCGCCCCCGCCGATGGTGAGGTTGGCGAAGCGGAACTCGGTGAACGTCTCCTCATAGGAGGCCTCGAGGTTCTGAAAGGAGTCGTACGAGGCGGCGAACAGCGTGACCCCCAGGAACACGGTGAGGGCGACCGCCACGAACTGCGCCCGGTGCCTCCGGATGTCGCGCAGCAGCTTGCGGGTGAGCGGCCTCACCACTGCAGCACCTCGGCCTCGACGGGATCCGGGTTGCGGCGATCCTCGACGATCTCACCGGATCGCAGCCGCAGGACCCGGTCGGCCATGTCACCGACGGCGGCGTTGTGGGTGACGAGCAGCACGGTCTGGCCCGTCTCCCGATTGAGGCGCCGGAGCAGCCCGAGGATCATGCGGCCGGTCTCGTAGTCGAGTTCGCCGGTGGGTTCGTCGCACAGCAGGATCGGGGGGTCCTTGACGAGCGCCCGGGCGATGGCCACTCGCTGCTGCTCCCCGCCGGAGAGCTGGGAGGGGAAGTGGTCGGCCCGCTCGGCGAGCCCGACCTGCTGCAGCACGCGACCGGACCGGTCGGCGCCGTCGTCGGCAGTGAGTTCGGCCACCAGCTCGACGTTCTCGGCGGCGGTGAGCGTCGGGATCAGGTTGAAGAACTGAAAGATGATCCCAACCGTCGATCGACGGAATGCCACCCGGGTGTCGGTGTCGAGGTCGGTGAGTTCGACGCCTTCCACGCTCACCGAGCCGTCGGTGGCCTCATCGATGGCCCCGATGAGGTTGAGCAGCGTGGTCTTCCCGGATCCGCTCGGGCCCAGGATGACGGTGAACTCCCCGGGGGGAACCTCGAGGTCGACCCCTTTGAGGGCGTGCACCGCGTTGGCCCCCTCGCCGTATGTCTTCCAGACGTCTTTCAGCATCACGGTCATGGCTCTGCCTTCTGGGTTGCCAGTCCGGCGAAGGCGGCCGCCACCTGGCGGTGCACCGACTCCCGGACTGCGTCGGGGGTCACCCCGGCCATCCCCACGTAGAGGAACAGCTGGGTGACCAGGATCGAGTAGAGGAGCAGGACCGCATCTTCGCGATCGGCGGCGATGGCTCCCGGGTAGGTGTCGAGCAGGCGGCCGGTCTGCTCCATGAACTGCAGGTCGAGGCCGACGAATTCGCGGCCCAGTGGGGTGTCGGCGAAGCCGCTGCTCCCCAGGCTCTCGTGGAGGGCCTCGCCGATGATCTGGCGATCGAGGTGGAGCAGGGCCTCCAGGTACACGTCGAACAGGGCGGTCACTGCGGCACCGACGTCGCCTCCGGGCTCCTCGATGAGCGTCTCGCCGCGGCGCAGCGCCTCGTCGGTCTCCGCCTCGATGATCGCCAGCAGCAGGGCACCCTTGGAGCCGAAGTAGTTGTAGAGGGTGCCCACCGAGACCTGGGCGCTCTCGGCGATCTCCTCCACGGTGGTGTCGCCATAGCCCTTGCCGTGGAACAGTTCGGTGGCGGCGCCGATGATCTGGCGGCGGCTCTGCTCCTTCTTGCGTTGTCGCAGCGTCATGACCCCTCCTGTCCTGAATCGATTCTAAATATAGAATTGATTCATTTCAAGGTGGAGCCGGGTTCAGCGAACGCCGGGCGGAGGCGGTGGTGATCGGCCGGGCCCTCTATGAAGGGCGGATCTCCCTCGCCGAGGCAACGACCGCTGCCCAATAGGCCATTCGGCCCTGCCGCTTCCCGCCGGGATGGCGTTGCATGGGGGCAACGGATGATCGAATTACGCATCCACGGCCGAGGGGGCCAGGGTGCCGTGGTCGCCTCCAAGGCGCTGGCGGCGGCCGCCTTCCTCCAGGGCCGATATGTGCAGTCGTATCCCGACTACGGGGTGGAACGCCGGGGTGCCCCGGTGGTGGCGTTCGCCCGCATCGCCGAGCCCGGTGACGAGTGGTTCGTGCGCCAGGACATCCGGGAGCCCGATCACCTCCTCGTGCTCGACCCCACGCTGCTGGAGACCGCCGATGTGATGGCCGGGCTCCGCCCCGGCGGCTGGGTGGTGGTCAACAGCCCCCAGGATCCCGAGACGCTCGGC
>JBFFRY010000015.1:0-59793 GCA_041572755.1 Acidimicrobiia bacterium | reverse complement strand
GTCACCAGCGGGGTCCAGACCATCTACGACGACGTCCAGTTGGATGAAGTGGTGGCACCGGTCGGATGGGTACCAGAGCCGGTAGTGATTCCGCTTAGGGACAAGGACGGCGATGGGATTCCCTGGTGGGCGGACAACTGCCGCTACCTCTACAACCCGGACCAGACCGACACCGACGGAGACGGTCTCGGGGACGCCTGCGACCCGGATATCGACGGCGACGGGGTCTGGGACCGTCGCCCCTGACCTCAAACGAGCCTGAACACCACAACGAAGAAGGTCACTGTGGGGTGAACGAGATGTTCACCCCACAGTCATGCTGCTGCCCAAACCACACAAACAACCGCAACCCCACCGGACGGGCGTTCTTGGTCCGGATGCTGGCCTAGGGGCAGACTCCCCGTCCGTTCCAGTCCGTGTTCGACCAGAAAACCCCGGACGGGAGAGTGGCGACCAGAGCGGCGGCCCAGGTTGCCGGAAGCGGAGGGGAGACCGCACCAACCGTGGCCGCGTCCTGACGGTGCGCCCCCTCCCCCTTCGGGGGGAACATCACCCGTCCAGATGTACCCCCGCCATCATCAAGCCGACCTCTTCCCGGGTCGCCTGGTCGGCGTCCACGACCCCGATGATCTCTCCCTCGTAGATCACCGCGATTCGATCCGACAGGGCGAAGATCTCGTCGAGGTCCTCCGAGACCATCAGCACCGCAGTCCCCTCACCGCGCTGTTCGATGAGACGACGATGGATGTACTCGGTGGCCCCGATGTCGACACCCCGGCTGGGTTGCGCCGCGAGGAGGACCTTGGGCGTGCCCGACAGCTCGCGAGCCAGGATCAGCTTCTGGATATTGCCTCCCGACAACGACGACGTCATCGTGTCGAGAGACGGGGTCTTGATGGCGTACTCCTCCACCAGTGCCTCACCATGGGCCTCGATCCGGTCGAAGTCGAGCAGGCCGCGGGTGACGAACCGCTTCGCACCGTGATCGATGAGGAGCAGGTTCTCCGAGACGGTGAATCCTGGAATGGCCCCGGTACCCATCCGCTCTTCTGGAACATAGGCGAGGCCGTGAGCCCGAACCTCGGCGGGCGGGAGGTTGGCAACGCTCTCCCCGTTGATCTCGATCGTGCCCCCGGCGACCCGGCGCAGCCCGGCGATCGCCTGAGCCAGTTCGCGCTGTCCATTGCCCGAAACCCCTGCGATCCCGAGGATCTCGCCGGCCCGGACCTCGAGCTCGAGATCTCGCACCGCAATGTCGCCACGGTCCCCCATCACCGTCAAGTCGGCGATCTCGAGCACGACGCCGGCGGTCTCGACTTCCGGCTTCTCGGGACGCAGGAGGACCTGACGCCCCACCATCATCTCTGCCAACTGCTCCCGGGTGGAGCCCGCAGCATCGAGCCGGCCGGTCACGCGCCCGTGACGGAGCACGGTGATCCGGTCGCTGAGCGCAAGGACCTCGTGCAGCTTGTGGGAGATGAAGATCAGACCGCGCCCGTCTGCGGTCAGTTGACGCAAGGTGGCGAACAGCTGATCGACCTCCTGCGGGGTCAGCACCGCGGTGGGCTCGTCGAGGATCAGCAGCCTGGCGTCGCGGTACAGGGCCTTGATGATCTCCACTCGTTGCCGCTGACCGACCGCCAGCTGCCAGACGACCGCATGCGGGTCGACATGAAGGCCGTAACGGTCGCTCAGATCGACGATCCGCTCCGACACCCTGTCCAGGTCGGTCATGGGCCGCCGGCTCGAAGCAAGCCCCAGGGCGACGTTTTCGGCGACAGTCAGGGTCTCGACCAGCATGAAGTGCTGGTGGATCATGCCGATCCCGTTGGCGATCGCATCGGTCGGATTGGAGATCTCGACCGGAGCCCCATCGAGCAGGATCTCTCCAGAATCGGCCTGATAGAGGCCGTAGAGGATGTTCATGAGGGTGGTCTTGCCGGCGCCGTTCTCCCCCAGCAGGGTGTGGACCTCGCCGGAAGCCACATCGAAGTCGACCCGGTCGTTGGCGACGACACCGGGGAAGCGCTTCACGATGTGGCGCATCTCGAGCATGGGTGTCATCCCGACCCTCTCCCTGGCGGACTGCCGGGGGGCACGAAGCCCCCCGGCAAGTCACTCCTGATCACTGACCGGTCGAGATCGAGCCCGACTCGAGCCCGGCGATCGTGTCCTCGGCCGCCTGCCGCACGTCGGCCGGCAGGTCGAATCCGTCGTTGAATTCGATCACGAGCCCGCCGTTCGCCAGATTGATCTCGTAGGACTCCCCACCGAGGGTCCCTCCTTCGACCTTGGCGATGATGTCGCGCAGCACGACCTCCCAGTGATACACCTGGGACGCCACCACGATCTCGGGCGCCAGGCTCGTCTGGTTGGCTTGGGTGCCGAACCACAACAAGCCGTTCTCGTTGGCCACTCCGACCGCACCGACCACCATCTGCGCAGTACCGGTCAGTACGTCGGCGCCGGCGGCCAAGTGCGACTGCGCCGCCTCGGAGGCCAGAGCGACGTCGCTGAAGGAGCCCGTGTAGTTGATGTTGACCGTCACGCCCGGATCCTGGGCCGTGACTCCGGCCGCATAGCCGTCGACGTAGAGCTTGGCGTCGCCCACCTCGATCGGTCCGACGATGCCGATGGTCCCGCTCTCGCTCAGCAAGGCTCCCATGACACCCATGACGTAGCCGCCCTCGTCCGAGGCCGCCTCGTAGGCGAACACGTTGGGAAGGCCAAAGGTGTCGGCTGCGGTCCCCCAGGCGAATGCCGTGTCGGGGAAGTCGGGCGCGATCTCCTGCAGCGAGCCTCCATACTGGGATCCGTGGGCGATCACCAGATCGACCCCGTCACTCGCATATCCGCGGATCGCGTTGGCCGCATCGTCCACGACGAATGTGCCGTCGGTCACCTGTACCTCGACATTCCCCAGCTCGGCGGCGATCACGTTGACCGCATCCACAATCGACTGGGTGAACGCCAGGTCGTTGGACGCCGACGGCGCCACGATGGCGATCCGGAACGGCTCGGCCGACCCGGCCGTCGTATCCGACGATGCAGCCGTGGTGGTCGCGCCGCCGTCGTCATCATCGCCGCAAGCGGCCACCACGAGCATCAGGGCGGCCACTACCGCCAGCCACAGGTGTACTCGTCTCTTCATCTCTCCTCCTCTGTCGTTGCAGTCGTGTTTGCCGATGGCATGCAGATCATGCCCCCCTCGAGAACGGCTTGGTGAGAGCGGCCGGGGCCGTGAAGCGCTGTGCCACGACCACCAGCGCCAGGATCGTGATGACGGCGGGTGCCATGGCCGCGATGTCGGACCAACTGAGTGGGATGATCCCCAGCGTCTTGAGTTGGAGCACGACGGCATTGACGAATCCGTACAGCAAGGCTCCCGCCATCACCCCCAGCGGCCGCCAGGCTCCGAAGTAGACCAGGGCGATGGCGATGAACCCGGCGGCGTTGGTGAGGTTCTGCTGGAAGATGCCGAGGTCGATGGCGAGTGCGGCACCGGCGGTGCCGGCAAGCGTGCCCCCGATGATGACGGTGGCGTAGCGCACCCGAGCCACACTCACTCCGAGGCTGTCGGCGGACTCGGGGTTTTGCCCCACCGCCCGGACATTGAGGCCGAAGGTGGTCCGGTTGAGGATGAACATGCTCAGCGGCACGGCCAGGAACGCCAGATAGACCACCAGGCTGTGCTGGAAGAGCATCCCGCCGACGATCGGGATGTCTGCAAGGAGCGGGATGTGGACGTCGGGGAAGCTCTTGATAGGCACCGGGGTACCGACCAGCTTCTGGAACAGGAGGTCGCTCATGCCGAGCCCGAACAGGTACACGCCGATCCCGCTGATCCCCTGCTCCGCCTTGAGGGTCACAGCGATGACGGCCGACGCCACCCCGAGGGCCACACCAACCAGCATTCCCATCAGCAGGCCGAACCACACGTTGCCGGACTTGAGCACGGCGTAGTAGCCGGTGAAGGCGCCGAGCAGCATGATCCCGTCCACGCCGAGATTGAGCACGCCGCTGCGCTGCCCGTACATCTCCCCGAGCGAGGCGATCAGGAGCGGGACCGCCAGCCGGATGCCTGAGGCCACCATGGCGATGATGACCGCCTGTGTGAAGAGCTCACTCATCGGGTGCCGCCATCTCTTCAGCCGGTGGTGCCCGCCCCGGAGCAGCGTCCGGGTCCTTGGGATCGAGACCGGGGGCGGCATCCCGCTCAAGCAGACGGCGCCGCAGCCGATCGCTCGACACCACGAAGACGACGACCAGGCCGTTGAGGGCCAGGATCAGTGCGGACGGCACCTGCACGGCGCGCTGCATGGCGAGTCCCCCCACCAGCAGCCCACCGAAGAGGAAGGATGCGGGGATGGTCCACAGCGCATGGAGCCCCCCGAACAGCGCCGCCACGATCCCGTTGAATCCTGCGCTGCCGGTGAATCCGGCGGTGGACCCGTCGGTGACCATGCGGTGGCTCTCGCTGCCGAAGACGAGCACCGCGCCGGCGAGCCCGCAGAGGGCACCGCTCAGGGTCATCGCCAACACGATCGTCCGCCTCACTCGAATGCCGGCGTAGCGAGCTGCGTTGCGGCTCAGGCCAACGGCGCGTATGCGGTAGCCGATCGGGGTGCGCCACATCAGGTAGTAGCCGCCGATCGCAGCCAGTACCGCCAGCAGCGGCCCGATATGGAGTCTGTCGCTGCCGAACATGTGGGGCAGGTCTGCGCTCTCCATGAGCCGCTCTGTCTGGGGGATACGGGTTCCGCGCTCGATCTCCGCCGGGTCGATGAGGGGGCCGCGCAGCAGGAAGTTCATGAACTGCACCGCCACCACGTTGAGCATGATCGTGCTGAGAATCTCGTTGACCCCGTAGTACGCCTTCAGCGCCCCAGGGATCGCCCCCCACAGGGCGCCACCGAGGATGCCGGCGGCGAGCACGATCGGAAGGATCGCGATCGTTGGAAGCTCGGGGAGAACGAGGGCGGTCGTCGTCGAGAGCAGCGCCCCGGCCACCATCTGGCCTTCGCCGCCGATGTTGATGACGTCGGCCCGGAACGCGATGACGATCCCGACTCCGACAAACAGCAGAGGGGTTGCCTTCAGGGCCGTGCTCATCAGGGCGTCGGTGCTGCCGAAGGCGCCCCGCATCATCGAGGTGAAGGCCTCAATGGGGTCGGCGTCGAGTCGCAGCAGGACGATGGCGCCGATCAGGAGTGCCGCTGCCACCGCCCCCACCGGAACGAGATACCCCTTGAGGCGGGGCCGGACGCGAGAAAGGAGAGGTGTCCGGGTCGAGATCCCGGTGCCCCTCCTGATGCTCATGGTTGCGCGCAGGCCATCGAGTTGCCGACACCCTAGCGGGGCACGGAGCCGGTCCGCGTCGCACCAGCGGGGGTATCTTTGTTGGTCCGAATGCGGGTCGGGTCGGCGCCCCACAAACGGGTCCAAGGAGAAGCCCCAGGCCGGAGGCGACGATCCGCAGCCTGCAAGTCGTGAGTTGCCAACGCGCGCAGGAATCCGGCCGAGGCCCACCCACCGGGACCCGTCCGCCTAGCCCTGAGCCGGACCTTCCAATCCGTGGCTCCTGCGGAGCTTCTTGTGGACGGCCCCCATGCACGCATCCATGACCACGGTCAATCCGCCGGCTCGAGCGATCCGCTCTGCTTCGGTTGACACGATCCCGAGTTGCAGCCAGAACACCCGGGCTCCAACGGCGATGGCTTCCCGCGCCAGGTCCGGGGCTTCCTCGTCCGGGCGGAACACCTGAACGGCGTCGATGGGGCCGTCGACCTCGCTGAGCGCAACCGCCGTCGGCTCACCGAAGAGCTCGCCGCTCCGTGGGTTCACGGGAAGGATCCGGTAGCCCTGGGACCGGAGGTAGCGCGGGATGCGGTGAGCCTGTTTCGACTCGTCGAACGATGCGCCCACCACGGCGATCGTGGTGATGCTGCGGAACAACTCGATCAGATGGTCGACGCTCGGCAACATCAATGGTCTCCTGTCGCTCCGGATCTCCACCCGAGCACCGTCACGCCTCGGGTCGGCGACGGAGAGCGTACTCGGTTGGGCCGAGATGCCCGGGGTCCTCAACGGGCTGCCGGACAACCCGTCGGGCCTGCGCGAACCGTGCTTCGTCCGCGAGCCGGACTCGCATCGAATCCCCGCCTTCGGCCCCGGCACGAAGGAACTCGGCGCCGGCCTGAGAGGTCCGTCCGGCCTCGGGCACCACCTCGACTCGCGCTTCTTCGAAGCGGGCGAGCGGGGTCGTCCATCTCGCTCGGATCCGGTGCCGGTTCAGCGGTGCTCGGGGAGAGGAGTGCCCGCCTCGTGGTCGAAGCACCACGCCCAATGCTCGCCCGGTTCCTTCGACCGGACCACGGGGTGGCCCGACGCGGCGGCGTGCTTGCGAGCGTGCCGGTTCTTCGAGTCGTCGCAGCACCTGGTCTCACGGCACGTGACACAGAACCTGAGGTGCACCCAGGTGTCACCGATCGCCAGGCATTCCAGACATCCGCCCGACGGCATCGGATCGAGAGGAACGTCCCGCAGCTCTGCACAGAGGTTGCGGCCGGTCGAAGACATCCCGGCACGATAGCCACCAGGTCTCGGCCCCGCTCCCACCCCCGGCCGTCGGCCGAGGACCCGGCCTATGGCATCTCAGATGCCTTGCAGTGCTAGCTCAGTTCGTTGGTGAACGAGAACTGAGGTCGGCCGAGGACGCCTCCTTCGGCCATCGCCTCTCTGAGGGCTTGAGACTCCGTGTAGGCCTGAAGAGCGGGGAGGTCTCCATCGATGACGACGGTGACCTTGTTCGGATCGGCGACATCCTGGTAGACATGCCCCACTTGGAGGCCGTGCTCCCTGCGGTGACCCTCCATGCTGTCGAACTTGCTGCGCCACTTGTCGTAGTCCTCGACCTCGATGGCGACGATGACGGATGCCATGGTTGACACCTCCTGGTTGTCGGCCCGATGCCGGGGAAGAGTAGTGAGAGCGGTCGGTGAGCGCTTCGGCGCCGGGACGGCCGCCGACGAGCGCGACCTGATAGAGTGCCGGCTCAACCAGCGTTCGTCGAGGGGGTGCCAGTGTTCAGGCGTACCGCAATGGCGATTGTGATCGCCATCGTCGTCTCCGCATGTGGGGGATCATCGTCCGAATCGACGACGAGCGCTGCCCCGGCGGGGGAGACCGAGAGCACCGCCGGCACAACGATGGCTCCGGCAACTACCACCGCAGAGGCTCCCCCGGCGGAGTCCACCACCACGGAGGCGACCACGACCACCGGAGCTCCTCCAGAGGAGTCCACCACCACGGTCGATACGGCTGCCGCGGCTGCCTGCGATCACCGATACATGCCGATCAGGCAGGGATCGAGGTGGGCCTACTCGACTCCTGAGGACATCCTCGTCGAGTGGGAGATCACCTCCGTGGAGGATGACGGAAACGCGGCCACGATGGAGTCCGAGTTCGCCTCCCCCGAGGGCGTGATCGACGTCACCGTGAACTTCACCTGCGACGAGGAGGGGATCGCAGCGCCGGAACTGGGCATGGTCGGTCTCCCGTTCGGCGCCGAGGTCTCGATCGTGGAGCAGGAGGGCGTCTACCTCTTGCCGGCTGCCGAGTTGGTCCCCGGGGCGACCTGGAATGCAGTCCTGGTGATCGCCGCTGAGTTTCCCGACGCTCCCGGACTCGAATTCGAGATCCTCCGCGAGGTGACCTACACGGTCGAGGGAACCGAGGAGGTCACCGTGCCGGCCGGGACCTTCACGGCCCTCAAGGTGCGGTCTGATTCCAACATGGAGATCAGCACGGGAGCCGCCCCCATCCAATCCCAGGGCGTGGAGTGGCTTTGGTTCGTCGAGGGGATCGGCCTCGTCAAGGAAGAACTCGAACTGGACGGCGGCGTGGCGTTCAGCAACCTCGCCGAGTTCTCCATTCCCTGACCCGGTTCGGTCCGCCGAGAAGCCGCCGGAGCCGGCGGGGTCGATCGGATGTGCCGAGAGTGGGGCTCCAATCTTCGAGGGAGCCCCGCTCAGCTGCGCAGAATCCGGCCCAAAGCGGCCGTCCGGTCCAGCCGGGCCACCGGGTCCCAGATCCGGTCGAAGCGGGCACTGCCCAACTGGTCCCGGGTGGCGGCGACCATCGTCTCGTAACGCTGCTGCTCGGGTAGGGGGCGGGTCGCGCCGGTCAACCGGGTGAGCGCGTCCGCCGCCGCCAGCCAGGTGACCGCCGCCTCGGGGTCATGAGACAGGTCGAGGGCGGCTCTCGCCTCCGCCAGCCGTCCGGCGAGCGCCATGGATCGGGACCGTTCCAGCATGGTTCGAGCGGCATCGAGCGCAGTCGAAGCTGCCGACCAATCACCCAGTTCGGCGGAGGCGAGTATCTCGACGATGACGGCGTCGCCCTCGATGAGCGCATCGCCCGCCTGCCTCGCCAGGTCCTGCACCGCCCGAGCCACGGTGGCGGCTCGCTCGGCTCTGCCCCGTGCCAGAGCAGTCCACGCCGTGTGGAGCCGGGCGAAGGCCACCCCGCCGCGCACCACATCCGGCATCACTTCCAGCGCTTCCCGGAGCCGCCGGTCGGCCTCATCCAGGTCCCCTCGGTAATAGGCCAGGATCCCCCGCCACATGACCTGGAGGAGCCTCCCCTCCTCCTCGTCCTGCGCTTCGACGATCGCGACATGGTCGTCGAGTGCCCGTTCGGCCGCCTCGTAGTCACCGACACGCACCAGCGACATGACCAGGTGAAGGAGCTTGTCCGTCGTTCGGGGATCGTTGCGATCGCGGGCGATCTCGAAGGCACGCCGGGTGAGCTCCACGGCATCGTCCAGACATCCGACGACACCGGCGACCGTCCCCCGGATCGTGAGCGCCGAGGCAACCGCGGCCGGATCATCCAGCTCCGCAGCGATCGCCTCGACCTCCGACGCCAGCGCCTCGGCCTCCTCATAGCGGCCGGCGGCGATCCTCTGCACCGCAGCGAATGTGAGGATGCGCTGGCGTCGCTGCGACGGTGTCGCGTCGAGCCGTTCGAGGACCGCCCGGAGCCATCGCTCCCCCTCCCCCATGCAGCAGCCCGAGTTGAGCCAGTAGTTGCCCAACTCGATGGCCAGTCCGGCGGCCAGATCGAGGTCATCGGCCTGGAGGGCCCAGTCGAGGGCGGCCCGATAGTTGTCGTACTCGGCGTCCCGAAAGGCGAACCACTCCAGCCGCGCCCCCGGCTCCGGCACGCCTCCGGGACCCTCCGGCCCCGCCTCGAGGACGTACTCGGCATGCCGCCGCTCCAGGACCCCCGGCTCGTCCTGCTCGGTGCGGCGGCGGACCCCGTAGTGGCGAACCGTCTCGAGCAGCCGGAATCGACCCTCGCCGACGGGATCCACCAGTGAGGTTTCGACGAGCCGGTGGAGAAGGAGGACGACACCGTCGGGGTCGACGTCGCCGAAGCCGCACACCTCGGTTGCGGCCTCGAGCGTGAAGTCACCGCGAAACACCGAGAGGCGGCGCAGCAGGGTCTGCTCGACCGAGGTGAGCTGGTCGTAGCTCCAGTCCATGGTCGAGAGCAGCGTCTGCTGGTGGGGGGCCGCCATGCGTTCCCCGCCGGTGAGCAGACGGAAGCGGTCGTCGAGACGCCGGGCGATCTGGGTCGTGGACAGCACCCGCACCCAGGCGGCGGCAAGCTCGATCGCCAGCGGAATCCGATCGAGACGATCACAGATCTCGGTGACGGCCTCGGACCACACGAAGCCGGGGTCGACGAGTCGGGCCCGGTCCACAAAGAGCGCCTCGGCATCGGAGGCTTCCCCGTCACCGTCCCCGGCGGCATCCAAGGGTCGAACCACGTGGACGAGCTCGCCGGAGACGGCGAGCGCCTCGCGGCTGGTGACGAGGATCCGCAGGTCCGTGACGCGTCTCAGGGCGCTCTCGGCCAGCTTGGCGACCCCGCCGACCACGTGCTCGCAGTTGTCGAGGAGGAGCAGGATCGGCCGGCGCTCGAGATGCTCCAGCAGGGTCTCCAGCATGGGGTCGGGAGGGCGTTCCAGGACTCCGATCGTCTTGGCCACAGCCTCGGGGACGGCCTCCGGTCCGGTGAGGGGCGCCAGGTCGACGTACCACACGCCACCGCTGAACTGCACCAGCCGGTCGGCGACCGCCTCGAGCGCCAGCCTCGTCTTGCCGACCCCACCGACCCCGGTGAGGGTCACCAGAGGGGAACGGTCCATGAGTGATCGAACCTCGGCGAGCTCATCGCCGCGGCCCACGAAGGCGGTCAGCCGTGTCGGGAGATTGTGGTGACCGGCCGGGAGGTGGCGACGACGGGATGATCGGTCGAGATCGGGATGACCGACGTCGAATACCCGCTCGGTCCCGGCCAGGTCCCGGAGGCGATGCTCACCGAGATCGCGAAGACTCACGCCTTCCGGCGGGTCGTCGAGGAGCCCGGCAACCACCGAGGAGATAGCGATCTGTCCACCGTTGGCTACCTCGAGCAGCCGGGCGCAACGGTTGAGGGGGGGTCCGTAGTAATCGCCGCCGCGTTCCTCCGCTTCACCGGCGTGGAGCGCCATCCGCACCCGCAGGGGCTCGTCTTCGTCGCTCTCGGCGGCTCCCAACTCGCGCTGCGCGGTGATCGCCGCCCGAACTGCATCGGCCGGTGACGAGAACGCCGCGGAGAAGGCATCGCCCGCCTTGGTGAAGACGTACCCACCGTGATCGGCGATGGCCGACTCCAGCACCCGATCGTGGCGCTGCAGGGCCCGGCTCATCGCCTCCGGATCACGGGCCCACAGCCGGGTGCTGCCCTCCACGTCGGTGAAGAGGAATGTGACCAAACCGGTAGGTCTGTCGGGCACGAGTTCACGCTACCGGAGCCGCCGCCGGGCCGCCGAGCGGGGGCGCAGCGACACGACGCCACCGTATTGATCATGTCAAGGGAAATCGATCGAGAAGCGCGCCGTCGGAAGGGGGCTAGCCGCCCACCGCCACCCCGCTCCACAGCACAGTGTTGGGGTGGAATTGGCTCCAGGCGAACCAGAACGCCTGATGAGTGGTGAGGGGTGAACCGTCGAGCGTCTCCGCACCCAACCCGGCCCCCGTGGCCACCACCCGAACTCCGGCCGCTTCCACTGCGGCTCCCGCCTCCAATTCCCGGGCCGCCTCCCCCACCGGGAAAGCCACCGCCTCCCCCTCGGGATTGATGACGCCGAGCACCGGCTCCTGGGTGGGGAGGCGAGGGTCCACTTCCCCGATCGGGAAGATCGGGCCGTCGTCGTCCCGGCCCCGCAGCGGATCATCCGGGTAGGTGCGGCCGATACCTCCGTCGGGCGCCACGATCGTCGTGTCGGGGTGGGTCGCCTTCCAATCGCCCCACGTGGTGGTACGGACCGTGATCATCTCCAAGACCACGCCGGCCTCCCGAAGCGGGCCCGACACCGCCCGTCCGGTGAACGTGTCGAAGACCGACCACGTGGTGAGATCGAACATGACCTTGTTGGAACGGGACAGCAGTCCCGAGGTGCGCAGCTCCAGCGTCCCGAATCCGGGGACGGCATCGGTGAAATATGCCTGCGCCGATCCGCACAGGGTGCAGTAGGGAATCCCGATGCGACGTCCCCCGAGCGTGTCGTTGACCATCTCGTGGACCTCCATCTGGTGCTTCGGGTAGGCCCGGGCCTCCCCGTCTACCACCACCCCGAACACGAAACGGTCATCGGGATACCAGTCCCCCCCGGCGGCCTCGGTCACCGCCGGATCGTTCAGGGCCGGGATGCAGCCCTCGGGACACGGGCGGCGCACCGCATCGATGGGGCGGTCGTCGATCAGCACCCCGCCCCACGACACCCAGCGCCAATCGATATCGGCATCGGCATCATCGAAAAACGCGGCCCAGGCAGGCTCGACGAACTCGAACAGACGTCGCTTCCAATCCACGTAGTCGGGTGGTGCCGGGAGATCCCAGGCGATGAGCCAATCGGTGACCTGCTGCCAGGGAAGCTCGGCGGTGACCTCGGCCCCGGTCAGCGTCTCGAACGCCGCGGTGGTCGTGTCACCGATGTGCCCGCGCTGGGCAAACCGCAGCAGATCCGAGAACAGCCAGGCGACCCGGGGGTCCCCCGACTCCCCGAGCCGGGTGATCGCGTCCGGATCCACGAAGTTGCCGAGATCGCCCAGCACCAGCTCCAGATCGGCGACGACCGCCTGATCGAGCGGACCGGGACGCGTTTCGGGAGCAGGGGGAATCGTTGCACCCGAGGCGTCCACCGGGTCGGCCCCGTCCCCGCAGGCGACCCACATCAGGATCGCCGCCATCATCAGGGAGACACGCCTCATGGGGCGTGCAACGTCGAGATCCCAGGAAAGCGTTCCCGAAAGCATCTCAGGAACCGGGTTCGAAGCCCTCGATGAACAGCAGCCGGGACCGGGTCGCTCGGTGCCGCAGGGGGATCAGATCCCGATAGTCGGGGTCGGCATACCAAGCACGGGCATCTCCGATTGTGGGGAACTCGAGCACCACGACGCGCTCGGCCGGCCAGTCACCCTCAACCACCTCGGCTGCATCCCCGACGACGAGCGGCCTGCCTCCGTGGCGCGCCTCGATCTCCGTGGCTCGTCGCGCATACTCGGCATAGAGGGCCGCGTCCACGACGTCGAGGAGCACCACAACGTATCCCTTAGGCACGACAGCCACCCTAGGCCATCGCCAACGCCGGCCGCGACGGTCCGTCTACGATGACCGCAACCGGGAGGCCCGTGAGAGACGATCGAACCTTGGCGTTCATCATCGGAGCGGTGGTGGCCGTCGCCGTCATCTGGGCGGGCGTTGCGGTCATCGCCTCGGTCACCGATGTGGAGGGAGACACAGCCCGCCGCGCCGGCTTCGCCCTCCTGGCAGCACTGGGGATCCTCCTGGTCGTCGGCGGTGCCATCGCCGTCGGCATGTCCAGCGACGACCGGGCCTTTGCCTACCTGATCGGCGCCGCCCTGGCGGTGGGGGTTGTCTGGGCAATGATCGCAGTCATCGTCAAGGTCGCCGACCTGGAATCGGGGGCGGCCGAGCGAGTCGGGCTCGGCCTCCTGGCCGGCCTCGCGATCTCCCTCCTGGTCGGCATCGTTGTGGTGGCCGGTGGGGACGATCGCGCCTTCGGCTACTTCCTCACGGCGCTGTGGGTGGCAGGGCTGGCGTGGACCCTGGTGGCGGTGTTCTCCGCCGTCGACGACGTCGATCCTGCGGTCGCCCAGCGGGTCGGATACGGGCTTCTCTTCGGGGTGCCCCTGCTCGCCGGCGGCCTCCTGGCTATCAATCGGGACGCCAAAGAGGAGCGGCTCGCCGAGGCCGACCGCAACTAGGCGTCGGCAGCCAGACCGAGACCCCGGGCGATCACCAGACGCTGGATCTCACTGGTCCCCTCCCCGATCTCCAGGGCCTTGGCGTCGCGATAGAAGCGGGACACCGGCGTCTCGTCCACGAACCCGTATCCCCCGAAGATCTGAGTGGCGTGGCGGGTCGCATCGACTGCTGCTCCGGAGGCGAACAGCTTGGCCTGGGCCGCCGCCTGCCGGAAAGGGCGTCCGTTGTCTCGCAGCCAAGCGGCCCGGTAGGTGAGCATGCGGGCCGCTTCCAGCGACACCTCCATGTCGGCACACTTGAAAGCCACGGCCTGATAGGCGCCGATCGGCCTGCCGAAAGCCTGCCGTTCCTTGGCATAGGCCACGCTGTGATCGAGACACCCCTGGATGACCCCGACCGCCATAGCCGCGATCGCCGCTCTCCCATCATCGAGGATCGAGAGGAACTGGTGGAAACCCCGGCCCTCCTCGCCGAGAAGGTTGTCCGCCGGCACCCGACAGTCGTCGAGGCGAATCTCGTGGGTGTCGGAGGCCCGCCACCCCATCTTCCGATAGGAGGGCTCGACGAGCATGCCGGGCGTGCCCGCCGGGACGATGATCGCGGAGATCTCGTCGGGGCCGGTGCGAGCGGTCACGATCACCAGGGACGTCAACTCGGTCCCCGAATTGGTGATGAAGGCCTTGGTTCCATTGATGACCCACTCGCCGCCGTCGCGTTCGGCGCGGGTCCTGGTGGCACCGGCATCCGAGCCGGCATCCGGCTCGGTGAGCCCGAAAGCGGCCAGGGCCTTCCCGGCGGCGAGATCGGGGAGCCAGCGTTGCTTTTGGGCGTCAGAGCCGAAGTGGAAGATCGGGTTGGCCCCCAGGCCGACGGCGGCCTCCAGAGTGATGGCCATCGAAGAGTCGACCCGAGCGATCTCCTCGATGGCGAGACACAGAGTCAGGAGGCCCGCCTCGGAACCCCCAAACTCCTCCGGGAACGGCAACCCGAAGAGCCCCATCTCTCCCATCTTGCGAATGGTTTCGACGGGAAAGGTGTGGGTCCGATCCCATTCCTCGGCATGCGGGGCGATCTCCGCCTCGGCGAACTCCCGAACCACCCGCCGAAAGGCCTCATGCTCGGCGGACAAGGCGAAATCCATACTGCTCACCTCTCCGATTCCGACCTGAGGCTACCGCCCCTCTAGGGGTCGGACTCAAACAGCGGTCCGGCCAGTGAGGCGAGCTGGCCGTTGATCCCGGCGGATCGGCGGATGGGGATTCCGGTCTGGACGTCGATCAGCACGAACTCACTCACATCACCGGTCGCCGCCACCACCTCCACCGTCGAGGCTCGGGTGAAACCCTTCCAGGCGTCCCCCCGGAAATCGGGGGTGGCCGGCAGGGTCTGCGGGGCACGCAACGGACTCCCCGACAGACACCGGGTCACCGGCGACCCCCGCCGATCGATGAGCACCGCGGTACCGCGTTGCAGAATCGACTGCCGCGGCGTGATCCACCCGTCCGACCAACCGAAGCTGGTAACGGCCGTGTCGCGCAACAGGATGACCGGAGTCAGTTCCGCCACGAAGCTCCCGATCGCGTCCTCGGTGAGGCCGTGCACGGAGGCCCACCCCTCGGCAACGCGGGGATTCGCCTGAAGAGCAGTCACCAGCCCACCGACATCACACACCTCGCCCTCGGCGCTGGCTCCGAAGACACCCGGCGTTCCACCCGTCCGGCTCACCAGCTGAGCCGTGGTGCGACTGCCACAAGGACCCCGGGCGTCCCACGAGAGCCCGTGGCTGGCCACCCCGTCGTCGGGGTCGACGGGGAGACCCTGTGCCAGCGCCAGGGTCCTGCGGTCCCCGGGGGTGACGCACACCGCCGAGCCGTCACTGGCACGCAGCGTGAACGAGCCGTCGTCGTCGAACCCGTCGTTGTTGCGATCGTCGAGATCGATGACCGTGGCATCGAGACCGAGGATCTCCGAAGCCGCTGCTCGGATCTCCTCGATGGGTAGTGACCGGCCTACCCGGTCTTTGCGGCGGATCAGCTCCCACCCGAAAGCGCCCGCCGCCAGCAGATCGGCGTCGGACCCGCGGCGATGTGGCGTCATCAGCGCGGTCGTCGCCAGCGGGGGCAGGGCGAGCAGGGCCGGATCGAGACCCAGATCGACGGCGACCGGGGATGTGAAGGGATCGGGACCCACCTGATCGGCCCGCTCCAGGAGCACCACGCCGACCGCCAATGCAGGGGCGAACTCCACCGATCCTGTGGTGGGGTCGCGGGCGGTTCGCAACGTCATGAGCAGCCCACCCCCGAGGGCCACCAAGAGGGCGAGCGCGGTCACCGCCCGCATGAGGCGCACGAAATCGGCGCTCCCGAAGCGATACTCCTCGTACATGACTATCCGTGGCTGTCCTGTGTGCGCATCGTAGGGGGAGACCAACCGCTGCGTCGCTCTCCCCCCTTTGGCATCGGAAGGCGGCGGGAGCGACTGAACCGATCCGGTAGCGTCCCCCCGGCATGCACCACCTCAGCGCTATCGCAGGAGCCGTCGGAATCTCCTTCTCGGCCATCTACATGCGCCTCGCCGACGTGTCGGGGACCACCGCCGCCCTCTATCGCTCCGTCTACGCCCTCCCCGCTCTGGCCGCGGTGTGGTTCGTGATGCGGGACCGGGATCATCGCGACGGTCGAGCCCGGGGCACCGCCTTCGCGGCCGGGCTCTTCCTCGGCCTCGATCTCATCATGTGGGACACCTCGATCGACGCCATCGGCGCCGGCCTCGCCACCGTCCTCGCCAACCTCCAGGTCCTCTTCGTCGGCCTCATCGCCTGGGCCGTCTATCGCGAGATCCCCAGCCGGGCCGCCTTCGTCACCATCCCGGTGGTGCTGGGCGGGGTGCTGCTCATCAGCGGCCTCGGAGCATCCGGCGCCTACGGTGACGATCCGCTGCGCGGCGTCCTGTTCGGCGCAGGCACCGCCGGCACCTACGCCGGGTACCTGATCCTCCTTCGCCACTCCAACCGGCGCCACCTGGCACCCACCGCCGGTCCTCTCCTCGACGCCACCATCGGCGCCGCCGTCATCAGCGTCATCGTCGGTCTCTTCGACGGCGGATTCGAACTCGCTCCATCGTGGCCGGCCCACGGGTGGCTGCTGGCCTTGGCACTCGGCACCCAGGTCGTTTCTTGGCTGCTCATCACGACAGCCCTCCCCCGCCTTCCCGCCCTGGAGACATCGGCGATCCTTCTGATTCAGCCGGTCGCATCGATCCTGTGGGCGCGACTGATCTTCGCGGAGCGGCTCTCCACCCTGCAGTGGGCCGGAGCGGTGGTGGTGATCGCCGGCATCGCGGTGATGACGTCGCTCGGAACCGTGCGCAGGACGCCCGCTACGCCAGCGTCGGAAGAAGCTCGGCCACCCGACTGAAGAAACGGGAGCGGGGCAGTGCATCGGCGGCACCCAGCGAGCGGGCTCGGAGCATGGCCATCTCATCGACGTGGGGCCCGAACCCGATCACCCGGATCCCGGCTTCGGCAAGCCGACCGATGGCGGCATCGGCATCGGGATGCGTCAAGTCGACGAAGACGGTGGTCGGCGGTCGATCGGCCTCCTCGAGATCCGTCGCCGACCGGAAGGCAACGAGCTCGAAGCCGGCTTCGCGGACCGGGCCCTCCAGTCGCGACCGATCCATCAGATCGACCGACAGCAGCCACACCCGGGGCCGGACCATCGTCTTTGCTTTCGCCGCCCCCCACTCGAGGTGGGCCCTCCACACCTCTTCGCCCAGGTCCCGGGAGGAAGCCGGAGCCAGCCGGTAGAGGTCCCCCGGTAGCGCCTCCTCCTCGACCGGGTCCCGGTCGAGCGGCGCCACCCCGGCCTCACTCAAGACCTCCGTGGGGAATCGCATTGCCTCCTGGAAGACCTCGAGGGGAGAGCGCTGCTGCTCCTCGAAAGGGAGCGTCAAGAGCTCGGAGAGGGCATCGTCGAGCCATACCTCCGCAGTAGTGATCGCCTCCTCGAGGCCATCCACCGGCCCGGGAGACAGGGTGGCCGATCGGTCGCTCACGTGGGAACGGACCGCCGCCACGAGGGCGCGCCGTAGGTCGTCGCCGGTCATGAACCGCAGCATACGAGAGGGCCGGTGATGCGCCACTAGAGTCCACACTCCGCCCCTCGGGAGGACGTCATGCGCCGCATCCTCGTGCTGGCGGCCGTGCTCACGTTGGTCACCACCGCCTGCAGGCTCGAGTTCAATCTCGTGGCGGAACTCGGTGCCGATGCCACGGGGACCGTCACCCTCGAGGTGGGATTCGACGATGACGCCGCCATGTTCTTCCTCAGCGACACCGACCCATTCGAGGACACTCCACCCGGTGCCGACACCCGCACCGAGGAGAGGGGCGAGATGACCTTCTACATGATCACCCAGTCCTTCGCCGACGAGGAGGAGCTGGCCGGCCTGATGACCGGCGACGAGGCGCCGTTCGAAGCCTTCGATGCCACCTTCGAGGACGACCTCGTCACGATCATCGGCACGGTGGGCGGCAGCGAAGGGCTGTTCTGGGAAGGAGACCTCAACGAGTTCACCCCCGATCAGCTGGCGGAGGGCCTCTCCGCCGAGGTGCGCATCACCATGCCCGGCCGAGTCCTCGAGCATGATGCCGACACCATCGACGGCGGCACGCTCACATGGGAGATCGACCCTCTCGGCTCCCCCCTCACGCTGAACGCTCGGTCCGATCCGGCAGGCCGACCGGATGAAGAAGGCGGGATCCCCGCCTGGGTGATCGCCGTCGTCGCCATCGCCATCGTCGCCGGGGCCGGCTACCTCATGTACCGACACTCCCGGAGCGGTCCGGTCTTCGAGCCAGAACCACCGGCCACCTCGTGAGGTTCCTCATCATCGATCTCGTACCGGCCCTTCTGTCCTGGCAGGGGGACGAAGACGATCCCGACGTGGCCGAAGGGGCGGCGGAGACCCTCGAGCAGCTCCACAGCCAATTCCGCCTCGCCGGGATCACCGACGGCGACAGGCCCGGCAGCGTGATCCGCAGCGCCCTCCGGCAGGCCGGCATCGGCGACTTCTTCGACACCGTCGGCACCTCCGCCGACTTCGGACCGTCCGTGTCCCCCCAGGTGATCCAGCGAATCGCCACCACCGTGGGAGCAGCATCGACGTCGATCGTCGTGGTTACCGCCCGTCACCGGCTCGCCGATGCGCTGGGGCGGCGGGCAATCGCCACGGTGCTCCTGGGACCCGCCGGTTTCGCCGGGCTCCCCGACCAGCTCCGAAGGGGTGCCGGTCCGCTCAACCCGTGAAGACCTGAACGGTCATCAGGCCGAGCGGTCCGCCGACCACACCCACCCCCACCCGGCGGTAGGCATCGGAGAGCATGTTGGCCCGGTGGCCCGGGCTGTCCATGAGGCCGGCGTGCACCTCCCCGGAGCTGGCGGCCAGTGCCAGGTTCTCCCCGGCGACCGAGAAGGTGATGCCGGCGCCCCCGAGACGATCGCCAACCGTGCCCGTGATCGGTGAGACGTGCGAGAAATAACCGGCCCGGTACATCTCGCCGGCATGGTTCACACCGACGTCGCTGAGAGCGGCGCTCCAAGCCAACGGCTCGAGCCCGGCGTCGATCCGGGCTCGATTGAGCAACTCGAAGACCTCGACGGCGCGACTCGGTTCCTCCTCGAGATCGTCGGCGTCCACCGGGGGTAGCTCCACGCGTTCGGCCTCATCGATGACCACCCGGCGCTCTCCGAGGACGTCCCGCAGATTGACCAGCGCCTCAGCCACGCGGTCGCCGGCCAAGCTCCGGAAGGTCTCCTGAGCGATCCCGTCGGAGTCGGTGAGAGTCCGGCTCACCGCCGATGATTCGATGGCGTCGGCCACCGACGGCGGCATCGGAAGGATCACCCCCAATGTCAACAGGAGGGTCACCAGGAAGACACCCCACGCCAGCCCCAGCCCGGCACCGCCGACCTTGTTCGCGAGGTTGAGACCGGGGAGGCGCGCCTTGCGTTCCACGATCCGGGTCACCACGGCCGATCCGACTCCCACCAGCACGAACACGATGATGCCGCCGGCGAGCCGTCCCGCATCGGGAGACAAGCCGCCCATCGCCTCCACGATCCGACCGACGGCCGGACCGAGCCTGAAGGCGAGGAGGATCCCCAGCACGAGACCCACCAGATCCATCGCCTCCCTGACGAAGCCGCGAAACCAGCCGCGCAAAGCCAGCAATCCGAAGACGATGAGGATGACGGCGTCGAGGATCAAGGATTGAGCTCGATACGCATCCGCTTGTTGCCTTTGCCCTTGCTCTCCGTCTTGGTCACACGGACCGGGCCCACCTCAGACGTATTGGCGACGTGGGTGCCTCCGTCGGCTTGACGGTCGATCGTTCCGATGTCGATCACCCTGATGGGATCCACGAACTCGGGGATGAGGTTCACCTTGGTGCGGATGAGGTCGGGATCCTCGAGAGCCTCGCTGCGGGGCATGAACAACACCCGGACTTCGTGACCCTCGGCCAGCGCCTCGTTGAGGCGCCGCTCCACATCCTTGCCGAACTCGACGCTGATGTTCTCCAGCTCGAAGTCCATTCGCGCCCTCCCGGGCTCCATGTTTCCTCCGGTCACCTTGGCGTCGAAATCCCGCCAGATGACGGCCGACAGCACGTGGAGTGCGGTGTGGGTTCGCATCAAGTAGTGGCGCCGTTCCCAATCGATCCGAGCGGTCAACTCGGTCCCGACCGCCGGCGATTCGTCCTCGGTGACGTGGAACAGCACCCCACCCCGCTTGTAGGTGTCGGTGACCGTCGCGGCGCCTCCGTCCCACTGGAGCGTTCCGGTGTCGCCCGGTTGACCGCCGCCGCGGGGGTAGAAGACCGTCCGGTCGAGCACGATGCCTTCTTCCCTGACATCGGTCACCCGGGCGGTCGTCTCCCGGCGATAGGCGTCCGTGGCAGCGAGCTCCTCAGTCATCAGCCCTCCTCGTCGGCCACGAGGGTAGTGATCCTCTCCCCGCCCCCGGTCAACTCGGAGACGGCGGAGACGGCAACGACCGCTGCTACGGAGTCGAGTCTCCGATCAGCTGTTCCTACCTCGAGGTCGTCGGGTGACCTCGAAGCGGTAGCCGCCGGAGTCGGTCGCCTGCCCGACTCACCCGAGATGCCACCGACGCGGCATCACGCCGGGTCCGCTTCACCCTCGGCGTCCTCCTCGGAGCGCTCGCCCCCGTCGAAGCTCTTCACCAATCGGGTGATGAACGTCTCGGCGGTGGAGTGGTCCTCGATGAGCGCATCGGTCACCTCTTCCCAAGACTGACCCAGGACCCTGGTACGCCAGAAGTGCCCGGAGAGGATCTTCACGATCGCCATGACCGGCACGGCGAGCAGGATCCCCCAGAACCCCCCGATGGCCGCACCACCGATCAGCCCGAGGATGATGAAGGCCGGGTGCAAACGGACCGTGGCTCGCAGCACCGTGGGGCTCACGAAGTGATTGTCGATCTGCTGAACCACGAGCGCCACCAATCCGGCCCACAGGGCGGTCTGCAGGTCCCTGGTCGCCAGGGCCGTGAGCACCCCGAGCGCGCCGCCCACCCAGGGCCCCACCAGGGGAATGATGTTGAGAAATCCGGCGATCATTCCGATCAGCAACCAGAACGGCAGATCGATGGCCCAGAACCCCACACTCGTCATCACCCCCACGATGATCGCCACGAGCATCTGCCCCCGGAGGAACCCGCCGACGGCCGTGCTCAGCTGCCGCCCGACGTGACTGGCCTCCGCTCGATGGCGCTCGGGAATCAGCTCCATCGTCTTGCGGCGCACCGTGGGGAGATCGAGCAAGACGTAGAAGGCCACCACCGGGGCGAGAAGGAACAACACGAGACCTTCGAGGAGGCTCAGCGTGATGTCGGTGATCCGGTCGAACTGGTCGGAGATGAAGTCCGATTGGCCCTCGGAGATCTCCTCACGGAGCTTCTCGTAGTCGGGGAGATCGACCTCGAGCCCGACATCCTCGGCGAGGGACTCCACGTCGGCGGCCAAGTCGTTGTAGATCTGGGGAAAGTCGTCGGCGAGGTCCCGGCCCTGGTCGGCAAAGGAGGGAAACACGAGGTAGCCGATGAGGGTCAAGATCCCGGCAAGGGCGATGTAGGAGAGGCAGGAGCCCATCCAGCGGGCGAGGCCCCGCGCCTGCAGCCAGCTGACCACCGGGTTGAGGACGTACACGATGACCACGGCCAGCACCACCGGAGGGAGCAGGATCCGGATCTGCAGCAGGAGCCAGCCCACCGCGGCAAGGAGCAGCAAGGTGCCCAACAGGCTCCAGGCTGCCAACCCGAGGCGCCGCAAACCGCCGACGGGCATCTCCGCCATGGTCAGCCCGTCGAGCCGTCGCCGCCGAGGCGCCGTTCGGCGGCGCGCCGTTTGGCGTCTTCACGCACCCGCCGGAGCCGTCGGATGGTCAGCGGGTCGTGGCGCTCCGCCTCAGGATCGTCGATGAGGCGGCGAAGCACCTGGTAGTAGCGGGTGGCGCTGATGCCGAGGTACTCGCGAATGGCCCGGTCCTTGGGACCGGGATACAGCCACCATGCGGCCTCGAAATCGATGACGGAGGTCTCGCGCTCGCCCAGCATCGCCGCCAGGCTACGGCCGGCCGGCACCCGAACCTGGGATTTCGCGATCGTTCCGGGAGTACCCTGGGTTGAGCGCCGGGTTAGCTCAGGGGTAGAGCGCGTGTCTTGTAAACACGTGGTCGTCGGTTCGAATCCGACACCCGGCTCCGGGCCTCAGCGCCGGCCCCTTCGCCGGGCCACTTCGAACAAGGCGACCGCGGCCGCCGCCGACACGTTGAGGCTCTCGACGCCATCGGCGAGGGGGATGCGAGCCACCAGGTCGGCACGTTCGGCCACGAGACGGCTCAAGCCCCTCCCCTCACCCCCGAGCACCACGGCGACCGGCCCATCGAACAACTCGACGTCGTAGATCGAGGCCGTCCCGTCCGCGCCGAGCCCGACGATCCACACACCCCGCCGCCGCAGCTCTTCGAGCGTCCCTGCGATCGAGGACACCTCGACCACGAGGAGCCGTTCCAGAGCACCGGCCGCCGCCTTGAACGCCGTCGCTCCCAGCGGGGCCGACCGCCGCTTCCCGACCACGATCCCGCCGAAACCGGCCGCCAATGCGGTGCGGGCGATCGCACCGACGTTGCGAGGGTCCTCGACGTGATCGAGGACCACCACCGCCGGGGGATCGACCCGGTCGAGCGCCTCCGCCAGCCCGGCCGCCGGGATCGGCCGACAGCGGGCCACAACACCTTGCGGCGCGGTGGTCGCCGCCAGCGGCGTGACGTCGTCGACGATCCGAATCGACGCCCCCTGCTCCCGGGCGGCCTCGATCAGGCCCGCGACGGCATCGGCACGTGAGGACTCGACCGACAGCTCTTCGACCCGCCCGGCACCCACGGCGGCGGCCACCGCGTGGTGGCCCTCGATCAGCTCACCGATGCCAGGTGGTGCCATCGGGTCCGTCCTCGAGGATCACACCGGCCTCCGCCAGTCGATCCCGGATGGCGTCGGCGTCACTCCAGTCCTCGTCGCGCCTGGCTGCATCGCGGCGGGCGATGAGCTCGGAGACGATCTGGTCGGGCTCGATGGCCTCCAGGCCCAGGGATCCGCCCAGCGCGATGAGCGACTCGCGAAGATCGGCAAGATCCCCGGCGGGCTCGGCGATGCCCAGCACCTCGGTGATCTCGTCGTACGCCGCCGCCGCCGCCGCCGCATCCTCCCCGGCATCGAGAAGCCGGTTGCCCTCCCTCACGATGTCGAAGAGCGCCGCCAGCGCCTCGGCAGTGTTGAAGTCGTGATCCATGGCTTCACGGAACCGTTCGATCGTTGCGCCGTCCGGGGCGGCCTCGCCGGGCTCGGCCCGCCGCCGGAACGACCAGAGCCGCTCCAGCGAGGCGGCGGCGTCGACGATCGCCTCGTCGGAATAGTCGATCGGCTGCCGATAGTGCGCCCGCAGGTAGAAGAGGCGCACGGCCCGCGGCGGGTAGCGCTCGAGCACCTCGCCGAGATCGACCACCAAACCGGTCGACTTGGCCATCTTCTCCCCCTTGAGCCGGACCATCCCATTGTGCAGCCAATAGCGGACGAAGGGCTCGTCTCCGGCGGCCGCCTCGGACTGGGCGATCTCGTTCTCGTGGTGGGGAAAGATGAGATCCAGGCCCCCGCCGTGGATGTCGAAGCCGAACCCCAGCTCGACCTCGGCCATCGCGGAGCACTCGATGTGCCAGCCGGGCCGGCCGGGACCCCAGGGTGACTCCCATGAGGGTTCGCCGGGCTTGGCCGCCTTCCACAGCGCGAAGTCGAGCGGGTCGCGCTTGCCTTCGCCCGGTTCGACACGGGCGCCGGCCACCAGCTCATCAGGGTCGCGGCCCGACAGCTTGCCGTACCCGGGGAACGAACGAACCGCGAAGTACACATCACCGCCGGCCGGATAGGCATGCCCGTTCTCGATGAGGCGGGTGATCACGTCGTGCATGTCATCGATGTGACGTGTGGCGTAGCAGAGGCGGTCCGGCTCCCGCACCCCCAAGAGACCGTAGGCATCGAGGAACTGGGCGGTCGCCTCGACGGCCACCTGTTCCGTGGGGACACCGCGCTCGGCGGCGGCGGCAATGATCTTGTCTTCAACGTCGGTGATGTTGGTGACGTAGTTCACCCGGAAGCCCTTCCACTCGAGGTAACTCCGGATGACGTCGAAGACGACCGCTTGACGCCCGTGGCCGACGTGGGGAGCAGCTTGCACCGTCGGTCCGCAGGCGTACATCGACACCTCCCCCTCCGTGCGGGGCTCGAAGGACTGGAGGGAGCGGCCGAGGGTGTTGTAGACCTCCATGGCCGGGTGATGGTATCAGCCACCCGTTACCCTCTCCGCCCATGGATCGAACCGCCGACCGGCCTTGGGTGATCGGCCATCGGGGGGCATCGGCGGCGAGGCGGGAGAACACCGTCGTCGCGTTTCGCCACGCCTACGCACTGGGAGCGGACGCCGTCGAGCTCGACGTGCGCCGCACCGCCGACGGCGGGCTGGTCGTCCACCACGATGCCTTCCTGGAGGGAGTTGGTGCGATCATCGACCTGGACACCGCCGACTTGACGACGCGGGCTCCGTGGATTCCCACCTTCGAGGATGCGATCGACGCCTGCGCCGGAATGTGGATCAACGTCGAGATCAAGAACTCGCCGACGGACCCCGACTGGGATCCCGATGACCGGGCGCTCGACGGTGTCCTCGCCGCGCTCGCCGCCCGGAACGCCTGCGACCGGATACTCGTCTCCTCGTTCAACCTCCAGACCGCCATGCGAGCCGTCGGAGCGTGCCGCGGTCTCGCCACCGGGTGGTTGACCGACCGGAACGTCGACCCGATCGAGGCAATCACCGGAGCCGCCGAGGCGGCAATGGATGCGCTGCACCCCCACGCCGCTTCTCTTCCCGGGGCATCGGCCGAGGAAGCGACCGCTGCGGCGCATGCGGCCGGGCTGTTCCTCATCACCTGGACGGTGGACGATCCGGCCGAGGCGCGACGGCTCGCCGCAGCAGGAGTCGACGGGATCATCACAAACGCGCCGGATGCGATCCGATCAGCTCTCGAGGACCGCCACGGCCACGGCGGCTAGCCCCTCGTTGCGCCCCAGGCAGCCCATCCCGTCGGTCGTGGTCGCCTTCACCGAGACCGCATCAACGTGAACACCGAGTGCTTCGGCCAATGCCGTGCGGATCGCCGACCGAAAGGGTGCCACCCGAACCGTCTCGGCGATCACCGTGACGTCGAGTGAGGCCGGTGAGAATCCCTCCTGCCGGACCCTTTCGACGACGGCTCTCAGCAGTTCCATACTGTCGGCACCCCTCAACGCCGGATCGGATGACGGGAAGTGCTCCCCGAGGTCTCCCAGCGCCGCCCCTCCAAGCAGGGCGTCGGCCACGGCATGAGCCAGCACGTCGGCGTCGGAGGTGCCTACCAGGCCCCGGTTCTGATCGACGGCAACGCCGCCGAGCAGCAGGGGACCGTCGCCCCCGAAGCGATGGGCATCGAATCCCCAGCCGACCCTGCTACCCATCGATCACCTCCAGCAAAGCCGTGGCGAGACCCAGATCGGACGGATACGTCACCTTGAGGTTCTCCGGTTCTCCGGCCACCGTTGCCACCGCCCCGCCGGCTCGCTCGATCAGCACTGCGTCGTCGCTGGCGTCTTCATCGAGGGCGGCCTGCGCCTCCCGAAGCGCGGTGAGCCGAAAGCCCTGCGGGGTCTGCACCGCCACCAATCCTTCCCGAGGAACCGTCGCGACAACGCTCGCCCCCTCGGTGCGCTTGATCGTGTCACGCACCGCCACCACCGGAACGACCGCATCCACATCGCCGACATGGAGTCGTTGGAGGACGCGAACCACGAGGTGAGGGGTTGCCAGAGGACGAGCCGCGTCATGGACCACCACCCATTCGGCATCGGTGGCGACTGCGGCAAGGCCGGCTGCCACCGAGTCCCGGCGCCGGTCGCCGCCGGGGACGCCGCCGGGAACGTCGCCGACCACCACGACCCGTTCGACTCCTCCGGTCAGCAGCACATCTCGAGCCCGCCGCCACATCGGCACCCCTCCGATCAGCGCGGTGTGCTTCTCCCCTCCGAATCGCTCGCCGCGGCCGGCGGCCACGACGATGCCCACCGTCGTCACGGCGCGGCCCTCGCAAACAGCATTCGCCCGATCGAAGTGCGAACCGCGTTGGCGACTTCCACAGAGATCGTCTCGCCAACCAGCCCGGCGCCTCCCTCGACAACCACCATCGTCCCGTCATCGAGATACCCCACGCCCTGCCCGGGCTCGGTCCCTTCTCTCTCGACGAACAGTTCGATGCGGTCGCCGGGAACGACGGTCGGCCGCAGCGATTCCCCAACGGCGTGGGGGTTGAGCACTCGGATGCCCCTCAGGGATGCCGCCTTGGTCAGGTTGTGGTCGGTGGACACCAAGGTCGCCTCCGTCCTGGCGGCAAGCGCCAGGAGCTTGGCATCGACCTCCTCGTGCTCGGGCACCGTCTCGTCGGTCACTCTCAGGTCGATTCCCGAGACATCCCGAAGAGCCTCGAGGACGTCGAGCCCCCGTCGCCCCCTTCTCCGCCGGCTCTTGCTCCCCGAGTCGGCGATGCCCTGCAGTTCATCGAGGACGAAGGAAGGCACCCACACCTGACCCGACACGAGGGTTGCCCGAGCCAACTCCAGGATTCGCCCGTCGATGGCGGCGCTGCTGTCGATGACGAAGCTCGAAGCACCGGGGAGATCGGGCCGCACTCGAAGCGGCTCCTTCGGGCGAAGACCCGCCGCGGCCAGGAGGTCGCCCGACCGCGAGGAGAACACCTTGCCCCCGAAGGCCGCCAACAGCAGCACGATGAGTGCGGCGAGCGGCCACCCCACTGCGGGAGGAAGGAACGCCACGAGAGGAACCGCCAGCACGACGCCGACGATCAGTCCGGCGAGAAGGCCGAACGTGCCGGCGAAGAGTTGGGGCCCGGTGGCCCTGGCCACCAGTTCGGGGGCGCGCTCCAGTCCGCGCCGGACGAGCCGACCGATGAGACCGCCCATCACGTACCCCACGCCCGCCCCGACGACGGCGCCGAGCACGATGGCGACGTCCGGGTCGATTTCGGAGCCTTCCGCCCAGTCGGGGATGCCGCGGCCGATCAAGAAGCCGAAGGCCGTGAAAGCCAGGGTGATGACGAGTCGGACGGCCTCGCTGATCATCGGAGGCCGCCCTCGTCACTCATCCTCGAGGACCTCGACCTTGGGAAGCGCACGGTCGAGACGCTTGGTGGCGTCCTCCTCCGAGACGTCGAGCGCAAAGCGGATCTCGCTGGTGAGGATGAGCCGCGCCTTCGACAACATCCGCTTGAGGGCGGGCGAAATCCCCTTGGTCTGCTGAGCATATGTGAGGTCGCGAACGACCTCGGCCACCTGATAGATGTCACCGCTGTTGATCTTCTCGGTGAGCAGCTTGTACCACCGGCTCCAGTTGGCGCCGGCCTCCTGCGGGTCTTCCTTGAACGTCGCGAAGACCCGCCGAGCGGCGGCCTTGGAGATAACCGGCCTCACCCCCAACTCGGTGGCGTTGTCGACGGGGACTCGTAGCGTCAGTTGGTCGGTGGCCACCTCGAGCACGAAGAAGTACGTCTGCTTCTCGTTGAACTCGCGGCGCTCCTTCTTGATGATCGTGGCGGCTCCATGGTGCGGGTAGACGACCTTGTCCCCCACGGCAAAGGGAGACGCCGGCTTCTTCTTGGCGGGAGCCTTCTTCGCCGCGGTCTTCTTGGCAGGAGCCTTCTTGGCGGGAGGTTTCTTGGCCGCGGACTTCTTGGCGGGAGCCTTCTTGGCCGCGGTCTTCTTGGCGGGAGCCTTCTTGGCGGGAGGTTTCTTGGCCGCGGACTTCTTGGCGGGAGCCTTCTTGGCCGCCGCCTTCTTGGCGGTCTTCCTGGCGGTGCTCCTCTTGGCCGCCTGCTTGGACGTAGACGCGCTGGTCTTCTTGGTCGCCATGCTGCCTTTCGTCGGGTCGGGCGCGCATTGTAGACGGCGCCCTGGCACACCTTTTCACATGCTCGCGAGGCCGGGGATCACTCCTCGTCGAAGTCCCAGGTCCGGGTGGTGTCGAGCAGACGGTCGAAGTAATGCCGCAACTGGCGGGCCCTGGTCCGGCCGACGCCCTCGACCTCATCGAGATCACCAACTGAAGCGCGCAGCAAGCCCTGAACATTCCCGAAACGTGCCACCAGCGACTCCTTCACGGCTTCGGGCAGCCGGGGAATCCGATCGAGAATCCGATAGCCCCGAGACCGCGCCTGGCTGTCGAGCGGCCCCAGGTCCAGAGGAGCAGACACCCGGGCAAAATCGGCGAGGTGTTCGGTGTCGATGCTGGCCAGAAGGTCGAGGGGATCCTCCACCTCAGGCGGGTACACCCGGGCGTAGTCGGCGTACACCAGCCCCACCACTCGGCGCACGCCCAACAGGAGATCCTCCACCTGGATCTCGATGATGTCGCCCTCCCCGCCCAACTCGACGGCGTAATACTCGATCATCGATGCCACCCGCTGCACGAGCGACGCCCTCTGGAAGATCAACACGACGTCGCGGTACACGGCGATGTCGTCGACCTCCAACTGAGTCAAGCGGGCCTCCGCATCCGCCAATCGGCGCCGGAAGCGCTCCAGGCTCAGCAGATTCTGGTTGGCCTGCGCCAAGAGCGAAGTCGGGTTCCGCAACTCGAACTTGTCGCGGGCGGTGAACACAGTGACGGTCGATCGGCCCTCGCTGACCACCACAACGGGGCGACCCGTTTGCACCGCCACCCGTTCCGCGGTCCGGTGTCGGGTCCCCGTCTCGTTGGTCTCGATCGACGGGTTGGGAATCAGATGAACGTTGGCCCGGTAGATCACCTCGGCCGCCCCGTCGGTGACCACGGCACCGTCCATCTTGGCCAGCTCGGCGAGTCGGGCCGCACTGAAGTCGGCGCCGTTGAGGTGGAAACCCCCGGTGCAGATCGCTTCGACGTCGTTCCCGTAGCCGAGCACCACCAGTGCCCCGGTCTCCTGGCGCAGGATCAGATCGATGGCGTTGCGGAGAGTCTCTCCGGGTGCCAACGCCCGCAGGATCTCAATGGCGGTGTCCGACTGGGTCATCCGCGGCGAGGCTACTACGAAACCCGATTTCCTGAGGGGCCCCTCAGGGCAGCAGGCCGACCCGCGCCAGAACCCGGTCGATGCGGTCGGCACCATCTTGGGAGGGGCCGATCGCCGTGGCGATCTCGAGCCGGTCGACCTCACCGGCTCGCCGATCGTGGTGGGCGACCGGTCGCACCTCGCCGGTCAGCCCGACCTCTCCCCATGCCGCCAGGGGACCAACAGCCCGATCGAGAAGGGACGATGCTGCGGCGATCGCCACGGGCAGGTCGGCACCGGGGTCCCGGAGGCGGATGCCGCCGACCACGCTCACGTAGACGTCGCGGCCGGCAAAGGAGAGACCGGCGTGGCGTTCCAACACCGCGAGGAGCTGATGGACGCGGGCCGATTCGAGCCCCTTGACACTTCGTCGCGGCTGGGGAGTGGTGGCCTCTGCCACCAGAGCCTGCACCTCCACCAACAGGGGCCGGCGACCGTCGACAGCCGGGAAGACGACGCTTCCCGGGACGGCCGACCTCCAATCGGCGAGCAGCAGACCGCCGGGATCGGCCACCTCCATCATCCCCGAATCCCTCATCTCGAATAGGCCGATCTGGTGAGTGGGTCCGAATCGGTTCTTGAGGCAACGCAGGACCCGCAGGCCCCGCTCGACGTCCCCTTCGAGATAGAGGACGACGTCCACGGTGTGCTCCAGCAACTTGGGTCCGGCGATCGAGCCGTCCTTCGTGATGTGACCGACCAGCACCACCGGTATGCCGGTCTCCTTGGCGGCGTGCACCAGCCGGGCCGCCGCTTCCCGCACCTGGGCGACCCCGCCCGGGGCACCGCCCAGCTCCGTCACCGCCACGGTCTGGATGGAGTCGACGATGAGCAAGTCGGGTCTCAGTTCGGCAGTGGCCGCCACCACGGCATCCACTTCCCGCTCGGCCACGATCATGACGTTGGGATCACCCACCCCGAGTCGGCGCGCCCGCAGCGCCACCTGCTCGGCCGACTCCTCGGCGGTGGCCACCACTACCGTCCCGCTTCCCCCCGCCACCGAACCGGCTACCTGGAGCAGGAGGGTCGACTTGCCGACCCCCGGCTCCCCGCCGACCAGGATGGCGGCGCCGGCGACCAGACCTCCACCCAGGACCCGATCGACCTCACCGATGCCCACCGGCCGGTGCACGGTCGCATCGATACCGACCTTGACGACCGAGACCACCGAAGCCGGCCTGGTGACCTTGGCCGGCACGACCCGGTCGTCGATCTCGACCAGGGCGCCGTCGCTGCGGCACTGGGGGCAGAACCCCATCCACTTGACACTGCCGTACCCGCACTCCGTGCAGCGGTAGCTCATGCCGAGACCTCAACCATCCGGGCCGACTCTACGCCGCGTCAACGACACGAACGACGGCCCAGAGGACCACCCCGATCACCGCCGCCGCCACCACCACCCCAGCCGTGATCTGAGCGGCGCGGCGCCCCAGCATCACCCGAGCGAGCCCCACGACGGCGGCCAGCGCCGCCGCCAGGAGCAGCACACCGGCGATGCGGCCGGTGGCGGTCCAGGACTCCACAGTACGAACGGTCGGCAACACGAGTGCGGTAATCCCCATAGCTCGATCCGTGGCACAATACCCCGGCCAACTCGAATCTGTTCCCGCAGCGCCCGCTGCGAGGGGAGCCCGAAGCGAGCACCGTGGACGACAACGACCAGCTAGATCCATTCGACAACCTCTTCGAGCCGTTCCAACTCGAGAACAGGCCCGAAGATGAGTCAGGCGAGACGGCGCCGAGGCCGGCCGGCGCGCAACCGCAGCCGTGCCCGTCGTGCGGGTCGCTCAACCCTCCGGGCAATCGCCACTGCGAAGCGTGCGGAGCTCGGCTGTCTCAGGCACCGCTACCGGTCGCTCCCCAACCGATGCTGCGCACCACGGCCGGAGCTCGGGCCCTGATGGTGCTGGCGGGCGTCATCCTCACCGTGGCCGTGCTGGCCCTCCTCGTCAACGTCTTCCGAGGGGGCGGCGACTCAACCGCTGAGACGAGCTCGACCACCTCGACCACACAGCCGATCCTCGAGGTCGTCCAGCTCTCCCCCATCAGGACCGACTGCAACTCCGAGCTGGCGGCCTTCCCCTGCGCGGCTCTCGTCGACGACGATCCCACGAACTCGTGGAACGCCACGGAGGGCGGGGTGGACGCCGAGATCACCTTCCTCTTCTCGCCTCCGGTCCAGATCACCGAGATCTTCATCCACAACCTCGAGGATGAGGAGCGGTTCCTGCGCAACGCCCGGATCAAGGGCATCGAGGTGATCATCGACGACCTCCCCCAGGCGACGGTCACCGAGCTCGACGACACCAACGAACCCCAGCGGGTCCAGATCCGCAGCCTGCGCACGTCAAGCCTCACCCTGCGAGTCACCAGCGCCTACCCCGGTCAGTCCTTTGAGGGCAAGGAGCCGTTCCGGGAGCTCGCCGCCCAGGAGATCACCTTCTTCGGTCGGGTCTCACCCGACGCTTGATTCCTCGGCTCTGGGGCGGACCATGTAGATCAATGGGATCGACAGCACCGTCACGACTCCCTTGACCAGCACGTTCGTGCCGAAGATCTCCCAGGCATCGGCCGCCGAAACGGTCCCAACGAAGGCAATCACCACAAAGATCGCCGAGTCGATCGGAACGGCCACCGCATTCGAGGCCAGCACCCTCCCCCACTGGTGGCGGGAACCGAAGCGGCGCACCCAGGCCGAATAGGCCTCGGTGTCGATGAGCTCAGAGAGCACTTCGGCGATGATCGAAGCGAACACGATGCGCCACACCGGGGCCAGCACGTCGCCGAACATCTCTGTCTGAGGCCCGACATCGGCAACAGAGGGCAGCCGAGCCACCACCCAGAACAACCCGGCCATGAACAGGTTGATCACCGCAGCCGCAACGATGAGTGCCCGGGCTACGGCCTTCCCGGCGACCTTGTGGACCAGGTCGCGGATCGTGAAGGTGAACGGGTACACCAGCGTCCCCGCATCCATGCTGAAACCGGCGACCTCGGTGATCTTCAGGCTGCTGATGTCGGCCAGCAGCTGGGCCGCCACGTAGGCGGAGGCCAGCAGAGCGATGGCAATCGGCAGCCGGGTGCGCATGGTCGACTGAGGGTACCCGGCGAGAACCGGGGTCTACTCCTTGATGTACGGCTGGCCGTCGGCGGCCGGCGGTCGAGCCTTCCCCACGAGACCGGCCACCACCAGGATCGTGGCGAGGAACGGGGCCATCCCCAGGAACTCGGACGGGATGGGGGTCTGCAGGATGCCCAGCTTCTGCTGCAAGGCGTCGGCGAACCCGAACACCAGCCCGGCCGCCATCGCCCCCACCGGATGCCAGCGCCCGAAGATCATGGCGGCCAGACCGATGAAGCCGCGGCCGTTCGTCATGTTCTCATCGAACCGACCCACCGAGCCCAGCGTGAAGAACGCCCCACCGAACCCGGCCACCAGCCCGCCGATGAGCACGTTCAGGTAGCGCATCCGGTACACGTTGACGCCCAGGGTGTCCGCCGCCTTGGGATGCTCCCCCACCGCCCGGGCCCGCAGACCCCACCGGGTGCGGAACAGTCCGTAGGTGAGCACCGCCACCAGGATGAAGGTGATGTACACGAAGATGTTGTGCTTGAAGAACACCGGCCCGATGACCGGGATCTTGCCGAGCAGCGGCACCTCGAGCGGCCTGAAGATCGGCCCCGAGTTGAGATGGGCGTTCTCGGCGAGCACTCGAATCGTCAGGAATGACGTGAGCCCCAGCACGAAGATGTTGATCACCACCCCGACGATGATCTGGTCGACCCGATAGCGGATCGACAGCACCGCCAGCACCCACGACAGCGCGGCACCGGTCAACGCCGCCGCCCCGATGCCGACCCAGCCCTGCCAGGGTGCCCCGAGGATCAAGAAGGAGTCGGGCCCGGCGGGCCCCCCGAGGAGGGCCGACACCAGAACTGCCACAAAGGCCCCGCCCAGCAGCATGCCCTCAATGGCGATGTTGATGACGGCGACCCGCTCACACAGCACCCCGGACAGCGCCCCCACCGTGATCGGGATGCTGCGCACGATCGTGGCTTGGAGCATCCCCACCAGGCTGAACGAACCGAGGGACGACTGGGCGGTGGCCCAGGCAAGGAACGAGAAGACGAACAGAACGAAGCCGATCGCCAGCAGGAGATTGGTCCACTTCCCGAACCCTCTCGCCAGCTGCACGCCGCCGAGCACCGCCAGCCCGCCGGCCAGGGCGAACGCGACCAGGGACGCATTGAAAGTGAAGTCCAGCGGGAACCCGGGATCCTGGGCCCGGGCAAGACCGAAGGTGGCGTCCCCCTCGCCGATCGAGCCCACGCCGAACACCCACAACACGAACGCCGCCATCAGCAGATAGGCGATCCCGAGAATCCGGGCCCGCCTGATCTCCGCGGGAGTGAGGATCACGTCGCTGGCGCTGGCCGCCGTCATGTCGCCCATCCCTTCGTGAGCTGCTCAGCGCCCTTCCCGGTCCTCACCCGATAGATGGCCCGAATCAGCGCCGGGGCGGCGATGAACACCACCACCAGGGCCTGGACCACCAGGATCAGATCGATGGGCACGTCGGTGGCCACCTGCATCTCCTGCCCCCCGGCCCGCAGGGCCCCAAACAGGATCCCGGCCAGCACGATCCCTCCCGGGTGCGATCTCCCCAGGAGCGCCAGGGAAATCGCCTCAAAGCCGATCCCCGCCGAGAAACCTGGTGTCGCTCGGTACAGGACCCCGGTGATCTGGTTCGCTCCGGCGAGACCGGCCATGGCTCCGGCCACCGCCATCACCGCGAAGTAGAGCCAGGTGGTGTTCATACCGGCGTAGCGGGCGGCATCGGGGTTGTAGCCGACCGCCCGGAACTCGAACCCGAGGGTCGACTTGAAGAGCAGCCAGTAGATCCCCCAGGCGGCGAGGATCGCCAGGATGATCCCGGCGTGGACCCGAATGTCCGAGGCGGGACGGGTGTCGGAGAGGAACCCGAGGAGCCGCGGCAGCCGGGCCGAGAGTTCCACGGTCTTCGAAACCGGGTCGTCGCGACCATCCACCTGGATGAAGGAGGTCCGCAGCAGATAGTCGACGAGGCGGATGGCGATGTTGTTGAGCATGATCGTGGTGATCACCTCGTGAGCCCCGGTCTTGGCGCGCAGCCAGCCGGGGAACCCGCCCCAGACGGCGCCACCCGCCATCCCCGCCAGGAGAGCCAGCGGGAGATGGAGGAAGATCGGCATCCAGGAGAACGAGAAGCCCACCATGACGGCCGTCATGCCGCCGATCAGCATCTGGCCCTCGGCCCCGATGTTGAAGAGGCCGGCCCGGAAGCCGATCCCCACCGCCAGCCCCGCCAGGATGAGCGGGGAGGCTGCGGTGAGGGTCTCCGAGACGGCGCGCAGGCCGCCGAAGGAGCCCTGCCACAAAGCCACATATGCGCCTTGCAGCGAGTCCCAGGTATCGCCGAGCGCCTGACCGAAGTCGGTCCGGTACAGGCGCAGCAGGTCGATGTCGGTGATGATGATGATGAAGCCGCTGATGATGAGCGCCGTCAGGATCGCCAGGGCGGGGACGAGGAGCGCCGACCGCCAGTCGACGTTGCTGCCGGTGATGTCGTCGAACAGCTGGCGGCCCGTCGACCGCTCCCCGCTGTCGCCGCCCTCCGTCACCGGAGTCTCCTCACCGCCGGGCCGATCACTCATGAGGCCCCCGCTCCCGCCATGTAGAGACCGATCTCGGCCGCATCGGTCTGGGAGGGATCGAGCTCGGCGACGATCCGGCCCCGGTACATGACCAGGATCCGGTCGGAAAGCGCCATGATCTCGTCGAGCTCGGTCGAGACGATCAACAGGGCCGCTCCGTCGTCGCGCTGTTCCACGATCCGTTCGTGGATGTACTCGATGGACCCCACATCGAGCCCCCGGGTCGGCTGGGAGGCGATCGCCAGCTCCACATCGCGGCTGAACTCCCGAGCCACGATCACCTTCTGCTGGTTGCCCCCCGAGAGGTTGCTGAGCGGCACCTCGATACTCGGGGTCCGCACATCGAACTGATCCACCAACCCTCGAGCTGCGTCGCGAACCTCGTCCCACGCCATCACACCCCGTCTCGAGAACGGCGGAGCGTGATAGGAGTCGAGCACCATGTTCTCGGCCACGGTGAACGACAGCACCAGCCCGGACCGCTGCCGATCCTCGGGTACGTGGGCGACACTGTGGTTGTAGATCTCACGGGGTCCCGCAGAGGTCACATCCTCTCCGGACACCGAGACCGCTCCCGACAGCGGGGGCCGAAGCCCGGTGAGCGCCTCCACCAACTCGGTTTGACCGTTGCCCTGCACCCCGGCGATCCCCACGATCTCGCCGGAACGAACCTCGAAGGACACGCCGTTGACGGTCGGGTGGTCGCGTTCGTCGAGCACGACGAGGTCATCCACCCTCAGCACCGTCTCCCCGGGACGGGCGGTGTCCTTACTCACTATCAGCTCGACGGGCCGACCCACCATCAGCTCGGCGAGGGTGGCCTCATCAGCCTCCGCGGTCGCCAACTCACCCACCGTCTTCCCCCGACGCAGCACGACCGTGCGGTCGGAGATCTCCAAGATCTCCTTCAGCTTGTGAGTGATGAAGACGATCGCCTTGCCGGCATCCCGGAGGGACCGCAGGATCCCAAAGAACTCCTGAACCTCCTGCGGCGTGAGCACCGCAGTGGGCTCGTCGAAGATGAGGAACTCGGCCTCGCGGAACAGCACCTTGATGATCTCGACCCGCTGCTGGATGCCCACCGGAATGTCCTCGATGTAGGCGCTGGGATCGACCTCGAGTCCGTACTGCGCCGAGATCTCCCGGACCTCACGGCGGGCTTCCTTGATGTTCATGACACCGATCGTCCGGAGGGGGGCCGGACCCATCGTCGGCTCGACGCCGAGCACCACGTTCTCAGTCACGGTGAACACCGGGACCAGCATGAAGTGCTGGTGGACCATGCCGATGCCGGCGGCGATCGCGTCCCCGGGTCCCTGGAAATGCTGGGTTTCGCCGTCGATCAGGATCTCACCCTCGTCGGCCGTGTACAGGCCGTAGAGGATGTTCATGAGGGTGGTCTTGCCAGCGCCGTTCTCCCCGAGGAGACCGAGGATCTCTCCCGAGCGGACCGTCAGATCGACACGGTCGTTGGCGAGGACACCGGGGAACTGCTTCGTGATGCCTCGCAGCTGCAGTTCCAACCCGTTGCTCCTCCCGAGGTCCAGCGCACCGCAGCCTAGACGAACCGAAAGAGGCCCCGCCAAGAGTGGATCCCCCCGGAACACCGGGGGGATCCACAGTCTCGAATCGAGGAGGCCTTAGCCCTCTTCGACCGTAGGCGGAACGGTGAGCGCGCCGCTCGCTACGTCCGCTTCGAGTTGGGCAAGCTCGTCCGCCAGCTCGGCGGGAACCACCGAAGCGAGGCCGGCGAGACCCACGCCGCCGTTGGCGAGCGTGCCAACGAAGGCGTTGCCGACCGAGTCGAGAACCAGGACGTTCTGGATGGTGTTGAACACCGCCACGTCCATGTTCTTGAGGATCGAGGTCAGCGTGATGTCTGCATTTTCCGGGTTGGTGAGGGTCCAGTCGGCATCCACACCGACGATCCACACGCCTCCGGTCTCGGCCGCCACGGCGGCGGTGCCGAGTCCCACGGGCCCGGCAACCGGCAGGATGATGTCGGCACCCTCATCGATGAGGTTCTGGCCGAACGCCCGGCCGTCCTCGAGGCTCTCGAAGTTCCCCGTGAACAGGCCGTCCTGTGCCTCAGTATCCCAACCGGCCACCCGCACCTCAGTGCCGTGGACCGAGTTGTAGTAGTCGGCACCCCACACGAAGCCGTCCATGAAGACGGTCACCGGCGGGATGTTGATGCCACCGAAGGTCCCGATGACACCGGTCTGCGTCATCCCGGCCGCCAGGTAGCCGGCCAGGAACGCCGCCTCCTCGGTGGCGAACGTGATGCCGCGGACGTTCTCGGTGAACGTGCCGGCGGCCTCGTCGATCAGCCAGGGAGCGAAAGGCCCGACGGGGAAGTCGATGATCGCAAACAGCTGATCGGGGTTGTCCTTCGCCGCCGCACCGGTGTCGTCTGCCAGGAGGAACCCGACCGTGGTGATCAGGTCACAGCCCTGAGCGATGAACGAGTCGATGTTGGGCCGGAAGTCGGTCGCCGCCTGAGACTCCAGGAACTCGATGCTCACGCCTTCGAGCTGGGCCTCAGCGTCTTGAGCGCCCTTCCACGCGGTCTCATTGAACGACTTGTCGTCGATGCCGCCGGTGTCCGAGACCTGGCAAGCCAGGACCTCTTTGCCGGGCGGGGGCGGCGGCAACGTCGTCGTGGTTGCGGCCTCGGTCGTCGTCGGCGCCGCCGTAGTGGTCGCCGCCTCCGTCGTCGTCGTAGCTTCGGTCGCCGCCGTGGTGGTATCTGCGTCGTCATCGTCGCCGCAGGCGGCGATGATCAACGCGAAGGCAGCAAGAAGCGCGACGAGCGCACTGCGTTTTCTCAACATAGAAGGAAGGCTCCTCTTCATAGAATCCCACTTGGTCGCGTAGCGCGACCAGGAGAGTTTAAACAGAACCGGAGGTTGCTCGCCCGGCGAACCCGCCTCTCAAGGGTTCACTTCTCGGGTGACTCGGCCATCTCCACCGGCGGCTGATCCGGGGTCTCCAGCGAAGTGAAGGCGAGGGTGTCCTGCTCCTCGGGGTCGACTTCCACAAAGACGGTGGACCCCGCCGGGAACTCGTTGAAGAGCACCTTCTCAGAGAGGGGATCCTCGAGCAACCGCTGGATGGCTCTGCGCAGGGGACGAGCCCCCAGCTGTGGGTCATACCCCCTGGTGGCCAGCAGCTCCTTGGCGTCGTCGGTCATGGCCAGTTCGAGCGCCTGCGACTTCAACTGATCGCGGACCCGAACCAGCATGAGATCGACGATGGACTTCACCTCATCCATCGTCAGCTCATGGAAGACGATGACCTCGTCGATCCGGTTGAGGAACTCGGGCCGGAACGACTTCTTGAGTGCCTCGGTGACCTTCTCCTTGATCTGCTGGTAGGAGACCTCCTCGGTCTCCTCGGTGAATCCGATCGCCTTGCGCCGCAGGTCGGCGGTACCCAGGTTGGAGGTCATGATGATCACGGTGTTCTTGAAGTCGACCGTGCGGCCCTGGGCGTCGGTGAGGCGGCCGTCCTCGAGGATCTGCAGCAGCGTGTTGAACACGTCGGGGTGAGCCTTCTCGATCTCGTCGAACAGCACCACCGAGAACGGCTTGCGCCGCACCGCCTCCGTCAGTTGGCCACCCTCGTCGTAGCCGACGTAGCCCGGGGGCGACCCAACGAGGCGGCTCACCGTGTGCTTCTCCATGTACTCCGACATGTCGAGCTGGATCAGGGCGTCTTCGTCTCCAAAGAGGAACTCCGCCAGGGTCTTGGCGGTCTCGGTCTTCCCGACACCGGAGGGACCCAGGAAGATGAAGGACCCGGCGGGGCGCTTCGGATCCTTGAGACCCGCCCGGGTCCGTCTGATGGCACGGCTCACCGCGATGATCGCTTCGTCCTGGCCGACGATTCGCTTGTGGAGCTCGTCCTCCATCTTGAGCAGCTTGGCCGTCTCCTCCTCGGTGAGGCTCTGGACCGGGATGCCGGTCCACTGAGCCAGCACCTCGGCGATCTGCTCTTCGTCGATGATGAAGGAGATGACCTCTTCTTCTTCCTCGGCCTCGAGCCCGGCCCGCTCTGCGATCAGCTCTCGCTCCTGATCACGGAGCTGGGCGGCCCGCTCGAACTGCTGCGACTGGACCGCTTCCTCCTTGGAGGCCCGCACGTCGGCGAGCCGGGTCTCGAGATCCTCGAGCTCGGGGGTGGCCGGCTTGCGCTTGATGCGCATCCGGCTTCCCGCCTCATCGATCAGGTCGATCGCCTTGTCGGGGAGGTGGCGATCGGCGATGTAGCGGTCGGCCAGATTGGCGGCGCTGACCAACGCGTCCTCCGTGTAGGAAGCGCTGTGGTGGGCCTCGTACTTCTCCCGCAGCCCTGTGAGGATCGAGATCGTCTCGGCCACGGTGGGCTCATCCACCGTGATCGGCTGGAAGCGACGCTCCAAGGCCGAGTCCTTCTCGAGGTACTTGCGGTACTCCTCGAGCGTGGTGGCTCCGATCGTCTGCAGCTCGCCCCGGGCCAGCATGGGCTTGAGGATGCTGGCAGCATCGATGGCGCCCTCGGCAGCACCGGCGCCGACGAGCGTGTGGATCTCGTCGATGAACAGGATGATGTCGCCGCGGGTGCGAATCTCCTTCAGGACCTTCTTGAGTCGCTCTTCGAAATCGCCCCGGTACCGGGACCCGGCGACGAGGGCACCGAGGTCGAGGGTGTAGAGGTGCCTGCCCTTGAGGGTCTCCGGGACATCTCCGGTCACGATGCGCTGCGCCAGGCCCTCCACGATGGCTGTCTTGCCGACCCCGGGCTCACCGACGAGGACGGGGTTGTTCTTGGTGCGCCGCGACAGGATCTGCATCACCCGCTCGATCTCGCGGACCCGGCCGATGACCGGATCGAGCTTGCGGTCCCTGGCGTACTGGGTGAGGTTGCGGCCGAACTGGTCGAGGACGGTCGAACCCGATGCTCCTTCGCCACCCCCCCGGCGTCCACCGGCGGGGGTCGCCTCGGAGGAAGCGGGCTCTTCGCCCTGTGCCCCCGACAGCAACTGGATGACGGTTTGGCGGACCTTGTGGAGCTCGGCGCCCAGCTTCTGGAGCACCTGGGCGGCGACGCCCTCACCCTCCCGGATGAGGCCGAGGAGGATGTGCTCGGTGCCGATGTAGTTGTGGCCCAGCTGGAGTGCCTCGCGCAAAGAGAGCTCGAGCACCTTCTTGGCGCGGGGAGTGAACGGGATGTGCCCGCTCGGCGCCTGGGCCCCCTGACCAATGATCTCAACGACCTGGCTGCGAACCGATTCGAGGCTGATGCCCATGCCCTCGAGGGCCCGAGCGGCGACACCCTCGCCCTCGTGGATCAATCCGAGCAGGATGTGCTCGGTGCCGATGTAGTTGTGATTGAGGAGGCGCGCTTCCTCCTGGGCCAACACCACCACCCGGCGGGCTCGATCGGTGAACCTCTCAAACAACGTTCTCGTCTCCCGACATGTCAACGGCGCCTGCTCGGAGGCGCCCCTGTGACTATAGCCGTGGCCCGTCGCAAGCCAGAGGGCCTCCTCGGCGCCCCTCACCGGTCCCAATCTCAGTCGGATCGAAGCGGCCGATGCTTGAGGGACCTCGGTATGCGGGTTGGCGGAATCCGACCACTACCATCCCGAGCACCCTCTCGGGAGCCCCCTTGGAGCAGCCCCTCATCCGAGATCTCGTGCCGATCGATCGAGTGTGGACACGTCTCGATGCGGTCGAGCGAGGGCTCTACGAGGCGACCACATCCGGGGATCCGTTCCTCACGGGGATCGCCCAGCACCTCCTCGGAGCCGGTGGCAAGCGCTACCGGCCCCTCCTCGCCCAGGTGGCCGCCGAGCTCGGGGATGGGCTCGGAGATGGGCCCGTTGCGGCCGGTGTCGCCGTAGAGCTCGTCCATCTCGGTTCGCTGTACCACGACGACGTGATCGACGAGGCGGAGAGCCGCCGGGGCACGGCGTCGGTCAACGCCAATTGGTCGAACACCGTGGCGATCCTGGCCGGTGACTTCCTCCTCGCCCGGGCCTCGGAGGTTGCTGCACCCCTCGGACAGGAAGCCGTCGAACTGCTGGCCCGCACCTATGCCGCGCTGTGCGAGGGCCAGGTCCTCGAACTCCAACTCGTCGACGATCTCGACCACGGTCCGGATCGCTACTACCGGGTGATCGAACTGAAGACGGCGAGCCTCATCGCCACCTCGGCTCGCCTCGGGGCGATGGCGGCCGGAGCCGCCGCCGACGCCGTGGAGGCCGCCACCCGCTGGGGCCATGAAGTGGGCATGGTCTTCCAACTCACCGACGACATCCTCGATGTGATCGCCACGGAGGAGTTCTTGGGCAAGCCGGCCGGATCCGACATCGGAGAGGGCACCTTCACGCTCCCCGTCCTCTCGGCCCTGGCGGGACCCGAAGGGAGCGAGGTCAAAGCACTCCTGGATGTAGACCGACCGTATCCGGCGGGGACCGTGGAGCGAGTGCTGACCCTGGTCCGGGACGGCGGCCACGTCGACCGGGCCCTCACTGAGACCCGGGAGAGAATCGCCCGGGCGGAGGCAGCTGTGGCCGAGCTGCCCGAACGAGAAGTCACCAAGGTATTCCGTCGGCTCGGCGAGTACCTCGTCGATCGCGTCGAAGCGGCCGTCGGGTCCTGATCTCAGCCTTCCTCGGGCCGCATCGCCGGGAACAGAATCACTTCACGGATGCTGGCCTGATCGGTGAGCAACATCACCAGCCGGTCCACCCCGATGCCGAGCCCCCCGGTGGGCGGCATGCCGTACTCCAGGGCCCTGAGGAAGTCCTCGTCCATTGGATGAGCATCGAGGTCACCGGCCCGGCGAGCCGCCGCCTGAGCCTCGAACCGGCGGCGCTGCTCGACGGGGTCGTTCAACTCGGAGAAGGCATTGGCGATCTCCCTCCCGGCCACGATCAACTCGAAGCGCTCCACCACCAGAGGGTCGTCACGGTGACGCCGGGCCAGCGGTGAGATCTCCACGGGGAAGTCCATGACCACGGTGGGATCCCACAGATCGGGTTCGACTCGGGCCTCGAAGACCTCCGCCACGATCTTGCCGACTCCCCAAGACTGATCGACGTCGATGCCGAGGGCCGCGGCCTCCCGGCGAGCATCGTCGAGCGGCATGTCGAGACGCCACTCGATCCCGGTGGCCTCAACGCAGGATTCGACGTAGCGGATGCGTTGCCACGGCGCCGCCAGGGACAGGTGACGGCCGCCGTATTCGAGTTCGGTCCCGCCGGCCACCGTCTCGGCGACCGAAGGAATCACCTCTTCCAGGAGGTCGATGACGTCGAGGTAGTCGGCGTAGGCCTGATAGGCCTCGAGCATGGTGAATTCGGGGTTGTGGCGGGGCGACACCCCCTCGTTGCGGAAAGTCCGGGCGATCTCGAACACCCGCTCGACCCCACCGACCACCAGGCGCTTGAGGTACAACTCGACGGCGATCCTCAGGTACATATCGACGTTGAGGGCGTTGTGGTGGGTCGCAAAGGGCCGGGCCATCCCCCCGCCGGGGATCGGCTGCAGCACCGGCGTCTCCACCTCGAGGAACCCGCGGGCGCGAAAGGCCGTTCGGAGCGCTTCGATGGTGGCGCTGCGGAGCAGCATCACCCGGCGCGCCTCCTCGTTGACGACCAGATCCAGGTAGCGCCGTCGATGACGCGTCTCGATGTCCTGGAGTCCATGCCATTTCTCCGGCAACGGGCGGACCGCTTTGGCGAGCAGAGCGAAATCGTCGATCCGGACGCTCAATTCACCCTTCTTGGTCTTGATCACCTCCCCGGATGCCCCGACCCAGTCGCCGAGGTCGAGGTCCTCGAACTCGGCAAACCGTTCCCCCAGACGGCCGGTGTCGGCGAACAACTGGATGGTCCCGGTGCCGTCCCGGAGCACGCCGAAGGCGATCTTGCCCATCACCCGTTTGCCCATGAGTCGCCCGGAGACTGACGCCGTCACACCGGTCTCGTCACCGGGATCGATACCGCCGTGGGCGGCGGCCAATCCGTCGGCCGTCGCCGTCGGCTCATACCGCACCGGGTAGGGATCCACGCCGGCGGCCCGCATCGCATCGATCTTGGCGAGGCGTACCGCCGTGAGCCGGTGCTCCTCCAGATCGCCGGAGGCTTCGTCCGTCATTCCTCGTCTCCCGCATTCATGTCGTAGATCATGCGAAGCCCATCCAGCGTCAGTCGGTCATCGACGATCTCGACGGACCGGCAGTGGGGCACGATGGTAGAGGCCAGGCCGCCGGTGGCGACCACCGGAGTGTCGCCGTCGACCTCGGCCCGCATCCGGCCCACGATCCCGTCGACCATCCCGGCGTGCCCGTAGAGGAGCCCGCTCTGCATGGCCTCGACGGTCGACTTGCCGATCACCGACCGCGGTTCTCGCATCTCGACACGCCGCAGGGCGGCGGTCGCCGTGATCAGCGCATCCTCGGAGACTTCCAGCCCGGGGGCGATGGACCCGCCGACGTAGCAGCCCTCCTCGTCGACGACGTCGAAGTTCGTCGATGTCCCGAAGTCCACCGAGATCACCGGCTTCCCGTACTTCGAGGCGGCGGCGACCGAGTTGACGACTCGGTCGGCACCCACCTCGTGAGGATTGTCGATTCGGATGGCCATGCCGGTCCTGACCCCGGGTCCCACGACGACCACCGGGCCGGCGATGAGGTCCCGGGCCACGACGATCATCGCCTCCTTCGCCGTCGGCACGACCGACGAGAGCGCCGCCCCGGTCACTTCCTCCACCCGGTGGCCGTCCTGGCGGAGGAGACCCTCGAGGAACAGCTTGTATTCGTCCGCCGTCCGGTCCCTCACGGTCGAGAGTCGCCACTGATCGACGAGTTCGGCGCCGTCGAAGAGGCCCATCACCGTCTGCGTGTTCCCCACGTCGACGACCAGCAGCATCAGTCACTCCCTCCGTACAGGATCGATTGAGACTCCAGACGAACACCGCGATCCGCCTCTCCCCCCGGCCACAGCCACACGTTGTCGATGAGCCTCAATTCGCCGACGAAGACGGCCGCAGCGAGAAAGGCCGGTCGGTCGAGTCGGATGATCGGCCGCGCCTCGGCGGCGTCGGCCAGCTCGACGTAGTCCGGTCGCACCCCATCGGCGGCGTCGAGATGCTCCGCGACGATCCCCCGCAACACCGCCGCAGCCGTCTCGCCACCCTCGGCGGCATCCGCGGCCGCCATCAGTCCCGCCGAGAGCGACAACGCCGCCGGTCGCCGCACCGGGTCGAGATGCACGTTGCGGCTCGACAACGCCAGCCCGTCTCGCTCCCTCACCGTCGGGGCGCTGCGCATCTCGGTGGGGAAGGACAGATCGGCCGCCATGCGCCGCACCAGGGCGAACTGCTGGGCGTCCTTGCGGCCGAACCAGGCCAGATCCGGAATCGTCCCGGCCAGCAACTTGGCGACGACGGTGGCCACGCCTTCGAAGTGGCCCGGGCGATGGGCGCCTTCCATCGCATCGGGGACTCCGTCCACGGTCACCCTCGTGAGAGGCGCCACCGGGTACACCTCGTCGACCGTCGGGGCAAACAGCACGTCGGCACCGGCCGCCGCCGCCAGCGAGGCGTCTCGTTCCTCGTCGCGGGGATAGGAATCCAGGTCGTCGGGGCGGTCGAACTGAAGGGGGTTCACGAAGAGGCTCACCAGCACAGTGTCTGAGGCGGCCCGGGCGGCGCGGATCAGCGACAGGTGGCCCTCGTGGAGGAAGCCCATGGTCGGGACGAGCCCAACGGACCCGGCTCGGGCCGCTCGCGCCTCGGCGAAGGTGCGAACCGTTCTCACCCGAGCAGCTCCTCAAAGAGCTCCGAGCGGCCCGCCACCCGGGCCACTGCCCGACCCAGGGCCTTGAAGTCGTCGACGAGATCGGGGGCGGCTTCGGTCACCGCCTCCAACTGGGCGGCGACCGTGCCCACATCGCCCCGAGCGATCGGGCCGGTGAGCGCCGCCTCCGGACCGAGGGTGAAGGCGTTGCCCACGACCGCCTCCACGAGCGGAGCCGCCGCCGCAAAGGGGACGCCGGCCGCCTCGAACAGCCGCCGGGCCATCGACAACGCAGCGAGCGGGAAGTTCGCAGCCGCCGCCGCGGCGGCGTGGTAGAGGCTTTTTGCTTCGTCGGCCAGCACGAATGGTCTCGCACCGATCGAGGTGGCCAGCTCGTGGAGCCGGGATTCGAGGACTCCGTCGTGGGTGGTGATGCCGATCCAGGCACCGCCGAGTCGAGCCGCTCCCACCTCGGGAGTGGGGAGGGTCTGCAGCGGGTGAAACGAGCCGATGTGTGGGCCGAGCGGGTCCAGCACTTCGACCGGGGCCAGTCCCGAGAGGTGGACGGCCGCTTCGACCGCCCCGGCGATGGGAGCGAGCCGCTCGGCCACTTCGCCGATGGCATCATCGCGTACCGCAACGACCAGCAGATCGGCTCCCGGGAGATCCCGATCCCACGCCAGCGGTTCGGCCCTCACGGCCGCCGGGACTTCGCTGCGGGCGAGAACGCCGACGAGCCTGTGACCGGCATCGATGAAGCGGGTCGCCAGGGAACGGCCGGCGCGGCCCGGGCCGGCCACGATGATATCCATGGTGCCTCCAGTCCCTCCGGGTACCGGGACGTCCCGAGTGTAGGGCGGTCACCGGGAGCCGAGGTGGCGGCCCGGCTACGCTCCTGCCATGACTCTGCTCGACTACGACCGCATCATCATCAATCAAAAAGCCAAACTGATCGAGCTCACCAACGAGTACAAGATCAGGGACGAAGAGGGCGCCGACATCGGCGTGATCCGCCAGGAGGGCCAATCGACCCTCAAGAAGGTGGCCCGCTTCGTCTCGAACCTCGATCAGTTCATGACCCACACCCTGGGGGCCTACAACGCCGACGGAACCAAGGTCCTCGAGTTGGTTCGACCCCGCAAGTTGGTCAAATCGACCGTGAAGGTCTCCGACGGCACCGGCGCCCAGGTCGGCGAGATCCGCCAACAGAACGTGTTCGGCAAGATCCGCTTCGGGCTCCACGACGGCACCGGCACCAAGATCGGCGAGATCCAGGCCGAGAATTGGCGGGCGTGGAACTTCGCCATCGTCGATGTCGCCGGCACCGAGGTGGGCCGCATCACCAAGACCTGGGAAGGGCTGGCGAAGACCCTCTTCACGACCGCCGACGATTACGTGCTGGAGATCTCCCCCGCCACCCAAGGCGCGCTCCGCCTCCTGGCATTCGCCTCGGCGGTGGGTGTGGACACTGCCCTCAAGCAGGACGCCCGCGGAATCAGCTGATCCACCACTCGCCTCCGGCGACCACGCTCACCTTTTGGTCGGCCACGTCGGTCAGGCAATCGGCGAGCGTGCCACCCCCGGGAAGGGTTGCCTCCGGCCATGCCTCCAGCAGCGGCTCCAGCGCAAAGCGGCGGCCGAGAAGGCGGGGGTGGGGCACGGTGAGCCCCTTCTCGTCGATTGGGCCACCGTCGTGGAGCAGCACGTCGAGGTCGAGCGTTCGCGGCCCCCATCTGATCCGCCTCGTCCGTCCCCGCTCCCGCTCGATCGCCAGACAACGGGCGAGCAGAGTGCGGGCGCCCACCGAGGTCTCGATGACGGCGGCAGCATTGAGGTAAGCCCCCTGCTGGGGACCTCCGACCGGAGCCGTCTCGTACAGCGACGAGACGGAGACGAGGGCCTCGGTCTCGGCGAGCCGATGCAAAGCGAAGGAGAGATGGGCGCGCCGGTCCCCAACGTTGGAACCGAGACCGACTGCCGCCCGCACCTCGCTCAGATGCCCGCTGTCGACGGTATCAGCGAGCGTCCCTCCGGCCCGAGCGGACGTTTGAGGATCTCCTGGATGGCCGCGGTCGCCACGATCGGGTCCTCGATGAGGCCGCAGAAGACCAGATAGCCGGCCATGAGCCCGGCCACGGTGTCGTCGATGATGTCGCGATGGACGAGGAGGACGGCACCGGGGGCGTCCAGCATCTCGTGGATCGCCTCGAACACCCCACCGACCGTCTCCGGATCGACGAACGGTTCGTGGCGGGTGTCGAGGCCCGCCAACTCGTAGGCGGAGAGGTTCTGGTTGCCTTCGAGCAGCGAGAGGATGGCGGTGATGCCCCGATCGGCGAGCCAGGCGATCTCCTCCTGGCGCCGAACCCGCCGGTGCTGAAAGCCGTGGCCGCCGATCCGCTCAGCGACCGCCAGGCGGTCGGCGATCACCCACGTGAAGTCCCGAGGCTCAAGCCCCGTCATGATCCACGCCTCTCTCGTTGTGCCCTCACGATAGCGTCGGCCACACGCGCCGAACGTAGTCCTGCGACCACGTCGTGTACTCGCAGGACGGCGGCCCCACCGGCAACGGCCATGACGTGTGCCGCCACCGTGGGGGCCTCCCGCTCCACCATGGGGAGCGGGCCGAGCAGATGCTCCAGAAAGGACTTCCGGGACGCCCCCACCAGCACCGGATACCCGGTTGCGGCCAGCCGGGAGACCGCTCCCAGCAGGGCGAGGTTGTGCTCCAGTCGCTTCCCGAACCCGATCCCCGGGTCGATGCAGATCGACTCCGACGCCACCCCCGCCCTCTCCGCCCGGTTCGCCCCATCGAGCAGCGCTTCGGTCACCTCCGCCACTACGTCGTCGTAGCGGGGATCCTCCTGCATGGTGCGCGGCTCGCCTTGCATGTGCATGAGCACCAGTCCGGCCCCGAAACGAGCCACCACCGCAGCCATCTCCGCATCAGCGAGTGCGGTGACGTCGTTGACGATCACCGCCCCGGCTTGGAGGGCGGCATTCGCCACCTCGGCCTTGGAGGTGTCGACCGATACCGCGGCGCCCCTCTCGGCCAGCGCCCGTACCACCGGAACCACCCGATCGATCTCGACCTCCGCCGGCACTCCCTCCGAGCCTGGCCGGGTCGACTCACCGCCGACGTCCACGATGTCGGCACCCGCCCCGAGGAGCTCCGTACCGTGGCCGATGGCGGCCTCGGCCGTCACAAAGCGACCACCGTCGGAGAACGAGTCGGGGGTGACGTTGACGATCCCCATGATGAGGGTGTGCTCGTCGTTGCTGAGGACCCGATCACGGACCCGCCAGGTGACGAAGTCGGCGCCGGTGTCCGCGGCGGGCAAGGCCTAGCCGGCCCGCGCCTCGTCGGAAGTCTGCGCTGCGGCAACCCCGTCTGCAGCGGGGACGACCGGGCCCGGCGCCTGAATCCGCAGCGTGCCGTTGGCGCTGTGCTGCCACTTGGGAACGTCGTGGAGCAGATTCTTGACCTCTTCGGCCCCCAGAGTCTCCTCAGTCAGCAGGGTCTTGGCCATCCGGTCCAGCGCGTCGAAATGGGTCGTGAGGATCGCCCGGGCCTCCTCGTGGGCCTGGGTGATCAGCTTTCTCACCTCTTCGTCGATGATCGACGCCATGTCGTCGGAGTAGTCCTGATGGCGGTTGTAGTCCCGGCCCAGGAACACCTCACCCTGCGGCGACCCGTAGCGCATCGGCCCCAGCCGGTCGCTCATCCCGTACTCCATCACCATCGCCCGAGCGAGCTCGGTGGCCTTCTCGATGTCGTTGTAGGCCCCGGTGCTGGGGTCCCCAAAGACCAGTTCCTCAGCGGTCCGCCCACCCAACATGACGGCGAGACGATCAACCAGTTCGCTGCGCCGCTGATAGTCCTTGTCGTTCTCGGGGAGCGACTTGGTGTACCCGCCTGCCCGGCCGCGCGGGATGATCGTCACCTTGTGAACCGGATCGGCGTTGGGCAAGGCATAGCCGACCAGCGCATGCCCGCTTTCGTGATACGCGGTGAGCTGCTTCTCCTCATCGGTCAGGATGCGGCTCTTGCGCTCCGGTCCGGCCAGGACCCGGTCGACGGCTTCCTCCAGCTCCTTCATCCCGATCACATCGCGATCGAAACGAGCCGCCAGCAGAGCGGCTTCGTTGATGAGGTTGGCGAGATCGGCCCCGGTGAAACCCGGCGTCTGGCGAGCCAGCACCTCGAGGTCGACCTCGTCGTCGAGGGGCTTGCCTCGGGCGTGCACTTGCAGGATCTCGTGCCGACCCCTTATGTCGGGACGGGGCACCATGATCTGCCGGTCGAAGCGGCCCGGCCTCAAGAGGGCCGGATCCAGGATGTCGGGCCGGTTGGTGCCGGCGATGAGGATCACCCCGGTGTTGGCGTCAAAGCCGTCCATCTCCACCAAGAGCTGGTTGAGAGTCTGTTCCCGCTCATCGTGACCGCCACCGAGACCGGCCCCACGATGGCGGCCGACGGCGTCGATCTCGTCGATGAACACGATGGCCGGGGCATGGCTCTTGGCCTGCTCGAAGAGGTCCCGGACCCGGCTGGCGCCGACACCCACGAACATCTCCACGAAGTCGGACCCGGAGATCGAGAAGAAGGGGACCCCGGCCTCACCGGCCACCGCCCGCGCCAGCAGCGTCTTCCCGGTCCCTGGAGGCCCGTACAGCAGAACGCCCTTGGGGATCTTGGCCCCCATGGCCCGGAACTTCTGCGGTTTGGCAAGGAACTCCTTGATCTCGCTCAGTTCTTCGACCGCCTCGTCGAGGCCGGCGACGTCCTTGAAGGTCACCTTCGGCTGGTCCCGGGTCACCTGCTTGGCCTTCGCCTTGCCGAAGGACATGACCCGATTGCCTCCGCCCTGCAGCTGCATGAGTATGAAGATGAAGATCCCGAAGATGAGGATGTAGGGCAGGATGGTGCTGAGGAACCACTGGAAGATCGAAGGGTTCTCCGAATCGCTCTCCACTTCGACCCCGTTGGCCAGCAGCAAGGAAGTCAGGTCACCCTCGTAGCCCTCGGTATAGGAGGTCTCGAAGCGGGTCTCCCCGCCGGGCAGGATCCCCCCCACCATCTCGCCTTCGACGACGTTGGATTTCTGCTTGATCGTGACCGACTCGACCTCACCGTTCGAGATCCGCTCCTCGAGCTCGTTGAGGGGAATCTTCTGAGGGGCGGAGGTGCTGCTGACGAACAGGTTCACCGCAGTGATCGCCACGGTGATCACCACGAGATACAGCAGCACGGTTCGTGCGGTCCGGCTCACGACCCTCCTCTCAGGATGCCGGGAAGCAGATGGAGATCATGGTATCCACCCACATGGCCTATGCCGAGGGCAGGCGCTGCTGCCGTCCCCACTCACCCATCGGCCGCTCCCCTTCCGCCTTTGAGGGGTACCGGGCCGCCTACTCCTCTTCCATGACGGCGACGTAGGGAAGATTGCGATACTTGCCCTCCCAGTCGAGACCGTACCCGATCACGAAATCGGGCGGGATCTCGAAGCCGACGTACTGCACGTCGATGGGTACCCGCTGCAGACCGGTCTTCAGCAAGAGGGTGGCGATACCGATCGAGGCCGGCTTGCGCACTTCGAGGTTGCGACGGATGTAGTCGAGGGTGAGCCCCGAGTCGATGATGTCCTCGACGATCAGCACGTGGCGACCGGCGATCTCCCGATCCAGGTCCTTGAGGATCCGCACGACACCGGAGGTCTGGGTCGCCGCCCCGTACGACGACACCGCCATGAAGTCCATGTCGACCGGGAGGGCGATGTGGCGGGAGAGGTCGGCCATCACCATGAAGGCCCCTTTGAGGACCGCGACGAGCAGCAGATCCTTGCCCCGGTAGTCCTCCGTGATCTCGGCCCCGATCTCTGCCAGGCGCTGCTCGATCGCCTCCGCCGACACCAGCGTTCCGTTGATCCTCACATCGCCTCCGTCGCCTCCACGATGACCACCGGCCCGACGGCACCGGCCCGCCATCCGGGGTCGAGCCGGGCACCGACCAGCCACCCCATTGTCCCATCGGCGACCAGAGCCGGCCACACCGCCCTCAGCCGAACCGGGACCCCGGCCTCGGCGAGGGCCTCGAAGGCCGGCTTCGAGCCGCTCCCGACGGAGATGCGGTCCCCCGCCGCGGCCGCCCGGACCCGCAGCCTCCCGAGGTCGCTGCGCAGGACCACCCGGTGCCGTCCCAAGGGGCGCGGCGCCGGGGGCCCATCGGCCGGAGTGGCGGTGAAGGCCCAGGTCCCGAACCGCGTGACACCGGGCACCGCCAGATCGCCGGGTGCAGGCGCCTGCGGAGCAGATCCTGCCAGCACCACCCACGGCCCCTCGCGAACGGCCAACAACCCCTCCGAAAGGGACACCGATTCCTGCTCGCCGACGGCCACAGCCAGCACCGCCTCCACGTCACCGCTGCGGCCGGCATAGGGATCGAAGACGAGGCGCAAGGCACGGCGGGCGACACGGGCGGAGACCGCAGGTGGAAGGGTGGCCAGCGATGCGGCCGGAATGCGCACGACATCGCCCTCCCGACGCAACGGGACCCGCCCCGCTCGGGCAGCGAGCACCTCTTCGTCGGCGGCGGCCGCCGATCCCAGGCGCAAGAGGGCCGCTCGCAAGGCCGGGTTGAAGCGCTCCGAGAGGTAGGGGATGGCCTCGGTCCGAAGCCGACTCCGCCGGCGGTGCACCGCCACGTTGTCCGGATCGTCGGCAAAGGGGAGGTCGAGCCGGACGGCCAGCGCTCTCACCTCGGTGCGGCTCAGACCCAGCATGGGACGCACCCAGCGGCCCCTACTCGGCGGGATGCCCGCCAGTCCGGCCGCTCCGGTGCCTCGCAGAACGTTGCCGAGAACCGTTTCGGCCTGATCGTCGGCGGTGTGGCCGGTGAGGATCGACTCGCCGGCGGCACACGCTGCCTCCAGCGCGGCATGGCGAGCGATCCGCAGCGACTCCTCATCGTCCCCGGCGGCCCCATCGACGACGGTGTGCTCGAGGCCCACGGCGCCGGCGATCCTGCGGGCGGCCTCGACCAGCATGCTGGAGGCCTCCAACCCGTGGTCGACGGTCACCGCCCGAGTGGGCCGCCCCGAAGCTTGGACGGCCCAAGCACAGACCGCTGAGTCGGCTCCGCCGCTGAGCGCCACCATCAAAGGACCGTCCGGAACCCGCGTCATGATCCGATCCCGGATCCGGCGCGCCGCCGGGCTCAGGCCACCCGCTCCAACCATTGCTGCGGATCCTTGATCTCGGCGAGGGTCGGGAGGGCCGCCGGTTCAGACCAGGCCCGGTCGAGTGCCTCAAACCCTGCCTGGCGCTCCACGGCGTGGATGAACCGCTCCCCCATCTCGTACTGCTTCAGCTTCATCTCCATCCCGATCAGCCTCATGAACGCCGCCGTGCGGGGATCCTTGCGGCGCAGCTTGAGAACCCGGGACATGCGGTCCTGAGTGACGAGGGTCCGGGCGCCGATCCGATCCATCACCACATGACCGTGCCCCTCGAGGAGCGACATCAGTGCTTGGACTCTATCGATCAACGCACGTTGATCGGGTGTTGCCAGCAGGCCCACGAGCCCCGACTCGTCGATCACGGGTCGGCCGTCGCGGGCGGCATCGCGGAGTTCGGCCGCCAGCCGGCCCATCCGACCGGGTTCAGGGGCCGAGGCCTCGACCAGGTCGGTGACCAGGCCCATGAAGTACTCCCGGAGCCAGGGAACCCCCTTGAATTGGAGCCGATGGGTGCATTCGTGCAGTGCCACCCAGAATCGGAATTCGGCCGGCCGGAACTCGTACTGCCGTTCCATCGCCAGCACATTGCCCCCCACGAACAGGACTGTGTCTCCCATCTCACCGTCGCCGGAGGGGAGAACTAGTTCGTATTGACCGAGGACGCGCCGGGAAAGGACCCCAACGAGGGCCCCGACCTCGGCGCCCATCAAGCGGCCGGCCAAACGAGCGCCCAAGCCCCGCCGACCCGCAGTGAGCTTGGCTTCGGCGGGCGCCAGGAGGGTGCCGAAGGCATCGATGTTGGTACGAGCCCAATCGGCCCGGCTCACCACCTCCACGGTGGGTTCGCCGGGCCAGGGCAGGCGCGTCTCGGCGGAAACCAGATCTGCCGCCCGCTCCACCAACTCGGGAGCTTGCCGCGCAAAGAGCGACTCGTGGTAGGTGCCCTCGAGGGGATACCGGCCGGCGACCCTGGCGGCGACTCGCGCCGCCAGCGGCCAGTGGACGGCACTCACCGGACGACTCGGTAGCGACCCCGAACCCGGAAGCCGTAGTGGAGGATCACCGCCACCAGCACCACCACCGCCATGGCGAGCAGCGCCGGCACGAGATACCGGAAGGTCCAGGCTTTCTCGTCTCCGCCTTCGGCCTCGATCTCGAGGACCACGGCCGGCTCCGAGCCCGGCTCGAAAGAGGGTTCCTCGGTGACGACGCCCTCATCGACCGGCGGTTCCTCCTGGGCAACGGCGACCGACCACGGGCTCGCCACGATGAGCACGGCCAGGGCCAGGGTGATGGGACGTCTCACGAGGGGTCAGGATACCGCTCGAGCGGAACGACGCACCGACCGGCGGGAGGAATCAGGACTCGGCGACCACCCGACCGCGCAGCCGCGGGTACTTGGTGGGAGCGTGGGCGTAGCAGTGATCGCGCTTGTTATAGCGCGACAGACGCGTCGTGCACTCCTTCTCGATGCAGACGCGATCGCCGTCGAGCGCCTTGGGCGCCCTGAGCTTGCCCTTGATTCGATTGCCTCTCAAGGTGTCGGACATTTCGTTGCCTTCCCGGGCGAGCGGGCCGGTTCCAGCCCCTTAACCCGCCCCGTGTTCTCTCAGGAACGCTCGAAGTCGCTCATCGAGTTCCGCCGGCATCTCTTCGCGACATCCCCGGCGGATCCTCTCCTTGAGCCGATCCTCGAAGTCGAAACCGTCGTGACACGGTGGGCACCGGCGCAGGTGCCACCGCACGCTGACCCTCCGGTACCACACCATCTCGCGGTCGAGGTATCGATACACCTTCTCCGCGGCCTTGTCGCACCTGTGGCCAGTCACGGCGTCTCCGCTTGTCCGCGTTCCTCTGCAAACCTCCACAACGCCCTTTGCAGCGCTTTTCTTCCCCGGTGGAGGCGGGACATCACTGTCCCAATCGGCACATCCATGATCTTGGCGATCTCCTTGTAGGAGAAGCCTTCGACGTCGGCGAGGAGCACCGGCAACCGGAAGTTCTCCGGGAGCGACTCGACTGCGGCCTTGATGTCCTCGTCGACGAAGCGATCCAGGGCCTCTTCCTCTGCGCTGCGGGAGGCACCCCCGGGCCCGGAATCGCCGAGCCGCTTGAAGAGATACAGATCCTCCAGTTCGCCCAGTTCAACCTCGGAGGGCCGCCGCGATTGCTTGCGGTATCGGTTGATGAACGTGTTGGTGAGGATCCGGTACAGCCAGGCCTTGAGGTTGGTACCGGCCTTGAACGTGTGATAGCCCCGATAGGCCTTGAGGAGCGCCTCCTGGAGCACATCCTCGGCATCGGTGGGATTGCGGGTCATGCGCAGCGCCGCCGAGTACAGCTGCGGCGCAAACGGCATGACATCGTCTTCAAAGGTGGCTTGATCGGCCAAGGGAACCCCACCCCCGCGGGGAGAATTGATCCGGAACCCCCAGGTTACCAACCAGTCTCGGAGACCCGGTACGATGCGGGCCGCGCCGGAGTAGCTCAGGGGTAGAGCAGCTCACTCGTAATGAGCAGGTCCGGGGTTCGAATCCCCGCTCCGGCTCCGATTGGCGTCATCCCGACCCCGGGGCCGGTGTCTGCCTATCTCTCACAGGCCACGAGGTCCTCGATGGACACGCAGGTGTCCGTGCCGGGGCCGCCGTCGCCATCGTCGCTGCCCCTGTTGCCGACCAGTTTGTCGTTGCCCTTCTCCCCGAAGAGGGTGTCCCTGCCGGGACCCCCTCTGAGCACGTCGCGAAGATCCCCGCCGAAGATCGTGTCGTGGCCTGCGTTCCCGTACACGATGTCCTTGCCACCCCGGCTGCAGATCGTGTCGTTTCCGGCCTTGCCCTTGATGACGTCGGCTTGGTCACTGCCGACGATCACGTCATCCCCGTTGGTGCCGACGATCACCCCATCGACGGCATCGGCGGCGGTGACGGTGGCCTCGAGGCCGTTGCAGGTCTCGGTCGAGCTGTCCACCGCCCGGCGGAACGCGGCCACAGTGGGAGCGGTGTTGTTGATGACCCTGGCGTTGTCGCTGTCGGCATCGCCTGTCGGGAACCCCGAGTACTCCCCGCTGGAACTGGAGAAGCGCAAGGCGAAGGGACAACCGGTCCAATTCGGCCGGCCGGGTGACGAGGGTGTGCAGTAGCTCCCGTAAGCCATGATCGTCCGGAACTCCCCATCGAGGTACCACCCAAAGGCATACGGGAAGACCGCGATCAGACCCGGATTGGATTCGGCCACCACCTCCCTCTCATGGTTGGCCCCGAAGTTGTGACCCAACTCGTGGGCCAGTGTCGCCTCGAAGTCGATGCAGTCCTCGGCGACCACGCTGAACGCAAAAGCATCGAAGAACGGTGCGGCGTAGTCCATCGTCCAGGCGACCCCGCAGAAGTCTTCTTCGTCGACGATGAGGGTCACCATGTCGGCCCCCGCCGCATCCCGCCACTGGTGGACCTCATCCATGCGGCCGTCGTTCCGCCCGGTGAGCAGCTCCAGGTCCAGCTCGGAGTCTCCGGTCTCGTCATCACGGACCTGGCGGGTGCCGACGAGTCGCAGCTCCACCCCGATGCCGCTCTGGAGGAAGGCCTCGTTGGTCTCGACAACGGCGTTCGTGATCAGGGCTTCCATGGCCTCCCTGCCGCCCCGCCGGATCTTGGCCCGACTGGTGAACACCACCAGGAGGTCGACCGCCGTCACCCCCCCGGCGGCGCGGGCCGTCGCGACGAGGGAGGGACCGCCGGGGTCCGGAACGGGCTTGGGGGTGGATCGCGGCCGATAGCCGGCCGGATCGATCTCACGGACCACGTGGGTCCCACGTCCGGCCCACGTCACGGTGAAGGCCCGGCCGATCTCATCGACGACCCGGCCCGCCACGACCCCGTGTTGCACGGTCACGACGGCGTAGCCGAGTCCGCCGACCTCGCCGACCCAGGTGTAGTCACCCGGCCCGCGTTCGACAACGCGACCGGTGGTTGCCTCAACCACCGCGTCGTCGAAGAGGTTGAAGACGACGGTGCCGGCCCGATTGGAGGGAGACAGCAGACCGGTGTCGACCGTGACGGGTCGTTCTCGAGTGGGGTGCCGATCCGACGCCCCCTCACGAGGGGCCACCGCCTCCCCGAACACCATCGGTACGGGATCGGCCGGGACGGCCGGGGCCGCGTACAACCCCACTACGGAGATGCCTACCACGACGAGCAACAACCTCATGCGCTGCGATTGCACGGATCCACCTGGGACGTAGTCGAGCCACCGTACTTCATCACCGTCTCTTCGTCGTCACAGAGGCTCGACCTTGAGGCAGGCGCGCTTCGACGTTCGCCGCCCTGGGTGTGCCGGTGAAGATCGCGCCCGGCTCCCCGTGTCGAAGCCGACCGTACCCCTTGATTTGGGCTCCTCCATCGGGCAAATAGGAACCGCCCGCCAAACGAGTCGCTCTTCAAGTTCCAGCCCACTCCACCCGATGAATATCTCGTGAGCACCATCGCCATCCGACGCGGTGCCGTAATCGCGGCCGTCACCGCCCTCCTCGTCACAACGACGCCGGCCGCGCACGCTCAAGCGCCCCTCGTTCCCACCGTCACCGGTGATCCGACCTCGGCCGAGTGGCAGGTGATCGCCAGCGAGTGGAGGGGGTTTGCGTCGTTCTTCAGCGAGTGGGATTGCATGGGGCCGATCGAGGTGCGGGTCGTCGAGCGCGTCGAGGACCACTACCCCGGTCGCAACGTGGGCCCGATCGCCTCGTTCTACTCGTTTCCCCCCCAGGCCACCGTGTACGTCGAGCACGGAAAGGTGAACAGGGAGAACCTGGTGCACGAGTTCGCCCACCACCTCGACATCAGCTGCTCACTCGGCGACCTGCCGTTCAGCGAGGTGTTCCTCGCAGTGCAGGGGTTCGAGGACGCTCACCCGTGGCTCCACGGATCGTCGTGGAGCGCGGTACCCGCCGAGCACTTCGCCCAGGCGGTGTTGGTGGTGTTCGGCGTTGCGTCGACGAAGATCACGATCACACCTGAGGCGGTGGCGCTCGTCGGCTCACTTGGGGTCTCCTATCGGCCCGAGATCCAGGCCAGCACCCCGTTTGAGAACCGGTCGGCCGCCGAGCGCATGATCGGCCGCATTCGGGCCCTCGGCCCGCTCTAGGCGTACGGAGGTCCCTTCGACACCCGGGTCGAGTGGGCCCCGATACAGGCGCCAATGCCCCTTTCGGTGTAGTTATGGTTCCCAGATGACCGGGCGTCGGCTGGTAGCACTCCTCGTCGTCTTCTCTGCCACGAGGATCGTCCTCGGATGCTTGGCCGACAACGGCGACCGCTACGCACCTTCCTCCTGGTATCAGTACGACGTGGACGTCGTCTACCGAGACGTGGCTAACCGGGTCTTGGCTGGGGAACGCCCCTACGCCGACTTCGATCTCGAGTACCCGCCGGGCGTATTGCCCGCGATCACCGCTCCACTCCACCAGTGGCCCCTCGTGGACGGGTATCGAGCCAAGTTCATCATCCTGATGATCATGATCGACGCAGCCGGGTTGGCCGCACTGGTCCTCATCGCACGCCGCAAAGAGGCGCCGGCCGCCCCGTGGGCGTGGACCCTCCTCCTGCCGCTGCTGGGGCCGGTGACGTACGTCCGCCTCGATCTGATACCGGCCGTTGCGACGATCTGGGCCCTCGAGCGATACTCCGCGGGGAGATCCTCAACGGCCGGAGCGTGGTTGGGTTTCGGGTTTCTGGCCAAGGTCTACCCCCTCCTGCTGCTGCCTCTCATGTGGCGCGCATCGACTCGAGCTTGGAGAGTCCTCGCCGGGTTCTGCGCCGCGGTCGTGGCAATTCTGGCTTTGAGCTTCGCCCTGTATGGGGCAAGCCCGATGGCGATCTTCTCGAACGTCTGGTCCTATCACTCGAGTCGTGGGATCCATATCGAGAGCACGTGGGGATCTCTGCTCCTGCTCGGACGAGGGACCGCACCGTTCTTCGGGTTCTCTTCCGGCGCCTACCACTTCCAAGACGGTCTGGCGGCGGTTCTCCACTACCCATCGTTCGCATTGTCCGGGCTGGCTGTACTCGTCGGGTTTGCCGCCACGCGACGAGGCGGCGCGGAGCACGAAGATGGCATCGGCGCCGTCGCCTTCGCCACCCTCACATTGGTCCTGGCATTCGGGACCGTCTTCTCGCCGCAGTTCCTCATCTGGGTGATCGCCCTCGCAGCCGTCGCGATGGCGACACCATCGAAGCCCATCAGAGGACCGATCCTGTTCCTCGGCCCGACCGTCGCTCTTACTCAGGTCATCTTCCCGCTTCGGTACCTGAACATCCTCGAGGGAGATCTCCTGGGCAGAACGATCGTCGTGATCCGGAACCTCATCATGCTGACGATCGGCGTCTGGGCCCTCGTGAGCATCTGCAGAACAGACCCCGATCTCCCCCTCTCGCGTGGAGTCGCGAGGGCGCGCAACTGGGTCTCGCGGATAATTGGGCCGTCAACCCGAACCGGGCTTCCGGATGAAACCCCCACCTCTTCGGTCGGGCAGCTCCTCACGCTGATCGTTGGAGTGGCACTCATCCTCGCGAGTACGGCCACTGTGATCACAGTGCTACTGAGACTCTGACCACAGCAGGAGGGTCGCGGATTACCCTGCTGCGAGAGCTGCAATCGGATATCGTCGCATTGTGGGCCGCACTGGCGCTGCAGAGGAACTCCGCATCGATCCATCTCGCGTCACCGTCGTGATGCCGACGTACAACGAAGCCCTCACCTTGAAGGCGGTCGCGTCTGCCGTAGCCGAACACGGCTATCGATTACTGATCGTCGACGACCACTCACCCGACGGTACCGGCGAGATTGCCGACAGCATGGCCGGCTCAGATGACCACGTCGGCGTGCTCCACCGACCTGGGAAAAAGGGACTGGGAACCGCCTACGTCGAAGGCTTCGCCCGGGCGATCGACGAGGGGGCCTCCGTGGTGTGTGAGATGGATGCCGACCTGTCCCATGACCCGAGGCAACTCCCGGGGCTCGTCAGAGCAGTCGTCGATGGAGCTGACCTCGCCATCGGGAGTCGCTTTGTGCCCGGCGGAGCCATCCTGAACTGGCCGCGACGGCGGCGCCTCCTGTCACGATCCGGCAACCTCTATGCGCGTTTCATGTTGGGAACGCCCATCCGCGACATGACCAGCGGCTTCCGAGCGTATCGAGTGGCGGCGTTGCAGCGGATCAACCCACGCACCTGCCAGTCCGATGGCTACGCCTTCCAGGTCGAGACGGCGTGGCGAGCCCATCGAACGGGACTCAGAATTGTGGAAGTCCCAATCACATTCACGGAACGCCGCCTGGGGGAGTCGAAGCTCGACGGCAAGATCGTGGCTGAGGCCATGTGGCTCGTCACCCGTTGGGGCATCAAGCGGGTCTTCAGTCGACTCCGACGACATGACGTCTACGGTGACGCCGATCAGTCTGGTCATCTGGGCGGCGGTGGGAAGACGTGACTCTCGGTTCTGAGAAGACCAGGGGTCCGCAAACGACGGGGCCATCACCCGACGGGCGGCCCTCTCAAGAGACCGCGCCAGGGTCCCGGCCCCTCGATTTCGGTGTCGGACCCTGGAACAAGGCCCAGTGGGTCGTCGTGGCAGGTCTCGTGCTGTTCGGTGTCGTGGTCGTGACACTCGGCATGTCTTGGAGAGTGCAGGGGGAGGACATCGAGTTCACCCGGGCCATGATCGAGCGGGCGGACACCTACGGAGGCACCTACTACGAGAATGCCATCTTCAACAAGGGACCGCTGGGAGCGCTGTTCTACGACCTCGCGCTGCGGGTCACAACCGACGCCGGGTTCTGGTACGCGATCGCCGCCCTGGTGGCTGCTGCGGGCCTGATCCTCTCATACGCAGCTGCTCGGAGCGTGCGATTTGGCGGCGGCAATCGGGCAGTCGCCGCTTCAGTGGGCGCAGCAGTCTTTGTCTACTTCGCCATCGCTGCCG
>JBFFRY010000014.1:0-61850 GCA_041572755.1 Acidimicrobiia bacterium | reverse complement strand
GGCACCCTCGACTACACCCTTGCGGCCGGGCAGAACGCCACGTTGTCCGGTGGCTTCCTGCCGGATCCGCGCACTTGGGGCGTCACCTCGGGCGGCTCTGTCGACGTGTCGTACCTGGGCGGCACCTGTGTTGGTTGGGCGGCCCAGGCCCCCGACTTCCAGCTCAGCTGGTCGGGCGGCACGCAGCTCCGGTTCTACTGGATCGCCAATATCGTCGGCGACGACGCGGTGCTGGTGGTCAACGATCCGGCCGGCAACTGGCACTGCAACGATGACTCGTACAGCACGTTGAACCCGACGGTCACCTTCGGTGCGGCCATGAACGGCACCTACGATGTGTGGGTGGGGAGTCGCTGGAACGGAGACTTCGACTCGGGCACCCTGTACGTGACGGAACTCGGCGGGAATCACCCGTAGACAGCACCGATTGAAGATGGGGCCGCCTCTCAGGGCGGCCCCATCGCGCTCCCGGGAGGGGTGGGGCGGACCCGGACCGGGCGCTCAGGCCCCGGAGGTCCGTGAGGGGTAGCTCAGGAGGGCGGCGAGCCCGGCTCCGACGAAGAGGCCCACGGTCATCAAGATGGCCGGATCGTAGGTGTCGGCGGCATCATGGATCAGTCCGGCCAGTGCGGGGAAGGCGGCCCCGGCGATGGCCGCCAGGCTCCACTGGGCGCCCATGATGCGGCCGTAGCCGGGGCCCGAATACCAGCCGGCCATCACCACCGCCCGGATCGGCAGCAGCGCCCCGAAGGCGAGCCCGAAGACACCGAAGTGGGTCGCCATCATCCACGGGGCGGTCCCCAGCATGAACAGCACCGCGATCCCGGCCACCGTCACGGTGGCGGCATACAGGCGGATGCCGCCCATCCGCTCCGCCAGGTAGGGGCCGAGGGAGCGGCCGGGGAACGACAACAGCGAGGACACCGCCGCCCACGCCGTCACCGAGGCCACCACGAACCCGGCCTCCTCGAAGGCGGCGATGCGGTGGAAGAACACGGTCTGGAAGGCGCCGAACGACAGCGCCATGGCGATTGTGAACAGCACGAAGCGCCGGTCGCGACGGAGATGGGGCCGGGGCTCGGCCGTGTTCGGGGTCTCACCGATGGTGGGCCGGACCCGGGGGAGCAACAGGGCGGCGGCCAGGCCGGCCAGCGCCATGGCACCGGCCAGCACCAGGGTGGTTTCCCGCCACCCGAGAGCGTCGATCAGGGCCTCGGTGCCGGGCAAGAAGATGGGTCCGGCCAGGCCCCCGATCACGGTGAGCACCGCCAGGGCCCGGGCCCTGTGGCGGGCCCCAAACCACTGGTCGACGGCAACGAATGCCGGTTCGTAGAAGGTGAGCCCACCGGCCGGGCCCAGCAACAGCCACGAGGCGGCCACCACATGCCACGGCTCGGTGGCCCGGCCGAAAGCCACCAGTCCGGCAGTCCCCAGTGCGAAGCCGAGCAGGATGAGCGGCCGGACCCCCCGTCGATCGGCCTGCTTGCCGATCCAGTAGGCCGATCCGCCTCCAACGAGCACGAACCCTCCATAGCCGAATGAGAGGGCTGTGGTGGAGAACCGCCCCCCGGCCGCCTCGTCGGTGAGGAGCACCGACACGGCGTAGAACATCGAGCCGAAGGCAACTGCGACACCGCCCGACAGGGCGAGGACCCACGACCAGCGCCACGATTGCTGATCGTGGCTCATGGCTACCGCGGTCCCCGACCCTTCTTGAGGCGCTTCAGCTCCTCCCGCTCGGCCAGGATGCGCCGCCGCCGGGCCCGGAAGATGAGCCCCACGATCTCATCGAGCACGATCCCGACCAGAAGGCTCACCAGGATCACCACGATCAACGGGGTCGACCAGTCCCAGCCGATGAAGCTGAAGGTGATGCTCTGGGTGTTCTGGGCGGCGAGGATGATCACGAAGACGGCCAGCACCAGGCCCACCACCAGGCCCCAGAAGAGCCCGGTCCCGACGAAGTGCCGCTCCGGCTCGGCCGGCACCGGCTCGGGGGGCTTGGTGCTCGGCGGAGTCGCCGCCGTCTCTTCGGTGGCCCCGGACCCGTCGGGGAAGTCCTGGTCGTTTGGGGGTGAATCGGTCATCGGTTCCTCACCAGGGTATCAACCCCCGAGATCGGCCCACCGGTTCCCGGTTGCCAGGTCGATGATCGTCCAGGCCATTCCCAGTGCCCCGTCCCGGATAGCCCGATCCCCGTCGGCAGTGATGGTGTGGGCGGCGAACTCAGACTGATGGTTCACCGCGTCCCCCGAATTGATGTCGAGCATCGGGTGGATCGAGGGGACGACGTGACTCACGTTGCCCATGTCGGTTGATCCGGCCCGGCTCGGATCCCGATCGGCGCCCCGCTGCATCGTCCGGCCCAGGGCGCTGATGTTGGCGTCGAACAGCTCGCCGAGGACCGGATCGCTGATCAGGTCGGTGGTGTCGTTGCCGAGACCGCTCATGGTGAGCCGACATCCGGTGGCGGTGGCGGCCCCCTCCATGCACCCCCGGAACCTGCCGACGAGCTCGTCGACCCGTTGCGGGGTGGCCGCCCGGACGTACCACTCGGATCGGGTGTAGTCGGGGATGATGTTGGGGGCGTCGCCGCCGTGGGTGATGATCCCGTGGATCTTGTCGGTGGGTTTCATCGCCTGGCGCAGCATCGAGATGTTGTCGTAGGCCTGGACGAAGGCATCGAGGGCGTTGCGTCCCTCCCAGGGGGACGCCGAGGCATGGGCGGTCTTGCCTTCGAACTCCACGACCTTGTGGACCACCGCCAGCATCTTGGGATCGAGGGTGTCTTCCGGTGAGGGGTGGATCATCATTGCGGCGGCGGCCTCGGCAAAGGCCCCGGCGTCGATGAGATCCACCTTGCCGCCCAGCTTCTCCTCGGCCGGGGTACCCAGCACGGTCACTCGGATACCCAGGTCGTCGGCGAGGTCGCTCAGCGCGATGCCGGCTCCCAGCCCGGCGGCGGCAATGATGTTGTGCCCGCAGGCATGTCCCACCCCCGGAAGGGCATCGAGTTCGGCGCAGATCACCACCTCGGGTCCGGCGGTCCCCGATCGGGCCGCAAAGGCGGTCTCCAAGCCGTAGGCGGGGTGGGTGACTCGGAACCCTCGTTCCCCCATGAAGGAGGCGAGCCGGGCGGACGTCCGGTGTTCCTGGTGGCCGATCTCGGGGTTGTCGTACATCCAACGGCTCATCTCGTAGAGCGCCACTTCGGCGGCCGTCAGGCTCTCCTGGGCGCGGGTCTTGTGATCCACGTCTCCACACTCCTACCCGGGTCGTCCCGGCGGACCGTAGCATTGCGATCGAGGAGGTCATCACATGGGTCACTGGCACGACGTCATCTCGGATCTCTCCGGGCCTACCCGGTCGCTGCGACAGGCGATTCCGGATGCCTGGAGCGGCTTCGCACAGATGCACCGGGGCGCGATGGCAGAGGGGGTGCTCCCCACCAAGATCAAGGAGATCATCGCTCTCGTCATCGCAGTAGCCGAGGAATGCGACGGCTGCATCGCCTATCACGCCAAGGGAGCCGCCCGGCACGGCGCCGCGGAGGAGGAAGTCGCTGAGGCGCTCGGCGTGGCGCTGCTCATGATGGGTGGTCCCGCCACCGTCTACGGTCCTCGTGCCTGGGCGGCGTTTCTCGAGTTCAAGGAGGGTTAGTCCCCGATGCTGGCCTCGATTCCCTCCCCATCGTTCAATGAGTTCGAGATCGGCCCACTGACGATCCACATCTATGGGATCCTGATGGGTCTGGCGGTGGCTACCGCCTACCTGGTCATCGTGCATCGGTATGTGAAGTTCGGTGGCGAGCGGAGGACCGGGGAGCGGGCCGGGTTCTGGGCGATCGTGATCGGGTTCATCGGGGCCCGCCTCGCCTATGTGAGTACCCATACCCACCGCTTCGAGGATGACTGGTTGGGCGTGTTCAAGCTGTGGGAGGGGGGGATCGCCCTCTTCGGGGGCCTCACCTTCGGCACGCTGGCGGTCCTGTTCGTGATCCGCCGGGAGAAGGGTGACTTCCTGATGTTCACCGACGCGACCGCAATCGGGCTCCCGGCGGCGCAGGCGATCGGGCGGTGGGGCAACTACTTCAATCAAGAACTGTTTGGGACCCCCAGCGACCTTCCCTGGGCTCTCGAGATCGAGCCGGCCAAGCGGCCCGCCGAGTACCTCTCCTCCGAGACCTTTCATCCCACGTTCCTCTACGAGTTCCTGTGGAACGCCGGGATCATCGTGTTCCTGCTGTGGCTGGAGCGCCGGGTGGCGCTGCGCCGGGGAACGCTGTTCCTCCTCTACGCCGGGCTCTACGGCATCATTCGATTCCTGCTGGAGCTCATCCGCACCGACACCACGTTCCGCTTCCTGGGCCTGAGCCGCAACGGCTGGTTCTCTTTGGCGGTGGTGATTGGAGCGGTGGCAACTCTGTGGGTCCGGGGGTGGCGGCCCGTCGCCGAGCCGGCCGGAGAGCCCACGGAGCCGTGACGCGTCGAGGGCGGACCCCAGGGGGCCCGCCCTCGCAGGGGTCGGCTAGGACTCCTGTGCTTCGTCTTCGAAGAGGCCCTTGATGGCTCCCAACGAACCCAAGATGCCGCTCGTCTCCATGGGGAGGAACAGCTTGGTGGCCTTGCCGTCGGCAATGGTTCCCAGCGTCTCCAGGTAGCGGATGGCGATCAGGTCGGGGGTCGGGTCGCCGGTGTGGATCGCACCGAACACCCGCTCGATCGCCTGCCCCTCGCCCTCGGCCACGGTGAGCTTCCGGAACTTCTCGGCCTCGGCGACTTCCTTGATCGCTTGGGCTTGACCCTCGGCCTCCAGGATGCGGGACTGCTTGACGCCTTCGGCCCTCAGGATGGCCGACCGCTTGTCGCCCTCGGCCTCGGTGACGACGGCCCGCCGGACCCGCTCCGCCTTCATCTGGCGGTGCATGGCCTCGGTGACGTCCGGTGGTGGGTCGATCCTCTGGATCTCGACCCGTACCACTCGAGTACCCCACACGTCGGTGGCTTCGTCGAGGATGCCGCGCAACTGCTCGTTGATGGTGTCGCGGGAGGTGAGCGCCCCGTCCAGGTCGAGGTCGCCGACGATGTTCCTGAGGTTGGTCTGGGCCAGCTTGGTGGCCGCCAGGATGAAGTTGGCCACGTTGTACTTCAGCTTCACCGGGTCGGTGGCCTGGTAGTAGACGACCGCATCCACGGTCACCACCACGTTGTCCCTCGTGATCACCTCCTGGGGCGGGACATCGACGACCTGCTCCCGCAGATCGACCCGGCGGATCCGCTCGATGAATGGCCAGATCCATCGCAGGCCGGGGTTGACGGTTCGCTCGTACTTGCCGAAGCGCTCCACCAGACCCAGCTCGTACTGGCTCACTATCTTGAGGCCGGCGGCGACCGTGATGAACACGACCGCCACGGCGATGATGACTACGAGTACCAAACCATCCATGACTCGACTCGACCTCCTTCTTCTCTCTCAGCCTGTCTAGACCCGTTCGACGACGAGGCGGGTGCCTCGAACCTCGACAACGCGTACCTCGGTCTGCTTGGGGATGGAACCGCCATCGGTAGTGGCCCGCCACAGTTCGGTGTCGACCCGCACGCTTCCGGCACCGGTGACCGGGTTGATCTCTTCGGTGACGATGGCGTGGCGATCGACGAATCGGTTTGCACCGACGGCCGGTTGGTGTTCGTCGGCCTTCTTCATGAGCCTTTGGATCAGCAGCAGCGCCGCGACCGATACGACGAGGAACACCACCAGTTGTATGGCCGGATGCACATCGAGCCATGCCAGCGGCACGGCTGCCACTGCGCCAAAGGCGAAGGGGAGCATGAAGAAGCCTGCGGTGAACATCTCTCCGACTCCGAAGACGGCGGCCGCCCCGATCCAGATCCAGCGCCAAATCTCGTTGTCCATTTCTGAGCTTCCTCCTCTTCCCCAGATCGTTGCGGTGGCAATGCCGGCGACGATCACAATGAGTATGGCCGTCTCCCGCATCCCCCATGCAGCGCGGCCTCGCCGCATGACGTCGTCCCAGGTGGGCATCGCTCGAGCCGGGCGCTCTTCGGCGGCCCACGCCTCGGCGAAACCGGCCGGATCGTCACCCACGACGTCGGCGATGGTCCGCCCGTCGGCGACCGCCTGCCGGAGATGGGCTTCCAGTTCGGCCCGCATCTCGGCCGCGGTGCGCGGTCCGATTCCGGCGGCACGCCAATACCGTTCGCAATCGGCGGCGATCGGTGAGATCGGCTCACTCATGGTTCCCGCCCTGGAGAACGCGGTCGACGCCATGGGACATCGCCTTCCACTCGGTGATCCAATCGCCGAGACGGCGGCGACCGTCTTCGGCGATTCGGTAGTACTTGCGGGGCGGGCCGCCGGTCGACTCCTCGACGAAGGCGTCGACCAGACCCTGGCGTTGCAGGCGGGAGAGCAGCGGGTAGATGCTGCCCTCACCGACGAGGGCCAGGCCCCGATCCTCCAGCTTGCGGACCATCTCGTAGCCGTAGCTGGGCTCCTCTGCGATGAGCGCAAGGAGACACATGTCGAGCACTCCTCTGAGCAGCTGGCTGCTGCGTTCCACGCGGCCTCGCTCACTACCTTGCAACACAGGATAGCACGACTTGTCTTGCAGCGCAAGGTAGTGGCGGGCCATGCCGCCTGCCGTCACATCATGAGCAAGCGCCGGCATGAGGATCGCCTTGCGGCCCGCGACGGGTCGTCGATTGAAGAGGACTCCGACCGGCCGAGCTAGCGGCGCCCCATCAGGGTGAGTCCATCATCCCCGGCGGCGACGGCCACCGTGTCGCCCTCGGCGAACGTCCCGGCGAGCAGTTCGAGCGCCAGGCGATCGCCCAGCTCCTTCTGGATGAGGCGCTTGAGCGGCCGCGCCCCGTACGTCGGGTCGTAGCCGTGGTCGGCCAGCCAGTCGCGAGCATCGTCGCCGACTTCGAGGGTGATGCGGCGTTCGGCGAGGCGTCGCAGCAGATGGCGCAGCTGGATGTCGACGATCCGGCGCAGGTGCTCCGGGGCGAGCCGATGGAACACGGTGACCTCGTCGACCCTATTGAGGAACTCGGGTCGGAAGTGGCTGCGAGCCACGCCCAGCACCCTCTCCCTTATTGTCTCGTCGGGGAGGTCCGGGTCGATGAGTTCCGACCCGAGGTTGGAGGTCATGATCAGCACGACATTTGTGAAATCGACCGTCCGTCCCTGGCCGTCGGTGAGGCGGCCGTCGTCGAGCAGCTGCAGGAGCACGTTGAAGACGTCGGTGTGGGCCTTCTCCACCTCGTCGAGGAGGAGAACGGCGTAGGGGCGGCGCCGCACGGCTTCGGTCAACTGGCCGCCCTCGTCGTAGCCGATGTAGCCGGGCGGGGCGCCGATGAGGCGGCTCACCGAGTGCCTCTCCATGTATTCCGACATGTCGATGCGGACCATGGCCCTCTCGTCGTCGAAGAGGAACTCCGCCAGTGCCCTGGCCAGCTCCGTCTTTCCGACACCGGTGGGGCCGAGGAAGATGAACGAGCCGATGGGGCGGTCGGGGTCGGCGACACCGGCCCTGGAACGACGGATGGCATTGGCCACTGCCGCCACGGCTTCGTCCTGCCCCACGACCCGCTCGTGAAGATGCTCCTCGAGCCGCACCAGCTTGTGGATCTCCCCCTCCATGAGGCGGGACACCGGGATCCCGGTCCATTGGCTCACCACCTCGGCTACGTCCTCGGAATCGACCTCCTCCTTGAGCATGCGGAGATCCGCCTGGAGCTTCTCGAGAGCCTCCTGGCGTTCGGCCAACAACGACTCGAGGCCCCGGAGACGGCCGTAGCGGAGCTCGGCGGCCCGTTCCAGATCCCCATCTCGCTCAGCGGTCTCTGCAGCGACGCGGGTGTCCTCGATTGCCTGCTTGGTCTCCCGGATCCCGGAGATCGCTTCCTTCTCGAGCGTCCAGTGGGCGGTGAGGCGGTCCGCCTCTTCGGCGAGATCGGCGAGCTCGCGCTCGATGGCCTCCAACCGTTCGCCGCTGGCGGGGTCGCTCTCTTTCTGGAGCGCGGTCCGCTCTATCTCGAATTGGACCCGGCGGCGCTCCAGGTCGTCGATCTCGGTGGGCATCGAGTCGATTTCGATGCGAAGGCGGCTGCCCGCTTCATCGACCAGGTCGATTGCCTTGTCGGGTAGGTGGCGTCCGGTGATGTAGCGGTCGGAGAGGACGGCGGCGGTCACCAGGGCGGCGTCGGTGATTCGCACCCCGTGATGGACTTCATACCGCTCCTTGAGGCCGCGCAGAATGCCGACGGCATCCTCGACCGACGGCGCCTCCACGAAGACGGGCTGAAAGCGACGTTCGAGAGCGGCGTCCTTCTCGATGTGCTTGCGGTACTCGTCGAGGGTGGTGGCACCGATCATCCGCAGCTCACCGCGGGCCAACATGGGTTTGAGCATGTTGGAGGCGTCCATCGAACCCTCGGCCGCTCCGGCGCCGACGATGGTGTGCAGTTCGTCGATGAAGGTGACGATCTCACCCTGGGCGGCCTTGATCTCGGACAGCACCGCCTTGAGCCGCTCCTCGAACTCACCCCGGTATTTGGCCCCGGCGACCATGGCACCGAGATCCAGGGCAACGATGCGCTTGCGCTTCAGCCCTTCCGGGACGTCGCCGTTCACGATGCGACCGGCGAGACCCTCGACGATGGCGGTCTTGCCGACGCCGGGCTCGCCGATGAGCACCGGATTGTTCTTGGTACGCCGCGACAGCACCTGGATGACTCGGCGGATCTCCTCGTCACGGCCGATCACCGGATCCAGACGACCCCGGCGGGCCTCGCCGACCAGGTCCCGGCCGTACTGCTCGAGGGCGTCGAAGGTGGCCTCGGGGTCCTGCGACGTCACCCGGGTACTGCCCCGCAACGTGGACAGCGCCTCCAATGCGGCGGCATGGTCGGCACCCAATTCGCGAAGAGCGATGCCGGCGGGACCGGCGGCCTCGGTGAGAGCGAGAACGAGGTGCTCCACCGAGGTGTAGTCGTCCTTCATGGCGGCCCGTTCCCGATCGGCCTGCTGCAGGACCGCCACGAGGTTTGGTGACAGGGTCGTGTCGGCGTCGCCGAAGACCCGGGGGACCGAACCCAGGGCGTCGTCGAGGCGCCGCTGCAGGAGGCGGTGATCGACTTCGATCCGGTCGAGAAGGGGATAGACAATCCCGTCGGTCTGGGCCAACAGCGCGGTCAGGAGATGTTCGGCTTCGGCGGCGGCATGGTGGCGGCGCCGGGCCTCATCGTGAGCCGCGGCAATGGCCTGCTGGGCTCGGTGGGTGAAGGTGTTGCCATTCATACGTCCCGTCCAACCCCGATATCCGAAGATAGATTCCAGAAAACCTGAGTCGAATGTTATCAGATATGGGGAGGATTCACCAGAACGGTGGTGATCCACCGTCCCCGAATCCCCAGAGCCCGGGGCAGGCGGCGCAGGCGCTGCGGCCGATCGTGGCTGCGCTCCACCGAGCCACCGGCAGCGGCAACCAGGCCGCGGACCCCCGCCGGGTCGTAGTACGACACCAGGGGGGCGCCCAGGTTGTTCCACTCTCCCAGCTCGAGCCGACGACCCGCCAGGCCAAGCACCCGCTTCACCCAGAAGACCGCCGTCATCGCCCACCGGGGGGCATAGGTCGGCTCCACGATCACCAGATGGCCCTGCGGCGCCAACAAGCTGAGGGCATGGCGAAGGGCGGTGTCGGCCAGGCCCCGGCTGGATCGGCGGGTGCGACCGACCAGATGGTGGAGCACGGCCGCCATCACCACGACGTCGTAACCGCCGGGGAGGGAGTCCACGAAATCCCGATCGAGAATCGAACCCCGGTGCGCCGCGAAGTCCACCCGGCGGCCGGCCCGCGCCAGCGCCGTCTCGGCGACATCGCACGCCGACAATTCGGTGATCCCGGCTTGGGCGAGCACTTCGAGCACGCCGCCGTTACCGCACCCGACTTCGAAGACCCGGGCAGGCTGGAGTTGGTCGATCCACCGCACTGCCCGGCGCAGGCGAGCGGGGTGGTATTCGTGACTGTGGCGCTCGAAGTAGGAGCGAGTCGCCGGAACGCCGCGTGGCATGAGGAGCATCGTATCGGTCCCCCGCGATGGGACCGGTACCATCCCGGTCCGCATGCGCAGGTTCACCGCACTCGGAGGATGGTGGGTAGCCGCCCAGTTCCTGCTCATCGGCGGGATTGCGGCGGCGCTCTTCCGCTGGGGTGACGACTGGGGGGCGGCGGCGGTGACGGCCGGAGGGATCCTCCTGGTCGCCGGTCTGGGCCTCGCCGCCTCGGGGATGTTGACACTCGGCGACAACTTGAGCCCGTTCCCCGCACCCCGATCCGATGCGGTACTGGTCGAGCGCGGCATCTATCGAGTGGTCCGCCACCCGATCTACGGTGGGCTGGTGCTGGGGAGTGGAGGGCTCGGTCTCGTCGACGGCAACACCGTGGTGCTCGCACTGAGCGGAGTGCTGACCGCCGTCCTGGTGGGAAAGGCGGCGGGTGAAGAGATCCGTCTCGAAGCTCACCTCACCGAGTACGCCGCCTATCGCACCCGGGTGCGGTGGCGGATCATCCCGTGGGTGTTGTGAGGTTCAAGCGCTGACGGCGCGCCCCGATGCCCAGGCGCGGAGCCGGGACACATCCTCGGCGCGGCTGATCGACAGCGGCACCGTGTGCTGGACCTCGGCCACCAGCTCCTCGGTGGTCAGGGAGGATCCGGCTCCGAAGGACCGGTAGAGCGCCCCCACCACGACCGCCTCGATCTCGGCGCCCGAGAATCCGGAGGTGATCTCGGTGAGCTTGTCGAGGTCGAAGTCGGAAGGACCGTGGCTTCGCGTCCGGAGGTGATGGATGAGGATCTCGCGTCGGGCGGTAGGGCCGGGGAGATCGACGAAGAAGATCTCGTCGAAGCGGCCTTTGCGTTGCAGCTCGGGCGGCAGGGCGGCCACATCGTTGGCCGTGGCGACCACGAAGACACCCTCGGTCCGATCCTGAAGCCAGCGCAGGAACGTCCCCAGCAACCGTCGGCTGACGCCCCCGTCACTCTCTCCGCCCATTGCAAAGCCCTTCTCGATCTCGTCGATCCACAGCACCACCGGTGCCATGGCGGCCACCGTGCCGAGGGCCCCGTCGAGGCGCTGCTCGGACTCCCCCACGTAGCGGCCGTAGAGCCGCGACGGGTCGAGGAGCACCAGGGGGCGGCCCCAGCTGTTGGCCAGGGCCTTGGCGATCAACGACTTGCCGCAGCCGGGGACTCCGGTGAGCAGTATTCCCCGGGGTGGGTCGAGACCGGCCGACGCCGCCCGCCCCGACGCCAGGGCCGCCCCTCTGATCTCCAGCCAGCTCTTGAGGTGGTCGAGCCCGCCGACGTCTTCCAGAGTCCCGGTGTGGCTGGCGATCAGCTCGAGGACCCCGTCGGCATTGAGCAACTCGGCCTTGGCGGTTCGCAGATAGGCGACGTCGTCGGGTCCGAGAGATCCGTCGCGCAGCACGGCGCGCTGCAGAAGCCGCTCGGCGTCGGACAGGGTCACCCCGCGCAACGCCGTCACGAGATCGGCCTCGGCCTCGGTCCCCATGTCGTCGGCCATCTTCCTCAGCGTGAGGTCCTCGACCGTCCTGCGGACCATCCGGGCCAGTTCCTTCTCGTCGGGGGGACGGAGCGTCCAAGGCACCGCCAGACCGTCGAGCTCCGGTGGCACGGTGCGCTCCGGCCCGGTGAGGACCAGGGTCTGGTCCCGACCGGCTTGCTGGGCGGTGTCCTTGACGGAGCGGAGGACGACCGGGTCCGCGATGGCATGGTGGGCATCGACGAGGACGAAGATCCCCGGGTCGGACAAGTCGGTGACGAAGGCCAGGGCCATGCGCGGATCCATGGTTCGGTAGACGGCCTCGTGTCCGTCGCGAGCCAGCCCGCGTGCCGCCGACCACGTCCACACCGGGAGCCCGAGCCCCTCGGCGACGCGGCGCAGGAGCGCCAGGAAGCGCTGCTCGTCCCTGGTCGCGACGAGGATCAGCGGGTTCTGCGAACGAAGCAGCACCCGCAGGTCTGCTGAGTTGTCCACGCACAGTGCATCGGCCCGTTTGGGGGGCGCCATGAGCGGGTTCCGGTCCTCAGCGGGCAGAATGCGACCTAGGAGGAAGGGAGGACCGTGGACAAGATCCTCAAGGAGTTCAAGGACTTCATCGCCAGGGGCAACCTGGTCGAGCTGGCGGTGGCATTCGTCATGGGTGCCGCCTTCGGGGCGCTGGTGACCGCGTTCATCGATCACATCGTGAACCCGGTCATCGGGGCGATCTTCGGCCAGCCCGATTTCTCGACCCTGACGATCGACCTGTGGGGCGATGCAGTGCTTCGCTACGGGGCATTCCTGACCGCGCTCATCACGTTCCTGACGGTGGCGGCGTCGGTGTTCTTCTTCGTCGTCAAGCCGTACAACGCCTACCTGCAGCGTCGCCAGAGCGGGGAAGAGGAGGCACCGGCAACCCCGCCCGAGGACATCGTCCTGCTGCGTGAGATCCGCGACTCGCTGAAGCGCTGAAGGTGGACGGGCCCGTCTCGAAAGGGGCGGGCCCGTGGCGCCGACGCCGGCTTCCCGGTCGAGGTCGCTTCCGGCACGAGTGAATTGCCGATCGCTCTAGAGAAGCCCGGCGAGCTCCTCGACGATCCCGGCTCCCATGGGACCGGCGACCGAGGTGACGAAGCGGGCGAAGTCGGTCGGGGCCTCGTGATCGGCTCTGTCGGAGATCGTGCGGATCACGGTGAACGGAATCGACCGCTCGGCGCACACCTGGGCGGTCGCCGCCCCCTCCATCTCCACGGCCAGGAGACCCGGCAGGTCGCTCGCCAGTCTCTGTGCCTCGGCGGGATCTGCGATGAAGCGATCCCCGCTGGCGACCAGGCCGGTATGGACCCGGGGTGTTGCGATGGAGAAGTGAGCTCGTTCGGCGCCGGGGATCTCCCCGGCGAACCGACGCTCGAGGTAGTGGGAGGCAGCGCGCACGGAGATCAGGGACAACCGGGGATCGGTGGGCACCGTCGGACCTCCCAGCGAGGGCACCACATACGGTGGAAACAAGGGGGAGGCGTCGAAGTCGTGCTGAGCCAGGGCGTCGGCCACCACTACGTCACCGATGCCGATTCCGGTCCCGATCCCTCCGGCAACGCCGCTGAAGACCACCGTGGTTGCGTCGAAGACGTCGAGCATGGTGGACGTGGTGGCCGCGGCGGCCACCTTGCCGAATCCGCAGACGGCCAGCACCACGGCGTGATCGGCGAGGCGTCCGGTGGTGAAGCTCCGGCCGGCGACGGTCTGATGTTCCGGCTCCTCCAAGCGCCGCCGGAGCGGGCCGACCTCCTCCTCCATCGCCCCCAGGATGCCCAGCCGACCGGGCACTAGGCCGCCGGCTGCATGGGCATCCCCGGCCACCAGGCCCGGGCGTCGACGGTTTCCCAGGTCGCCAGGGCTGCGGTGACGAGCTCGGGGCCCACCTGCCTCAGTCCCTCGTCGAGGCGGCGTTTGGTGGCTTTGGTCGCCACCCGGTTGCCGTCGGAGAGATCGCAGACCTCCTGGGTTCGGACCGACAGATCGAACGTCCCGATCTCCTTGGCCCGCGCCACGATCTCCTCCTTGTGGAACCCGACGAGGGGCCGGAGGATCGGCGTCGCGATCGAGCGGTCCATTTCGACGAGGTGGGCGGCGGTCTGCGACGACACCTGTCCCAGCGAGTCCCCGGTGATCAGCATCGGGATCTCCAGCCTCGCCGCCACCCGCTCGGCGGTGCCGAGCATGAGCCGCTTGAGGACCACCTGGCGCATTCGGGGAGCGACGCGTTCCCGGAGCGCCTCTTTGATCGGTTGGAAGTCGATGACGTGGAGACGGGGTTCGGTCCCTCCCGACCACCGCATGCTCAGCGAGTGAGCCACCGCAAGGGCCTGATCGGCAGCGGCGCAATCCATCATCAGGTGGAGGAAGTCGATCGGGCACCCCCGACGCATCATCATCCAGGCGGCCACCGGGGAGTCGATGCCGCCCGAGTGGAGAGCCAGCGCTCGTTCCTGAGTCCGTAGCGGCAAACCATCGACCGCTCTCCAGCGGCGATCGACGAGCCAGGCCCGATCGTCGCGGACGAGCAGCCGGACCGTGACCTCCGGATTGTCGAGATCCACCCCGGCGGAGGCATCGAGCAGCAGGCGGCCGATGAGGGCCTCGGCATCCCGAGATCTCCAGGGATGGTCCCCGCGTCGACGCACTCGGACCGCGAAGCGCCGCCCGGCCACCAGGTCGAGAGTCGCCCCGGCAACGGCCTCTCCGAGCTCGGGGAGAGCGGTGGCTTCGATGGCGCGCATCCGTTCCACCCGTCCGATCCCAAAGGTCCGCGCCGACACCTCGGCGGTCTCGTCCCCGGCGTCGCCCTCGATCGCCATCTCGTGATAGCCACTGCGGCGGACGATCCCGTCGATCCCGGCGCGCCGAAGGGCGTCCTGCACGTTCTCGATGAGGATGCGCAGGAACCGGTCCCGGGTGGTCCGGGACTTGAGGAAGATCTCCCCTGAAGCGGTCAGCCGCAGGGACGAGTCATCGGTGATCGGCAGGGTGAACCTCCGCCACGCCGTCCTCCCACCATAGGCGGGTCGTGTCCGAGGGAGCCATCGATCGCCACCCCGCCGCGCAGACGCGTACGTTTGGGGGAGCGACGGGGGACCGCAGTCCCGCCGTCGGTCGTTCGAAGGGGAGGTGTCTGATGACGGAACTCGATTGCGCTCATCGTGTTCGCGAGCATCTCGTGTCACACGGCATCCCCTACACCCTGACCGAACATCGCCAGACCTTCACCGCCCAAGCGATGGCCCAGGCCGAGGGTGTGCCGGGAAGACAGGTCGCCAAGCCGGTGATCCTGAGTGCCGACGGTGAGTTGGTCATGGCGGTGTTGGCCGCCCCGGATCACGTCAGCATGACGCTGGCGAAGCAGGCCTTCGACTGTGACGAGGTGGAACTGGCCACCGAAGCCGAGTTCGGCGAGGTCTTCGGCGATTGCGAACTGGGTGCGGAGCCGCCGTTCGGCAATCTCTACGGCATGCCGGTCGTGGTCGACGGCGGGCTGATGGCGGCCGAGGAACTGGTGTTCAACGCCGGCGATCACCGTCACTCGATGCGTATCTCGATGGAGGACTACCTGGCGGCCACCCAGCCCCGGGAAGTGCAGATCTCGGCCTGAGCGGGGATTCGACCGCCGGCGTGGTGGGGTGGGGGGATGGACGGCCCTGGTGGCTGGGGCACCGTTCGCTCGCCTCACCCGTCGAGAAGACCACCGAGGTTGGGACGGGGGACATCGGGAAGGTTGCGGCGCGCTCGTCCCGGCACGTGGCCGACCCGGGGGGCCGAACCGGTCCTCACCCGCTGTTCGGCTTCTCCGAGGAGGCGCCGCAAACGGGAGACCTGCCTCTGGAGCCGCTCGATATCATCTCGCATCTCGAGGATCAGGCGCACCCCCTCGAGGTTCACGCCGTCGGCGGTCAGTTCCTGGATCATGCCGAGCCGTTCCAGGTCCTCGTCGGAGTAGCGGCGGGTGCCGCCCGGTGTCCGGTACGGGCTCAGCAGACCGCGGCGTTCGTAGATGCGCAGCGTCTGGGGATGAACCCCGGCGAGCTCGGCGGCCACCGAGATGATGTAGACGGCTTCATTGGCGTCGTGGCTCACGTTCACACCCCCAAGTGGGCTCGGAGTTCTCTCGATCGATCGTCGTCGTGGAGCCGCTCGAGGAGCTCCCGGGTGGCATCGTCGAGGTGGGTGGGCACCACCACCTCGACGGTCACCAGCAGGTCGCCGGTTCGATCGGCTGCGGCGATCCCCTTGCCGGTGACCCGGAAGGTCTTTCCGGACGGCGTGCCGGACGGCACCTTCAGCGTCACCTTGCCATCGAGGGTGGGTGCACTGATACGAGCGCCGAGGGCTGCCTCGGTGAATGAGATCGGCACCTTGACCCGGAGGTCCAGACCGGAGCGCTCGAAGACAGGATGGCTGCCGACGCGAACCTTCACGTAGAGGTCGCCGGGAGCGCCCCCACCCGTCCCCGAGCCGCCCTTGCCGCGCAGCCGCATGCGAGCGCCGTCGTTGATGCCGGCCGGGATCTTGACGTTCACGGTGCGGCCTCGCTCAACGGTGATCGCCCTGGTGGTGCCGGAGACCGCCTCGTGGAAGGTGAGGCTCACCTCGGTCTCCAGGTCGCGCCCGGCCCGGCCCGGGGAGTGGTGAGCGCCGAAGCCGAACAGGTCGCCGAGGCCACCGAACACCCCTCCCCCGAACAGGTCGCCGAGATTCTCGAGGTCGTCGATCCGGACGTACTGGGCATCGCCCCCGGGGCCGTCCATGAAGGTGCCCCTGGCGAAGGCGTCCCGGGCCTGGTCGTACTTGACCCGCTCCTCGGCGTCACCGAGGGTGGCGTAGGCCTCGCCGATCTCCTTGAAACGAGCTTCGGCCGCGGGGTTTCCCGGGTTGTTGTCGGGGTGGTGCTCCTGGGCCAGGCGGCGGTAGGCCTTCTTGATCTCGGAGTCGGTGGCATCCCGAACGACCCCGAGGGTCTCGTAGTAGTCCTTCTCGAGCCACTCCCGGCGCATCAGCCGGTGTCGCCCTCGTCGAGCTCATCCGGGCGGACGGCGACGAGAGCCGGCCGGATGACCTTGCCTTTGAGCAGATAGCCACGACGCATTTCCTCACCGACCACGAGCGAGCCGTCACCTCCGCCGGCGACGGCCTCGTGGACGGCCGGATCGAAGGGCTCTCCGGCCCCGGAGGCCACTTCGAGACCCTCCTTGCGAAGGACGTCCATCAACTGGTGGAAGGTCCCCCGCAAGCCGGCGAGGAGCTTCTCCTCCGAGGGCGATTGCGCCTCATGGGTGAACGCTTGGTCGAAGGAGTCGAGCACCGGGAGTATCGCTTCGACGACTCGTTCGGCGGCTCGATCCACGATCTCCCGGCGCTCCCGCTCGGCCCGCTTCCGGTAGTTCTCGAACTCGGCGGCGACCCGCTGCAGATCGTCGAGATGGGCATCGGCCGTGTCCCGAAGCGAGGCGAGCGTCTCCAACAGGACGCTCACCGCTTCGTCACGGTCCTCGGGGAGTTCCTCGGAAGGAGTGGGAACGGCCTCGCCGGGTGCCTCGACGACGGCATCGTCCTCGGTGACGCTCACGACTCCTCGCCTTCGTCGACGATCTCGGCTTCGACGACGTCGTCGTCACCGGACGGCCCGGCCCCAGCCGCCTCCGCCTGGGTGGCCTCATAGATCTTCTGACCGAGGACCTGGGAGGCGGAGAGCACCGCATCGGTGGCCGAGCGCAGCGACTCGACGCCGGCGTTCTCATCTTTGAGAAGCTCGCGCAACGCCTCGAGCTTCTCGGTGATCTGAGACCTCTCGTCGTCGCTCACCTTGTCGCCGTAGTCGGCGAGCGTCTTGTCGGTCTGGTAGGCGACGTGGTCCGCCTGGTTGCGGGCTTCGGCCAGCTCGCGCCGCTCCTTGTCCTCGTTGGCGTGGGCCTCGGCGTCCTCGACCATCCGGTCGATCTCGTCCTTCGGCAGCGCCGTGCCGCCGGTGATCGTGATCTGTTGCTGCTTGCCGGTGCCGAGGTCCTTGGCGGAGACCGACACGATGCCGTTGGCGTCGATGTCGAACGTCACCTCGATCTGAGGAACACCGCGCGGTGCCGGTGGGATGCCGGTCAGGTTGAACTTGCCCAGCGACTTGTTGTAAGCGGCCATCTCCCGCTCGCCTTGGAGCACGTGGACCTCCACTTCCGGCTGGCCGTCGGCTGCGGTGGTGAAGATCTCGGAGCGGCGCGTCGGGATGGTGGTGTTGCGCTCGATCATCTTCGTGGCAACCCCGCCCATGGTCTCGATACCCAGGGTGAGGGGGGTGACGTCGAGGAGCAGGATGTCCTTGACGTCGCCCTTCAGCACACCCGCCTGGAGGGCGGCGCCGGCGGCGACGACCTCATCGGGGTTGACACCCTTGTGGGGCTCCTTTCCCGTCAATTCGGTGACCAGCTCATGCACCGCCGGAATCCGGGTGGAGCCCCCGACCAGGATCACGTGATCGATCTCGCTCACCTCGACACCGGCGTCCTTGATCGCCTGCAAGAAGGGATCCTTGGTGGCCGCCACCAGGTCCTCGGTGAGCTTCTGGAATTCGGACCGGCTCAGGGTCTTGAGCAGGTGCAGCGGCCCGTCGGCGGTGGCAGTGATGAACGGGAGGTTCACCTCGGTCGACGACACCGATGACAGCTCGATCTTCGCCTTCTCGGCCGCCTCCTTGAGGCGCTGCATGGCCATGGCATCCTTGGAGAGGTCGACCCCGTGGTCGTTCTTGAACTCCTTGACCAACCATTCGATGACCTTCTCGTCGAAGTCGTCACCGCCGAGCTGCGTGTTCCCGCTGGTGGATTTGACCTCGAAGACGCCCTCGCCGATCTCGAGCACCGAGACATCGAAGGTGCCGCCACCGAGGTCGAAGACCAGGATCGTCTGGTCGTGGGCCTCCTTGTCGAGCCCGTAGGCGAGGGAAGCGGCCGTCGGCTCATTGATGATCCGCAGAACCTCGAGGCCGGCGATCTGGCCCGCTTCCTTGGTGGCCTGTCTCTGGGCGTCGCCGAAGTAGGCGGGAACGGTGATCACCGCCTGGGTCACCTCGCCTCCGAGGTAGGCCTCGGCGTCCCGCTTGAGTTTCTGCAGGATGCGAGCGCTGATCTCCTGGGCCGTGAAGTCCTTCCCGTCGATCTCGATCGACCAGTCGGTGCCCATGTGGCGCTTCACGGAGCGGACGGTGCGTTCCGGGTTGGTGATCGCTTGGCGCTTGGCCACTTCACCCACGAGCACTTCGCCGCCCTTGGAGAAGGCGACTACCGATGGGGTGGTGCGGTGTCCCTCGGCGTTGGCGATGATGGTGGGTTCGCCACCTTCGTAGACGGCCACCACGCTGTTGGTGGTGCCCAGGTCGATGCCTACTGCTCGGCTCATGGTGCTCCTCGGAGGTCTTGGAGAGATTTCTTAGCGCTATCGCAGTTTATAACCTGAGTCGACCATTATCAATTCCCCGGGGAACCCTCTCCAACGGAGACCCGGTCCGCAACGATGGACACCCCCAGCAGTCGCCCCACCTGATCGGCGAAGCGCGCCGGGTCCCCGGTAGTGAGGTAGCGGGTCGCCCCCGCTCCCGTCCCGGGGGCGACCCGAGCCACCTGGCGGGCCACCGCCGGGGCCGGGTCGATGACCGTCACACCAGCACCGGCCAGTCCTCGAATCGAATCCGCGAGGAACGAGTAATGGGTGCACCCGATCACGATCGCATCGGCACCCGATGCCACCAGAGCCTCCACATGGTCTGCCACGGCGGTCCCAGGATCGTCGAGCCGTTCAACTGCGTCGGCGAGACCCGGGCAGGCCCGGGTGATCACGGTGACCCCGTCGGCGAACCGCTCGGCGAGATCGGCCACCACTCGCGTCTGAAACGTCGATGGCGTGACCAGCACTCCGACGACACCGCTGGCCGTGACCCGTGCCGCCGGCTTGACCGCCGGTTCCATTCCCACGAACACCGTCTCGGGACGGCGTTGCCGGAGCCAGTGGAGCGCCGCCGCCGAGGCGGTGTTGCAGGCAACGACCACCGTCTCGGCGCCCGCTTCGATCAGGAACTCTGCCGCCCGCCCGGCGATCGTTCTGACATCGTCCTGGCTCCGATCGCCGTACGGGGCCCGAGCCTGATCGGCCAGATACAACATGTCGGCGTCGGGCAAGAGCACCCGGATCTCTCGGAGCACCGAGAGACCTCCGACGCCCGAGTCGAACACTCCGATGAGCGGCATCGCTGCGAGCCTAGGACGGCGGCCGGTGAGACTCGGTCGTGCGACTGTGTGGATTCCCGGCGGGGACGGCGTTGGGGAATACGGCAAGGAGAACGGGGCCTGAGTGCGTCTCCTCCCTCCGAATGGTGGGCCTCTCGGGGCCCGCCGTGGCGTCTACCCTCGCGACGTGACCTGGCCCTTCCCCCCTCCGATCACGCCCATGGAGGCCCGGGTTCGCGAGGCCATCCCTGAGGGCGACGAGTGGGCCTATGAGCCCAAGTGGGACGGGTTCCGAGTCGTGGCATGGAGCGACGAGCCCCGCCTCGACAGCCGCAATCACAAGCCGCTGCAGCGCTACTTCCCGGAGCTCACCGAGGCGCTGACCGGGCTCCCCGCCGGCACGGTCCTCGACGGCGAGGTGGTGGTGATCACCGAGGATCGTCTCGACTTCGATGCTCTCCAGAGCCGGCTCCATCCGGCCGCTTCCCGGGTCGAGATGCTCGCCGAGACATCCCCGGCCCGGCTGGTGGCCTTCGATGTCCTCGCCGACCGAGGCGACGATCTGCGCCGCCGACCATTCGAGGAGCGTCGCAGCCGTCTCGAGCGCCTCGACCTCCCCGAGCCGTGGCGCCTCACTCCCTCGACCGGCGACCGTCCAACGGCGGAGCGGTGGTTCCGAGACTTCGAGGCGGCCGGGTGCGACGGGATCGTTGCCAAGAGGCGGGCCGCCCCCTACGCGGAGGGCAAACGGGAGATGATCAAGGTGAAGCACCGGCGCAGCGTCGATTGCGTGGTCGGCGGTTTTCGGATCCACAAGGATGGCGACAAGATCGGATCCCTGCTGCTCGGTCTCTACCACGAGGGGAGCCTGTCCTTCGTCGGCCACTGCTCGGGGTTCTCCGAGCACGACCGGGTCGAGATGCTGCAGCGCTTCGAAGAGCTCCGCGCCGAAGACTCGTTCGGTGAGGAGGTCCGGCGGCCCGGGGCCGAGAGCCGATGGTCGGGCGGCAAGGACCTGTCGTGGGTTCCGGTGGAGCCGGGCGTCGTCGTCCAGGTCTCCTACGACCAGCTCACCGGCGGCCGCTTCCGGCACGCCACCCGCTTCGAGCGGTGGCGCCCCGACAAGGACGCTGAGGACTGCACGTTCCAGCAGTTGACGCGACCGTCCGGTCCCGGCTTCGAGGCGGTGGTCGCCGCAGACTGAGCGGCGTCAATCGATCCTTCGTTTGGAGGGCTGCACGCGGGGCGGCTCCCCGGGTTGCTTCGGGTAGTGGGGCGGCCACGGTGCATCGCCCAGACCCCGCTCCTCGTCGGCGCGCACCATGGCGAGCAACGGCTCGAGATCCCCGGGGGTGTCGTCGATGCCGGCGGTGAGGTCGCCGACCCGCTCCCACCGTTCGCGGAAGCCGTCGAGCGTCATGGCGGTCGGATCGACGGTCGCCAGCTCCTGCCACGTGAAGGGTGTCGACACCAGCCCGGTATGGCGCACGCTGTAGGCGCTGGCGATCGTCTTGTCCCTGGCGTTCTGGTTGTAGTCGATGAAGACCCCGCGGCGCTCCTCCTTCCACCACGCCGTCGTGGCCAGGTCGGGGATTCGCCGCTCGAGCTCCCGGGCGAAGGCGAGGCCGGCCCGGCGGACCTGATGGAAGGTCCACCGGGGCAGCAGCCTCACGTAGATGTGGATACCCCGCGATCCCGAGGTCTTCGGCCAACCCACGAGACCGAGCTCGTCGAGCAGGATCCTTGATGCCTCGGCCACCTCGCGGCAGTCCTCGAAGGTGAACCCCTCGGTGGGATCGAGGTCGAGCCGCATCTCGTCTGGGTGGTCCAGATCCTCGGCTCTGCTCGTCCAGGGGTTGAGGTCGAGGCACCCCAGCTGCACCTGATCGACGATGTCCGAGACATCGTCGACGACCGCCATACGGCCGGGACGGGCCGAAGGAAACCGGACCGCCACGGCCTCCCGAATCGTCGATGGGGCTCGCTTGGTGAAGAAGAACGCCTCGGTGACCCCGTTGGGCCACCGCTTGAGAGAACATGGGCGACGCCGGGCCCCGCGCACGGCTCCCTCTTCGCACCGCAGGTAGTGCTCGATGACGTCCAACTTGGTCCAGCCGGGACCGGGGAACAGGACCTTTTCGGGGTTGGTGACCCGTACGTCGCGGCCGGCGGCGGACACGGTGATCTCGGCCATCACCCGCCCTCCAGGACGGCCAGACGGTCGAACGATGCCTCGACGGCATCGGCGAGGCGGTCCTTGTTGCGCCACAGCAGGCTGGCATGGCCGGCGCTGACCCATTCCATCGCCGAGCCGGGCCAGTGGCGGTGGATGGCTTGCACCGATGCGGTGGGAACGAACCCATCGACCGTCCCCGCCACGAGGACCGCCGCAGCCAGATGGGGGGGAGGCTCCCAGTCGAGGACCGATGCCGAGTGCAGGAACTCGCTGAGGCCCTTCCGGGCTCGATCGGGGTCGTCGTCGAGGGCATCCCAGGCCACCCCGAGGCGCAGGATGCCGTGCATGAAGGCAGGCCCGGCGGCGTGAGGCGACGCCGTGGGAGCGACGGCCACGGGGAACGATACGGTCGTCCCCACGAAGGCGGCGAGATTGCCGCCCATCGAATAGCCGGCGACCCCGACCCGGTAGCCCTGGCCGCGCAGGTGGGCGACCAGGGCCCGTCCCTCGACCACGGCCGCTCGGCCCATGACGGCGAATTCGGCGGCGGTGGCGAGGGGGCGGTCGTCGTTGGGGTCGGTGCGCCGATCCCCGTAGAGCGGGTTCTCGAGCATCACCGAGGCGATCCCCCGGTCGGCGAGGATCCGGGCGAGCTGGCGTCGCGTGCGGTATCCATGGTCGTTCCAGGCGGCCATGAGGACGCAGATCCGATCGGGATCCCCCTCGGGAGTGACCATGCGGGCTCGGGCGATCCGGGAGGCGGCGGGAAGTCGCTCGGCCGGGCTCTCGAAGACGAGGTCTCGCACCGTCAGTCCCCCGGCTCGGCGGGCGGGGCGCGGCCGCACATCGATCGGAGAGGGAGATGGTGGGGTGCGGACGATGGAGCGGTACCAATCGATCACGTCGCGATCGCCCCACCCATCGCGGAACACCCGGCGCTGGGGTGGGGTGCGGGCCAAGGCCGCCGCCGCCGCTCGATCCAGCCAGTGCACGGAGCAAGACAATAGACCGCACCCACACCCCCGGAAGCCGGCGGCCTCGTAGCATCGTGGCATGGCATCGAAGAAGATCGGTCTCATTGCTGGTGCCGGCGTTGGTGCCGCTGCAGCCGCTGCCTTGCGCAGGCGGTGGTCGGGTAGAGGATCCGACCATGAAGAGGCGGGGCGGATCGGTCCCATCGGGCAACGGTTCCTGGAGCACCTCGCCGCCGCAGTGCGGATTCCCACCGTCTCCTATGAGGAGCGGGAGAAGATCGACACCGCCGCCCTCGAGCGGATGCATCGTCTTCTCGAGGACTCCTACCCGCTTCTCCATCGGGATCTCACGCGGGAGGTGGTGGCCGGTCATTCCCTTCTCTTCACCTGGGACGGAAGGGATCCTGCAGCCGCGCCGATCCTGCTGATGGCGCACCTCGACGTGGTACCCGTCGAGCCGGGGACCGAAGCGGGGTGGCCGTACCCGCCGTTCGGCGGCGAGACGGCCGAAGGCTACCTGTGGGGACGGGGCGCCATCGACGACAAGGCGGCGCTCATCGGCATCTGTGAGGCCGTCGAGGCCCTGATCTCTGAGGGCTTCACCCCGGCGGCCACCGTGTACTTGGTGTTCGGGCACGACGAGGAGATCGGGGGGCTGAAAGGGGCGGCGGCGATCGCCGCTCTGCTCGAGGAGCGCGGCGTTCGTCCTCGCTTCGTGATCGACGAAGGCGGTGGCGTCGCCGAGCAGCTCCTGAAGGGAATCGCCTCCCCGGTGGCCCTGGTCGGTATCGGGGAGAAGGGGTACCTCAATCTCGAGTTGGTGGCGACCGCCGAGGGCGGGCACTCGTCGACTCCGCCGGCCCGCGGTGCAGTCGACCGGCTGGCGGAAGCTATCGGACGTCTCGAACGCCGACCGATGCCGACTCGCCTCGAGACCCAGCGCCCCTTCTTCGATGCCCTGGCGCCGGTGTTGCCGAGACCGCTGCGCTTGGCGGCTCGGAACCTCGACATCACCAAGCCGCTCGTCGAGCGGCGGTTGAAATCCGAGCCGCTGACCAATGCCCTCATCCGGACCACGACGGCCGTCACGATGGTGACCGGAGGTGTGAAGCCCAACGTGATCCCGCAGCAAGCGACCGCGATCGTCAACGTTCGCATCATGCCGGGGGACGACGCAGCCAGCGTGACCGACTACGTCCGCCGGGTGGTGGGTCCCGAGATCACCGTGCGTCCCCTGGAGGACGCCTTCACCTCCGAGCCCAGCGAACTGTCGAGCATCGACTCGGACGTCTTCACTCTGGTGACGGAGGCGGTTCGGGAGACCTTCGGAGACATACCGGTGGTGCCGTGGATCCTGATGGGAGCCACCGACTCCCGCCACTTTGCGAGCATCGCCGGTGCCGTGTACCGGTTTGTGCCGTTTCGGGCGAGCCCTGACGACAGGACCCGAATCCACGGCACGGGCGAGCGCTTTCGCACCACAGACGCCGAACAGGTCGTCGAGTTCTACCGGCTCCTGATCACGGCGGCGGTGGGGAACCACCGGCCGGCTTGACGAGCTCCCGGGCGTGCCCGGTGAAGTCGAAGCCGGCGTCGAGGGCTCGGAACAGTGCCAGGCCGTTGAGGGTCGCCAGGATCCGTTCGGCCTCTCGAATCGCACCGGCCGGGCTCAGATCGGCGCGAGAGCGAAGCAGGGCATCGGCGAAGCGTTTCCGCCTCCAGTCGCCGTGGCGCACGATGCGCCCGTGGAGATGGGGATCGGTGACGCCTCCGGTGACGGCGATCTGCAGGTAGATGCGGGCCAGTGTCGGCTGCTCGGTCACGAAGATGATGTAGGCCTCGACCAGCTCGGTGATCGTGTCGGTTCCCTCGCCCTCGGGGTCGGGATCAACGGCCTCGATCGCCTCGCGCACCACCGTGAGGATCGCCTCTTCCTTCGACTTGAAGAGGTTGTAGAACGATCCCGGTCGGATGGCGGAACGCTGGCAGATCGCTTGGATCGTGGTGCCCTCCAACCCGTGCTCGGCGAGGAGATCGCGGGTGGCGGTGATGATGCGGCCACGAGTCTCGAGGCCGGCGCGATAGCGAGCCATGGGCCCAGCCTATGAATTCTTGAGTCTTCGCTCAAATTCTGGAGTACACTGGGCAGCTGAACTCGCCCGGGAGGCACCATGCCGCATTACAAGACCAATCTTCGTGACATCGAGTTCAACATCTTCGAGATGACCCGGCTCCAAGATCACCTGGGAACCGGGCCCTTCTCGGAGATCGATCTCGACAACGCCAAGGACATCCTGCGGGAGATCGAGCGGCTGTCCACCGAGGAGTTCGCGGCCAGTTTCGAGGAGGCCGACCGGACCGAACTCAAGCTCGAGAACGGCACGGTCCGGCTTCCCGAGGGGCTCAAGAAGAGCCTCGACGCCTTCTACGAGGGCGGTTGGGACCGGTTCGGGCTGGCTCCCCACCTCGGCGGCATCGGGGTTCCACCGAGCCTACGGTGGGCCGTTCAGGAGCTGCTGGTGGGGGCCAACCCGGCGGCGTACCTCTACCTCTCGGCGCCGCTGATGGCGTCGGTCATCGACGCCACCGCCACCGAAGAGCAGAAGGAGACTTGGATCGACGCCATGCTGGATCGCCGCTGGGGAGCCACCATGGTGCTCACCGAGCCCGACGCCGGCTCCGACGTCGGTGCCGGCACCACCAAGGCGTTCCACGTCGAGGGTGACGTGTACCACCTCGAGGGCGTCAAGCGCTTCATCACCAGCGGCGAATCGGATTACTACGAGAACATCGTCCACCTCGTCCTGGCCCGGCCCGAAGGAGCGCAGGCGGGGACCAAGGGGCTCTCGATGTTCATCGTTCCGAAGTTCCTCCTCAACGACGACGGTTCTCTGGGGGAGCGCAACGGAGTGACCGCCACAGCACTCGAGCACAAGATGGGCATCCGGGGTTCGACCACCGCCGAGCTCACCCTGGGCCTGGACAAGCCCTGTGTCGGCTACCTGGTGGGCGGTGTTCACCAAGGCATCCGCCAGATGTTCATGGTGATCGAGGAGGCCAGGATGATGGTCGGCCAGAAGGCGGCGGCGACGTTGTCGACCGGCTATCTCAACGCCGTCGCGTTCGCCAAGGAGCGGATCCAGGGTCCGGACCTGACCCAGGTACGCGACCCCGAGGCCGCCAAGGTTCCGATCATCAAGCATCCCGACGTACGCCGGCTCCTCATGGACCAGAAGGTGCACACCGAAGGGATGAGGGCGCTCATCTTCCTGGCGGCGCAGGCGCAGGACAACATCCGGCTCCACCCCGAGGACGACTATTGGGAGAAGCTCAACGACCTACTCCTCCCGATCATCAAGGGGTATTGCTCCGAGAAGGCCTACGACCTGCTGGGCCAGTGTGTCCAGGTGTTCGGCGGCGCCGGCTACACGCAGGACTACCCGATCGAACAATACGTTCGGGACGCCAAGATCGACACGATCTATGAAGGCACAACCGCCATTCAGGCGCTGGACCTCCTCTTCCGCAAGATCGCCAGGGATCGCGGTGAGACGCTCATGAAGCTGGCAGCTCAGATCACCGAGACGGTCAAGGGCGGCGGCGCCGACGACCCATTCGAGGTCGAGCGCGAATTCCTGGGCAAGGCCGCAGAGGACGTTCAGGGTCAAGTAGGAGCCATGGTGGGTCACCTGATGATGGTGCAGCAGGATCCTCCTGCGATCTACAAGCCGGCACTCCATGCCAACAGCCTGATGGACGGCTTGGCCGAACTGATCATGGGCTGGCTCCTCATCCGTCATGCTGAGGTGGCGATTGCTGCGCTCGACGCCGCCGACGGCGAGGATCGGTCGTTCTATGAAGGCAAGGTCGCCACGGCCCGCTACTTTGCGGCCACCGTCCTCCCCAAGGCGGCCCGGCGCCGGGCCATGGCCGAAGCCGAGCAGGGTGCGTTGATGGACCTGGCCGACGAGGCCTTCTAGCCGGGCGACTCCCGCACCGCGGGTCACCGCACTAGGTTGACGCGGGCCCGCTTCGGTGGGCCGGCGTCGTCGGAGGAGGGCATGGCGCGGTGGTTGGGGGTGCTCGGGAGGCTCGGGTGGGCTTTCGGCGTGCTGGTGTCGACAGCCTCCCTGATCGGGCTGTTCGGAGCGCTCGGGTGGCCGTTCGACCTCGCCACCTCATTCCGACCCCAATACGCGATGGTCCTCCTTCCCCTCGGGATCGTGGCGGCGATGCGTCGCCGGGCGGCGGCGGCGGTCCTGTTCCTGACGGTGGGGGCACTGAATGCAGCGTTGGTGGCTCCCTATCTCATCGGGAAGGGCCCCGATGCCGAAGCTCCCGGTGCCCGCCTCACGGTGATCTCCTTCAATGTGGGTCTGAGCAATCCCAACCGAACGCTCGTGACCGACTACCTCGCCGAAGTAGGCCCCGATCTGGTGTTTCTCTTCGAGAGCAGCTTCGAGTGGGAGGATGCCATCGCCTCGGCGGGTCTTCCGCTGGCCACCGTGGCCGTCGTGCCCGCCGATCGGGTGACCGGCATCACCGTTCTCGCCGCCCCCCAACTGCGAGCGGGAGTGGAGCCCACCGGATTCGGTTCGCTCGATCAGGCCGTCTCGGTGCAGATCGTGGTCGGCGGCACCGAGACGCTGGTTCTCGCTCTGCATCCTCCCTCGCCGCTCAGTCCGAGCCGCCACAGGGTCCGGGATCGGCTTCTGGCCGATGCAGGGGACTGGGTGGCGGAGCGGCCGACCCCGGTGCTCGTAGTGGGCGATCTGAATGCCACGCCTTGGTCGGCGGCCTTTCGGGAGCTTCGATGGCGGGGCCGGCTTCACGACACCATGGTGGGGGCGGGGCTGCAGCCGACGTTCTCGAGAGGTTGGGGACCGTTGGGAATCCCCATCGATCACGCCCTGCACACGAGCGGGCTCGCCACGGTGGCCCGGCGCACCGGCCCGAATCTGGGCTCGGACCATCGCCCCCTGATCGTCACGCTGGCCGTTGCGGAGTGACGGCCGGGGGGTCATGATGGTCTCGACCGGAAGGTGGCTGTGACCGGCCAGGGCATCACCACGTATCTGGAGATGCGAGAGCGTCCCACGCTCCAGGTGACGCCGCCCCACCGATCAGGCATGTTGCTGCGGCTCACCGAGCCGACCGTGTCGTTCTACCGCTACCTTTGCTCCGCCACCGGCCCGGCGAGCGACGAAACCGATGCCGCGGTGGCCGACCGGCTCGCCGGCTCGGCGGAGGTCTTTGTGCTCTCGATGGCGGGAACCCCGGCCGGGTGGTTCGAACTCGATCACCGGATCCCCGGTGAGATCGAGCTCTCACGATTCGGCATCGTCCCCGAGTTCACCGGCCGCGGTCTGGAACGATACGTGTTGGCAGCCGCCGTCGAGGCCGCCTGGGATCATGAGCCTGATCGGCTGTGGGTGCGCGCCGGCGGCGAGGTGCATGCGCGCCGGCTTCTCGACTACCAGTGGGCGGGGTTCGTTCCCTACGAGGCTCGCCGGTCGACCGGCTAGGCCTCGTGGAGTGCCGGTTCGTCCGCGGTCGTCGGGGGCGGCCACGCCACCATGATCTGCGTGCAGTTGTTATCTGGGTCACGGTGCTCCCAGCCGTTGTCGCCGAAGCGCAGCGGCCGGTGGCACGCCCGGCACACCAAAGTGATCATGGAAGAGACATCGGATGATCGTCTCGCCCGGTTGAGTGATTGGAGTCGGTCATGGAACGGCAGGCACAGGCGCTCAGCGCCGAGCTTCGCTCGTTGAGCAGCACAGTCGTCGATCCGAGTCCGATCATCAAGACGGCTCTGCCGTTCTATGGGGTGTCGCTGGGCGACCTCCGTTCGCTGGCCCGCCGTTGGCATCGGCGGTACCCCGAGGCGAATCCGGGGGACGTGGCGGCCCTCGCCGATGCACTCTGGTCCCGGGGGGTGCGGGAGGAGATGGTCCTCGCCGCCCTTCTCCACGGCCACGATCGCAAGGCCAGGGAGGGGTTCGGGTTGCGGACGGTCGATCGGTGGGTGCGGTCCATCGACAACTGGGAGACGGCGGATGCCGTGGGGGCGTCGCTCCTGGCACCGTGGGTCGCCGATGACCCCGAGCGCGGATACCGCACTCTCGACCTGCTGTCCCGGCGCCGCAACCCTTGGGCAAGGAGGCTCGCCCTGGTCGGGTGCCTGGGGACCGGCCGAACCTCCGAGGCGGCTCGATGGTGGCCCCGGGTCGAATCGCTGGTGCTCCGGGCTTCAGGTGATCGGGAGGGTGGGATTCCGAAGGCCGTGTCGTGGGTGCTGAGGGTGCACACGGCACGGTGCCCCGATCGGGTCGCCGCGCTGCTGGCCCGCCACGCACCCGTACTGCCGGCGATAGCGGTGCGGGAAACCCGCAACAAGTTGGAGACCGGCACCAAATCGGGGAAGCGATCAGGCTGAGGGCCAGCGGGGGTCCCGGAAGACCTGGATCTCCACGAGATAGCCGTCCGGATCTCGGTAGAAGGCGTGACGGATCCCATAATCGGTGTTCTCGGCCGGGGCGGCCTCATGTTGCCACCCCGAGGTGATGATCCGATGGTGCCAACCGTCGACGTCGTCGGTGACGAACGTGAGAATCACGCCGTCGGGAGACACCGAGTCGGGTCGTTCACAGATGCCCACGAAGGCTTGGGACGCGGCCCGGTAGATCCGGCAGGTCCCCTGGTCCAGGACTTCGTCGAAGCCGAGGATGCCTGAGTAGAACGCCGCACTTCGCTCGAGGTCGGTGACGAAGAGGAAGGTGATCTGCTGGTCCATCATCCTCGGGTCACTTCGATCCGTCGCACCCGGCGTCGTGATGCCGACACCACCCGGAAAGTGTGGCCGGCGATCGGATAACGGTCCCCCTCACTGGGGATCCGGCCGGCGGCGGCCAGCACCAGACCGGCTGCAGTCACCCAGTCCCCGGAGGGCAGAGTCGTCCCCAGCGCTTCCTCCAACTCGTCGATCTCGGCGTTTCCTTCGACCAGCCACCGCCCGTCCTCCAGGGGGCGGATCGGAGGCGTGGCGGCCCGGTCGTCGTCGGAGATCTCGCCGACTATCTCCTCGACCAGATCCTCGATCGTCACGATCCCGGCGGTTCCCCCGTGCTCGTCGATCACCACGGCGAGGTGCCTGGCCGAGGCCTGCATGTCGCGCAGCACGTCGATGGCTCGCCCGCTCTCGGGCACCACGAGGACGGGGATCGCCAGATCGGCGGGCCCCACGTCGGCGTCGTCGGTGACCGCCCGGGCGAGATCTCGGAGTCGCACCGAACCGGTGATGTCGTCGAGGCTCTCCCCGTAGACGGGAAGCCGCCGGTGCCCGGATTCCAGTGCCAGGTCGAAGGCGGCTCGCAGGGCGGTTCCGGCGGGGATGGCGACGATCTCCGGCCGGGGCACCACCAGTGCCCCCACCTTCTCGTCCCCGACCGAGAACGCCCGCTCCATCAGTTCCAGGTCGGACTCGGCGATCAGGCCGGCAGCCTGTGCCTCGGCTGCCAGGTGGCGAAGTTCGGCTTCGGTGACGCCGACCGGAGCGGCGATGCCGCGACCCGGCGCCTGGAGGTCGGCGAACCTCAGCAGGACGGCGACGAAGGGCCGCATGAGCCACACGATCGCTCCGACCGGGACGGCCACGAATCGAGCCACGCTGACCGGATTCCGAACCGCGATGGTCTTTGGGATGGCCTCGGCGTACACGAACATGACGAAAGTGAGGAGCACCGAAGCCACGGTCACCCCGGCGTTCCCGAAGTGGCGCTCGGCAAGGTAGCCGGTCACGGTGGCGGCCCCGATCTGGGTGAGCAGCACGATCAGGAGCACCGTGTTCATCACGCGGGGGAGTTCATCGATCAGAGCAAGCACCCGCCGGGCGGGTCGGTCGCCCTGATCGGCGAGCACCACCACCCGGGAGCGTCGTACCCGCAGTAGGGCGGCTTCGGCCGCGGCCAAGAAGATGGCGACCACGATGAGGACGACCAGCAGCACCATCAAGGGGAGACTCTCGGAGAAGGTGGGCCGCATCCCCATATACTGCCCGGAATGCAGCATCCATCGGTAGCGATTCTTGGTGCCGGGGCCATGGGAGAGGTCCTCGCCGGAGGCCTGATCCGAGCTGGCTGGGGTTCCGAGAACTTGGTGCTGGCCGCCCGTCGGTCCGAGCACGCCGAAGCGGTCGCCGACCGGACGGGTCTCACCGTGCTTCTCGACTCCGCCGAGGCTGCCAAGGGACGCCGGGTGGTCGTCGTGGCGGTCAAGCCGGGCGACGTGCCGACGCTTCTCCGCAGCCTGCAGGGTGTGGTCGAGCCGTCTCAGATGATTCTCTCCCTGGCGGCCGGGGTGCCGACGTCGGTCTTCGAGCAGATGCTGGGCAACCTCGCCGTGGTGCGCTCGATGCCCAACACCCCGGCGCTGATCGACCAGGGCGTCACCGCCCTCTGTGCCGGAAGGCACGCCGATGAGGAGTCCATGCTGCTGGCCGAGCGCCTGCTTGCCGCCGTGGGGGATACCCTGCGACTCGACGAGCAACTGCTCGATGCCGTCACAGCAGTATCGGGCACCGGTCCCGCCTACGTGTTCCTCCTGGCCGAAGCCCTCACCGAGGCCGCCATCAGAGAAGGGCTGCCGCGCCACGCCGCCGAACGACTCGTCAATCAGACGGTCAAGGGCGCCGGGATGCTGATGTCGGCCGTCGACGCCGGACCGGAGCAGCTTCGGGCTCAGGTGACCTCGCCGGGTGGAACCACCGCGGCCGCGGTGCACGTCCTCGAGGAGCGGGGCTTCCGGGCGCTCGTCGAGGATGCCGTGCGGGCAGCTTCCCAACGGTCCCGGGAGTTGGGAGACCGAGCCGCGTCCGAGGGTCAATGACCAGATGAGAGGGCTGCTCTTCAGGCTGGTCCTGATGGTGACGGGCTGGGGATGGGTGCGGAGGCTGTTCACCAGGCGGGCGGGGCGCCGTCTGGCGATGCGTTTCGTGGCCGGAGAGAGCCTGGACCAGGCGGTGGCGGTGACCCAACGCCTCAACGATGCGGGCTTCTCGGTATCGCTCGATCACCTCGGGGAGCACGTCACCACCGCCGCCGAGGCAGAGCGGGCACGGGACGACTATCTCGACTGCATCGCCCGCATCGGCGCCGAGTCTCTCGATGCCAACATCTCCATCAAACTGACTCAACTGGGGCTGGGTCTGGACGACGGCCTCGTTGCCCGATCTCTGGATCGCCTGGCCATCGCTGCTGCCGAGATCGGCTCCACCGTCACCATCGACATGGAGGAGAGCACCCTCACCGACGCCACCGTCGCTCTCTACGAGGACGCCCAGCGGCGCCACGGGAACCTCGGACTGGCGCTGCAAGCGTATCTCCACCGGACCCCGTCTGATCTCAACCGGATCGCTTCCCTCGGGGGGCATATCCGCCTGTGCAAAGGGGCCTACGACGAGCCGGCTGAGATTGCTCACCAGCGGGGGTTCGAGGTGGACCGCTCCTTCGACGCCCTGGCGACGACGCTCATGGAGGCCGGCGGCGCCTACCCGGCCATTGCCACCCACGACGAGAGGCGGATCGCCCACGTGCGCTCCCTCTCCCGAGAGCAGCCGTTCGAGTTCCAGATGCTGTACGGAGTAAGAGGACGACTGCAGGGCCAGTTGGCGGCGGGCGGATACGCCGTCCGGATCTACGTGCCCTACGGCGACAGTTGGTACCCCTACCTCACCAGGAGAATGGCGGAGCGGCCCGCCAACCTGTGGCTCTTCGTCAGAGCCTTGTTCGGGCGTTGACCTGGGCCCCGAGCGGAAGCCGACGCCCCGCCGCCTCTCTAGAGTTCCCTTGATGATCAAGCGTCTCTTGACCGGCCTGGTGGTGGCGGGACTGGTTTCGGTCGTCGCCGTTTCGGCGATGGCGGTGGAACCGGACGAGGCCGCCACGGTCGCCCGGGCCGACGGGTACTACATCGAGTCCAGCCTCTCGGTCAGCGAGTCACGGATCTCGGCTTCAGTGTCCCGGGCGTCCAATGCAGGGAGCCGGTTCTTCGTGGTGCTCCTCGAGGACGACCCGCCCGGCGGCGCCACGACCTTTGCGGCGGCCGTCCGCGACGAGATCGGGTCCGGCACCGTGCTCGTGCTGTCGGCCGGACAGGAGGGCATCGACAGCGACGAGTTCGACCGGCCCACGCTCGATCGGGCGCTCGATGCAGGGTTCGCGGCGGGCGGCGGTGACGCCGGATACGTCGATGCTGTGGTCGATGCGCTCGTGGGATCGGCGGCGCCGACCTCATCAACCGGCTCCTCCTCGGAGGGCGGCGGCGGCGGGTTGTTCATCCTCCTGGTCGTCGTCGGTGGGTTGGTCCTGATCGTGGCGTTTGTGGTGCGGCGGCAGCGCAAGTCGGAGGAGCGGGTCGCGGCGCGGTCTGTGGACGAGGCCCGGAAGGAGATCAAACAGCAGCTCGATGCGATGGCCAACACCATCCTCGAGATCTCCGACCAGGTGTCGGTTTCGGATTCACGGGAAGACAATCGCTATCTCGAGGCTGCGGGAACGACGTTCCAATCGACGAGCGATGAGTTCGAGGAGGCCCGCGATCTGCGGGCGCTCGAGGGGCTCTCCGATCGGCTCGATGACGCACGGTGGCAACTCGATGCCGCCGCGGCGATCTCCACCGGGAATCCGGTGCCGTCGAAGCCGGAGAAGAAAGAGCGGCATGTCTGCTTCTTCGATCCCACCCACCCCGACGCCAGCGAGGAGGCCGAGATTCGCACTCCGGCGGGGACCCAGAAGGTCAGGGTGTGCCGGGAGGATGCCGAGAAGCTCCGGCGGGGAAGTGAGCCCCGGCCTCGCATGATCAAAGTGGGTGGACGCCGCATGCCGGCTCCGATGGCGCCACGGTCCCACGGCGGAGGAGGTCTCGACTGGCTCGACGTGTTCTCCGTCGTTGTGGGAGGGACGGCGCAGTCCCGGCAATACGATTGGGGCAGCGGGCGACAGCGCAGCACCAACGTCTTCGGCTCGACCTCCCGCAGCAGCGGGTCGTCGGCATCCCGCACCCGGGCTCGGTCGGGCAGGACGCGCTCGAGTACCGGCCGGAGTCGGACCGGGAGGACCAGGAGGCGGCGGCGCTGAGACCGCCGTGGCGGGCCCCGAAATCGGGTCCCTATGATTGATGAATCGCCACCGAGAAGAAGGGCTGAACGATGGGTTTCTTGAAGCGGCTGTGGGGGTACATCAAGGCGCTGTTCCGCCGCAAGGCGGAAGACATGATGGATCCTGAGATCGAGATCGAGCAGGCGATCAATGAGGCGCGCAAACGGGATCAGGAGCTCAGGAACCAGGCCGCCAAGGTGGTAGCGCACCGGACCCAGCTGGAGGGCAAGATCGAAGATGCCGCCGACGACGTCGGCAGTGCCCGGGAGTTGGCGAAGCAGGCGCTGCTCAAGGCGCAGGAGGCCACCACCGGCGGTGATGCCGCTGCAGCCGACAAGTGGACTCGCTCGGCTCAGGGTCTGGCCATGAAGCTGCAGGCCTCCGAGAACAACCTGACCACTCTCAAGTCGCAATACGAGACGGCCGTCGATCAGGCCGAGGAGGCCAAGAAGGCCGTGCAGCAGAACGCCATGAGGCTCCAGGAGCTGGCCGCCAAGCGCATGGAACTGGTCGGCTCGTTGCAGCAGGCCAAGATGCAGGAGTCGGTCAACAAGGCCGTCGAATCGATCTCGGCCACGATGGACGACGAGGCCGTCAGTCTCGACCGTGTCGAGGAGAAGATCGAGGCCCGTCAGGCCCAGGCCATGGCCCGCGCCGAACTGCGCGAGGCCACCCCGGAGGGCGCCGAGGCCGAATTGCGTGAGGCCGTGTCGCTCGCTCAGGCCGATGCCAAGCTCGCCGAACTCAAGGCCGAGTTGGGTCTGGAGGGCTGACCCGCAGCCGGGGAACAATGACGCCGCCCCACTGGGCGGCGTCATTTTCCACGGTGAAATGGCCCCTCAGGGGTGCTCCTAGACTCAGATCGCCGACAAGGAGCCCTGATGCGAGGCCGCGTATCCCGTTTCCTCTTTGCCATGGTCGTCGCCTTCCCGGCGGCGACTCTGCTCTTCTGGTGGGCCGGGACCCTCCCCGACGAGGTGCACCCCGATGTCGGCCGGGCAGTGTTCGGGAACCTGCCGGAGGCGCTCGTAGCCCTCTTCTACGCGGCGACCGCGGCGTTCCTGGGGCTCATGGCCTATCTGTTTGCGGTGCGGGTGCGGAACTGGGAGCGGGGTGCCCCCGAGCGGCGGTGGGGCCGGTGGATGCGCCGTGTCCGCGAGACGCTGCGCGGGCTCAGCATGGGCTCGGTCATGGAAGACCGCTCTGCCGGGGTGATGCACTCGATGATCTACTTCGGGTTCCTGCTGCTACTGGCGGGGACGATCACACTGGAGATCGACCACCTCCTGCCCGGGAATCTCAAGTTCCTGGAGGGCCGGTTCTATCAGGGCTTCTCGGCGACTCTCGACGGTGCGACGGTGGTGTTCCTGGTCGGCATCGTGGGGGCGGCCATCCGCCGCTACGGGTTCCCGCCGTGGAGAATCCGCAGCAAGACGAGGCCGGAGGACGCCTGGATCTTGCTGCTCCTCGGCTTGATCGGGATCACCGGCCTGCTCACCGAGGCAGCCCGCATCGCCGTCGACGGTCGGCCCGACTTCGAGGTGTGGTCGTTCGTCGGCTATCCCCTCTCCTATGCCTTCGGCGACGGCGTGGCGTCCGGCGTGCACCAGGGACTGTGGATCTCCCACGCCGTCACCTTCCTGGCCTTCCTGGTCGTTCTCCCGGTGACCAAGCTTCGGCACATGGTCACCTCGCCGCTCAACATGGCGCTTGCCGAGCGGGATCGGCCCAAAGGAGCCATGCGGGAGATGCCCAATCTCCTCGAGGCCACCGACATCGAGACGGTCGGGGTTTCGACGGTCGCAGAGTTCACCTGGAAGCAGTTGCTCGACACCGACGCTTGCACCATCTGCGGGCGGTGCACCTCGGTGTGTCCGGCCAACCACACCGGGAAGCCCCTCGACCCCCGCGAGATCGTGCTCAAACTCGGGGAGGTGGCGGCTCGCAGCGGTACCCCGCCGGTGTCGCCGCCCGTCGGCGTCGACGGCGCGATCACCGTGACCTCCGATTCGGTCTTCGAGAGGATCACCGCCGAAGAACTGTGGGCTTGCACCACCTGCAAAGCGTGCGATCAGGTCTGTCCCGTCGACATCGAGATCCTCGACAAGATCCTCGACATGCGCCGCTACTTAACGCTCATGGAGGCGTCGTTCCCGGAGCAGTTGGGTGGGACGTTCCTGAGTCTCGAGAACTCCTCGAACCCCTATTCGATGAGCCAACAGGCTCGGGCCGACTGGACGGCGTCACTCGACTTCGAGGTCAAGAGGCTCGAAGCGGGTCATCCCGCCGAGTATCTCTTCTGGGTGGGGTGTGCCGGGTCCTTCGACGACCGGAACCAGAAGGTGACCATCGCCACCGCTCGCCTCCTGCACGAGGCGGGGGTCGACTTCGCCATCCTCGGACCTGCAGAGCTGTGCACCGGCGATCCGGCGCGGCGCGCCGGGAACGAGTACGTGTTCCAGCAGCTTGCCCTGCAGAACATCACCACCCTCAACGAGCTCGGGGTCAAGAAGGTCGTGACTCCATGCCCCCACTGCTTCAACACGCTCGCCAATGAGTATCCGCAGTTTGGCGGCGAATACGAGGTGGTGCACCACAGCCAGTTGCTGCTTGAACTCGTCGAAGCCGGACGGATCACCCCCAAATCCAACGGTGCCACGGTCACCTATCACGACCCGTGCTACCTGGGGCGGCACAACGATGTCATCAACGATCCGCGGGAGGTTCTCGGATCGGTGGCCGGGCGGCTCGTCGAGATGCCGCGGAGCGGCGCCAAGGCCTTCTGCTGCGGCGCCGGTGGAGCCCAGATGTGGCTCGAGGAACACACCGGCAAGAAGGTGAACATCGAGCGTACCGAGGAGGCACTCGCCACCGGTTGCGATCAGATCGCCACCGGGTGCCCGTTCTGCTTCGTGATGCTCGACGACGGCGTCAAGGAACTCGATCGGGACGTGGCGGTCAAGGATCTGGCGATGCTGCTCGCCGAGTCGCTGGAGTGATCATTCAAGGTCCCCGCGGCTGAGGCCGAAGTAATCGACGATTCGAAAGGAGCGCGATGCTGTGTTCTCGTTGTGGTGAGACCGCCGTGGTGCAACGCGGCGCGGTCTACTACTGCGGCCGGTGTGCCCTGACGCGCGACTGGGAGGAAATCGTGCGAATCGTGCAGCAGCTCGACGCACCGATGACTCCGGCACCCGAGAGGGCGGCGAGCCATGAGAAGCCGGCGGTGCCGGCCGATCCCTTCGCCGCGTGACGCAACCCGCTCCTAGCCCCCCTCCGCCGACCGCGGCAGCGGCTCCCGGTGGAGTGGCGTGACCTTGGGGTCGGCGAACCGGCCCTCGTACTCGTCCAACCACCGCAAGAGTGAAGCCTCCGGCATCGGGCGAGCTATCAAGAACCCCTGGACGATGTCACATCCGGCGTCGGTGAGGATCTGGAGGACGCCTTCGGTCTCCACCCCTTCACCCACCACCGTGAGTCCGAGACGGTGGGCCAGGGCAATGGTCGACCCGACGATGATCGCCGAGCCCTGTTCGCCCTCCATCTGGGTGATGAAGGACCGATCCACCTTGATCTCCTGCACCGGCAGCTCCCGGACGTGGCTCAGCGAGGAGTAGCCGGTTCCGAAGTCGTCGATGCTGATGCCGACTCCGAGATCGTCGATCCGCTCGAGGACTCCTCCCGTTCGGGCCCCGTCCTCGATGACGGAACTCTCGGTGATCTCCAGGGTGAGCAGGCTCGGGTCGAGGCCCGATGCCCGCAGGAGGTCGGCGACCAGGGTCACCAGGGTCGTATCGGTCAAGCTGCGAGCCGAGATGTTCACGGACAGCCGGATCGGACGGCCGGCGGCGGCCCACCCGGAGGCCGCCGCCATCGTGGTGCGGAGGACGTGACCCGTCAGCGGCCTGATGAGGCCGGTCTTCTCGGCGATCGGGATGAACTCGGCAGGAGGGACCGGGCCGCGCACCGGGTGGTGCCATCGCGCCAGGGCCTCGACCCCAACGACTCGCCGATCGGCCGTGGACACCTGCGGCTGATAATGCACGTCGATGGCTCTCGACTCGATCGCGGTGCGAAGCTCGCCGGCCAGGGCGAGGCGGCGGGGGCTGAAGTGCTGGTGCTCGGGTGAGAAGATCTCGTAGCGTGTCCCGGCCCGCTTGGCCGCATACATGGCAATGTCGGCATGGCGAAGCATCGTGACCGCTCGCCGATTGCCGTCGGTCGCCAGGGAGATCCCGACGCTCGCCCCGATCTCGATCGGGAGGCCCTCGTGCCGGAAGGGCGTGCGAAGGACCTCTTCGATGCGACGGGCGATGCCGATGGCGTCGGCGACGGTGCCGACGCGAAGGAGCACGCCGAACTCGTCTCCACCGAGCCGGGCGATGAAGTCATCCGGCCGGACGGCTCGGGCGAGACGTTCCCCGACGAGCCGCAGCACCCGGTCTCCATGGTCGTGGCCGAGGGTGTCGTTGATCTCTTTGAAGTGATCGAGGTCGATGAGAAGGATGGCGATGCCGGCGTCGCCATCGGCGGCGAGAGCCTCACTGAGCCGGGAAGAGAAGTGAGCCCGGTTGGGGAGACCGGTCAGGTCATCGTGGAGCGCAGCATGTTCGCGGCGGTCGATCTCGGAGGTGAGGCGGTCGATCAGTCGGCCTCGCTCCAGTGCGAGGTTGGCCTGTCGTCCCACGGCGGTGAAAAGGCGTAGTTCGTCATGATCGGGGGTCTCGGCACCGGCCGTGCTCCCGGCGACCAGAAGCCCTGCCGGCCGGCCCGTCCTCTCGATCGTCATGGCGAATCCCCATCGGAGCGGCAGCCCGGTTGCGGTCCGGATCGCCGTCCCCAGCGCATCTTCGGCCAGTGTCGTCGCCTCGATCTCCTCACCGGTGGCCGTGACGATGTCCGGTGCCGCCACCGTGCGGCGCTCGAGCACGGCGGCCGGTCCGATCATGAACAGGTCGGCGGCGATAGCGTCGTCGCCGGCCAGCAGGAGCATGGCGTAGTCGACCCGGAACATGGCCCTGATCTCCCGGAGCACCTGGGCGACGGAGTCGCCGTTGGAATCGGCTGCCGATCGGGTGAAGGCGAAGATGGCCTCCAGGTCGTCGTAGCGCCGCCGGAGAACACCAAAGGTGCGCACGGCCGCGTAGAGGAGCAGGGCGACGGCTCCGACGAGCGGCGCGGCGCGGCGGTCGTACCACAGGGCGACGAGGCCGGCCGTTGCCGTGAGCGCGGTGGCCGCGGCGACGCCGAGCGTGAACACCCAGGAGGCCAGCTCCCGCCGAGACGCCTTCCGGTCTCCGATCAGGCGGACGACCATTTGGGTGCCCCGGCCGAGAATCACGACGGCGAGCATGACCACCCAACCCTGGGGTGAGACCGGACTCTCGGTCCCGAGCAACAGGCGGTAGGCCCCCACCGCGGCGACGATCTCGAGTGCCACGGCGCTGATACCGAAGACGGCTGCCGATGGGCGTCGAAGCCGTCGCACCGCCAGCACGGTGCCCGATCCGATCATCCGTCCGGCCACCAGGCCGAGCGGTGATGCGGTTGCCAGTCCCAGGACGAGCGGGATCTCGCGGAGTGCCACGGGACGGTCGCCGATCGGGTTGGGAACCATCCCGATGTCGGCGAGAGCGTAGAGGAGCGCCAGGAGCCACCAGGGCGCGACGAAGGGTCCGGGCAGCGGCTGGGTGGGCAGCCAGAGCGAGCCTGCGACGGCCATTCCGGCAAGAGCCACCGAGCCCACCCAAAGCAGGGCGCGGGTGCGACGCGAAGCCGCCCCCACAGTTCCGGGCGAACCATCCATTGCCTGGGGATATCGGCGGTGGGCGAGGCTTCGTTGAGCGGTTCGATTGCCGAGTCTCCCTGTGGATAACTCGCTAGCGTGACGCAGAGTCTCGGGAGGAAACGCGCAGTGGCCACGGAAACGGCCAGCTTTGGGGCCGGCAAGAGGGAGAGTCACGATGCATCGGGCTTCTATCGCCGTCGGCTGCATCGGGCCGTCCCTCCCACACCCCTGGGCGAACCGGTGGCGCCCCCTGCCGAGGCGATAGACCGGATCTACTGCCAGTCGTCGGAGTCGATGTCTCAGCTGCCCGACAACTGTGTGGCGCTGACGGTCACCTCCCCGCCCTACAACGTTGGGAAGGAGTACGACCACGACCTCACCCTCGACGAGTACCTGGAGCTCCTCGATCGGGTCCTGGCCGAGACCCATCGGGTACTCGAACCCGGCGGGCGGGTGGCCATCAACGTGGCCAACCTGGGTCGCAAGCCGTATGTCGCGCTCAACCACCACGTGGCGGGGTTGCTCCAGGACCGGGGCTTCCTCTTGCGGGGTGAAATCGTCTGGCAGAAGGCACAGGGCGCCGGCGGCTCCTGCGCCTGGGGATCCTGGCGATCGGCAAAGAACCCGACACTGCGCGATCTCCACGAGTACGTCGTGGTCGCCGGCAAGGGGAGCTTTGGTCGCATGCGAATCGGTGAGGACACCATCGGGCGCGACGACTTCTTGCAGGCCACCGTCTCCATCTGGAGCATCCCGCCGGAGTCGGCTCGCCGGGTCGGGCACCCGGCGCCGTTCCCGGTGGAGCTCCCCCGACGGCTCATCGAGCTGTACACCTTCCGGGGGGACCTCGTTCTCGATCCCTTCATCGGCTCAGGTTCCACGGCGGTCGCCGCCGTCCTGAGCGACCGGCACTATGTGGGCTTCGATCGGGAGCCCGAGTACGTCGCCCTGGCGGAGCAGCGCATCTCGGAAGCGCGGCGGGATCGAACCGACTCCTGACTCGGACCGAGGCGGCGGCGGTGTTCCCCCGGGGCTCGGCAAAGAATCGGGTCGCCGACCCATAATGGATCATCACCCGAGGCCGGGAGGGGCATGCATCTCATTGTGGTCGGTGCCGGCAGCACCGCCCGCGCCCTGCTCCGCCGGCTCGGCGAGCGATGGGAAGTGACGGTCGTCGATCGCGATCCCGACCGACTGGCGGCGGCGGCGAGGATCAGAGCGGTCGAGGCCGTACACGGCGACGGCACAGACCCCGAGATCCTCGGGAAGGCGGGTTTGGCCTCGGCGACCGCCCTCGTCGCCGCCACGGACGACGACGCGGTCAACCTCTCCGTCTGTCGATCGGCGGCTGCCGCCGGCGTGACCGCCTCCGCTCTCGCCGCTGATCCGGAGCGCCTCACCGACTATCGGAGTGCCGAAGTGCCCGCCATCTCACCTGATCGACTGGCGGCGCGTCTCGTCGTGTCGGAGTTGGAGCCGCGCCGCGTGTTCTCGGCCGGGATCGCAGCCGGGCTTGCCGAGGGGTTGGACTTCCGGATCGTCGCCGACTCTCCACTGCGAGGGCGGGCGCTCCGAGATCTCTCGTCAGAGTGGCTCGTCGTGTCGTTGTTGAGGGAAGGGCGTTTGATCGTGCCCCACGGAGGCACGGTGCTGCAGGCAGGTGACTTGGTCACCGTTGTCGGGACTCGGGAGGACCACGCGGAGATCGTGGCCGCATTCACGACCGGGGTGGCCCGCTTCCCGCTCGATTTCGGACCGAGTATCGGTGTTCCACTCGAGGGTGCCGAAGACGTTTCCGGGCCGGTCGCCGAAGCGGTGCGGCTGACGGAGGGGAGCACCGCCGAGTCGGTCACGCTCTTCCACGCCGCGGTCGACGGCGACGTGGATACCGACGCCGCCGCGTCTGCAGAGAGCCTCTTGGATCAGGCGGTGGCCGCTGCAGGCCCCGTGCCGGTCCGGACGAGGCGGGTGGAAGGCACACCGTCGGCCTCCCTGTTGGCTCGTCCCCGCGACGAACTGGTCGGTCTTCTCGTGGTCCGCGCCGAGGGACGACGGCGCGGCGTCGCCGGACTGTTGCGGGCGGCGCATCGCCTCGACCGGCCGATGCTCTTCAGCCGGGCGCCGGGACCGTACGAGCGCATCGTGGTGCCGGCCCGGGACACGCCGGCGGGATGGGCGGCGGGACGGGCCGCCATCGACGTTGGTTCGGTGAGCGGCTTGCCGCTCACCGCCGTGACGGTCGTTCCCCCGCCCTACATCGCCGGAGAGGATGAGCGCGACGAGGCGCTTCGCGCCGTCGCCCGGCTGCAGGAGGAAGCCGCGGTGCAAGGTGTTTCGGTGCGGCGGGCCGTCGTGCGGGGCAACACCGTGCGGGAGATCGAGCGGTTCCTGGTGCCGGAGGCTCTCCTGGTGCTGGGGATGCCCCGGAGGACGCCGTCGACTTTGGTGCCGGGTATCACCGGCCATTTGGTGCGCAGGGCCCCGTGTTCGGTGCTCGTGGTACCGCAGACGAGGTAGGCGATGGAATCGGCATCCGACCAGGCTGCGCTGTCGCTCATTCTCATCGTGTCGGCGGCGTTCCTCTTGCCGCTCTTGGCGGGCCCGTTGCGGGCCCCGGCGGTGGTGCTCGAGATCCTGTTCGGGATCGTGGTCGGCCCATGGATGGGCATCGTGGAGGAGGCCGAGTTCCTCAATCGGCTGGCTGAGCTCGGGTTCTTCCTGCTGATGTTCCTCGCCGGTTTCGAGATCGATGTGCGCACGTTCGGCCGGCGCGGCATCGGCCAGCTGGGGACCGGGCTCGGCGTGTTTGCGCTCACCATGGCTGGTGCGTGGGTTGCCGCCGATGTCCTCGGGCACGGGGCGTTCATGACCTTCGTGCTCGCCACGACGTCGGTGGGCCTGGTCGTTCCGACGCTGCGGAGCACGAGGCGCACGGCGACTCGCCTCGGTCAGGCCGTGCTCGTCGAGGCATTGCTCGCCGACTTCCTCACGCTCCTCGGGGTCACCGTCTTTGCTCTCGTCGAGGAGCACGGGGCGGGATTCAACGTCCTGGCGATCCCCGGGTTCTTCGTGGTCGTCGGGGTGTCGCTCGTGCTACTCCGGTGGGTGGTCTGGTGGCGTCCCGAGTGGTTCGACCGGCTCTTCGAGATCGATCATCCGGAGGAGATCGGCACGAGAGCGTCGCTCGCCCTGATGCTCGCTTTCGTCGGCGTCTCGATGGCCTTCGGCATCGAGAAGATCCTCGGCGCCTTCCTGGCCGGCACGGTGTTTGCGCTGGTGTTCCGGAACCGGGGGCCGCTGGCGCAGCAGCTCAATGGCTTCTCCTACGGCTTCCTCATCCCGATCTTCTTCATCAACGTCGGGATTCGCTTCGATCTCGATGCCCTGGGAGAGCCGGGGGCACTCACCGGATTGGCGGCACTCTTCGGCGCAGCCGTTCTCGTGAAGATGGTCCCGGCGCTCGCCTACCTGCTGCGGCGCATGTCGCTGCGGGAGTCGCTGGCGGCCGGGACGCTCCTCTCGGCCCGGCTCAGCCTGATCATCGCGGTCGCCGAACTCGGTGTGCGGCTCGAAGTGATCGATCGGACGCTCGAAGCCAGCATCATCGTGCTGGCGGCGGTCACCGCCACGCTGGCCCCCATAGCCTTCCGCCTGCTGGCGCCGCCGTTGCCGGCGGCGGAGGGCGGCGACGAGGAGTGAGTGGAAGCCGGCGATATTGACACCGCCTCCGGCCGCTCGGTACGGTGACGAGAGCCTGGAACCCGTTCCAAGAGAGGCTGCTCGTGCCCACCATCCAGGACGTGGCTCGGCAAGCGGGTGTCGGCGTCGGCACCGTCTCTCGCGTCATCAACGGCAGTGCTCGCGTCAGCGAGGCGACTCGGGCCAGGGTCCAGGAGGTCGTCGACGAACTGGGGTACCGGCCGTCGACGATCGCCCGGGCGTTGTCACTGGGTCGAGGCACGACCGTTGCTGTGATCGTGCCGTTCTTCACCCAGCCGTCGGCCGTTGAGCGGCTCCGCGGTCTCGCCGACGTCATCAAGGAGAGCGACTTCGACCTGATGCTGCTCGACGTCGAGACACCGGGCCAGCGCGACCGCCGCTACGACATGGCGGCCCGCACCGATCGTGCGGCCGGCCTGGTGATCGTGTCGCTCGCCGTGCCACCCGAGGTGGCCGATCGCCTGGGCAGAGCCCAGGTCCCGGTGGTGTTCCTCGACCGGCGGGTGTCCGGGCTGCCCCACGTGTTCGTCGATGATGTGGCGGGCGGCGAAGCGGCCACCCGGCACCTGATCCAGCTCGGCCACCGCAAGATCGCCTTCGTGGGGGACGACAACAGTGTCGGATTCGATTTCAGCAGCAGTGTCGATCGGTGTTCGGGGTACCGGCTCGCCCTGGCTCGGAACGGGGTGCCCGAGCGGGAGGCGTTCATCCGCCTCGGACCGGCGTCCCGTCGGGAGGCGCACCGGCTCACCGGGGAGCTGCTCGACCTTCCAGATCCACCGACCGCGGTGTTCGCCGCATCAGATCTGCAGGCCTTTGGGGTGATCGAGGCGGCTCGCGAGCGGGGATTGCGGGTGCCGGAGGACTTTTCGGTGATGGGGTTCGACGACATCGATGTCTCTCCCTATTTGGGGCTCAGCACCGTTCACCAACCCCTGTACCGGTCGGGGCGGCGTGCCGCCGAGATGCTCCTCTGTCTGCTCAGCGGAGACGAGGAGGTGCCGGCCTCGGTGGAGCTTCCCGTGGAGGTCATCGAGCGCCGGAGCACGGCCCCCCCGGCCTAGGGCGCCACCTCGAACACCCGGCATTCGCCGGGTCCGAGGGATTCGATGCGGTGGTGATGACCGTTGTAGGTCGGGGGAGGCCCGGGATCGATCCCGGAGGTGCTGAAGCTGGGGGTGAGGGAGCAGTCTTCCGTGATGGGGATACCGAGCGGACCGCTCGGGTTGTCTCCGTCGAGATTGGCGACGAACACATACCGAGGTTCGGTCTGGGTCCAGGCGATGACGGTGCTCCCGGTGGCCGAGTCGGGGGGAAGCAGCCATCGGGTGTCGGCGGCAGCGATCCCGGGGAGGATCTGGTCGCCGAGCGTCCTGATCCTGGTCAACGCGGCGAAGAGCACTGCGTTGCCGCCCCAGCGGTAGGGCCCCCGGCGGGCCTTCGAGGGGTACACGTTGGAATCGCCGGTCTCGTGGAAGACGAACAGCTTGGTGTAGTGCTCGTTGGGGGCGGGGACACGATGCACGTCACGGACCTCGAAACCGAGACCGACATAGGAGGGCATATCGGTGAGGAAGGTGGAGATGAAGGCCCGCGCCTCGTTGCCGCTGACGTAGAAGTCGTCGAAGCGCGGGTCGTCCTTGTCTGCCGTCATGATCGTGAAGTTGGGGGCCACCGAGCGGACCTGCAGCAGATCGAGGTAGCGGCGAAATCGGGCGGCGAACTCCGGGGTCCCGGTGGGAAGCGATTGGAGATCCCCGAGCGTGGTGTCGCAGAGGGAGGCCTCCAGGTGGTCCATCTCCTCGCCGTAGCCGAACGTGTCGCGAGGCGGCAGGAAGCTCTCGGCGAAGTAGCCGAACCATGGTGCGGTGCTGCGGACGGACTCCTTGACGGAACCGAGGATGTCGTAGTGAGGTGGTAGCGGAGCCGGCACCCCTCCGGGTCGCATCTGCACGTGGCTCATGTCGCCGCGCATGAAGTCGAACCCGAAACGGCGCTGCACGTCGGCGTACCGCGCACAGACGTAGTCCCAGACCTCGATGACGGGCCGCTCGAAGTCGATCTCCCAATTGCGATTGTCGTCTTTGCGGCCGAAGAGCCGGAACCGGGCCAGCGGATTGAACACCCGGGACATCTCCCGGGGTTCGAGAACGAGAAAGTTCCGCCACACCATGCCGTGATCGTCGGCCGTGGCGTCGCCGGGGTCCACGCCCAGGCCGCGGAACGGCACTCCCATCGTGGCGGGGACGGGCTCGAAGCCCAGGGAGTAGAGATGCTCCACGAGCCGGCCCCGGCGGCTGTTCCGGCCGGGACGGTCCTCGGGCGGTCCGAACAGGAGCCGACAGCGTCGCTCTTCGCCGAACTCCGCTCCGAAGAATCGTGCCGGGTCGTCGGGCCACTCCTCGCCGGGGATGGCCGGACCCTCTTGCGCCACCCAATCGAGGATGACTCGCTGCACTTCCTCATGGAGGTGCTCGCGATGATCGACGATCTCCAGGTCGTCGCGCCGCATCCACTCGTAGAAGTGAGGTTGCGCCAGGGCCGGTTCGGCGAAGCGGTCGGTGTGGGGAATCACGTCCATGCCCACGCAACGCCCGGTGGCGTGGAGGAGGTTGATCACGGCCCGCAACTGCCGTGCCGTAGTGTCGAGGTGGGGCGCCGCAGCCGCAAGGTCCTCGCTGAAGAACTCTTCGTTCAAGCCCCACCCGGCAATGCCGTAGAGGCTGTCGACGACGCCGGGTTCCCAGATCGGGAGCAGGTGAACGGCGTCGATGTGGGCCGGCTGGGTGAGCAGGTACTTGGGCACCCCCCACAGCGATCCCACCGTGCGCACGTTGATGCCCACCGTGTTGGCGCGCCGCAGCCAGCGACCATCGGCGTGGTGAGCGACCGGACTGCGGATGGCGGGATGCAAGTCGTGCAGCGGGGCTTCGGGGTCGCAGGAGAGGGGGTCGAGCGCGGCGGCGACGGCTTCGGGTCCCAACCGATCCCGGAAGATGTCGATGACCTGCTCGGCTTCGAGCCGCACGGCGTCCCCCGGCAGGAGCCCGGCGATGAATGAGCTCGCCCGGCTCGTGTAGGAGCCAACCAGTTCGTCTTGGTGGTCGGCCCAGAGTGTGCGGAACCCGGATTCGGTGTTCGGGAGCGTCGGGAGTTCAGGCACCTGGGAACTCGACGCCGTATTCCTTGGTGATCACGACGTCGGCCTGCGACTTGTGCTCGGCGATGATGGCGTGTTCGATCTCGAGCACCCGTTCGATGAAGGGGTCGAGATCCTCACGGCCCCGACGCATGCGGTGCTCCCGGGTGTCGAGGCGATTGCGGTCGATGAAGATCCGGCGATCGACGTGGTCGAGCAGCGAGGTGTAGGTCCCTTCGGCGATGACCACATCGGCCCCCTCCAGACTCACTTCTTCCGTGTCGATTCTGTCTTCCGCATAGATCACCAGCGGCTTCGTGAGTGATGGGACGCCGTTGCCGGCGGCGGCCATGTGCGAGTCGAGCAGGTCGAGCCGCACCTCGCCGGGCCCGACCCATTCGATACCGGCCCTCCGGGTGCGGTCGTTCGTCTTCGGTGGATGGTGGAAGTAGTCGTCCTGCTGGAGGACGACTGCGGTGACTCCCTCCGACGCCAGAGCCTCGGCGATCGCCTGAGCGGTCTCAGACTTTCCGCTGCCCGACTCACCGGCGACGCTGAGGAGGTAGCGGTTGGGGTGGGATGCGATTTCGGGCAGCAGTCGGGCGACTATGGAGGCCGCCGCGCTCCGGTGATGCTCCTCGACGAGGATGATGTCGCCCTTCATGTCTCTCCGATCCGGGGCGAGTATACGGGGGCGCTGCCGGCTCAATCGGATGCGCTGCCGGCCGTTCTGAGGAGCGCCCCCGGGGCCAGCGATCCGATCACGAAGCGGGGGAGGAGCAGCCCGGCGAAGGCGGCACCATAGGTGATCAGCGCTGCTCCGGGTGCGTCGACGGCGTTGAGCACCGCCCACGGCAACGCCAGCACCGCGGCGGAGCGTGCCACCCCCCACCCATCTGCCTCGAGGGACGGGAAGCGCCTCACCACGAGACGCCACAGGACGATCTCGGCGATCAGGAGCGGAATGGCTGGAATCGATGCCGCTACGGCAGCGATCCCGACCCAGAGGAGGCTGAAGAAGAACCATCCCGCACCGTCGTCGAAGTCGTCCGCTTCGCCGACGGCGATGACGATCGAGGCGGCAGTCACCCAGAACGCTGCGGCGAAGCCGTAGGCGATGGCCGCCCACGCCACCGCCGGTGAGGTTGCACTGTCCGGCGCGGCCATGGGCTGAGGTTACGCTGGGCCGCCTCATGCGGGTGGAACGAGGCGACCGGGTGCTCCTGATCGTGAGCAACGTGAGCCACAACGTCGGCAAGTGGCAGTGGCTGTACCGGTGGCTGGACGACAACGCGGTCCGTCTCGGTACCACGATGATGAAACCGCACTATCGCCGAATCTCCACCTTGAAGGGGGGCCAGGTCACCAGGCTGGCCTTTGTGACCCGGATCCGGGCCCTCGCTCGTCACAGAGACACGCTGGCGCTGGATGTGATACTCAACGTGCATGGAAGGCCCGATGCCCTCAAATTCGCCGATGGATGGGCAGAGGTCGCCGGGGTCGGTGCCGATCTGGGTTCCCTCGGTGCCGGAGAGCGCCTGCGGCTCCTCTACTCCACCTGCTGCTACGGCGCCGAACACGCCGGGGGCTTCGTCGAAGCCGGGTTCGCAGCGGCGAGCGGAGCCCGCAAGGTCAACACCAACGGCACCTTCGATTACCCCACCCAACTGGATCGGTGGCGCGACGGGCATCCCTACTCGGAGGCGGTGAACGCCGGCAACCAGGCCGCCATGCTGACGGTTCACGATGGGCTGGCCAAGGCCTTCGGGTTCCCGGATGCGGACAGCTACAAGGTGCTGGTCGGGGACGGATCGATCACGATCAACAGCCCGGCATTCGAACCGGCCGTCTAGTCGGCGGCGGCACCCACCAGTTCGCCGACGTCGGGTGGCGCCACCCGGGCGTTGCGGGGGTGCCACGCGGGCCAGGGGCCGGCGACGACCGCGCCGACGATCGTGTCGCGCCCCAGCATCTTGGCTCGATACATGAGTTCGTCGGCGGCATCCACCAGCTCGTCGGCGGTGGTCGGCGCGGCGCGGAACGTGGCGATGCCGGCGGAGGCGGTCACCGCCGGGTCGAGCGGCTGCTCGGCGAGGGTGGCCCTGACGCGTCGGGTGACTGCCACCGCTTCCCGGGCGTCGGTGTCGGGGAAGAGCAGGACGAACTCGTCGCCGCCGATGCGGCAGAAGACGTCGGTGCCCCGGATCGATTCCTGCACCCGGGCCGCAAAGCTCTGGAGGAGTTCGTCACCCACCCGGTGTCCGAACCGATCGTTGACGCTCTTGAAGTCATCCAGGTCGAGGTAGGCGACGCTGATGGCCGTGCCCTCCCGGTGGGCCCGCAGGCACTCGCGATCAGCCGTCAACTGGAAGGCCCGGCGGTTCAGGGCACCGGTCAGCGGATCGGTGGTGGCGTGATACCGCTGGAGCACCAGGGCCCGGCGCAGGCCGCCGAGGAGGCCGACGATGATCATCAGGACGACGAGGCGGGCTCCGGCGTTCCACACGGCGACCGGGAGGGTGTCGGAGGGGTCGGTGCCCATCACGTGGGCGCCGATGCTCTCGGCCGAGGCGAGGGCGGCAACCAGGACCCCGTAGCGGAGCGGGCCGCACCATGTGACGGCGATCACAGCCAGGGCGTAGAGGAGTGAGACCGACAGCGTGGGACCGGTCGCCCAATCGACGACTGCGATTCCGGTGACCGTCAGGATTCCGAGGGCCGCCGGCGCCCAGGGCCAGCGCTGTGGCAACGCCAGCCTCACCAGCGGCCGATCCGAGGGGCAACTTGCATGCGTGTCATTCATCAGTGACTAGTGCATCGGCACTAGTCACTGATGACCTGAGGGCTTTCCCCGGTGGCTCTCCGAGTATTCTCGCCCGCCATGCACCGGGTCATTGCCGCATGGCACGAGGTCACTGCGTCCCGTCTCCCGCCGCAGGTGTGGGATGCCCACACTCATATCGGAGACCGTGATCCGGACGGGTACACCAACACCTCGTCCGAGTTGACCGCCGCCCTCGACGAGGCAGGCCATGCCGGAGCCGTGGTGTGCTCCAGCCTCGATCGCAACGGCTACGCGGCCGCCAACGACCGGATCCTCACCGAAGCCGTCGCCAGCGGGGATCGGCTCATTCCGTTCCTCAGGGTCGACCCCAATCGATCCGCAGCGGTCGACGAGGCCGCCCGCAGCCTGGCGGCCGGTCATCGCGGCATCAAGCTGCATCCGAGGGGGGAGTCCTTCAAGCTGAGCCACCCGGCCCTGCGTCCGCTTGCCGCTCTGGCCGTCGAGCACCGAGCCCCGCTCTTGATCCATGCCGGCCGGGGGATGCCGGCACTGGGGCCAGAACTGATCGACTTGTTGGGGGCCGCTCCGGGGCTGCGAGTCATCCTCGCCCACTGCGCCATCAGCGACCTCGATGTGCTCGCCGGTCTGGCCCATCCCGGCATCTACTACGACACGGCGTGGTGGAATCCCTCCGATCTCGCTGCGTTGTTCTCCTGGGTCGACACCGGCCGAATCCTCTACGCCAGCGACACGCCCTACGGCAATCCGGTGATCTCTGGGACGCGGACGGTGCGGGCGGCGCTCCAGGCGGGACTCGACGAATCTGCCCTCGCCGACGTCTTCGGCGGCAACCTCATGCGCCTCCTCGAGGGTCTGGAGGCGAGGGAGCTCGGGATGGGGACCGCTCCGGTATTCGATGTTCGGATGCAACGGGTTCAGTCATACGTGCTGGGGGCGCTTGCCGCCGTCTTCTCTGGTGGAGCGCCAACGGAGGCCGCCGCCCTCGCCCTGAGGGCCAGCGACGCACCGTGGCCTGCGGACTCGGTGGTTCCCGCGGTGCGGCGCACACTCGAGGCGGCGCTGGCCGCATCGGGTCCCGGAGAGCAACGCCTCCGTTTCCGGCTGTTGCTGGTGGCCGCGTCTGCGGCGGCTACCCCCGATGTGGTGGCACCGTCGCTGTAGCCTGACGGGCGATGCTCCCCCTCCCGCCGCGTCGGGTCCTGCTTCGACGGCTCCCCCGATTGCTCCTCGGCCTGGCGCTCTTCGGTGTGGGCCTGGCCCTGATGGTCGCCGCCCGGCTCGGTCTGGGTCCCTGGATGGTGCTCAACGAGGGGATCTCACTCCATAGCGGGATCCCGATCGGCACCGTCGACATCGGCGTTGGGCTCGTCGTGCTGGGGCTGTGGATCCCGTTGGGTCAGCGGTTCGGTATCGGCACGGTCTTCAACGTCACGGTGGTGGGGCTCTGCGTCGATCTGACCCTGTGGCTGCTTCCCGAAATGGATGCCTTGGCGGTGCGGTGGCCGGCGATGATCGGGGGGATCGTCCTGGTGGGGGTGGGAACCGGCTTCTATCTGGGTACCGGGCTGGGACCGGGGCCGCGGGACGGGCTGATGACCGGTCTCGCCGAGCGGGGCCTCCCGATCGCCTGGGGGCGCACCGGCATCGAGGTGACGGTGCTCACCGGCGGGTGGCTCCTGGGCGGAACGGTGGGGGTGGGGACCATCTTCTTCGCGTTTGGGATCGGGCCCCTGGTGGCGCTCTCCCTGCGAGTCTTGGCGGTCGATCCGATCGCGGCCGCCCTCACGAAACCGGGCAGTCGGCGGAGTCGGGCCCCCTCTTCCGATACGTGTCGATGAAATCTGCCACGTCGGCGGCGCCCTCGTAGGACAGGAGTCGATTCCAGGCGGTGGCCACGATCGGGGAGTCGAGCGATGCGTTCGGGCTCACAACGACGTGGGTCTCGGCGTCGGTGGCCAGCGCCGCCAAGGCCGCGACGTCGGCCTCTCCGAGCTCGGGGTCGTGCCAAACGACCACCGCTCCGTAGTGCAGTGCGGTGACCGCATCCTCAGGCCTCATCTCCCCGGCGAACACACCACACGTGGGATCGCCCTCCAGATAGGGGCCGGAGGTTGGTGTCGGAGTTCCGTAGTCGAAGCTCTCCCCGACGGCGAGGGCGGTGGCCTCCAGTTCCTCGGGGGTCGAGACACCATCGACCTCGGGTGCCGGGCGGAACAGGAAGAGGGCGAGTGCGATCAGCGCAACGCCACCGACGGTCCAGGTCACCACGCGCCGGGCGGCCTTGAGTCGCTTCTCACGTTTCTCTGCAGCGATCGCCGTCAGCCGTCGTTCCTCGCGGGCCCGCCGCCGGGCTTCCTCGCGTTGGGCCGCTATCGCCGCTCGCTGGGGGTCGCCGCGATGTCGGCTGCGGCGCCGTTTCTTCTTGTTGGGTCCCGCCATCGGCCGCCAGTGTACGCTCACCGCCCTTGCTCCCATCCCGGACCCGCCATAGGGTGTGAGGGTGGAGCGAATCCGCGTGGACATCGACAAGGACTGGCTCTCCGTCGGCGACATCTGCGGCTACATGGGCGTGTCGACGTTCGTGGTCACCCGAGTGCTGAGATCCGGCGAGCTCCCCGGGGTGAAGATGGGGCGGGAGTGGCGCGTGGCACGGGTCGACTTCGAGGAGTGGCTCAACGCCCAGCGGATGCGCGCCGCACTCCGATCGCGGCGCTCGTGAACCGGCCGGTGGCCCCCGACCGCGTCGATCAGCCGGAGGTCGAAGACGCTCCCGACATCGAGCGGCCGTGGCAGGTGATCGTCTGGAACGATCCGGTCAACCTCATGAGCTACGTGGTGTACGTCTTTCGCCGGCTGTTCGGGTACTCGACGGAAGAGGCCACCCGTCTCATGCTGGCCGTGCACCACGAGGGGCGTGCTGTGGTGTCGTCGGGCTCACTGGAGAAGTCGGAACTCGATTGCTACCGGCTTCATCACTTCGGGTTGTGGGCGACGCTGGAGCGGTCGTGAGAGACCCTTTCCGGTTCCGGGGCGGAATGGTGGAGGTCCGGCTCGCCGAGGTAGAGCGGGATCTCCTCGGGGCCATCCCCGAGCTGACCGAGGGAATGCGCCTCGACGACGGGGGTCCGTCCTGGGCCACCGAGCGGTCCACCGTCCATCGCCACGACCCGGGCGCCGAGCGCCGCTACCACGAACTCACCGGCGCAATGCTCGACGATGCCCGGCGCACAGACCGGCGCCTCTTCAGGGAGTCGCTGGATCGGGAGGTTCTGACGCTGCCGGAGGCGGAGGCGTGGATGAGGCTCCTCGGCGAGGCTCGGCTCGGACTGGCGGCTCGGCTCGGCCTCGAGGAGGACGGCTGGGAGGCCCGAGCCGACGAGTCCTTGGAGCAGAGCATGCTGCGTCTCCTCGGCTACCTCCAGGAGGCGTTGGTCACCGAGCTGACGGGGGCCCTCGACTAGACGCCGAGGGCGCCGAGGGGCTCGGCGAATTCCATGCCCAGCGACTCGGCAACTGCCTTATTGGTGACCGCACCGTTCACCACGTTGAATCCGTCGACGAGTTCGGGGTACCGCTGGAGGGCGGCCGGAACTCCGCCCGCCAACGCCACCGGGTAGGGGAGGGTGGCGTTGGTGAGGGCGTAGGTGGCGGTGCGGGGCACGGCCCCGGGGATGTTGCCCACCGCGTAGTGGACCACGCCATGTTCTTCGTAGATCGGATCGTGGTGGGTCGTCTCGCGAGCGGAGGCGATGCAGCCACCTTGATCGATCGAGATGTCGACGACGACGCTGCCGGGATTCATCGCCACCACCAGTTCCTCGGGCACAACGACCGGAGCCCGGGCTCCCGGAACGAGCACGGCCCCGACCACGAGGTCTGCGTCGACCACCGCTTCTTCGATCGCCTGGATCGAGGACCGGACCGTGATGATCGCCCCCCAGGACAACTCGTCGAGGTGCCGGAGGCGATCGACGTTGAGATCGAGGATCGTGACGTGGGCCCCCATGCCGGCGGCGACCATGGCGGCATTGGTGCCCGCCATGCCGGCGCCGATGACAACGACGTTGGCCGGGTGGACGCCGGGGACCCCGCCGATCAGCACGCCGCGTCCGCCATGGGGGCGCTCCAGGTGGTGAGCGCCGGCCTGGGTGGCCATGCGGCCGGCGATTTCGCTCATCGGTGCCAGCAAGGGGAGGGCTCCGGAGGGCAACTGCACGGTCTCGTATGCGATGGCGGTCGTCCCGCAGCTGACGAGACCCTCGGCTTCCTCCGGGTAGGCGGCCAGGTGCAGGTAGGTGAACAGCACTTGGTCGGGGCCGAGCATGGCGATCTCGCTTGCTTGAGGCTCCTTGACCTTGACGATCAGTTGCGCGGTCTCGAAAACAGCGTCGGCCGATGGCACCACCTCGGCGCCGACGGAGGCGAAGTCGTCGTCGGGTATCGAGGATCCTTCCCCGGCACCCCTTTGGATCACCACCCGGTGACCGTGAGCCGTCAGCTCTCGGACGCCGACCGGGGTCATGGCGACTCGGTACTCGTCCGGTTTGATCTCCGTGGGTACGCCGACGATCAAGTGGTCCCTCCTTGTGCTTCCTCAGACTGCCAGGATCGGAGGCCGCCTGCACGGGGAGAACGGCTCTCGCGGATGGGGACGGCGACTCCCGGCCGGGATTGCGCGTAGCCTCGGGTTGAGGGCTCGAGAGGGGAGGTCTCGTGTTCGACCGAGCGGATGTCGAACGGCTGCGCAACACCGGCACCGGGGACGCCCCGGTGCTTTCCGTCTATCTGGGCCTCGATCCGGATCTGGGTGCGTTCCGCCCCGCTCCGGCCCGCCTCAAGGCTTTGGTCAGGCCGGCTCGGGAGATGGCGGAGAGGATGGGAGGCACCGCCGGGCGGAGTCTGGCCGCCGATGTCGACACGGTCCTGGGTCTCGGCGGCGATCCCCAGGCCGGTCACGGCCTGGGGGTGTTCCTGTGCCGGGCGATGGGCCTCGACGAGCGGCTGGTGATCCCGATCCCGGTGCGGGACCGCGCCGTCGTCGATGCCTCCCCATACCTGGGTCCTCTGGAGGCGGTGCTGGGGCACCTCCACCGTTTCTGTGCGGTGGTGATCGATCGTCGCACCGCTTCGATCTACCGGTTCTGGATGGGGCAACTCGAAGCCTGGGAGGTGCTCGGCGAGGAGGAGGTTCGCAAGGACAACTACGGCGGCTTCTCCGGTTACGCCGAGCAGCGGGTTCGGGGGAGGGCGGGAACGATTGCCCGGAGGCTGTTCAAGGCGGCTGCGGGCCGAGTGGCGACACTCGCCCGAGCCGGGGAGTTCGATCTGCTCATGGTCGGAGGTACTCCCAGGAACTCGTCGGCGTTCCTCGATGAGGTGCCGTCCGATGTGCCGGTGGCGGGGGTCTTTGCGATCGATCCGCGTACGGCGACTCCCATGGATGTGAGGGACCGCTGCCGTGATGTCGCCGCGGCCCACGACCGGCGGGTCGACCGGGGTATGGTCACCGAACTGATGGACGCCGCCGGATCCGGCGCCCGGGCGGTTCTGGGACTCGATCGGGTGCTCGATGCCGTCAACCAGCGGGCCGTCGACCGCTTGGTGGTGAATGCCATGGAGACGGTGCCGGGGGTGGTGTGCACCGAGTGCGGCTGGTTGATGCGAGACGGACGGGCCTGCCCGGCTTGTGGCTCGGCGCTGCGCTCGGCTCCCGACCTCATCGACGCGGCCGCCGAAGCGGCCAGAAGCGATGGTGGGTCGGTCCGCTATGTGGTGGGCGAGTCGCCGATCACGCTCGCCCAGGTGGGAGCCTTCACGCGTTTCGAGGTGAGCCGGCTCTAGGAAGCGGTCAATCGACTCCGGGTGGATGTCGATAGATCGGTGATGCGTTCTTCACGCAAGCGACGCCGCGCCGGTCGCCCCACCCGCCGTCGTACCCGGATGGCGGCGCTGGCGCTCGGGGTGGGCATCGGGCTCATCCTCGTCTTCGCCCTGGTGTTCTCGATCGCCTACGGGACGCGGCGAGTGGCCGAGCACGCCGACGCCCTCCACAACGCCGACGAGGTCTTGCGGGCCGCCACGGTGGCCCGGGCCCAGGCCGGGTTGGCCACCCATTTCTTGCTCTTGGAGAGCGAGTTCAACTTCGATGCGGGGGCCGCCATCGATCTGGCGGCAGATGACGTGCGGCTGGCGCTGGGCGACCTCGAGTCCGGTCTCGAGGATCTCGATGAGCTGACCGGGGGGCTGGCCGCCGAGATCGAGTCGTCCGGGGCCCAGTTCCTGGGCACGGTGGTCGCGATCCTTGGGCACCTCGAGGAGGGTGAGACCGAGGCGGCCCGCGATGCAGCTCAGACGCTCGATCCGGATTTCAGGGCCCTCATCGCTGCTGTGGTGGTCGAGCGGGACTTCCAGGCCACCCAGGTGGCGGCGGCCAACAACTTGATGGGCCGTGTCGGTGACATCGTCCGGTTCCTGGTGGCGTTCCTGGTGCCGACCGCCGTCATCGTGGTGTACCGAGAGCTGTCGAAGCGCCAACAGCGGCAATCCGAGCTCGAGGTTCGCCTGCAGGCCGAGCAGGACCTGGGTCAGGCTCGCGATGAGTTCGTGGCCAATGCTTCCCACGAGCTGCGGACGCCGCTCACTTCGATCTTCGGCCTCGCCCACCTCTTGGAGGAGGATCCGGTCGTCGTCCAGAATCCGGCGGCCCAGGAGATGGTGGGCATGATCATCAGCGAGACCCATGATCTCTCCCGCATGGTCGACGACCTGCTCACCACGGCTCGTCTCGATGCCGGTGCACTCCACTACCAGTTTGAGACGTTGGCGGTCCTCGAAGAGGTCCATGAGGTCGTCGAACCGATGGCGAAGGCGGGTGCCCAGATCAGCATCGATGTGCACCCGGCTGCTATCCGTTCTGATCGACTGCGGATCCGGCAGGTGCTCAGGAACCTGCTCTCCAACGCCCGCAAGTACGGGGGGGAGGACATCCGGGTGATCGGGCGTGTGGTCAGCGGCTGGTACGAGGTGATCGTGGCCGACAACGGGGAGGGAATCCCCGAGGAGCTCGGCTCCCGCCTCTTCGAGCGCTTCCTCCACCAGGGCGACATGCCCCTGGTGCTGGGCAGCGTCGGTCTCGGTCTGTCGATCGTGAGGGCGCTGGCGGAAGGCATGGGCGGCGCAGTGTGGTACGAGCGCCGCAAGGGGTGGACCAAGTTCGTGGTGCGGATCCCACTCTCTGCGGAGAAGGGCACCAGGGGCCGCTTCACCGAGCCGGAGCTGTATCGGAAGCGACGGTCGCTGGAGGGTGTCGGCGGGGAGAGCGGGGCCCGGGCGGTCCCTGCGGCGGTGGCTCCCGCCGCGCTGAGGCGCCTCGTCGTCCCCGAGCGTTGAGGCCAACGGTGGGACTAGTCACTGCACCCACCCCAAATGATCCCTCATATCACTACGAAGAGTGGCCGATAGAACCGCTGTGAGAATCCGCTCCCGAGACCGTCCCGGTGGGCGAGCCGCTCGAGTCCGCGCCACTTTGCTCCGGATGCGCCGGATCGGCCTAGCGCTCGCCGCCGCCGCCGTGGTGGCGGCCAGTCTGGCGCCGGTGCTCACCCGTTCCTCGGAGGCGCTGCCTCAGGGTGCGGCCGGCGTGGCGATGTGGCGCAACGGTGACAACAACAGGCCGGCCTACGCACCCTGGAGCGCCGGGACCTTCGGGGGAGCGGTCGACTCGGCGGACATGGGGAAGCTGCGGATCATGCAGGGGGCCGCGTCGTCGACGCGAGACGAGGCCATCGTGATCGGAGTTCGCGACGACGGCGGCATCGCCGGCCAGATCTGGAGTGGCGGAACCTGGAGCCAGGTCCCGTTCCATCGCGCCGACACGGTGACCGAGACGTTCTGGTGGGGGTTCGATGTCGCTTACGAATCGCAGAGCGGCGACGCCCTCGTGGTGTGGAACAACGGCTCGGCGGGTTCCACGGCGATCTCCTACTCGGTTTGGAACGGTGTCGACTGGGATCCGGTGGACACGGTGTCCACGCCGGTGAGCGGTGAACCACAACAGATGCAGTTGGCCGCGGATCCCAACAGCGACGAGATGGTGCTGGTCGTGTCGACGTCGGCCAGCCACGACTACGCCGTCGTCTGGGACGGGTCGTCGTGGGGCAACGGCGTCGACCTGAGCGGCGGTGGTTGGGGTGATCTCACCGACGTCAATGTCGCCTACGAGCAGCAGAGCGGTGATGCGTTGGTGGTCTACGGAACCAATTCGGCGAGCGCCAATTACATGATCTGGAGCGGATCGGCGTGGTTGGGGCCGGGGACGGTGGCACCACCCGGGGGCATCGCCGACGCGGTGCGGTGGACGGCGATCGCCGCCGACCCCACCAGTGACCGCATCGCCATCGGGGTGAGTACCTTCGGTTCCGATGCCATCTGGCTGGCGGTGTGGACCGGATCCACCTGGTCCGCCCAGGAAGTGGCCGCCCCCAGCAGCCCGGTCGACGTCTTCCCGGGGGTGGCGGTCGCATTCGAGTCGGCGTCGGGAGACCTCCTCGCCACCTGGGCGGCGGGCGTGAGCGCGATTCGCTACAAGACCTGGAACGGCGCCTGGTCGGCCGAGGGAGCGGGCCCGGACGTCGGCAACCCGCCCAACTCGATGGTCCTCGATTCCCAGGCGGGCACCGATCAGATCATGCTCACGGTCCAGGATTCCAACAGCGAACTCTCGGCGGCGCTGTGGGGCGGCGGGGGCTTCGGTACTCCGACCCAGCTCGGGTCAGACACCAAGGAAGTCAAGAATCAGCCGTTTGTGTTCCTGTGGGATCGCAGCCCCAACGATGCCCCGCTCTTCGATCAGGATCTGATGGATCGCCTGGACCAAGAAGGAGCAGCCGTTGCGCTCGCCGCCTCCGCCACCGATCCGGACGGTGACCCGCTCACGTACTCGGCCAGCGGTCTCCCCCATGGTCTGGCGATCGACCCGGCCACCGGAGTCATCACGGGGACCATCCCGCACGGTGTCGGCTTCGGATCATCCTGGTCGGTCACGATACGCGTTGAGGATTCGACGGGCTTCAGCGATTCCGACTCGTTCTCGTGGACGGTGTCGCCGGCGACCGGTCTCCTCTTGAGCACTCGTGACAACGTCACTGGGAGCGGGGCCCCGGGGCTCACAGACTGGCTGCAATCCGACGTGCTGTCGTTTGGCGGGCCGACGTTCGACCTGGAGCCGACCGGCACCACCGGCACCTTCTCAATCCTCGGATCGCTTTCCGCTTCCGGGTTCAACGACGTGCAGGCACTGCATCTGGTGACTCGCACCGTCACCATCGGTTCCGGTCCCTCGGTGACGGTGCAGGCCGGCGACCTCCTGTTCGTCAACAACGGGGGCGTCACTCTCCCGAGCGGGACGACCATCGACAAGAACGACGTGCTGCGGTTCCGGCCCTCGGCACCGGGTGACTACTCGTCGGGGACCGTGGAGTTGGTCCTCGACAATCCGATGGGCAACGAGATCCGCGGCCTCAGCCTCGTTGAGGAGGACACAGCGGTGGGGGAGGCCACCTTGACCGCGGGATCGTTCCTGGTGACCCGTTCCGGCGGCGCCGAGGAACAGGATGTCTGGCTCTTCGTACCGCTGACCGCGGGGCCCGGCACCACGAGCGGCACCTCCGCTGTTCTCCTCGACGAGGACGAGACGGGGGTGGATTCGAAGCTGTGGGGCGTGCACCTGGTCGTCGAGGACCTCGGCGGAGTTCTCACCGCGGGGTCGGTGTTGCTCTCCATGGAGAACGGCGATGCGGTCGGGCCGGACGGCCTCAGCGTCGCCAAGCGGGAGATCTTCAAGTTCGACGTCACCCGGACCTCGCTCGGTGTCGATCCCGCCATCGTCGGCGCAGCCCTGGTCTTCCAGGGAGCCGATGTCGGGCTCTCCGACGATAAGGAACGGATCGATGCGATAACGATCCGGCCCGGTAATCGGGGGCCTGTCTTCGACCAGGATCACGGAGATCGGATCGCCGCCGAGGGCGATACGGTCTCGCTTCCGGCGCCCGCCACCGATCTCGACGGCGACCCTCTTACCTACTCGGCGACCGGACTGCCCCCCGGTGTATCGATCGATCCGTCGACGGGCCTCCTCTTCGGCACGATCGACTTCAGCGCAGCGACCGGCTCGCCGCACGCGGTGACGCTCCGGGTCACCGATCCCGGCGGCCTCTTCGACTCTGATACCTTCGCCTGGACGGTGACCGATACCGGGCAGGTTCCCGCCTTCGACCAGGATCTCGGTGACCGCGCCGATGCCGAAGGCGCCGCGGTCTCGATCGATGCAGGGGCGACCGATCCCGATGGGGATTCGCTCACCTATTCGGCCACCGGTCTGCCCCCAGGCATCGGTATCGATGGAGGCACCGGGCGGGTCACCGGAGTCATCGGCTACACGGCCGCCGCCGGCTCTCCCTACGCCGTCCAGGTGCGGGTGGAGGATCCGGGGGGGCTGTTCGACACAGACACGTTCTCCTGGACCATCACCGACGTGAGCGTCCCCCTCGGTGTGGCCAAGACATCCGATGGCGGAGGCCGGGTCGACCCCGGTCAGGTGATCGAGTACACCATCACCGTCACCAACCCCGGTGTGGTTACCCAGACCGGGATCACCATCACCGACGACACCCCACCCGGCACCGTCTACTCGGTGGGAAGCACGGTCCTCGAGTTGCCGGCGGTGGCCCGGGATCGTTTCGACGCCGTTGCCTACGACGGCAGCAACGGGGCGCTGCCCTGGGCAGGCCCCTGGACCGAACATGACGGTGGGCTCCCGACCGAGGGTGAGGATCAGATCGCCACTTCGATCGATTGCGTCGCCGGCCCTTGCTTGAGGCTCGGCAACGGCGACACCGCGATGGACTTCACCGGCAACAGCATCTGGCGGGACGTGGACCTGAGCGGCCGATCGACGGCCACCCTCGAATTCATGGGGAAGAGGGTGACCGGGGGGTCGGTGGGGGGCGACATCCTGGTTCAGGCGAGGGGCAACGGTCTCGGATGGACGACCCTGCAGACGATCACCGTCGATGCGAGCGATCCAGCCCCTGTGCCGTACTCAATGGACATAGGGGCCTTCATCGGGCCCGACACCGGGATCAGGTTCGCCATGGTCGGGACGTGGCGCAACAGCTATCTCCACATCGATGACCTTGCCGTCGTTGCCGACGGCACGGTGACCCGCGCCGGGGGCTCGCCCCCCGCCATGGCCGCCGGTCTCGAACTGGATCCCGACGAGACGCTGTGGGTCCGCTTCCGGGTCACCGTCGACGCCCCGGTGGCGTTCGATCAGATCGTCAATGAGGTCACCGTGACCAGCGATGCCGGACCGCCGGCCTATCTGGCGACGGTGACCGACGAGGTCGAACGACCCCCTGCCTTCAATCAGGACCTCGGGGACCGCACCGATTCGGAGACGACCGTGGTTTCGCTGTCGTCGCCGGCGACCGACCCCAACGGCGATGCTCTCGTCTACTCGGCCATCGGGCTCCCCGCGGGGCTCTCGATCGATCCGGCGACCGGTCTGGTGTCGGGCACCATCGCCTACACCGCGGATGCGGGGTCGCCTCACGCCGTGACGCTGCGAGCCACCGACCCGGCGGGCAATCAGGCCGTCGACACCTTCACCTGGACGGTGTTCAACGTCAACCGCGGGCCCAATGTCGACGATCCCGGGGATCAGACGAACGCCGAAGGGGTCGCGGTGTCGCTGCTGGTTACGGCCATCGACCCCGACGGCGACGACTTCACCTGGTCGGCGACCGGCCTGCCGCCGGGCCTCTCGATCGATGCGGTCTCAGGGTTGATCTCGGGGACGGTCGGCTTCGGGGCCGCGGCGGGATCACCCTATTCGTCGGTGATCCGGGCCATAGACGACGGGGTGCCGTCGGCCGAAGGGGCGGCATTGGTGACATGGACCATCACCGACACCAATCGGCCCCCCAACGTCACCAGCCCGGGTGATCGGACGAACGACGAGGGCAGTCCGGTGGCATTCGCCGTGAACGGGTCGGACCCCGATGGGGATGCAATCACGTGGAGTGCGGCCGGTCTCCCCGCCGGCCTTTCCATCGATCCGGACGCGGGGGTGATCTCGGGGACGATCACCTACGCCGCGGCCGGGCTGTACCCGGTGACGGTGACGGCGACCGACGACGGGGTGCCGGTGCTGTCGACCGACGTGGTCTTCGTGTGGGAGGTC